>CAIXXM010000053.1 GCA_903923395.1 uncultured Acidobacteriia bacterium
CCCTTCAAATCCGAACCGTTCTTGGATACACTCTGTCATAGCAAAGGCCGTTCTCCTCTCTGACTCAACTCGTTCTAGACAAACCAGTTATGCCAGATCAGACGGCCTTTTGCCTAATATTGGTGAGAATTCCGGGCTAAACCGGCACTTCGGTGGGTTGCCGACAAGAGGGCCAAGTGGATCGTAAACACTTCGCCGTAGATCGCGGGTTCGGAGGCGCGGGGTTGCCATTTTCCGGTAACGCCGTTTTTGCGGGAGGCAAACATCTTCTGCTTCCATTCGACTGCGTTTGGGGGCTCGAATATTTTACGAGTGGCGCGTTTTCGGCCAGAGTGCCGATGCTTCCCACATCGGGTCTTCGCGGGAGCCTTCGGAAGGAAAGCGAAAGATCCGGGTAGCGATATAAATTTCGCTACGCCACAAGCTTTTCTATATCCGGCTGTTCCTGGCTGATGCGAATGCAAGCAGCCATATGCCCCGGTTCAATTTCCTGCAGTTTCGGGCGGGTACTCGCGCAATCGGGAACTGCATAGGGGCAACGGGTGCGGAAACGGCATCCCGAGGGCGGATTCACTGGAGACGGAAGTTCCCCCTGCAGGATCACCCGTTCCGCAGGCCTCTCCAGGGACGGCACCGCTGCCAGTAAGGCCTTGGTATACGGCATCAGCGGACGCCGCCCCAACTTCTCCGCGCTGGCCAATTCTACGATCTCCCCGAGATACATCACCGCCACGCGGTCGGCGAGATACCGGACCGCTCGCAGGTCGTGCGAGATGAATAAATAGGTCAGGCCAAGATCTGCCCGCAGCTTTTCGAGCAGGTTCAGAATCTGTGCCTGGATCGAAACGTCGAGCGCTGCAATCGGCTCATCCGCCACAATCAGTTCCGGGTTCGCCGCGAGCGCCCTCGCAATGCCTACGCGCTGCCGTTGCCCACCGGAGAATTGTCCCGGATAGCTCGACTGCAGGCGTGGGTCCAGCCCTACCTGTTGCATCAGCTCTTCCACGCGGACGGCGGCATCTTTACCCCGCGCCAGTCCAAGTGCGCGCAGGGGTTCACCGACAATGTCTCCAATCCTCATTCGCGGATTCAGGGAACTGTAGGGGTCCTGGAAAATCATTTGGACGCGGCGGCGTAAAGCGTTTTCGGATTGCTCGCCGCCGGACCAGGAAAGCCTCCCTGCGGAAGGCTGATTCAACCGGAGTATGGCGCGCCCCAGCGTCGTCTTGCCGCAGCCGGATTCACCCACCAACCCCAACGTCTCCCCTTTGCGAATCTCAAGCGAGACATTGTCGACGGCACGAACTGTACCGTTGCCGGGAACCTGAAACTGAACGGTCAAATTCTGAATCGAAAGCATCTATACATTCCTCCAGCAGAATGAAAAGTGGCCTGGCGCAACTTCTTGAAAAGGCGGCAAGGCTTCCCGGCATTTGTCGATAGCTTCCGAGCAGCGCGCCGCGAACGGGCATTGTGATGTCGGTAGTTCCGCCAGCACGGGCGGCAGGCCCGGAATCTGAAACAACTTCTCCCTTGCGCCACTCCCCTCGTGCGGTTCACCGGGGATGGAATGGAGCAGCGCTCGCGTATATGGGTTCTTCGGTTCGCGGAACACATCCCGCGCGGTGCCTGTCTCAAACACACGCCCCGCATACATGACGACAACGCGATCCGCGATTCCCGACAGTACGGCCAGATCATGCGTGGTCAGGATCACAGCCATGCCGGTTTCATCCCGCAGCTTGCGGATCAGGTCCAAAATCAGCGCCTGAATGGTGACGTCAAGAGCCGTCGTCGGCTCATCCGCGATCAGCAGCTTCGGCCCGGTGGAGAGTGCCATCGCAATCATCACGCGTTGTCGCATGCCACCTGATAACTGGTGCGCGTAGCCCTCGGCGACCCTGGCTGCATCGGGAATCCCCACCTTGGTGAGCATCTCGACCGCCTGCTTCTTCGCTTCGGACTTACTGAGGCCCAAATGCTGCTGCGTTAGCTCCATCATCTGCGCCGAAATTCGCAGCAGAGGATGCAGCGAGTTCATCGGATCCTGAAACACCATCCCGATCGGCCCGCCGCGCACGGAGCGCAGTTCTTTGTCCGTGGCCTTCAACAAATCCCGACCTTCGAACAGAATCTCGCCGCCGGTGATTTCGCAGGGAGGCGAAGGCAGCAAGCGAAGAATGGAAAGATTCGTCACGGATTTCCCGGACCCCGATTCCCCGGCGATGCCGATAATCTCAGCGGGACGAACTTCATAACTCACCCCTGCCACGGCTGGCAGATGACTATTCGAAGCACGGAAGCCAATCCGTAAGTTACGAATCGAAAGCAATGCATCACTCATACGTCGAGCGCCTCCCTTAATCCTTCGGCTAAGAAATTCAAACTCACCAGCGCCAAGGTCATCAGCCCTGCCGGACCAATCAGCATCACCGGATGCACCGCCATCACCTGCGCTCCCTCGCCTGCCAACACACCCCAGGAAGGCGTGGGTGGCTGCACTCCAAGGCCCAAAAAGCTGAGGAACGCCTCCGACAAAATCACCGAAGGCACCGTGAGCAGCGCATAAGCCAGAACCGGCCCCATCGCGTTCGGGATGATATGCCGCGCCAGGATGCCAGCCGTCGAGACACCCATCGTCCGCGCGGCCTCCACGTATTGCTCATGCTTCAAACTCAGCACCTGACCCCGCACAATACGTGCGATATCCAGCCAGCCCACCATCGCCAGGGCGAACAATAGCAACAGGAAGGTTCTTTCAAACAGCGCCATCAAAATGAGAATCAGCATGATCGTCGGCAGCG
>CAIXXM010000054.1 GCA_903923395.1 uncultured Acidobacteriia bacterium
CTGAGGCGAGTTTGTTTTCGATGTGGAGCCCTATCCGTTTCCCTGAATCAACCGCTTGAAATACGAATAGAATATCGGTCTCGCCTTCTCTTTGAACCACTTCGATGTGGCCAGTATCGGGATTCGGCAAGGAAACCGAGACCTTGCACCAGGGGTGGTCTGACCTTGACCAGATGTCGGCAGAGATAGTTCCGCTGAACCTCGTCTTGCCGATGAACCAGTGGCGGAAGTCAGCATTATCAATGAGGGCGCGTTCTAGAGCCTGATCGAGAACTTTCTCTGTGATATTTGGCATCCAGCGTATTTTAAATTGTACTGAGCCTTTGAGGTGGCGTTGGAGTGGAAGTGAAAACTTGCCGAACGGAATCGGACTGGTCCTGACTCATGACCGACAACCCTTTTAGAATCAGCAATGATATATATTCTGTAGAATAGTTATTGACTGCTCATGTTTACTCACCCATAATCAAGACATGGTTAAAGCGTTCGCATATCTCAGAGTCTCCGGCAAAGGCCAGGTTGAGGGAGACGGCTTCACGCGGCAGTTGGCAGCAATCCGCAAGTACGCCGAAGCGAACGATATCAAGATCGTGAAGGTGTTCCGGGAAGAAGGCGTGAGCGGTACCAAGGAACTGGAGAACAGACCGGCATTCCTCGAAATGATGACCGCGTTGCACTCGAACGGTACCAAACTGGTGATGGTTGAGAAACTGGACCGGCTGGCGCGGGACCTGATGATTCAGGAAACCATCATCGGGGACCTGCGGAAAAACGGTTTTGATCTGGTGAGCGCCATGGAACCGGACCTGTTGCAGGATGACCCCTCACGCAAGCTGATGCGCCAGATCTTCGGGGCCATTGCCGAATACGAAAAGACCATGTTGGTTATCAAGCTCCGGGGCGCACGGAACCGGCAGCGGGCGAAGACGGGCCACTGTGAGGGCGCAAAGGTGTACGGCACACTTCCGGGTGAGGCCGAAGTGATTGAACGGCTCAAGGCCTTGCGGGCCGAAGGAATGGGGTTTGACCGGATCGCGGCACGGTTGAACGAAGAGGGCGTTAAGCCTCGACGCGGTGCACGCTGGCACGGGCTAACAGTGAACAATATTCTAACCGGCAAGGGCCGGAAGGGGGACAAGTAGAGATGGGTGTCTTCAAACGCGGCGGAACGTACTGGTTCAAGTTCAACTGGAACGGCGAAACCATTCGGGAGTCTGCAAAGACCGGCAACAAGCGGACGGCGGAACAGATCGAAGCTGCACGGAAAACGCAACTTGCCAAGGGCGAAGTGGGCATCCGGGACCGGGACCCGGTTCCTACTTTTGCCGTGTTCGTGAAGAAAGACTTCCTTCCCCACATTGAGGCGAACTTCGCCAGCAAGAAAACTACCCTTGCCTACTACCGGACCCAATTGGCGCACCTGACCGGCTATCCTGCTCTGGCAAAGGCGAAGCTGAATGAAATCAACTCCGAAGTGATCGCGGGTTTCATCGAACGGCAGCGCGCCGAAGAGTATCAGGTTTCGAGCATCAACCGTGCTTTGCAGGTTTTACGGCGGGCTTTGAACCTTGCGGTGGAATGGGAGCGGGTTGAGAAGCTGCCGGTGAAGATTTCCCTTGTGACCGGGGAACGGCGGCGGGAACGCGTTCTCTCTGAGGATGAGGAAGCCGTATATCTCCAGGCGGCGCGGAACATCGGAGATGAGACGATGCGGGCCTATGAAAAGGCATTGCAAGGCATCCGGGCAACTGAACGTGGGGAGCAACCAAAGAAACCGGAAGACCCGTACCTGCTCGAAGATGTCGCTATCATCCTGCTCGATTGCGGATTGCGTCCCGAAGAGTGCTACCGGCTGCGGTGGGAATACTTCCGGGGCGATACGATTTACATCCCGCATGGGAAGACAGTCAACGCACGGCGGGAAATCCCATTGTCAGACCGGGCGCGCGAGGTTCTGGAGCGGCGGCGCGGTGGGGAATCGCCATGGGTGTTTTCTGCTCCAACTGCCAGTGGTCATATGGAACAGTCCACTCTGAAACGGCAGCACAAGAAGGCCTGTACTGAAGGGAAGCTGGCGGAATTCGTACCGTACACCTTCCGTCACACTTGCCTGACCCGGTGGGCGGGGATTCTGGACCCGTACACGCTGGCATACTTGGCAGGACACAGCGACTTCGGGACCACGCGGCGCTACGTTCACCCCAATTTGAATACCGCACGGGAAGCACTGGAGAAGGCACGGAAGGCACAGGGTGGGCACAAATCTGGGCACAATCCAAAGACCGCTTCCAAGCCGGAAACGGCGGCTATCCGTGCAATTGCATGAGGGGAAAGAAGATGGGTGGTGCGCCCGAGAGGATTCGAACCTCTGGCCTTTTGCTCCGGAGGCAAACGCTCTATCCAGCTGAGCTACGGGCGCATTAACTACATAGTAGCGCAGGGGCCGTTGTGTTATTCTCAAAAAACGACCGGCCCGTGATGTTTCGCGGGTCAACACAGCGCGGAGAGATGCCTGAGTGGTCGAAAGGAGCGGTTTGCTAAACCGTCGTAGTGCTTTAAAGCGCTACCGAGGGTTCGAATCCCTCTCTCTCCGCCAGATTTTCCTGCCTATTCCCGGTCGCTCCCGGCCAGCACCACCACTTTTTGAAGACACCCGGGCCCGCTTCCAGTGGATATTCCACTTTGGGGAGCCAGCGCGTGCAATCCCCGCTCCAAATCACCGCCGAAGAGACCCAACTGATACGCCCCCTCGGGTATTCCGTCAAAAATGAACCGTCCTGCCGCGTCGGTTTCCGTATAGAACACCTCACCGCCGCGGGATAGGCCTACCGTCACCGCTGCCACGGGAGACTCCACTCTTTCAGCATCTTTCGGCCAATCCTGCCGGGGGTTGGAGGTGACGAAACCTTCCACGCGGGTGGTGGGATGCTCTTCGTCCTCATAAAACGAAAGGTAGGCAAGATCTTCGCCGGCATCCGTCAGGCGTTTTGTCCGGTAGCAGCGACTGGTTTCGAGGCGGCCGGTTTCCTCATCACCATCGGCGTAGACCAGGTAGGTTTGGCCCTTCTGAAACGGGATGCCGCACTCACCGGTGTCAGTCCAGACCACAATCGTGTCGTCATCGGAAGCATCACCGTCATCGTCCTTGGGGAGTTTGTACGGCTTGCGCAGGCGGAATGTGGTGCGGACGCCTTCGGTGACGAGAGTATGGAAAACCTGAGACAGTGCGGCATGGGTTGCGGCATCGGCGATGCGCTGCAGCATCTCTTTTTCGACATCGGCGAAGAGCGCGGCGTAAATCTGCTTGCGCCGGAGCAGGCCCGCTGGAGTGGCTTCCTCTTCCAGGCGGGACATTTCGGCGACGGGAGCACCGGCAAGGACTTCGCGCGAATGATAGGGATCCAGAAAGCGCGGCTCAACTTTCAGCACCGTGCCGGTGAAGACAGCTTCCGCGCTGGCGGTTTCCTGGCAGGCACCATAGCGGACGACGCACTTACACGGCAATGCAGGCAGCGCGGCGAGAACCAGCAGAAGCATCACACGGAACATCGTCAATAACCCTCATCCAATTGGGGCAAGGGCAGAGGAAAGCGCAGTGCACAGAGGAAGAGACAGAGCAGCACGACGGCTTTGACCTGCCCGCCGAAACCGAAGTCCTCCCACAGCAGATAACTTTGCGGTGTGAAGATAACAGCGAAGGGCACTAAGAAGAGGAGCATCTGGCGCAGAGTCAGACACGCAGCCCCGCGCGCCAGGAAGATAAGGAAGAGTCCCCAGGCGATATATAAGTGCGAGAGCGTGTAATCGTAAGAGACATAGGGGAAGGTCACCATCGCCACCAAACACGCCATAACACAGTTCAGCACGGGAAGCTTCCGCAAACGGAACCAGTAGAGAAGCAGGAAGCCGCCACCGGTAAGCGCCGCATAGGCATTGACGGTTTTTGTAAGCACGTCCGGGACGTCATCCGTGTTGCCGAACCACTGGCGCAGGATCTGCTTCCAGACGGCGAACAACGAATGGTCAAACCCGATTTCCTTATAATCCCAGTAAAGCGTGTACCATTCCTTGAAAGAGGCCATGGCATTGGATATGTGCTGCTGGGCGGCAAGGGGATTTGGCCCAATCCAGCAGAGTGAGCCATAAGTGGACCCGGCGAAGGTCAAGATACCGAAGATCAGCTCTTTCCAGCGCTGCTTTCTTACCAGCAGCAGGAATAAGATCGCGGGGAAGAACTTAGTCGCCGCGATGAGCCCGAAACAGCCTGCCGCCCAGTAATACTTCTTCCTGGCGAAGAGCAGGATCGAGAGCAGCATGACCGGCCAGATCATGCCCTCAAAGTTGCCGCGGTCCATAGTGTAAAGCAGAGGGTAATTGAGTAACAGGGTTGCCGGAATCGCCCAGAAGAAACCGGACCCCTGCAAGCTGCGCGCCAGCCAAAGTGCGGCAGTGGCGGCGGTAACTGCCACCACTCCCAGCATCAAATACCAGGGTGATGCCATCGCCTTGCTCAGAAAGCTGAAGGCGACAAAGGCCGGGGCTCCGTAATTGAACGTATCCCCAAACTTCTCAAAGAATTCTTTGGCACTGGCCGTGCTGCGAAAGCGGGATGCAAAGACGGCAAAGTCAGAAAAGCGGTAGTCCGGATCGAAAAGGAATGTATTCGCCGGGTAACCCAGACCCCGCATCGTTTGTATCCCAACGACTAACAGCGCCAGGGCGAAGAGGATCACAAGAAGCCACGTGTAGATCCGGACCGCTCTCTTCGCCAGAGCAGCGGATGTCGCACTCATTTCGCGCGGGCCTTTGCGACCATATCCTTTACGTCCTTCATCAGAGTTGGTCCGTGGTAGGGAATGCCGTCTTTGACTGTCCACTCCACGCCGCCGCCAGTGGGTCCGATCTTGGGATAGAGGACCTTGAAATCTTCGAGCGGGTTGCCGTTGACTACGATCACGTCCCCAGCCCAACCGGCCCGCACGCGGCCCAGTTTCATTTGCTGGCCGAGAATCCGGGCATTGTTCTCCGTGCAGTGCTGCACCACCTTGAGGGGATGGAAGCCGGCTTCCTGGTGCAGTTCCATCTCGCGTATCAGGCCGATGCCGTACATCTGATAGATGAACCCGGCATCATCGCCGCAGCCGATCAAACCGCCGCGCTTGCCGAATTCCTTGAGGGCATCCATCTCAATGCGGTAATTCTCGCGCCAGAAGACTTCATCGGTGGTGGTCCAATTGACGAAGTAACTGCCGTGGTTCGCGAGATTGGGTTCAAAGTACTTTTCCAGCGTGGGGTGCAGATAGTCTTTGAAGATAGGTTGCGTTTGTGCGCGCTGCAGGTCGCGGCTGGCTTCATAGATATCCAAAGTCGGGACCCAGGCGACGCTGGCTTTGATCATGCCGTCCAGAACATCCAGCAGGCGCTTGGGATTAGCTTCGCGCCAGAGATGGCCGGCATAGCGGAACCGGTCGGCTTCATCCAGGTAGTTATACGAAGCCGGGAAATTCTGGACGCCGCCATCAATCGCCGCATCGGGGATACCATACCAGTGTTCGATACTCGTGGTGCCGAGCCGGATATCATCCCAAGCGGTCGTTTCGCCCACACCGCCATGGTGCGCGACGGGCAGGCCGGCCTTGTGCGCTTCTTCAAGCAGGCCTTCCATCACGTCACGATAGGTGCCAACGATCTTAATGCCATCCACGCCGGCGGCCTTGAACTGCCGGACCTTCGCGCGTGCTTCTTCAGCGTTCTTCGGCGTGGGTGCATTATTGAACATCGGATAGACGAAAATCCGCGGCGAGGCCACCTTGCCCGCAGCACTATCGGCCCGCAACTGCAGGGTCTTCTTCATGTCACTGCCCACGTCGCGGACGCTGGTGATGCCGCACGCGAGCCAGATCTTCAGTTCGTAATCGAGCGGCTGGGGAATACCCGCACGCTCATCCTGCACATGGGCGTGAACATTGATCAACCCCGGCATGACGTACTTGCCGGCGGCATCGATCTCAGCGTCGCCAGCCGGGATTCTGCGCCCTCTCGCAGGCACGACATCCGTAATGGTGCCGTTGACGATGGCAATATCCATGGGACCGGAAACCGGTGCGCCATTGCCCTCAATCACCATGGCGTTGCGGATCACCACGCGCCCGTAACGCTTGCCGCTCTCCGGCTTCGGTGCTGTCTGCGCACAGGCCAGGCCGGCCGACAGGAGAAGAATCCAACCAAATCTCATATCTGGGCAGGATACCGCGTTCACTCCGCCTTGCGGAACCTCACTGCCATGTAAGGCTTTGCCGGCAGCTTCATGTCGAATTTCCCTTCGAAGATACCGGGCACCGGGGTGATGGTCATTTCCCAGGGATCAATCCACTCCGCCTTGTACTTCGAACCCTTGGCGAGGTCGAAGGTATGGTCGGCTGGCTGGTTCAAATCGAAGTAGAAGAGATAGTATTTGCCGGGCTGTCCGGCACCCAGATAATAAGTGGACTGGCTGTCCAGCCCTTCAGCCGGACCCTCTTCCATCAGCTTTCGCAGAAATGCTATCCGTTTCGGGCGATCGCCCTTCAGCACACCGCCCTTCGACCACCACAGAACATCATGCGGATCGAGATAAGTTTCTGCATGGCCGGCGTACGCCCCCTGCACAGCGGCCAGCCAGAAGCGCCGCACCATTTCCTGCGCGGAGAGATTGCCCCAGCGCTGGTGGATGTTGCCCTCGTATTTGCACTCGTCATACACGACGGGCTTGCGGTATTTCTGCACGTATTCCAGGGCTTTGTCGAGATCAGAACTCTGCAGGCTCACATGTGTGACCCAGGGCTTCAAGTGATCATAGAGAACGGTCCCGTTGTGGATACCGCGGAGATGCTGCGAGGGATCACTTTCCTGCACGATCCGGAAGTAACGGTCCCAATCCGCCATGGTCTTGTTCTTCATGAAGTCATACTCGTTCGCCATGGACCACCAGACATTCCGGTAGGCGGCGAGTCTCGCGACGATGTAATGGAGATAGCGGTCATCCACCTCCGCGGGCATCTTCGAGTAACCCCAATTGTCGTAGGGATGAAAGAGGATAAGATCGGCTTCAATGCCCAGTGCGCCGAGTTCCTTGACCCGCTTTTCCAGATGAGCGAAGAAGGCCGGGTTGAACTGCGTGAAATCATTCACGCCCTTGGCGTCCCGCGGGAAGGGATAGTAGACAGGCTCGTTGTTATTAAACGAGTAGTGCTTCGGGAAGACGCACATGCGCATTTTGTTAAAGGGCGAGGTCTTCAGGGTGCGGAGCGTCTGTTCCTCCAGCGCGTCGCCCTGGTGAGTCCAGGCGTAGGAGGTGGTGCCGACGGGAACATACGGTGTGCCATCAGCATAAGCGAAGTGGGTGGTGTACTTCACGCCCACCGGACCATGGTTGCCAGCCGCCGCGGGACGCACGGTAACAACACCGGTCTTGTTATTCAGCGCGGGAACATTACTGTAAGTGGAGTAACTCCACTCCCCCGTTTCATCCGGCATCAGGCGGACTTTGTAGGTTCCTCCGCCATCATAGAAGCCTTCCGCATCCAGAACACGGTTCTTGAAACGGAACTTCGCGCCGAACTTCACATCGACAAAGGGATTCCCTGTGGCCGGACCTTGGAAAGAGGCCTCAAAGATCCCCCAGCGTTCCACATCCTGCGCGAAGGTCAGCGCGGGCATAAGCATTGCAGCAGCAAGCAACAGTCTCATCGCGCGAAGAATATCAGATCCGGCTCATTTGCGCTCATGGGAGGCCCACTCCTGAAATCCTCCCGGGGGCGCGGACGCACTTCCCGGGTGGTCTTCAGATAACATAACGGGCATGTCATCGAAGCTCTGTCTGCTCGTGCTGCTCGGATGTAACGCCTTTGGCCAGATTCCGGATTCGCCAGACGCGGTCGTCGCCGGAATTCCCGTCAATTACACGGAGTCCAAAGCCGGCACCTACACACTGCCAGACGCGCTCAAACTCAACAACGGGCAACCGGTGCAGGATGCCCGGACCTGGGTGCAGAAGCGCCGCCCGGAGATCCGGCAACTGATCGAGCAAAACTGGTTTGGCCGCGCGCCGGGCCGCCCGAAAGACATGAGCTTTGAGGTCTTTGAGAAGGGCACGCCGGCCTTCCAAGGCAAGGCGATCCGCAGCCAGGTGACGATTTATTTTACGAAGGATCATACGGGTCCGCGGATGGATTTGCTGGTTTATTTGCCTGCCGATGCCAAGGGGCCCGTGCCGCTGTTCCTGAATATGAGTTTCTTCGCGAACAACCTCAGCGTGGCCGATACGGGAGTGAAGATTGGCCGCAAGTGGGATAAGGCTTCGAAGACGCAGGTGCCCGCCGAACCGCCTCCCGCATCCGCGCCACCAGCGCCCGGTGCCAGAGGACTGCGGGTAGAGCAGTTCCTCACGCAGGGAATCGGCATCGCCACCTTCAACAAAGACGACCTTGCCCCGGACTTTGTGGAGAGCGAGGGTCTGGGCGTGAAGCAACTCTATCTCAAGCAGGGCCAAACCAAGCCTGCAGACGACGAATGGGGTGCCATCGCCGCTTGGGCTTGGGGTGCCAGCCGCGCCTTGGATTACCTGGAAACCGATAAGCGGGTGGATGCGAAGCGGGTGGCGATCCATGGGGTGTCGCGTCTGGGCAAGACCGCGCTTTGGGCAGGAGCTGCCGATGACCGCTTTACGATGGTGATCGCCAGCTGTTCCGGTGAGGGCGGTGCCGCAATCGCCCGACGTAACTACGGCGAGACGCTGGCTCATATGGCCGCGCCGACACGGTATCCATACCAGTTCGCAGGCAACTATGCGAAGTTCGCGAATAAGATCAATGAGTGGCCGGTGGATGCGAACTTGCTTGTGGCGATGATCGCGCCGCGGCCGCTGCTGTTACAGACGGGCAATACCGATAAGTGGTCTGATCCGTACGGCGAGTTCTTAGCTGCCAATGCGGCCGAACCCGTGTACCGGCTTTTCGGCAAGCGCGGACTGGAAACCACGGAGTTTCCGAAAGCCGGTGAGCCGATCCTGCATGATGTCGGCTATCTTCTGCATGATGGAGGGCACGGCACCGTACCCTCCGACTTTGATGTGTATCTGCGCTTCATGGCCATGCACCTCAACAAGCCTTAGACGCGAAGCCAAACGCCTCCTCCAGGGGACGTGAACTGCGCTTCTGGTGCTTGCGGCGATGATCCCGCGCGGTGGCGATTGCCTCGAGAAAGTAATCTTCCACTTTGCCGTCCAGTCTGCCGTTTGCGTGATCATAGGCGAACTGCAACTTACCGTCTTCAATCACTGCCTTGAGGTCAGCGCCCGTGCAACCACGGCTGGCCGAAGATAGAAGATCAATGTCCACGCCGCAGAGCGGTGCGGGCAGAGACTCCAGCCTCGTCTGGAAAATCCGTGCACGGGCGGCATCATCTGGCAGCCGGGTTTCGAGCCAGAGTTCCACACGGCCGGAGCGGAGAATTGCAGCCGGAAGATCCGCAGGTTCCATGGCAGTCATCATGACGCAGATGCGGCCGGTGCTGGCGCTCTCCAGCCCATCCATCTTGGTGAGCAGATAGCGGTACAGTCCCGCCTCCTTCTCACCACTGAAGATGACATCCGCATCATCAATAAAGACGATGGAGGGCGCATTCCGGGTGGCTGCATGGAAGACGCGGTCAATTTCGCGATAGAAGTCCCCTGACCCCGCAATCATGCTGCCATCCACAAGAAAGAATTTCCCCTTGAGACGGTGGGCCAAAGCGCGCCCGATGGTGGTCTTGCCCGTACCGGGAGGTCCGGATAACAGGACACCCCGCTTGGGAACGAGATTTAGCGCGGCAGCCAGTTCGTGGTTCTCAAAAGGCAGGGCGATCTTCGCTTCCAGTTGCCGGATTACGTCTTCCACACCCTGCAAGTCATTCCAGGTGACGGCCTCTACTTCCTCAATCTTGACGTTACTGACCAGGTCGTGTTGACTCAGATAGCCCAGGAACAAAGGGGTATCGAGCGCAGGCTCATGGGCAAGCCACTGCGCCGCTTTACGCAACTGATGCGCATTCAGACTGGGGGCGAAGCGGTGGATCTCCTCGAAGTCGAGTTGAGCGGTAACTGCGGGGGCGAGACTGGCACCGCAGATGACAGCATAGTCAGTTGCGGTAAAGTCGCCGATCATCCAGCTATGGGCACGGCGGGCCAAAGGTCCGGGAATCTCTGCCGCCGCGAATAGCAACTTCTTGCCGAGTGAGGCTGCGTTGTCAAGAATTGCAGTGAGTGCTGCATCGAAGAGATGCTGCCGTGTGTATTCATAGCTTTCAACGACCTGCTTCAGCAAGTGCAGGTCATCGACCAGCAAGTAAGTTTCTGTCTTGGCAATTTCCGTATCCAGCAGGTCGAGAAACGCCTCTTCGATCGCGAGGGGAGCATGAGAGGCCAGGGAAGAAAGAAACTCCCTGACACCAATCAGAGTGCCGCCAATTTGGGCCTGCACAAACCGCAGGACAGTGGACTTGCCATCACTTGCCATATCCTGCAGGACAACGCAATCCCCCCGCTGCAGGCCGAGAAGAACACCGTCCGCAGCTTTCTGCTGTGTCGGTGAAAGGACGATTTTGGACGCAGGTGCGCGTCCCGTTTGAGGAACCAATTCCAGGACTGGCATATCTTCTTTCTTGTTTCTTCAGAAACGAATGAGCGCTGCCGCCCGGTTCAGGACCGGGGGCGGGTAACTACCGAAGTAAAAAAGGGGGGCGAAGAATCAGGCGCAGGTCAAAGAAAAGAAGCCAGACCGCGTTCTGTTGCTCTTGCACGGCAATTTACTGTGAGTGAACGTGGTCAGAATCATGGCTCCTTTCCCGGAAAAGTGGGGACGTATGAAGCGTAACATGCAAAAGTGATCATGGCCAGCGCCGGAGTATTAATTCCGCATTAACCCGCATGCGTAGGGCACGTGAACAATAAGCGGAGGAATATTTGCGCCACGCCGCGGAAAAACATGCTAAAACAGAACACTATGTCCGTCCCGCGCCTTCTTTCCCTTATGATCCTGTGCGCCGCAGGCAGTTTATCAGCGGCAGACTGGAAGCCTGTTACCCCCGCGGAGCTGGGTCTGAAAGCCCCGCAGATCGACAAAGATGCCGATGCGGAGGCCATCTTCTGGGAGGTTCGTGTACTGGATGAACTGGCCGGTGGCGATCCGCAGCGACGCGCTCACATTATTTGCGCTTGAAGATATTCCAGGATAAGGGCCGGGACCGCGCCAAGGTGGATCTGGAATACGGCGGCAAACTGCATATCTCCGGAGTGGCAGGGCGCACCATTAAACCCGATGGACGGATTGTCGAAATGAAGAAGGATGCCATCTTCGACCGTGATGCCGTAAAAGGGAAGGGCCTTCGCATCAAGACAGTATCCTTTACGCTGCCGGATGTCCAGGCCGGAGACATCATCGAATATCAGTGGAAAGAAGTAGAGACTGGTGTGTTGTCCAACTATCTGCGGTTGCCCCTGCAGCGAGATATTCCCGCGCAGGCGGTCCGCTATTTCGTCAAACCGTTTTCCTCACAGTACCTGAACCTTGCCATGAGCTCGCGCACATTTCATGCGCCCCAAAAAGCATTCCAAAAAGCGCCGCTGGGTTACTTTCTTCTGGAATATGCCAACATGCCTGCCTGGAAAGAGGAACCGGATTCTCCACCGGAAAATGAGACCCGCGCCTGGACGCTGGTGTTCTACACAGAAGGGGAAGTGCGGACCCCCGAGAAATACTGGCCGGATCAGGGAAGAAAGCTTTACGCCTCTTTCAAGCAGGACACAAAAGTAACAGGCGAGATGAAGAAACTCGCCGGGGAACTGATATCCGGCGCACCGACCGATGACGCAAAGATCAAAGCACTCTATACCTGGGTGCACAAGAATGTGAAGAATGTGAATGCGGCAGGCTCCACGGCGGAAGACCGCGCTGCTTTCAAGGAGAACAAAGGCAGTGCGGATACCTTCAAGAAGCGCATTGGCACGGGTTATGACATAAATATTCTCTTTGCGTCACTGGTCTCCGCAGCGGGCTTTGATGCACGCATGGCCATGACGGGAGACCGCGGACGCCTGTTCTTTGATCCGACGCTGGCGGATACTTACTTTCTTGGCGGTGAAGCGGTCGCGGTAAAGTTGGGCGGCAAGTGGAAGTTCTATGACCCTGCAACGCCGTTTCTCGGGTCAGGCGATCTTATATGGGAGCAGCAGGGAACCCCGGCGCTTGTTACAGACGGGAAGACGCCAGAGTGGGTGAATGTCAACCTTTCTGCCGCGGGCGCGTCGCGTGAGAATCATGTCGCCCATATCAGCCTGGGCGCTGACGGCAGCATGAGCGGAGCCTTCGAGATCTCTTACACCGGGCACCTTGCGGAAGAGGAACGCTGGGCACTGCTTCGGAAGAGCAAGGCCGAGCGTGAGCAGTATCTTACTGACCAGATGAAGCGCCAGTTCAACACACCGGAAGTTTCAGACGTGGCGTGGGAGGCGGTAGAGGACCCCGAAGTTCCTTTGAAGGTGACGTTCAAGATGAAGGTCCCTGTCTATGTGCAACGCACGGGAAAGCGGATTTTCTTCCAGCCTGCAGTGCTGCAATTCGGCCAGGGGGCAAGATTCACAGCAAGCGAACGGAAGTTCCCGGTCTATATCCACTTTCCATGGTCAGAGACCGATACAGTAACAATCGATATTCCGGAAGGTTTCGAGTTTGATCACCCGGATCTGCCAGCACCATTTGTTGCGGGCCAAACCTGCAACTGGAAAGCCACCGCCATGATTAACGGCGGACGGCAATTGGTCTACAAGCGGGAATTTCAGTTCGGCACGGACGGCACGGTGCTGGTCGTACCTCAGAATTATGGAGCATTGAAAAGGATTTTCGACACGGCACATCAGAATGACGAATATGCCCTGGCGCTGAAGCAGACGGTGGCGAAATGAGACTCCGGCACGCTCTCCCATTGCTTATCCTTTGCCCCGCCATTTGGGCTGCGGATGATACACCGCCATGGCTCCGGTCGGCGGCTGCAGAAAAACTTCCCACTTATGACAGCAAAGTGCCCGCCGTGGTTCTGGTGGATGAATCCAGCGTCAGTATTGATGACACCGGGCGTATCTTAACCACGGATCACTATGCGGTTCGGGTACTCAACCGCGCCGGCATGGGAGCGGCGAGTGCCTACAAACATTACCTGCGTGATACCGATAAGGTGCGTGATCTCAAGGCGTGGGTTATTACGCCGGCCGGCGAATCCCACAGGGTTGGCAAGGAGAAGATTATTGACCTCGGTGTGGGCGACGACGCGCTCTATGAGGACGTCCGTGCGCGCGTAGTGAGTGCGGAGAAAGAGTGTGACCCCGGAGCAGTCTTCGGTTATGAATCCGTCGTTGAACAGAAGTCCGTCTTCACCAGCATGGGCTGGGAGTTTGGTGGACGCCTGCCGACCCGTGTCTCGCGCTTTAGTCTCACTGTCCCCTCGGGCTGGTCCGCCACGGCGGTGACTCTGAATAAGTCTGGTGTCAGCCCCGTGGAAAGCGGGACCACAAGAACCTGGGAAGTGCACGACTTACCCTTCTTCGAGGGTGAGCCGCTGGGGCCTTCGTTCTCTTCTTTGCGGCCCAGGCTCACGCTCAGTATCTTCCCCCCTGTGGAAGCAAAGACGCGGCTGGGTCCCTCTTTCGCGGACTGGAGCGATGTCGCGAAGTATGCAAATGCCCTCCATGATCCGCAGGCAGAACCAGATGCCGCCATTACTGCCAAGGTGAAGGAACTTACAGCTGGCTCGGCATCGGAGGCGGACAAGATACGCGCTCTGGCTTCCTATGTGCAGCAGATACGCTATGTCTCCATCCAAACTGGCTTGGGGCGCGGCGGCGGGTATAAGCCACACACGGCCGCCATGGTCTTCGCAAAGTCTTATGGGGACTGCAAGGATAAAGCGACTCTGTTGCGTGCGATGCTGCGGGCCGCGGGGATTGAATCCTGGCCCGTGCTGATCTTTTCCGGTGACCCTTTGTATGTACGCGCGGAGTGGCCTTCACCACAACAGTTCAACCACTGCATTATCGCCATAGCAGCGCCCGCGGACATGACTGGTGATGCCGTGATGCAAGATCCAAACCTGGGGAAGTTATTGATTTTCGACCCCACCGATGAGTACACAACGGTGGGTCATATTCCAGTAGATGAACAGAACAGCCTGGCCTTGATTGCCGCGGGTGCCAAAGGTGCCCTGGTTCGCATGCCCGCCGCGCAGCCCCTCGCGAACACCACCGTACGCAAGATAGAAGCAGCTATCTCGGCCGATGGGTCAGTCAAAGGAACCATGCTGGAGGAACTTAGCGGCTGGACGGCAGTGATCCAGCGTGCTTCACGCAAGGAAGGCGGCGAAAAGGAATACGCAAAGCGGGTGGAGCGCCGCATCACGGACCGGCTTCGCAGCGCTTCGATCTCAGATTTAAAGACGCAGGATCTTCCCGGTGAAGGCGCGTTCCGGATTGAGCTGGGTTTCGCATCCCCGGGCTACGCACAGCTGATGCAGAAGAGGCTGATGGTATTCCGGCCCTCCGTGCTGGAACCGGTGGACCCTTTGCCCTTCGCCGAGGCCAAGCGAACTCTGCCCGCCGTGTTGCGGGCCCGCAACTGGAGTGACACGGTCACAGTGAAACTACCCGAGGGCTTTGACCCGGATGAATTGCCGGACGCCGCCACGTTTGAGACACCCTTCGGGCGGTACCAATCGAAGGTATCCATTGAAAAAGGCGTGCTGACATTCACCAGAACACTGACCGTGAAATCGATGGTGGTGCCTCCGGAAGATTACCCGAAACTCCGGGAATTCGCGGGACGGGTTGCCGGGGCGGATCAGGCCCCGGTAGTTCTGGCGCGGAAATAGGGGCGCTCAACCCTCCCGATTGATAATAGAGACGGACCCTCCGGCAGACCATGGCAGCCTCCGTCTCACTTCCGCATTCGCAACCAGAGCCGCCCGCCGGATTGGTCTACAGCCGCGAAAGTTTCGCGGACGTCCCCTTGCCGGAGCATGCGGCGGCCTATCCGGAATTCCGCTACATGGGGTCCAAACACAGGCTCCTGCCGTGGCTGCATGGTGTGCTTCGCGGCCTGCCGTTTGAAACTGCCGCCGACCCCTTCGCCGGCAGCGGCTGTGTTGCTTATCTGCTGAAAGCGATGGGCAAGCGCGTGGTGGCCTCGGATTTCCTGAATTTCCCGGCGGTGATCGCTGCGGGAACCATCGTAAATAACCACCATCAGTTGGACGGGCCCGCGCTGAGCGCCCTGCTGAAGAAACGCCGCAAGGGTCCGAACTTCATTGAGAAGACCTTCGAAGGAATCTTTTTCAGCACCGGGGACCTCCGTTTCCTGGACCGCGTTACAGCCAATCTGGAACTTCTGCCACATCCGCACCAGCAGGATCTGGCCCGGGCCGCGCTGATCCGTTCCTGCCTGAAGAAGCAGCCCCGCGGTGTGTTCACCGTATCCGGGGATCTTTCCCGCTACGATGATGGCCGCCGCGACCTCCGCCTGACACTGGAAGAGCACTTTCTGGAGCAGAGTGCCGCCTTCAATCAAGTGATCTTCGACAATGGCCGTCAACATACGGCCAAGCGTGCGGATGTATTTTCACTGCGCCCGCGCGGCATTGACCTGGTCTATCTCGACCCGCCCTATGTTCCACGCGCCGACGATAACTGTTACATGAAGCGCTATCACTTTCTTGAGGGACTTTCCTGTTACTGGAAAGGGCAAACGATCATGGAAGACACCAAGGTCAAGAAGATTGAGAAACCTTACACGCCCTTCAGTTACCGCCGCACCGCCGTGGATGCTTTCGATAAGTTATTCCGCCTGTACCGCGAGAGTATCATCGTTCTCTCCTACAGCTCGAACGGTTTCCCTGACCGGGAAGAGCTGGAAGGCCTTCTGCGGCGCTACAAAACCAGCGTTACTGCCTATGAGCGCCCGCACCGCTACCACTTCGGAACGCACCAGGCTGTGGAGCGTGCAACGGTGAATGAGTATCTGATTGTGGGCCGCTGATCATGCAGATTATTGAACAGAAGCTGGAAGATATCACCGCGGCACTTACCACGCTCGAAGCACCGTGGCAGGATGAGCATGCCGCACAGGTGGTCGGTCTGCTGGAGAACCTTCCAGTGCAAACTGTTTACACCCGGGAGGACGCCGCGAAACTCTTTGCCGGAAACTTCCGCGAAGGGTTCACCGCGGCACAACTCTTTCTTGGAATTTCCAAAGACGAGTTACAGGACAAACTGGGCGCGCTTCTTACTCCCCTCACCATCGGCCCGAAAACCCTGACACACCACAGGGAAGCCTTTCTGGCCGCACTGGACGAACTCGAACTCCCCGGCGCAATGACGGCCGCGGTGAATTTCAAGCCCGTCTGGAGTGACCTTCTGGTGGAACGCCTCCGCAGCGGGCGCGGCAAGGCGATCAAGGGGCAGAAACGCGGCCGCGATCTGGAAGATTTCACGGAGACGCTGGTCCGCGAAGTCTTCGGCGACCAGTTCGAATCCCGCTGCCAGTTCACCGGCGTGGGCGGCCAGAGCGGCAAATGCGATTTTGCCATCCCGGACCGGCACAAACCAATGATCCTGATTGAGGCCAAAGGCTATGGAGCCACCGGCTCAAAGATGACGGACGTTGTGGGCGATGCCAATAAGATCATCGCCGCCAAACGTCCGGACATCCCGTTCATTCTAGTTACAGACGGCATCACCTGGATTCGGCGCACGAATGATCTCCGCAAGCTGATCAAGCTGCAGAATGAGGGCAGCATCATGCGGATCTACACCACCAGAATGGCCACTCAGTTCGTGGCAGACTTACGCCAGTTGAAGGCCGAGTACGGCCTATAGCGCTTTCCCGTACAAGGCCAGCAATCTGGACCACGCCTTTTCGGCCAGCGCTTCGTTATAGACCTGCGAATCCGGCGGACACCAGCCATGGGCAGCGCCTGCGTAGACTTCAATCTCCGCCGCCAGACCTGCCTTGGCGAAGGTTTCTTTCATCACGTCCTTATCCTTCGGGGCGCGCTGGTCATCATTCGCGGCGATCGCAATCAGGAAGCTCGCTTTGGTCTTCGCGGCCTGCGCGGTGGGACTGGCGGGCGTATCATTCACCAGTCCGCCGCCGTGGAAGGAAGCGACGGCACCCACGCGATCCGGCACCGCTGCGGCTGTGCGGAAGGCCATCGGACCACCCATGCAATACCCCTGCGTGCCAATCTTCTTGTTCTTCGCCACGGACTTCTGGCCATCCAGCCAGGCCACGAAAGCCTTCGCATCTGTGAAGTGCGTGGTTTCGTTGAGTGTGCGCGCCATGGGCATGACGGATTGAATGGGAGTCGCGCCGCCGGCTTCTGCCGTGGGAGCTTTCTTGGTCCGGTAGAAAGGATTGACCACCAAAACCGAGTAGCCGGATTCGGCGAGCCGCTTGCCCATCTGGCGGAAGGCCGGGCGCAAGCCGAAAATATCAGGCCACACCACGACGCCGGGAGCCGCACCAGTGGCAGGGTGGACGAAGTACGCGTCACAGGTGCCATCCGGAGTGGTAATCATCACATCAGATTCCGTCACCGCAGCAGCATTCGCCACCTGCGGCAGCATCATCGCAATCCCGGCGCCGACCATGACACCGAACTGCTTGCGCGTCACCAGACCGCGCGCTTCAAAATCCAGGCGGTCTTCTTCAAAATGATCCTGATCACACATGGCGTTGCTCCTTTTCTCTCTTCGACAGTGTAAACCGAAACCGTCAGTCACAGCCCTTCAAAATATTTCATTGGCGGCGTAACCCGAAGTCCATCAGTCACTTCCGGCGTGGTTGCGCACGGCTGGCCGCGACGTTCGCCAATATAGCGTTCCACACTCAAACCGGGAACTCAACGTGCCAGAACGCATCTACAAACTTCAGCCAGACCGTACCCTCAGCCTTCGGGGTTTTGACACTTTCGCTGCCGCCACGAGCATCCACGACGCTTCGCCGACGGGCTTCACGGTGAGCGGCACGTTCCGCGACCCGGCGGATTTCGCCGTTGCCGTTCTCTACGATGCCGATAACTTCTACGAGCATCCCCGCATCAAATATCTTCCGGATTTTGAATTCGACGGCCTGACCCTGACGTTTGATGTCCAATACTCCAGCGCACTGCAGCCCATTGATTCCCCCAAATTTAACTGGATTGACTGGGCCACGCTCGATTGCATTCTGAAGGACGGCACTCCGAAGAATATCTATCTTCGTGACAATGCCATGTTGCAATCATCGGACTTTCCAGCAGCCTCCGCAGCCATCACCGTACAGACCACCAGCGACGGCATCCAGCCCTATGACCGCTTGACTCTTTGGTTTCAGGATCTCGCCTGGGATTACATCTCGCCGCCCGGGCACCCCAGCGCGACCTTTACCTTTTATTCCCACGGCGAAGGACATTCGCACTCCATCACCATCAATGGCCGCACTTACTCCCACACCGAAACCGGCACCGGTGGCGAGACCAGCGCCTATGTGGCTCTCGCGATGGTAAATGCCATCAACGCCAGCGCAGGAGACCCGGATGTCACAGCATCCACCACTTCGGGTTCGAATATTATTACTTTGACCGTGAGGTACACCGGCATCTCTGTGGCTATCAGCAGTTCTGACGGGGGGGCCAACACTCTCTACAGCAACACGACGGATCTGGTGGCCGCCACACTGGCTGCTGAAATCAACTCGACGGCCTGGGTGACAGCAAATCCAACACATGCCCTGCTGGCAAGCTGCACCGGTTCGGTGATCACAGTAACCGCAGCCCGCTATGGAACGGTCAATGTCTCCGGAACGCAGGTGATTTCCGCGTCAGGCCATACTTTCTTTGGCATGGTGCCCGGCTCTGTGATGCGTATTGGCGGCACTACCTACACAGTGGATTCCGTGCAATCCCCCACGGCACTGACCCTGACTGCCGCGGCGGGAAGCCTGACCGGTGCGGCCTACGTTGCGCCGCGCGGGGGCCATGACGGAAATCTGATAACTCTGCTGGCGCGGAACAAGACCAGTACTTTAACCGCTGGAACCAATTCCATTCCCCTGAGTGGAGGTCGTTCTGATGTTACCTGGCGGGTCACCATTAACTTTACTGACCAGATCCGCCAATGCTGGCTGACCTTCGCCCCGGCACTTACCATGGATATTCCGTATATCCCCGCGGAATGGCAGGCGGTGTTCTCCAACTGGACACTTACCGGCGATGAAACCAAGAAGATGCTGCAAGTGGCCGGGCCGGGAAGCGTACGTCTGGAGGAAACAGACACCGCCTGTACTTATACTGGCACCTGGACGCCTAAATCCGACACGGGTTTTTATTCCCGCTATTATGCGAAATTAGCTTCGACGGCAGGAGCCTCCGTCACGGTGAAGTATACCTGCCAGAGCACACATGATCTCTATGTGGGAACATCGGTCGCCACCGGCCGCGGGACTGTTCACGTCACTCTGGATGGCACGCTGGTCAACACCGTGAGTACCGCCGTGACCACCACAGAACCAGTATCGACCAGAAGGCTCCTGCAGGCCGGTGTTGCGGCCGGTACACATACCGTCACCCTCACCACCAGCGCCGATTTCTACTTTGATTTCCTCGAGGCCGCCGTACCCAGTGATATTCCCGCACCGCTCAGCGCGCGGACCAAGGTTTCCCCGGCACTCGACTTTGATACAGACCATACTTACAAGCTCTCTCCCGCACGAATACTCTGGATGTTTGACCAGCTCGGGTATGCTGCCCCCATGAATGAGTATCTCGGCGTCTTCTGGTGGAATGAGCGCAAGGTTTCCGGCGGAAGTTATGCCACAGGCATCGTGGACTTCGCCGGCACCTGGGCGGAAGGCGATTCCATCGTGTTACCGATTACTGGGACGAACCTGCGCAAGGACGTCCTGGCGACGGATGATTCCACCTCCATCGCAGCCCACTTTGCGGCTTATATCAATACGGCCTTTGTAGGTGCCATTGCCACGTCATCCGGCGGAACACTTACGGTGAAAGGGCGCTCGCCCAGCACAATCTATACTCCAACTCTCTCCACTCCCACAGTGACTTCCACAGCGGGAACAGTCAACATCCGGCAGACGCCCGTGGATGGTGTCTATGGAGACTGGATGGTGGACGACACGGTGACGAATCCGCTGAACCGCGCCACAAGAGACTGGCATGCCGATCTGTTCGCTCTCTGCGCTGCCCGGGGGCGTGAGATTACTTCCGCGCTCTCCATGGAACTGGTGCTGCCGCCGGATGGATATGTTGCCCGCTATCCCGATGGTTCCCGCACCGCTGTATCTACCGGAACCGTATTCGGCTCCCTGACTTCGAACCACTGCGCCATCGGCTCCTCGAAGATGCTGGCGTATCAAGCCAAAGCCTATCTCGCGCTCGCGGAGCTGCAAGCCGCCGCCGGACTAACTCCCAGCCTCCAATTCGGAGAATTCCTCTGGTGGTTCTTCGCGAGTGCCTATGGCATGGGTTTCTATGATGACGAAACCCTGGCCACCGCACGGACAGCTCTGGGCCGGGAGTTACATGTCTTTATGACGCCGGACGATGACCCAACGGTCAACTCTTCTCAGGACGCAATCTTCCTCCGCAACCGTTTGCGCGACCACGTAGCCTCGCTGGCGGCAACCATCCGCGCCACTTATCCCACCGCGACACTGGAAGTCCTCTATCCAGATGATGTCAATCACCCCACACCGGTGCCGGTGACTTCACCAATCATGGGCGGAAAACTCATCAATTTCATCAACCTGCCTGTAGAATGGAAAACCAAAGCCGGAAGTGGTCTGGATAGAATCAAAGTGGAAGCCCTGGCATTTTCCACTGCCATGCGGAATCTGGACCTCTCCGAAGAAGCGATCCAGTTATTCCCGGACTTCGGCTGGCCCAAGGACAGCGTGCGGTATCTGGTGCCGGTCTTCGGCATCGCCACACCCTGGCACAGGGAACTGGCACTGGCTTACGCGGAGGGTCTGGCCACAATTAACTTCTGGGCCTATGACCATATCTGCCTGTATAACCTCGACGTGCCGGAGAAGGGTCTCGAAAGGCATTCCTTCCTGCTGGCAGCATAAGTGACCGACTTACACCACAACCCGCTCATCGCCCTCGCGCCGCGTGATATGCAGGCGGTCCAGATGCTCCAGCAAAGGGATGGCATACTTCCGCGAGATTCCCGTCCAGTCTTTGAAGACAGGGACAGTGAACCGCTCGCCGCGCCGCGTCTGGAGTTGTGTCTTCAACGCCGAGATAGAATCCGCATGCACCACCAGTTCTTCTGCGATCCGCACCAAGCGGTTTTCCTTCAATAACTGCTGTAACAGGATCTTCGCCTGCGCCGCCTCCAACCCCGAAGCCCCCAGAACTTCCGCAACACCCGGCACAATCAGCCCCGCGTCACGGAACACCCGCTCCATCGCAGCGCGCGCCTGTTCCTCATCCTGCCGCAACACCACCTTATGACTTTTCAGCCGGACCACTTCGTGATCCGCCGTAATCTCCGCTGTTCCCGCCAGAGCGAGTTCGAAAACCTCCGCCGCAGCCTTCGGCATGACCTTGCTCTTGAGATCCTGCTTCGCGATGCCCGCCAGCAGGGGATTCCCCTTGTGAAACTCGCGGCACGCCTGCGCCAGAAGCTTGCGGATTTCCAAGAGCCGCGCGGTACTGATCCACCATTCCCCGGCAGCTTCAAACAGCGGTGTTTGCGGCACACTCTTGAGGCCCGTCCAGGCAATCAGATCTGCCGCCCGCAGGCCCCAGAGATGTTCCCGCAAATGCTGCTCCACGCGCTCCACCGCGGACCCTTCCAGCAGAAGCTTGAGCCGTGCGGCGCGGTCATCCGCCAATCGGTAACGCCGTGCGCTGATATCCGCGATCAACCCGCCGCCAATCGTAATCACGGGGGAAAACATCCGGATGATGAAGCGGTCCCCCGGCAGCAATTGCACAGTGTCCTTCAGCACAATCCGAACCCAGGCGGAAGCACCCGGCTGCAGCGGTCCGCCTTTCTCCAGCAAGCGGACTTCCCCTTCCACCTCCGCCGTGCCCGCGTGGAAATGGACCGGCGCACGGTTCTTCAACGGTTTCGCGGACCGCAGCAATTCCAGGCGGCAATCGAGCACCGTGACCGGACGGAACCGTCCCGCCTCCGTCAGCACCATCCCCCGCCGGACCTCTTCCGGCGCGATGTCAGGCACATTCAACGCGGTACGCAACCCCGCGGGGGCGCGCTCCTCGGCTTTACCGAAAACCTGCACGTTCCGGACCCGCAGCAACCGCCCCAGTGGATGCAGTTCCACCTCCTGGCCTTTCCGGACCGACCCCGCAACCAGCGTTCCCGTCAACACCGTACCGAAGCCCTTCATCGTAAAAGCACGGTCCACCGGCAAACGGAACCAGCCTGAGGCGCTCTTCTCCTCAATCACCTTCGCCGACTTCCCGATCTCCGCCAGCAATTCCGGCAACCCGGCACCCGTCATCGCGCTCACGGCCACTTTGGGCGCGCCTTCCAGAAATGAGCCCGCGACGAACTCATCGGTCTCGAGCGCCAGCAGTTCCAGGATGTCCGCGTCCGCCAGATCTGCCTTCGTGAAAACGATGATGCCAGCTTTGACTCCCAGCAGACGGCAGATATCGAAGTGCTCGCGCGTCTGCGGTTTGATGCCTTCTTCCGCCGAGATCACGAACAGCACCAGATCAATGCCCGCCGCGCCCGCCAGCATGTTGCGGACGAAGCGCTCATGGCCCGGGACGTCAATAAACCCCAGCCGGATGTCCTTCGTCAGCTGCAAATGCGCGAAGCCGAGGTCAATGGTGATGCCCCGCCGCTTCTCTTCGGCCCAGCGGTCGGCATCCACCCCGGTCAGCGCTTTCACCAGCGCTGTTTTCCCGTGATCGATGTGGCCGGCCGTGCCGACGATAATATTCTTCATGCCGCCGTTCTCATCGTACCCGCTGCTTCTCCTGTTGACGGGGTCGGTTGTCTATTGCGTGATGGCGGTGATGGGCGCGCTGCGCTACCGGCGGGCCAGCAACATTCCGCTCAAGCGCCAAACCGTTCCGGTGAGCGTGTTGCGGCCCATGTGCGGGGCCGATGACAACACGGAAGCCTGTCTGCGCACCGTCTTCGCGCAGGATTACCCCGCTTTTGAGGTTCTGCTCTCCGTGCATGAGGAGAGTGATGCCGCCGTGCCTGTGGCGCGCAAAGTGATGGCGGAATTCCCGCACATTCCGTCGCGCTTGCTGGTGGTGGGCGTTTCCCCCCTGCCCAATGCCAAGGTCTGGAGCCTGCGCACCCTGGTGCCCGCCGCCGCCAACGAGATCATTATGATGACGGACAGCGACATTGGCCTGGAACGCGACTGCCTGGCCATCACCGTGGCGGAACTGGCGCGCGAGGGCGTCGCGCTCATCACCTGCCCCTACCGCGCCGTCCCCGGCTGGAGTTTCTGGAGCCGCAGCGAAGCCATGGGTCTGAACACGGAATTCCTGGCGGGCATGCTCACCGCCCGCATGCTGAACGGCATGGATTACGCCATCGGCTGCACCATTGTTACCCGCAAAGCGGACCTCGAATCCATCGGCGGCCTGCTCCTGCTGCAGCGGTATCTGGCCGAAGATTTCGTCATGGGAAACCTGCTGCACAAGGCGAAGCGGGAGGTGGTGCTTTCCCGCAGCGTGATTGAACACCACATCGGCGGCAATGAGTTTTTGCGGAACTGGAAGCACCGCCTGCGCTGGGCGCGCAGCACACGCCGGTCCCGTGGCTGGGCCTATGTGGGCGAACTGTTTACCAAGACCACCGCGATTGCGCTGCTGCTCATTCTGATGAACCCGCAGGCCTGGGGCATCGCGGTTGTCGCCCTCTGCTTCCGCGCAGCCGCCGCATTCTTCACCGGCATTTGGATTTTGAATGATCCGCTGCTTGAAAAGTACTGGTTCCTGCTGCCGCTCGAAGATATCTCCAGCTTCGTTACCTGGAGCCTTGGCTTCTTCGGCAAGACCATTACCTGGCGCGGGCGCGAGTTGGTATTGGCCGCCGATGGAACCCTCCAAGCCGCACAGGCGCAAGGGCCACACCCGGAAGGTTGATCAGCAACGGCATCGTTCTTGCGGCCCGAAGCCGTCCGTTGTGCGGCGGTTCTTGAAAAATCGGATGCAACTCCAACCTAACTTTTGCCGCATATGAAATTTCATACATAGAAGAACTTTCCGCACGTGGAAAGCGTCTCTAGAGTGCGTGGAAAGGCACATGGCCGACGTGTGCCCATGCTAACTTTGGGTTGGAGGAGACACGTTGCCGGGTCCGCTTACGGCTCTTTTATTGCAACAAACTGACATGTTGGACCTGATCATTCACGGGTCCACGTTACAGCAGGTGGTGCTGGGAATTCTTGTGCTGTTTTCCCTGTTTTCCTGGACCATCGTATTTTCGAAATGGTCAGCTTTCCGTGGTGCCAAGGAGGCGAACGCCCGGTTTGTGCGCGCCTTCCGCAAGTCCGCCACTCTGGATGCGATTGCCGTGGCCGCGGAACAGTTCCGTCCCGCGCCTCTAGTCAACGTCTTCGCGCTCGGTTATGAAGAGGCGAACCGCCAGCTGCGGACGCGCGGCAAGATTGTCAACCGCGAGTCCCTCAACCGCACCCTGCAACTGGGCACGAATGAGGAACTGGCCCGCATGGAGCAGAATGTGAACTGGCTGGCGACCACGGCTTCGGTCTCGCCGTTCATCGGCCTGTTCGGCACCGTGCTTGGCATCATCCGGGCATTCCAGAATCTGGGCTCGGCCGGTTCCACCAGTCTGAAGGCCGTCGGCCCCGGCATCGCGGAAGCGCTGATTGCCACCGCGGTGGGTCTGGCGGCGGCGATTCCGGCGGCGATCTTCTACAACCACTTCGGCAACCAGCTCAAACAGATGGGGGAGCGCATGGACGACTTTGCCCTCGAATTCCTCAATCTGATTGACCGGAGCCTGGGGGACTAACCATGGCTTTCAACCTTGGCGGCGCGGGCGGACGGGGCAGGCGGTCACGCGGCATTGGCTCCATCTCGGAAATCAACGTCACGCCCTTCGTGGACGTCGCGCTGGTGCTGCTGGTGATCTTCATGATCACCGCGCATGCCATGGAATACGGCATTGAGATCGATGTGCCGAAGACGAAGAGCACGGCCTCCAGCACCAAAGAACTGGCCGTGGTCAACATCAATAAAGACGGCGAGACGTATATCGGCAAACAACCGGTGAACATCCATAAGATGGCGGACAGCCTGCACCAGCGCTACCCCGGCCAGGAAGCCGTCTACCTTCGTGCCGACCGCGAAACGCCCTTCGACGTAGTGGCCCAGGTGATGAGCGAACTCGGTGAGGCGAAGTTCAAAGTCAGCGTTGTCACGCAGCCGATTGACAGCAAGTAAACCATGCGTGTTGCCATACAGATGAACGAAGCCGGACGCGGGGGCAACCCTGACGGAAAGTCGTTCGCTGCTGCCTTTGCGGCACATGCCGGGCTTGCGGCGCTGTTGATCTTTGCCGCGAAACATACGCCCGCCGTGGATACCTGGGGCGACCAGCATGCCAGCAGCGGTTCCGTGGGCGTGGCGATGGTCAAGAGTATTCCCATTCCGCAACGCGAAGCGCCGCCGAATCCGCTCGCGAACCAGTCGAAATCAGTCATTCCGCAGGCACCGCCCGAAAAGCCACAGCCCAAGCCGCAGGTGAAACAACCGCCCCCGGTAAAGGCGATTGAGATTCCAGACAAGGTCAAGAAAACCAAGGCGCAGAAGCCGCAGGAAACCACCATGTTCCGCGCGCCCACGGAATACAAGTCGAACCAGGTGACCTCAAAGACCGCGCCTGCCCTGAGCAATCCCATGTACGGCATGCAGGGTTCGGGCGGCATTGATATTGGCCCGGCCTCCGTGCTGGGGAACCGCTTTGGTGCCTATGTCAGCCTGATGCGCGACCGTATCTCGCAGCACTGGAACACGGCAGACGTGCGCGGCACACAGAAAGTCGCCATATCGTTCACCATCGCCCGCAACGGCGGGGTCAGCAACGTACAGATCTCGAAGCCAAGCGGCAATTATCTACTGGACAATTCGGCGAAGCGTGCCGTGGTGGATGCCAATCCTCTGCCCCCTTTGCCAACGCAATTTGAACGCAACGAAGCCACCGTCGAACTCTGGTTCCAACTAAAACAATGAAACGGATCATCGCTTTCTCCGCACTCACCGCTCTTGCGCTGGTCTCCGCCATGACAGCGCAGGGGCCGGATATCACCACCTGGGTCAAGAGCTTTGGCGGGAAACCCAAGCTCGCCGTCATTGACTTCCGCGGCGCAGGCTCACAGGATTTCATGGCCGCCTTCAACTCCACGCTGTTCAATGATTTGAAAAGCTCCGGCCTGTTCGAACTGGTCCCGAAAGGGATGCTGCCTCTGAATAATCCGCAGCGGCCGGAAGACTTCCGCCCGGTGGATGGCAACGGTCTGGCACTGGCCGATTGGGCGAAACCCGCCGCAAGCGCCTCCCACTTGGCCTTCGGTTACACCGCCGCAGCCGGGGGAGCCCTCGCGCTTTACGGCTACCTCGATGACGTCCGCCAGCAGAATCCGCAATCCGCCCAGCTGTTTGGCAAGAGATATGCAGGGTCTTTGGATAATGCCGGTGCCATCAAGGTGGCTCATGAATACGCGAATGACATCATCACGCAGTTCGGCGGCACGGGTTCGCTGCTTGGCAGCCGGATCTACTTTGTCTCCAACCGCGGCAGCGCGAAAGGCAACTGGGAGATTTGGGTGATGGACTGGGACGGCAACAACGCGAAACAACTCACCAAACTGGGCGCTTTGACCAGCATGCCGAATATTTCCCCGGACGGCACGAAGCTCGCTTTCACCACCTGGGCTTACGGCCAGCCGCGCATTGAACTGATCAGCACCACCACCGGGCGCCGCCTGAACTTCTACAACCAGGAAGCTTCCCTGAATGCCAATGTGAGCTTCACTCCGGATGGCAAACAGATCTACTACAGCTCCACCGCCAACGAAAGTCTGCCGCAGATCTATGTGGCCAATGCCGATGGCGGCGGCTTTAAGCGCGTCTCCCACCGGAATGCCATCGAAGTGGAGCCCAAGGTCAACCCGAAAAACCCCGGCCAGTTGCTCATCGTCTCCGGCCCCGGCCACCAGCAGATCTATTCCATGACCTCCGAGGGTCTGAATGTGGAACGCGTGACCAACGGCGAAGGCGAAGCATCCAATCCGTCGTGGCATCCTGACGGGCAGCATTTTGCATTCGCCTGGACGCGCGGTTATGCCACGGGTAATTTCAATATCTTTGTGATGGATATCGGCACGAAGCAATATGTGCAGCTCACACACAGTGAGGGCCGGAATGAGAATCCAACGTGGGCTCCGGACGGGCGGCACATCGTGTTTACATCGAACCGTTCCGGGCGTCCGCAGATCTACAGCATGCTCGCCGATGGCACAGAGGTGCGGCAACTCACCAATCAAGGCGATAATAAGTTTCCAGTCTGGGGAGTACAGTGAATATGAAAATGACGAATCCGAGACAGATCTTGAGCCCCAAGCGGGCAATGTTCGCGACAGCCATTTTGCTGTCGCTGTTGGCAGTAAATTGCGGCGGCGGAAAAAAGCCATCTGGCGCAACGGCTCCAGTCTCCACACCGGTCGCCAAGACGACTGAAGCTCCAGCCACCATTCCTTCACAGAAGCCTGTGATCGCCTCCTTCGCCGTGGAACCCACTGTGATTGAACGCGGCCAATCCGCCGTGCTCCGGTGGTCGGTGACCGGCGCAGCGGAAGTCCAGATCGATAACGGCGTCGGCACCGTGCCCGCCACCGGCAACCGCCGCGTCATCCCTGCGGAATCCACCACTTATAAATTGACCGCAACCGGCCCCGGCGGGGACGTCAGCGCCACGGCGACCGTCACCGTGACCGCTCCCCCAGAGCCGCCTGCCCGCCCCGTGACCAACACGAACACCAACAAGGGCACGCTCGAAAGCCGCGTCGCCAGTGATCTGCAGGATGCCTACTTCGATTACGACTCGAACAACATCCGCGATGACGCCCGCGCTTCCCTGACCCACGATGCCGAAGCGCTCAAGAAGATCTTTGCCGACTTCCCCAACGCCAGCATCAACCTCGAAGGCCACTGCGACGAGCGCGGTTCCGCCGAATACAACCTCGGCCTGGGCGACCGCCGCTCCACCGCCGCCCGCGACTTCCTCACCCAGCTCGGCGTGCCGGTAGACCGCATCAAAACCATCAGTTACGGCAAGGAGCGCCCCTCCTGCACGGACTCCAACGAAAGCTGCTGGCAGCGCAACCGCCGGGCTCACTTCTCCGCAGGGAACTAAGACATGAAGACACTTCTCACCATCACTCTCGCGGCGCTGCTGTTGCCGGGCGCAAGCTTCGGGGCAGCCAGCAAGGAAATGCAGGAACTGCAACGCGATGTGGCGCAGTTGCAGGAACAGGTCCGCACGCTGCAAAGCACGGTGGATAAGCAGAACGGCACCATCGTGGAACTGCTGCACCAGTTGCAGGAATCGAATGCCCGCACGGTAGCCGCACTGAACCAGCTCAGCGGCACTGCGCTCGAAAAGCTCGGCTCACAGATCCAAAGGGGTCTGGAGCCGATGAACCGCGTGCCAACCGAGGTTCGGAACGTGCAGAACGACACCACGGAGCTCAAGGCCCAGGTCAGCGAACTCACTGTGACCATGAACAAGATCATGCAGCAGTTGAATGACGTGAACAACTCCATCAAGGTCTTGCAGGCACCACCCGCTGCACCGCCTGCCTCCGCCAACACACCCCCGCCCCCGCCGCCTGCCTCCACCCTCTGGAGCAACGCGCGCCGGGATTACAGCGGTGGCAAGATGGATCTCGCCCTCTCCGGCTTCCAGGACTTCCTGAAGTACTATCCGACCGACCCGATGGCCTCACAAGCGCAGTTCTTCGTGGGCCAGATTCACTACTCGATGGTGCAGTATGACGTGGCCGCGCAGGATTTCGATGCTGTGGTGGAGCGTTATCCCGAAAATGAAGTCACCTCACAGGCGCAGTTCATGAAGGCCAAGAGCCTGGTGCAATCCGGCAAGAAGCCGGAAGGCATCAAGGAATACAAGGCCGTGGTCTCGAAGTACCCCGGCTCAGAAGCTGCCAAGCAGGCGACGGAACAATTGAAGGCCCTGGGCGCACTGCCCGCGGCCAAAGCCCCGGTGAAGAAGAAGCGCTAACTCTTCCGCAACCGCTTTTCTTCCTGTTTCACGAACATCGGCATCAATCGGGCTTCGATCCAGGCAAACGCCGCGTCGAGGCCCGATTGTGCATAGACCCTGCCCAACTCCGCCTCCACCGCGCTCGGCTCCCCCACCGAATTCAGGAACTGGTTCGACGTCATCCGGATGAACTTCGGCGCGTCAATCGCCCCATCTTCCCGCAAGATCTTTGCGCGGGCATACAGCGCCAGCACGGCATCCCCCACCCAAGCCTGTTCCAGCAGCAGTTTCTGTCTTTCCGAAGCCATTTTGCGATAGTCTTTCTAGTTATTGGAACACTGGCGCAAGAGTCTTGACCGCTGGAGCGCAGCCGGCCTGATCGACGCCGAAACCGCCAGCCGCATCACCGCCTACGAAGCCGCCGTCACCCCTGCCGCAAAACTCGAATGGCCCGTGCTCGCATCGCTGATCTTCGGCGGCATCGCCCTCGGCGCGGGAATCCTCCTGCTGGTCGCCTCCCACTGGAGCGGACTCAGCCCTGCGGAGCGCTTCGGCATCGTAATGGCGATGGTGGCGCTGCTCCACGCCGGCGGAATCTTCGCCTCCGATTCCGCGGGTTTCCGCTCGGCGTTCCATGCTCTCGGCACTATCGCCTGCGGAGCCGGAATCTTTCTCGCCCTCGATATCTTCCATGTCAGCTCCATGACGCACGGCGTGACGCTCTGGGCTCTTGGCGCAGCCTTCGCCTGGTGGCTGCTGCGTGACACGCCGCAAACCATTCTGGTCGCGTGCCTGGCACCGGCAGCCTTTTCCGCAGAAGCGGCAAACCTCTTCCCGCACCCGTTCTACACTGCCTGGGAATTCAAGTGGCACGCCGAATGGATGGTGATGACGTCCCTGGTCTACATTTCCGCGGTGCTGCCGAACCGTGCTTCCAACGCGCGGCGCGCCCTGGTTTGGATCGGCTCCATCCTACTGCTGCCCGCCTGTCTATCCGTCGCCCTGGCAAGCGAAACCCCGCCCACCGCTTTGGTACTCACCGGGGCCGCCGCATCCTTCGGCAAGGCATGGCTGTTGCGGCGCGAAGAGTGCTGGGTCAACCTGCTCTTCGTCTGCTGGAGCATCACCGCCGCGTTACTCCCGCACCATGCCGGAATCATCGTCTTCGCCGTTTACGGAGGCGCCGCTGCCGGTCTGGTCTGGTGGGGCATAGGGGAAGCCCGGCCCGAACGCATCAACCTCGGCATCGCCGGCTTCGCGCTCACCGTGGTCTGCTTCTACGTCACCAGCCTGATGGACACCGCACTCCGCTCCGGCGGGCTCATTGGACTCGGCATCCTGCTGCTCGCCGGCGGCTGGTTCCTCGAACGCGCACGGCGTCACTTCCTGTCACGGATGACAAGACCGGAGCAGGAGTCATGAAATTCTCCCCGCGCTCGACCGGCATCCTCCTGCTGGTGGTTCATCTGCTTTTGGTGGCTTGCATCGGCTTGCAATACGCTTACGACAAAGCCACACTGCCGCGCGTGTGGGTAAAAGTGCTTTGGACCAAAAACCCGGGCGGCTATGTGACACTCCGCCCCTGCCCTGTCACCGCACCCTACGGCAAGACCTTCCGCGCCCCCGTGCGCCTGAAGATCACGCCACAAGGGCTGGTTGCGGAGCCCGGCACCCGCGGGGACCGCGTGGAAGTCATGCGGGATGGCACACAGCCCGTACCCTGCCTTTACGGCACCATGCCGTTCTATGCCGGTGACGCCGGAAGGATTCCCGCCGGCCGCGAGATTTGGGCGGAATACCTGATTCCCCGCAACGCAGACCCGCGCCCCCTGCGTCTGGGAGTGAAGGAACCGCAGGGCGTAGTACCCATCGAGTAGCACTCCACTTGCCCGGTCTTGAGGAATTCGTTATCCTCAAAGCACTTCAGGTATCCCTTTTCTTCGGAGGAAAAGATGAAATCCGTCATCACCCCGGCTCGTGCGGGCGCATTCGTGCTTTTTGTCAGCGCTGCATCTCTTCTGGCCCAGTTCATCAACCTCACCCCCATCTGGACGGGCTATGGACGTGACCCGCAACACTCGGCGCTCTCTGCCGTGGCCGCCCAGCCGTTGAACCGCATCAAGTGGAAGACCCCGGTGGATGAAAACATCATCACGGGCGAAGTTGGGGCGCACTACGGCAGCATCACCATCACGCCCAGCAACCTCGTGATGGTCCCCGTGCGACTCTACGGCACCAACACTTTTGCGATGCGCGCGATCGACGGCAGAACAGCCTCCGGCACCAACCCAACACCTGTCTTCACGCTCACCAGCGATTACGTACTGCCCAATTCCCCGGACTGGATTCCCAGCTTCAGCGGCGTGTTGACCATCCGCAACCGCTTCTACTATCCCGGCGCGGGCGGAACGGTCTACTATGTCGATAACCCCGACGGCCACAGCGGCAACAGCCCCACGGGACAGATTTCCTTCCTCGGCAACAGCACCTATACCGGCAACAAATCCACCTATGATTCCTGCCTGAAGGTCGCCTCCCCCATTACGGCGGACCGCTCCGGCAACATCTTCTTCGCCTACCGCGCGGAATGCAGCCTCCCCGGCGGCCTGACCAGCGGCATCGCTCGCATCTCCTACTCCGGCGCAGGTTCTTATGTCACCGCGTCCACAGCTTCCGCCGGCAACAGTTCCGTGGTGGCCTTGAACTCCGGCCCGGCTCTGAGCAATGACCAGAAGACGCTCTACTTCGTCACCTCCAACGGCGGCTTCAACTCCAACGGCTACCTGGTTTCCGTCAACGCAACCAGCATGGCGCCCATCGCCAAGGTGTTCCTGAAAGACCCCCAAACCGGCGGCGGCGCGAGTCTCTACGATGACGGCAGCGCCTCCCCGATGGTTGGCCCCGATGGCGACGTCTACTACGGCGTGGTGGAACAATATTGCTGCGACCAGCGCAATGACCGCGGCTGGATGCTGCACTACAGCGCGGATTTGTCGACCACCAAGATCCCCGGCGGCTTCGGCTGGGATGATACCGCTTCCGTGGTTCCCGCCACCGCGGTCCCCGGCTACACTGGCACGTCGAAATATCTCCTGCTGATGAAGTACAACAACTACGCAGACTTCACTTACGGCGACGGCACCAACAAAGTTGCCGTGGTGGACCCCAATGCTTCTCAGGCCGATCCCTATTCCCCCAGCGTCCAGACCATGAAGGAAGTGATCACAATTCTCGGCGTCACCCCAGACACTAACTTTACGGGCACAAAGCCGAACGCCGTGAAGGAATGGTGCATCAACTCCGCCGCCATTGACCCAATCTCCAAAGCCGGGATGGTGAACAGCGAAGACGGCGTTCTCTACTGGTGGGACTTCACCACCAACAGCTTCACGCAACGTATCCGCCTGACTGCGGGCGTGGCGGAATCTTATACCCCGACAGTCATCGGACCCGATGGCACCGTCTATGCCATTAATGATCAAGTTCTCTTCGCGGTGGGAAGGTAATCCAATGAAAACGCTCTTATTGCTCCTCGCGGCAACTCTGCCCATGGCGGCCAGCACAGTCACCCTCACCGGTGCGCAATACACCACCGACGGCTTTACGTTTATCGATGCAAGCTCACTCTCCCCGGTCTACGTGCCGTCTGGAACCGTCGAGGTAGCCTTTATCGGAACCATCACCAATACGGACCCCGATCACAGTCTCTATCTGAACGACCAGTCCGCAGCCTCGCTTTCCTCCGGCCTCACCCTGGATACCAACTATTTCTTCAACACCGCAGGAGGAACGCTCGATGCCTCGGGCACCAGTGACTTCGACCACTACACCGGGGGCATCTTCGGCATATTTCTGGATGCCGGTCTCGCAAACGGCACTTACACCGGAACTTACAGCGTGCTGGGTGGTCTGGACGACACCTCCACGGACCTGGTGGGTTCCGTGCAGAACTTCTCCATCGTTGTGACCCCGGAACCCGGCACATGGGCGCTGCTCTTTTCCGCCCTTGGTGCGACTGCGCTGCTGCGCAAGCGCCTTGAATCCAACCAGCCAGGAATGCTGGATCATGAGTCGAATCGCCCCCCGGTTTGAGAGCAACTGGTTTGAGCGCAAGTTCAAATTCAACTTTCCACTGGAGCACTTTCCAAACCTCTGCGCGCGGCTGGCAGGCACTCCCGCACGACTGCTGGACCTGATCCAGGGCACAGCACCGGAAGTTCTGACCGCGAAGCCAGACGGCAAATGGTCCATACAGGAACAGATCGGCCACCTGCTGGATATGGAACCGCTGTGGCTCGCCCGTGTGGAAGATTTCCTGCAACCCGGCCGCACGCTGACCCCGGCTGATCTCAGCAACAGCAAGACTCACGCGGCGAATCACAACACCCGCCTGCCGCAGGACCTGATCCGCGAATTCCGCTCCGCCCGCACCTGCCTGCTGGCCCGCGTGGAATCGCTCCCGCCCAACGGCATCGGGCAAACCCTGCTTCACCCCAGGCTCCAACAGCCCATGCGCCTGATCGACCATCTCTCCTTCGTGGCCGACCATGACGACCATCACATCGCCAGAATCCAGGAGTTGCTCAGCTCGACACCTTCTTGAGCAACTGCCCGAGTTCCTGCCGGTCATCAATCGAAAGTGTGTTCTTGCGCTGCATGGCCTGTAGAATTTCCAGGCCCTTCCGGTACTCCGCCATGGCCTTTTGCTTTTGATGCGCCGCCATCCAGGCATCGCCCAGCGTGTCATGTGCATTGGCCAAATCGCCTTCCGCGCGGGCAGACGGATTGCGCTGCAGCATCTCTTCACTCATCGCAAGACAGCGGTTCGCCAAAACCAGCGCTTCTTTCGAGTTCCCCAGCCTGGCCTGTTGGGCCGCCAGCAGAGAGATGGTAAGTTTCAGGGAATTGAAGGGCCGCTCATTCCTGGAATCCGCTTCCAGCACTTCAGATTGCAACTGCATCGCCTTCTGGAACAACGGCAGCGCGGCTTCTGGATTGCGGCGCGAAGCCACCCGGCCCAACACCTGGAAATCCAGTGCCAGTTCACTCTTGTACGTCAAGTTTCCCGGGTCTGCGGCGAGTAACTTCTGGTGTATAGCGGTAGCGCGTTGAAACGTTGCCGCAGCAACCGCGTGCTGCCCTGACCTGGCCTGGATCTGCCCTAAACGCGGCAGGAAATTCGCGAGTTGCCCCAAATTCGCGGCGTTCGGCGGCAGCTTCTCCAGCTTCGCCCGGTGGGCTTCACAAGCTTGCAGAGCGCCCGGCAGATTCCCTGACTGCAGCAGTGCGTAACAAACATCGGAATCACTGCCGGACTTCCCCGCCCAAGCCACTGCTTCCGGAAAGTTCCCCCGCGCCAGGAAAACCACACTCAGCTTGCCGGCCACGCGCGCGGCAGCCGTCTTGTCCTGCAAGCGCTGGTACAAGCTCTCCGCCCGGCGCAGGTTCTTTTCCGCACTGTCGAGGTCTCCCGTATGCGCCGCAGTCCGGTCCCCTTCCAGCAAGCCCAGCTTTTCCTGCGCTGCCGCAAGTTCTTGCAACAGGCCCCGGTCTGTACCAGCATCCCGGGCGAGAGCATCCAGATACTGCGTGGAACGGCGAACCAGCAACTCCCGCGCCGCCGTGGTGCCCGGCACGCCCACAATCGCATCGCTCATTTCAAACACAACAGAATGCGCGAAACTTCGCAGTTCTTCAAAGCGGTGCTGCGCGCGCCGGCCCTGCACCAGAGCATAGGAGGCCGAAGCGGTCACCAACAGCACCACCACGGCCGCGACAGCAACGGGTACGCGGTTCCGTGAGAGGAATTTCCCCAGCCGGTAGGCGAAGGAATCCGCGCGTGCAAGAATCGGCTCCGCTGCAAGCCAGCGCCGAAGGTCGGCAGCCAGGGCAGAAACCGAGGAATATCTTCTGCTGGCGTCCTCCTGCGTGGCATTGCCGGTAATCAGTTGCAAATCCCGGTCCGGCTGGCTGTTCTGCAAGAGATTCCCCAGCAGCCGCCCCAGAGAATAGACATCCGTTGCCGTGGTGAGAGCCTGCCCCTGCTTCTGCTCCGGACTCGCCACTTGCGGCGTAAACAGCTGCAGCCCGGTGCGGGTCAATTCCTGTGTTTCGGTTTCCGAAAGAACTTTGGCAATACCGAAATCGAGCAGCTTCGGGACACCGTCCGCGCCAACCAGGATGTTCCCCGCCTTGATATCCCGGTGCAACACCAGGTTCGCGTGTGCGTATTCCACCGCCGCGCAGACCTGTAGAAACAGCTGCACTTTCCCCCTCACTCGCAGCGGCTCAGAAAAGCGGTCCAGGGGCTGCCCGTCAACATATTCCATGACGAAGTAAGCGAGCCCGTCGGGTGTTGTACCGCCATCAAACAATGCAGCAATATTGGGGTGTTGCAGCCGGGCAAGAAGCTGACGCTCTGCGCGGAACCTTGCCTGAATCGACTCCGTATCCATGCCGCGCTTGATGATCTTGAGTGCGGCCTTGCGTTCAAACGCGCCATCGCTGCGGGAGACAAGATAGACAACCCCCATGCCGCCGCGCCCGAGTTCACGCTCCACGCGGTAGAGCCCGACCTGGTCAGGCATGGCGGCGGGGGACACAGGTTCCAATGGAAAGAAGGCGGCGCTGTCTTCCTGGGCCAGAAGACTTTCTACTTCACCTTGCAGTTCGGAATCACCGCCACAAGCCTGGCGCAAAAACTCTGCCCGCTCCAGCCGGGGCATATCCAAAGCGTCTGCAAGTATTGCTTTGACACGTCCCCAACGTTCCCTCCCAGAAGTCATGGCTACAGCTTATCCCGTGGGCCGCAATTCCTTCTGTAACCACAATCGCGCAGTGGACCATTCCCGCTTCACCGTCGCCGGAGATATCGCCATCAGCCTCGCGGTATCTTCCACGGAAAGGCCAAGGAAGCAGCGCAACTCCACAATCTGCCCCTGCCGCTCATCCAGCGCGCTCAGCCGTGTCAGTGCCCGGTCGAGAGAGATGGCATCCACAGAAGACGCTTCCTCCAGAGCCACCAGCGCATCATCCAGCACGACCCGGTTCGCGTACCCGCTGCGCTTTCCGGCATGGTAGGCATTGGCGTGATTGATCAGGATGCGCCGCATCATCTGCGCCGCGGCGGCGACAAATTGCTCGCGGTTCAGCCACCCTTCCTGCTTCTGTTGCAGCAGGCGCAGATAAGCCTCATGCACCAGAGCGGTCGGCTGCAGAGTATGATCTTCCCGCTCGCTGGACATATAACGGGCAGCGAGCCGCCGCAATTCCTCGTAGACCGCAGGCATGAGGTCTTCGATGGGAGTTTCAGGTTCCAAGACCATTGGATCTCACAACCCCAAAAAATGTTGCCAGTTTTTTGATCCGCTCTACCCCAACTTCCTGCGTTTCCTTACAAGGAGGATTTTCCAACCGCTATGAAACATTTCCGCACGCTGCTCTTCGCAGCAGCAATTCTAATCGCAGGGGCGCCACATCCCGCCCGGGCTGCAACCATCACCTGGTTCCTGGAGAACGTAGGTTTCTCCGACGGGAGTACTGCTACAGGCTCATTCACCTACGACTCCGGGTACGCAAACATCCTGAACTACAACATCGCCGTTTCCGGCGGCTCGCTCTCCAGTGAAACCTACAACGCAACGCAAAGTGGTGCTTACACCTCTGGCGACAGCTATACCGCTACGTTTGCGCAGGACACGTCCACGCTCGCACTGAGCTTCGAGTCCCCTCTGGATTCCGGCCCGGATACGATCGCCCTGAAAACTGGCCAATCATACGAAAATCTTTTTCCAGGCAACCGCTCGGTGACCAGCGGCAGCGTGGCGATTGTATCTTCCCCCGAACCAGCAACTGCATTCGCCATGCTGGGTGCGGGCGGAGTTCTTTTTGCACTAAGGCGCCGGAGGCAATAGCCTCTGACCAATTCGGGCACAGGGGACGGGGCATTCGCACCATTCCCTGCCCGGTTTTTCCCTAAAGCAACGTCCGCAATCCAAAGTGTTCCGTAAACGGCAGGAAATCGCGGTCGTCGTGTAGTAATTCCAATTTGTTCTCAATACATCGCGCGGCAATCACCACATCCATCGTCTTGCGGACGGTGATCCCCTTCGCACGCAGCTTCCTGTAATACTGCGCACCCTTCCTTGCGATCTCAATGCCGCCAAGCTCAATGGCTTCAAGCTCACCCAGAAGCTCCTGTGCCTTATTGAAATCTGACTGCTTGCTGAAGCCCTGCAGAACCTCCAGCAGGATGAGATCTCCAATCAGAATTGGCTCATAGCCCAGCAGGAGATCAAGCATGTCAGTTTGTGGAGTGGGCACTCCTTTGAAGTAGTCGATCCAAACACTGGAATCGACCAGGATCAACGGGAAGGCTCCGTAACACCCAAACGCATGGCATGCAGGTCGCCTTGCCAATCCATCTTGCCGCGCAACTGGCGGATCTGTTTTTGGCGGTCCAACCGGACAACCATCTTGAGAGCATGCTCCACCACATCGTGTTTGGTCTTCAGGCCCGCCGCACGCAACGCGTCAGCCATCAACTTATCTTCGATCTCGATATTGGTGCGCATGTGTATCTACTCCTCAACCTATACACATCGTACTATAAATCCCGCAACGCCACCACTCGAAAACCCTGCTTCTTCCAATGCGCCAGATGCTCTTCAAACAGCGTCTGCGGCACGTTCACCCACGGATGCGCAATGTCCGGCACGCCGTGGATCGTCAGCGCCGGAATCTTCCCGGGCCCTGCTTGATTCACGAACTCCATCACCTCTGCCTTGTTGTTATCCCGCATGGTGAGGCTGGGCATGAGATAGGGATCGTCCTTGCCCGGTTCGTACACGCGGTCCAAACCCGCGCGGCCATATTTGTAGCCGCGTTGCTTCAAGACTTCTATGGCATAGGGCCGCGTCACATAGGAGGGATACGCAAAACTCACCGGCTTCGGGATTCCCAAGGACACGAACTTGTTCTCGACCCATTCCAGCTCCTGCGAAAACTGTTCCGCGTTCATCTTGTCCACGTGCTTGTGGGTCCGCGTATGACTCGCAACTTCGAAGCCCATCCGGTGCAGTTCCCGGATCTGCTCCCAGGTCATGTACTTCGACTTGTCTTCGAAATCCGGCGGGAATTCGCAGACGAAGAACGTCGCCCCGAAGCCATATTTCTTCAGCAACGGCGCAACGATGGTGGCATGCGACGCCGGAGCATCATCGAAGCTGGCAACAATCACTTTCTCCCCCGGGACTGCCGCTGCCAGCAGCCCCGCGGTGAATTCCCTCCGCGTCATCATTTCGAGACCAGTGTCACCGTGCCAAGCAACCCGCTGGGCAGAGGCTGCAAGTTGTCCATATCCTGCGGCTGGAAGCGCGAACCATAGCGCAGCGTCAGCAGCTTGTAGTCCGGCATGGTGCTGCCCGCAAGCCCGTTGATCGCCGTATTCGCCACAATCAGATTGAAGTTGTTGCGCCCTGCTTTGATGACCCTGGTGACATCAATCTGGAACGGTGGATGCCACACAGCACCCACGTTGGTGCCGTTGATCTCCACATAAACGGCTTCCCGCATGGGCGGGTCCAGCCAGGCGCGCATCCCGTTCGGCATCTTCTTCACTTCAATCGGAGTGCCCGGACCGAAATCCAGGAAGATCTTCTTCCCCTGCCCGACCATAGCCGCGGGAACGTCAATGTTCTTCACATAAGAAGCCTTGCCGGAGAAGTATTTCGTCTGCGGATCATCCGTCCAACTCTTCAGATCAGTGATCTGCGGCTGGTAATCCATCTTGTCGAAGTAGACCTGCCAGTTCTTCGTCAGGTCAAAGCGCTGCCCCGCGCCCGCGGGTACGGCGGGCTTCGCCTTGCTCTCCGCACTCAGCACCAGCACCTTGGATTCATAAGGCTCCAGGTGGAGCGCAACACTCCCGCCCGCGGTCTCAGCCCCCGTCACTTGCAGCGTGAAGGGATCCCACCATTCCCCGGGAATGCCTTTCGTCCGCAGGGTAATCGTGGTCTGCACCGGATGGTTGCTGGTATTCGCGACAAAGTAAACCTCGGCGTTCTCCAGCTTGCGGTGGATGAAACCGATCGCGTCCTGCTCTGAAGACGCAGCGAAATCCGGCTGCAACAGTGCTGCCAGGCTGGAACCGATCTTCTCCTCATCCGTAATCATGCGGGCCCCCGTGAACAGCGCCTTCGAAATCCGCGCCACTTCCGGGGAATCCTTCGCATCCGACAGGCCCGGCGCAACGGACGGCGCCCGCTTCACGGCCACAATCTTGCCGCCTTTCGCCACATAATCCTGCAGCTTGCGGATGGTTGCCAGCGGCATGCGCTCCACATTCGGCACAACCAGCACGGGATGCGTAATCCCCAGCGTTTGAATAGCGCCGTCATCCGTGAAGTCATACCCGAACCCGGCGTTCAAAATCTGCGGGATCAGCTTCTCGCCGAGCATCGTCTCCATCGTCCGGTCCACGGAATTCTTCCCCGCCGTGAACGACGCGAAGGCATCGGACGTGGGCAGATAAACCGCGATGTCATTCGCCGGCTTGCCCTGCCGCAACAGCCAGCTCATGCGCTGTAGATACTTCGTCACATCCGGCATCACAATCCACCAGGGGTTGTGTTCGTTGAATACAGCCGCCGCGTAGAAACGCCAGCCCGGTTCCCCCGCGGATTCCGGCGAATAGGGCCAGCCATGCCCCACCAGTTGATTGATCCCGATCAGGAAATGAAGATCCGCCTCCACCTTCATATCGAGAGGCGTGGCGCGGAAGGCCGGCGAATGCAGCCAGGTCCAGGTCTCTGAAGATGTCACCGGACGGTTGTAAATATGGCTCGCGGAACTGGCCCATTTCGTCGCCGTGAAGGTGCGCCAATGGGGCTTTTCACCCTCCGGCAAATCCACCAGATTGTTGCTGGACATGGTGACCGGCGGCACGCCATAGGTCTGCGAACGGAAGCGGGTCCCGTGCTCTTTGGCCCACTTCGAAATCGGTATCAAGTAGCGTTCATCGCAGAGTTCACTCTGCGTCTTGCCCCAATCGGCACGAACCGCCGCCGTCTTCTCACCAATGTCGCCCACCAGCGCCGGCAGATAAGGCGTCAGATCATAGCCCCGGCGCTTCTGGAATTCGGCCAGCATATCGGGCGTCCAGTCCGACGCGAAAACTTCCAGACTGTCTGAGAAAACCGAGTACGGCGGATTCGGTCCAAAGGCCGACATCAAGCGGTTCCCAACAACTTGCAGGTGCTTCTCAATCGCCTTCTGGTCATAATGATCGAGCACGAACCCTTCAGCATTGACCGCCGGACGCTTCACCTGCTGCCCCGTGCGGCCCGCAATGAAGAACATCGCCATGTAACCGCTCAGCCCGGCCGGGAGTTTCACACGCTTCCCCTCCACCACATCGAGTTTGCGCAGCGTCGTGCCGTCAAACTGGCGGCGCGTCCCCTTGGCAATCCACGCCCCCAGGAACTTCTCGCCCTCGGAAATCACCGGGAAGGAAATGTCCGCCGCGCCGGCCTCGATCTCCACACGGTCCACCCGCAATGCCCCTGCCGCCTGCGTCACATCCGTATGGGGACCACCGAAGGGCCAGCCGCTGCCGAGCGTGATATCCATCCGCAGGCCCAGCTCTTTCGCTTTCTGCGAAGAAAACCTCAAGACATCGAGGTATTCATCCGATAAGTAGGGTAAGTTGTGAATCCCCTTGGCGGGGTCGTCATTGGCGAGAGGATAGACCGGTTGCACCTCGAAGCCACCGATCCCGCCGTCCTTCATCACCTGCATCTCGCGTTCGAGTTCCGGCTTCGTCACCGCGGTGCCGAACCACCACCAGCGCATCATGATCCGGGCGTCGGCGGAGGGGTTGGTGAAACCCTGGCGCAAACGGTCTAAGCTGGACGGACCATTCTGAGAGAGGAGGATGCCGGCGGCGGAGACCGCAAAGACGGCGGGCAGGAGAATACGCTGAAGTCGCATAGAGAACCTCACCAGCCTATCGCTAAAATGCTGTTTCGCGCTGCTGCTGGCAGAAAAAGTCTATGAGTTTTGCACCACAAAACCGGGCAAACTACAAAAAAGTGTAGAATCCCCCTCGCGCCGCGTGCGCTCGTCGGTTATCATGCATGATTACCCCCGATGAATTGGATTAATGCACACATCACCGCCGCGCCGTTGTCCCGCGCCCTGACCTGCTGCACACTCCTGTTATCGTTTTTGGTTTTGCCTGGCGACACTGCCCAGGCTGCGGTTCCCGCCAAGACGACCACTCCGGCCGCGGTTCACAAGAAGTCGGCGAAGAAGAAGGTTGTCCACAAAGCAGCAGCCAAGTCCGCCCCGAAACCGGCAGCAGCCACCGTCAAAACGGCAACGGCAGCCAAGAAACCAGCAGCACCCCTCTCGCCTAAGGCAGCCGCTGCAAAACGCGCCGCTTCTGCCCGCCGCAACTCCGCACTCCAAGCCGCCGCCCGGCGCGAACTCCTCGAATCCGAAGCAAACCCCCTCGAAATGCCCCCCATGGAACTGCCGCTGGCGGACATGGATGTGAATAAGCTTCGGAGTCAGTTCCTCGATAAACGCGTCGGCCACGTCCACCGTGCCATCGACCTGATGCAGCCCAAGGGCACGCCAATCCTCGCCGTCGCCGACGGACACATTGCGAAACTCTATCGCAGCAAGCTCGGCGGCATCTCGGTTTACCTCTTCGACAATAACGACAAGGTCTGCTTCTTTTACGCGCACCTGGATCATTACGCCGCCGGTCTGCAGGAAGGCCAGATCGTGAACCGCGGTGATGTCCTCGGTTACGTCGGCAACACGGGCAATGCCCGCTACACCGCACCGCACCTGCACTTCGCGATCAAGCGCGTGGGTCCGGACAAAGCCTGGTCCGGCGGACCCGCGGTGGACCCCTACCCCGCCCTGCTGGCTGCCGCCGCCAAACCGCCCAAGATTGACGCCGAAACCGTCATCAGCGACGAACTGGGCGAATCGCACCCCGAGCGGGAAACCAAAGAGCGCGAGAACAAAGATCACAAGTAGCGTTTCTCACCACGGCACGCCCGGGAAGTTGAGTATCATAAACCGAGGAGTCCGTCTGATGAACCGCAGAGATTTTTTCCTGCGCGGTACCGTGGGTATCGCCGCACTTCACAACTTCCCCCACCATCTCTTTGCGGCCGAAAAGCCCAAGGCTGCCACGGACCGCGTCAAACTCGGACCCCGCGGCGTGGAAGTCAGCCGCCTGGCCATGGGCACTGGCACCAACGGCGTCGGCGGCAGCTCCAATCAGACCAAGAAGCTCGGCGTTCGCGGACTCGCTGACCTCTACAAGTTCGGCTATGACAACGGCGTGACCTTTTGGGATACCGCCGATCAGTACGGCACCCATCCGCACCTGAAGGCAGCCCTCGCCCAGGGCATGCCCCGCGAAAAGGTCGCCATCATGTCGAAGACCTCCGCTTCGACTGCAGCCCAAATGCGCGCCGACCTCGACCGTTTCCGCCGCGAAATGGGAACGGATTACATCGACATCGTGCTGCTGCACTGCATGCTCGATGCCGACTGGAACAAGAAGAAGCAGGGTGCCATGGAAGTGCTGAGCGAAGCCCGAGAAAAGGGCATCATCCGCACCCATGGGACCTCCTGCCACACGCTCGAAGCCCTCAAAACCGCCGCTGCGGAGCCTTGGGTGGAAGTGGATCTGGCCCGCATCAATGCCGCCCAGGTGGCCATGGATGCCGCCCCCCGCATCGTCCTCGGCATTCTCAAGGAGATGAAGGCCAAGGGCAAAGGTGTGATCGGCATGAAGATCTTCGGTGCCGGCCGCCTGCGCAGCAAACCCGATGAATGCCTCCAATTCACCCTCGCGCAGGAAGGCATCGTCGACGCCTTCACCATCGGCGCGGAAAGCCAAACCGAACTGGGCGATCTCATCAAGAAAATTCCCACCGCCAGCGTCCGTGGTTGACAACATTACCGGAGGCGGGTTGTGATACATTCGCCAAGTGACCCGCCTCCGCTGCCTGTTCGCACTCTCCCTGCTCGTCCTTCTTTCCTCCGCGTGCAACCGCTCCTCCAATAAGCGCATCGCCATGATCCCGCAGGGCAAAGCCCACATCTTCTGGCAATCCATCCACGCCGGTGCCAACTCGGTCAAAAAGGAAAATCCCGGCTACGACCTCATCTGGACCGCCCCCGACATGGAATCCGACTACGAAGGCGAGGTCAAGCTCGTGGAAGCCATGATCAACCAGCACGTCGATGCCATCTGCGTTTCCCCCATCGAACGCAAAGTGCTGGCCAGCGTCGTCGACCGTGCGGTTGCCGCCGGTATCCCGGTCTTCGTCTTCGATTCCCCCATGGATACAGATAAGTTCACCTCCCAGATCGCGACCGATAACTACGCTGGCGGTGCCATGGCGGGGGAACGTATGGGTAAACTGCTGAACGGCAAGGGCAAGGTTTCCATCGTCGCCGCCCAGCCCGGTGTGGCGTCGGCCCTCGCCCGCGAAAAGGGTTTCGAGGACAAGATCGCGAAGGATTACCCCGGCATCAAGATCGTAGACAAGCAGTTCGGCATGTCTGACTTCGCCAAGGCGCTCAAAGTCACCGAAAACATGCTCACCGCCGAGCCGGATCTGGCGGGCATCTTCGCCAGCAATGAATCCAGCTCCGTCGGCGCGGCGCAGGCCTTGAAGAACCGCAAGGGTGTGAAGCTCGTTGGCTTCGATTCGAGCCCGCAACTGGTGGAAGCACTCCAGAACGGCATTGTGGACTCTCTTGTGGTGCAAGACCCCTTCGAAATGGGCCGCCGCACCATGCTGGCTGCGATCTCAAAACTCAAGGGCGGGTCGCCGGAGCGCATCCAAAGCATCTCCCCCAGCCTGCTCACGAAGGAGAACGTGAACACTCCGGAGATGCAGGCGAAGATCAACGTGGATATTGCCAAGTGGTTGAAGGACTAGCTAGACGAAGAACGGAATAGCTGGGTGCCGCATCACGCCTAACCCCGCAACCCATCCAAAACCGGCACATACCGCAACCGCGCTCCGGCGAATTCGGCCAGCACACCGTGCAGATCACTCATCCAATTGCGGTACACCGGAAAACAGACCTCCGTCTGCGCCGCACCATGCCGCAATTCCGCAGCAATCGCATGCGGCAATTCCGCCAGAGCATCCAGCAAACGCTCCAGGCGCACCGGCTCAATCGTTATCGTCACTTGTAGTAAATCAGAAATTCTCACGCTCACGGTCTTCTCCAGAATGGACTTCGGAGCAAGCGCAAGCACCTTGCAAGAACAGCGTTCCAGGCAAAAAAATACCCTGGAGCCGCAGCAAGGCACCAGGGTCAAGAAGAAATGACCGAATCGGACGCTTGCCTTTAGCCTTTTTTTAACGTGGTTGCAAAGTAGCCGGTCCGAACGGTTCGGACCTAAATCACTCCACGCATTTCCAGTATCCCGCCAAAGTGGCAGAAATGCAAACCGGCGGGTAACTGTAACGCTTACTGAGACGCCTTTTCGGTGGTATTCTAGGCTGATCAGTCCCTCTCGGACTGTCCACAAACTTATGACGTTCCGGCGCTTCCCACTTCGATTTCTGCTCGTCACACTGCTCGGCCTCGGCGGCACTGTATGGACTGTCCGTACACTCAAAGCCTTCGCCACGCCGCCCGCCCCCGTCGTCAACCAGCAGACCTTCGATGAGAAGATCAAACCCTTCCTCAAACAGAACTGCATGAATTGCCACAACACGGAGACCGGCACCGCAGGCGTACGGGTTGACACCCTCACCCCCGCCTTCGAAGACCGCCACCTCGCTCTGTGGGAATCCATGGCACGCCGCATCAACAGCGGTTCCATGCCGCCGAAAGGCCTGCCGCAACCCAGCGTGGAAGACCGCAAGTTTGTCGCCGATTGGATCAACCTCGGCATCGAAGCCGCCAAACAGCGCCCCACCCCGAAGAACGGTGTCGTCCGCCGTCTCACCGTGACGCAGTACCGCAACACCCTCAAGGAACTCCTCCAGCTCGAAGACGATCTCACGGACCGCCTGCCGCCCGATGCCATCTCCAAGGACGGCTTCGTCAACAATACCGAAACCCTGCAACTCTCCCCGCTGCTCGTCGAATCCTACTTCGAGATCGCCGAAGAAGCCCTGAAGCGCGCCATTGTCGACCCCAAAGTGCCCCCCACCATCCAGGATTTCCGCATGGATTTCGGCACCTCCGTCAACCCCCGCCCGCTCAAAGAAAAGCTCATCCTCGGTGCCGGCAGCGCCCTGCTGGAGAACAAAGATTTCGTCGTCTCCCAGCCCATTCCCGTCAAGCCTTTCGCCTTCAACCCCTTCCACATGCGCACCAAGTGGCGCTTCATTGAGGGCTACCAGGGCAATGACACCGTGCGCGGCTGGCGCGAATACGACAGCATTTATCACAACGTTTTCGCCGATATGCGCGGCAGCGGCGGCTACCCCAAGGGGCGCGCCTACAGCCTCGTCCAGGAAGGCCTGCTGCTCCGCCCCGCCATCCCCAACGATGAGATCTTTGGCGCGGACGGCACCTACGGACCCAAAGCGAACTTCAAGATCTCCCTCCGCGAACTCCCGGACTCCGGCCGCTTCCGCGTGACCGTGATGGCCGCGAAATACAACGACGGCCTGCTTCTCGACTCCGGCATCAAGCCCCTCAACACGCCCGAAACCATCACGGTCTCCGGTGTACAGGCGAAGCAGACAGTCACCATTCCCAAAGCTGGCATCTACCAGGTCGACGTCACCTCCGCCGCCAAAGTCTCCGCCCCGCCAGAGCCCGATTCCACACACCTCACCGAAGGCCTCATCACCGGACTCCTCCCCGCCAGCGGCCTGCCCGCCACCGCCAAGCTGCAGGGCAAAGCGAAACTCGTTGACTCTCCCTTCGGCAAAGCCGTCTCCATCACCGCGGATGGCGACGCCGCCGCTTTCCCACACACCGACTCCATGAATACCGGTGACGGCGACTTCACCATCACCGCCTGGGTGAAGCCTAACGCCCTCCGGAAGGGTGGAATCCTCAGCCTCGGCCCGCGCAACGGCCCCAGTTGGTATCTCGAAACCTCTGATAACAAAGGCGCTCTCCGCTTCCAGACCACCAGCGCCGCCAACGACTCCAATGGCAGCGTCGCCTCCCCCGGCGGCACCCTGAAAGCCAAGACCTGGCAACAGATCTCCATCGTCGTCCGCCGCAAGCGCGCCGAAGCACTCCTCTACGTCAACGCCTACCCCGTCGGGCGCGGCGAACTCGAAGGTGCCAGCCTCGACAACCCCAAGGCCGACTTCCTCATCGGACGCGTTGCCGATTCCGACACCTTCCGAGGTGATATCGCCGATGTGCGCTTCTACAAGCGCGCCCTCGAACGCCCGGAAATCGCCGCCCTCGTCTTCCCCGGCAAGGAGTTCGTCACCGCACCGCCCGGAGAAAAGCCGCAGGACATCACCCTCACCCTCGGTGGCAGACAGTTTGTCAGCACCCTGAAGCAACCCGCCTTCCTCGCCGTGCGCCTGGAAGCTGGCCCGCTCGAATTGGAAGAACGCCACACCGGCGTCACCGCCATCGAGAAGATCAGCTTCACACCTCTGCCGGCAACTTCAGACATCACGCCTAAATTCCTCGCGTTTGAAAAGCGCGCGCCGAAACTCGGCGTCCACCTCGGCTTCCGCCGCGATTGCGGCAGCACCTTCGCTCCCGTCGGCGGACCCGTCGTCGTCTCAGATACCAAGTTCAACAAGTTCGTCTTCGAAGGCGCGATGCGAAATTACCCGAACCCCGACGTCGAAAAAGACAACGTCAACTACCTGGCTGGCATGCGCGAAATCGCTGTACGGAGCGAGTATACAGATGGGCGCGACATGCCCAGACTGATGATCCACTCCGTCGAATTCGAAGGTCCGTTCTATGACCAGTGGCCCCCCGCCACCCACAAGAACATCTTTATCGACTCCCCGAAGAAGAGCGACCCCAACGCCTACGCCCAGCAAATTCTTCACAACTTTGAGACCAAGGCCTACCGCCGCCCGGTCACTCCGGCCGAAGACGCTGCGATCTTTGCGGTCTACAAGAAATCCACCGCCGCCGGCCGCAGCTTCCAGGATTCCATCAAAGACGCCCTGCAGGTGGTTCTGACCTCGCCCCAGTTCCTCCTCATCACGGAGAAGAGCAAGACCCCGGAGCCAGAACCGCTCGACAGCTACGAACTCGCCAGCAAACTGGCCTACTTCCTCTGGAACGGTCCGCCGGACCGCAAGACCCTGCAACTGGCCGCCAATGGCACCCTGCGCAAGCAACTCGACGCCGAAGTTACCCGCATGATCGCGGATGATCGCTTCACCCGCTTCACCAAAGAGTTCGCCACGCAGTGGCTGGCGCTCGATAAATTCGCCGTTCTGGAACCCGACCGCAAGAAATTCCCCGCGCTCAGCCGGGATACCCGTTCGCAGTTGAAGCTCGAACCCATCCAGACTGTGCAATACCTCATCCGCAACAACATGCCGGTGAAGAACCTGGTTTCCTCGGACTTCATCGTCGCCAATGAAACCGTTGCCAACTACTATGACCTCGGTTCGAAGACAGAAAGCGGCTTCGAGTTCGTCGCCATTCCTCACGGTCGCAAAGAACTCGGCGGCGTGCTCACCGAAGCCGCCATCATGGCCGGACTCTCTGACGGACGCGAATCGAACCCCGTGAAGCGCGGTGCATGGCTCGCCCGGAAGATCATCTCTGAACCGCCAAATGATCCGCCACCGAACGTGCCCACCGTCAAGGAAGATCCGAACCTCACCCTGCGCCAGCGTCTGGAACAGCACCGCAACCAGAACGGTTGCAAACAGTGCCACGCCAAGATCGACCCCTGGGGTGTTGCGATGGAAGAGTTCGACGCTGGCGGACGCCTCAAGTCCGTCCACGCCGACGCCAGTTCCACCCTGCCCGACAACACCAAGGTGGAAGGCGCCAATGACCTGAAGCGCTACCTTGCGGAGGACCGGATCGACCAGGTGGCCTACAGCGTTCTCAAGAACCTGGAGACCTATGCCAACGGCCGCACCCTGTCGGTTTACGAGCTGACGAACCTGAAGAAGGACACGCTCAAACTCAAAGCGGACGGCTACCGGATGAAAGATATGGTCCGGTATGTCGTGAACAGCAGCCTGTTTTTAGAGAAATAGTTAGAATAAGAGACAACGCCATGAACACCTCCTCCTTACGCCTCGACCGCCGGGCCTTCCTGAAAGGCATCGGAGGAGCAGCCCTCGCGCTGCCAGTGCTCGACGCCATGGGCGCCGAAGTCGCGGAGCAGACGCCGAAGCGCTTCTGCGCCATCTACACCGCCAACGGCATGTCCCTGCCCAAGGCCGAGCATGGTCTGGATGAGTGGTCGTGGTTCCCGCGCCAGGAGAAGGATGGCCGGTTTGTGTTCGGCAAATCCACCGAACCCCTCGCGCCGTTCCGCAGCAAGCTCAGCTTCATGAGCAATCTCTACCACCCCAGTGGCCCGAAGTCTGACCCGCACACCTGCTCGGATATGTGGCTGACCGGCGCGCCGCTCTATAACCCGAAGCCCGGCACGTACAACACCGCCGGTCTCGATCAGGTCATCGCCTCCCACACCAAGCAGTATTGCCGCCAGCCCTCTTTGATTTTGTCGATCGATGCAGGCACCGGCTATCTCTCCCGCACCGGCACCATTTCCTACAGCCTGGACGGCCGGCCGATCCCCGCGGAGAACAATCCCCGCCGCGTCTTCGACCGTCTCTTCCGCGCCGACCGCGGTTCCATCCAATCCGAACGCGAAAAGCTGCAACGGCGCATCAAACTGGTGGACGCCGTCGCCGCCAATGCGAAATCCCTCGACCAACAGCTCGGCAAGTCTGACCGTGAGCGCATGGATCAGTATCTGACCTCGCTCAACGAAGTGGAATCCCGGCTCATCGCTTCCGAGAAGTGGATCGACATCCCGCTCAAAAAGCAGGACTATTCGCACCTGAATCTGGATGCGAGCCCAGAAGGCGAACCTGCGGAATACTACCGCAATATGTTCGACCTGATGGCGCTGGCCTTCGATGCCGACATCACCCGCTCGGCGACCTTCATGTTGAACCGCGAGGACGGCATGGGCATCAGCGATACCTTCCCGTTGAAGCTGGGCCTGGCCAAGACGCACCACAACCTGTCACACGCGACGGATAAGGAAGGCCAGTTGCACTTCGCGCAGTATGATCTCTTCCTGAGCAAGCAGATCGCCCACTTCCTGGAACGTATGGAGGGCTACAAGGACCGCAACGGTTCGGTGCTCGACAACACCATCGTGATGTTCGGCAGCGGCGCCAGTACGACGCACAACAGCCACAACATCCCGACCCTGATCGCCGGCGGTGCCAATATGGGCCTGAAGCACGGTCAGTTCTGGAAGGGCAAGGAAGAAACCCGGATGTCGAACGTCCACCTGAGCATTCTCCACTCGATGGGGATTGGTGAGGAAGCGTTCTCAGACAGCACGGGAACGCTGAGCGGGTCTATCTTCAGCAAGGTTTAGGGCGGCCCGGGCCGCCCCAGTTGCGCCGCCCACCGTTCGCACGTGCTACTCCCCACCGCCGCTTGAACCACATTCCGTTTCAATTCATCACGTCTCGTCGGTCGCCCACTGTTCGCACGTCATTCTGACGTGCGTACCCAGCCTACGCCCAACCGCCGCTTCAACCACTTCTGGTTCAATTCAGCACGCCCGTCTGCAAGATGGGCGAACAAGGCACGTCTCTTCGGTCGCCCACCGACCTTCTTTCGCCCCCCGGCAATGTTAGCCTGTGAAGACAAGGAGATGCTCACACCAATGAGACTTTCACATCTTGCCTTCCTGGCCGCAGTCGCCTGCACCAGCCTGTTTGCACAACAGGCCCCGCAGTTGACGCCGCTTAAGGTTGGCGATACAGCGCCCGACTTCACCCTCGGGTCCACAGACGGAAAGAAAGTGACACTCTCTGAGTTCAAGGGTAAGAAGGGCGTCGTCCTCGCCTTCTTCCCCGCCGCCTTCACCGGTGGCTGAACGAAAGAGATGCAAAGCTACCAGTTGGGTAGCACGAAATTCAATAACGACACCATGGTGATGTTCGGCGTCAGCACGGACAACACTCCCTCCCAGAAAGAATTCGCCACCAAACTTGGACTCACCTTCAGCCTGCTCAGTGACTTCAGCACCAGAAGCACAGCCAAGGCCTACGGCGTTCTGCGTCCAGACGGCATGTGTAACCGCGTGACGTTCGTGATCGATGAAGATATGAAGATCACTTATGTCGAAATCGGGAACTCAGCCGTTGATGCTTCCGGCGCGGAAACCGCCTGCAGCCGTTTGGACCACAAGAAAGCCACTGCCAAGTAACTGCGTTGATCAATCCCGTATGGGCGTGCGCACAAAAGCCGCGCCCATCGGACCCACCACAAAGGGTTGCCTGGCCGCCAAGGCTTCCTCCCGCAATCGCTCCGTAAGTGTTTCCACACCGATTTCCCCTTCGCGCAAGATCCCCACAGCAATGAGCTTCGGCTCCAGGCTCTTGATCGTCTCGCCCAGCCACTCATAGTAGTTACTGTCCGCGCCACCCTCCACCATATACTCCAAACGGCACTCCGGCACCGGCAAGCCGGCATCCAGAAAGTAACGGTAGAGCATGGAACCCGCGCGCACCGCCAGTCCGGTCTCAGTGAAAAGTGCCGTGATTGCATTCCAGCAACAAGCCAGCAGCGGCATGCCGTCATACTTCGGCGTCAGACCGGAAAGATCGTACTCCTGAAACACGATCAAACCGCCGGCGTGCACCATGGATGCAGCCTTTCGGATCAGTAACACCGGGTCTTTCGTGTGGATGAGGATATGCCGCGCGATAACTGCGTCATATTTCGTTTTCGGCTCAAAGGAGGCCAGATCCGCCTGGATGAACTGCATATGATCCAGACCTTCGGCAGTTGCGCGACCCGCCGCGACAGCAAGTGCATCAGCATCCAGATCCACGCCGGTAACACTGCCATGCGAACCCGCCAGCCGGCCTGCAATCAGGGAAACATCCCCCACGCCACAGGCCATATCGAGTACTTGCATGCCGCCGCTGATCCCGGCGTCGCGTAACAAACGCTCCGTATGAGGATTGATGATTGAAGCCTGTAATGCCAGACGCCGGCGCTCCGGGTCTGTGTGGCTCATGACGTATGCGTGGGCTGGTTCAGCGGGCATCCCAGCATTCTATAATGCTCACGCAATGTCTCCAAGCACATCATCAATCAAACTTTGGTCGCTTCTTCCCGTATGCTTTGAGTTGCTTCGTTCGCTGTCCCGATAATCGGTATGCCACTCCGCGGTTTCCAGTTCGACCGCTTCCCCGGGGTGAAGCCGGCGTAAGTCCCACTCTGTGATCCACCGGCGAATATAAGCGCGCAGCGGAGTACTTTGTTCGCGCCGCAGAGGTGTGGTGACCGCAGGCTCCCAGTCATAAGCGGTCTTGTAGAGACCCCGTATCCGGGCAAAAGTATCATCCAGTGCGGCGAGATCCGGACGCTTCAGCGTATATCCATTCCCGGCAAGAATTCGCATGCCGGCTTCCGCCAGAACATCCTCTCCTGTACCCGCGTATGCCGCCCGCGACTTCATCAACTTCGGTATCCTGGTCCAGTCGTCCTTTTCTTCCAGCACAGCGCGTGTGTAATCGCCAGTGATGGCCAGCACGGGCAGCACCGGTAACCCCGGCTCCGCCTTCGAGTTCATCAGCCGGGCTATCTCCACATATGACTTTCCTCTTTGGAGGGCGGAGTAAGTACCCAGTAACTCCACTTCATCCACCAGAAGTACCCAGCCCGCGTAACCTGCAGCCCTGATCAAACGGCCTGCAAACTGAAATCTCTGCGCGGCAAGCTCCCGTTGACTTGTGTATCCCGCGACATAGGGAACGCCAGCCTGACGCATTCTGGATTTCAGTGCCGTGGCTGCGATCTTCCCGCCAGCCCAAAACCGAATGATCTGGTCACGAAATTCGTGGTCGGCCTGGAAATGCTCGAACAGGAACAATGACGCAGCAAAGCGCGGATCCATTCCATTGGAAGCTTGATTGGTCCAGCGTTCAAACTCCCGATATGCTGCGGATTGGAAGACAAGCTGGTTGGCAATTTCATTGAATGCCGGACCAGCTCTCTTGGGCAAAGTGATACTCTCGACCGCGCCTTGATACATCTTGACTGGGTCATGCAGCGGTGTCTCTTTGTTGACATATACTCTGCTGACCGCGAAGTTGCGCTCCAGAGCAAGCTCTGCAAGATAGCCCAGAGTATGTGATTTGCCAGTGCCAAAATCACCCTTGATTAGAAATCCATTGTAAGTCTGGCTGCGGATAACAGCGTCCAGCCGGTCTCCAAACACTTGTTCCACCTTGGGTTGGTCACAGCCAAGAACCCTGACGCTGTAAGAGTTTGGGACACCGGCGCGCAGTGCCTCCACGGAACTTCTGGCAGAAAACTTTGTTTCGTCCCGCATCAGCAAATCCCCTCTGTCAGGCGGACCAGCGGCGCAAGCAGATTCTGCAATCCCGCCGGACGGACATCATCGAAAATCCTCATTTTCAGAGCCTGATACCTGTCTACCCCGCGCTTCTCGTCAGACAAGAACTCAGGCGTGGTAAACACCGTAATAAAGGTACCCCGCAGTTCTGATGAGCCATCAATCAACTGCCTGAGCAGTTCATAGACTTCAGTAAGAGAACCGGTTGTGTAATAGAAACCGTCTTTGCGCTCAAGCTTCCGCGGATTCTCAAAACATCGCGAGATATCCAGCGTGATCAACAGACCCTGCCGCCCATTTCTGTGAAGCCAGTAAGTCAGAGATTCGAAGGCAAGCCGGGCATTGTGACGGTTGATTTTCTGGAAGATCTTGGCTGCCTTGAGTTCGGAAATCCGGGGCAATTCTCCGCGGAGCCACTGCTGCACAGGCACGGCAGAGTGCTCCAGACCCTTGATTTGAGCCCGGCATAGTTGCAGCAGGGCCAAACGGAAATCCTGGCCCATATGGAAGTCGTCATAGAGCCCTTGCAGCCAACTCCGCAGCACAACCCGCACTTCGGGCACCTCAACGCCATTCTCCCAGGCAATATCAGCAAGGTCGAATCCCTGGGAAACTGGTTGTTGTACCTTCCACCCGGCGGCACGAAAGCCTTCCGCGACGAATGACGCAGCCAAGCCGTCCCAATCAATCTGGCGCGCGATCTCAAAGAAGATATGATCGATCCGGTGCATCCGCGTCTGCGCGGCATGCAGATCCACGCGGATATATTCGTGCCGTTCCGCCAGTAAGTCCACTTTGGCGGAAGCTTCAGCGAGTAACTCCAACCCGCCGACAAGAAACTTCACGGCCCCGCCACCCGCGGGGATGTAATCTGTCAGGTATTCCCGGTCGATGATGTCAATCCATGTTTCCATCAGGATGCGTCCCCGCCGAAGCTTATACCGTAGTATCTCTTTTCCGCACCATCTGCGCCGATGCAGACGAAAGTAGCCGCTGCATTTCTGGTACCGGTGCTGCCTGCAAACTGGAAGAGCGTGCCATCGCTCATTTGATTCACGCCGCTACTGTCCAATAGATACAGATCCGCCGCAAAGTCATCTTTGGTGTATTCCTTTGACGCGCCCGGCATCAGCGTTAACACATCATAGATAGCAGCAAAGGTGAGGACGCCGCCAGCCGCTCCGGCACAGTGCCGGTACGCGTTGTATAAGAGTTTCAGGAAGTCTGCAGGTTTGAAGCGGGTTGGCTTCGACTGGAGCTTCTGGAGAGTTGCAGCCAGAGCCGATGGGCGGATACCGCGCTCCGTTCTGCGGCCGATCTCCACCACCCGCTCCGCTGCTTTGATCCGAACCAGGAGGGGATAGCAGTAAAGTTTCCCGTCCCGCGGGAAAGCGCTGAGGCCGCGCTCTTTCGCCGCCGCCTCTAATTCGCGCAGGTACTTTTCAGGGAAGTAGCTATTCGTGTCGAACTCAAAAGCCAGAGCACTTGTCGCAGCCGCAACCTCACCTGTACTCTGCGTGATTTCTCCCAATACTTTTGAGATCTCCCGGAGGTCACCCGACTGCGCAACACTGCGAAGTTTCTTCAAGTGCCGGACCAGTGTGGAGGCATTGCCAAGTGCTGCGTCGACCCCGGCTTCCAGCTCGGCGAGGGCGGTTTCCAGGAGCAATTGTTCGGTCATTGGGGGTATCCCGGATTCTACAACATTGCCAATTCCATGCAAATTGCTCCCGCCGGGTGATCTGCGTAAGGCGGGATCACCCGGAATCCCGCACTCCGGTAAAGCGCCTGCGCCGACGCCATCTCCGGCAAGGTATCGAGCCGAACGGCCCGGAATCCCGCACCGCGCGCGAACTCGATCACCGCATCCACCAAGTGGCGGCCCAGTCCCATGCCGCGCCAAGTCGGGCGGATGTAGAGGCGTTTCAACTCACAGGTATCCGCATCCAGGGCACGCACGGCGACGCATCCGGTTACCGCCTGGCCTTCGACGGCCAACAACACCCCGGAGTACCAGCCGCCTTCCAACTGCGCCAGTTCTTCTTCAAAGGCAGTAAAACAGATATGACCGCCGGGCAGGGATTCGGCATACTCCCGGAAGATCTTCCGGACCTCATTCCAATCCCCCTGCCCCGCGGGCCGGATCATGCTGGCAGCGTCGAAGTTCCCATCAGGAACTGATCGACACCCCGGGCGGCTTTCCGCCCTTCGGAAATTGCCCAAACCACCAGTGACTGTCCACGGCGCATATCACCAGCCGAGAAGATGCCCTTTTGCGAGGTCATATAGTTTTCATCCGCCTTCACGTTACCGCGGGCATCGAGTTCCACAGCGGCCTCTTCGAGCAGACCATTCTTCACCGGACCCGTGAAGCCCATCGCCAGCAGTACGAGATCGACATCCATTTCGAACTCACTGCCCGGAATGGCTTCGAACTTCGGCGGTGCGCCCACGCGAATCCCATGCAGTTTCTTGACGTTGCCGTGCTCGTCACCCGTGAATTTCACTGTGTTGACGCTCCAATCCCGCGCGCCGCCTTCTTCATGCGCACTTTCCGTACGCAACTGCAGGGGCCAGAGCGGCCACGGCGTATTTGGCGAACGCGTTGTCGGCGGTTGCGGCATCAACTCAAACTGGGCCACCGAAAGCGCCCCGTGCCGGTGGGACGTACCCAGGCAATCCGCGCCCGTATCGCCACCGCCGATGATGATCACGCGCTTGCCCGTCGCCAGAATCTGGTTCGGAACCTGGTCACCCAAGGCCACCTTGTTCGCATCCGGCAGGAATTCCATCGCGAAGTGGATACCCTTCAGCTCACGCCCAGGAACATTCAGGTCGCGCGGATTCTCCGCACCACCTGCCAGCAGAATTGCGTCGAAGTTGCGCCGCAGTTCCGCCACGGTAACTGTCTTGCCGACGTGCGTATTGACCGCGAACTCCACACCTTCCGCTTCCATCTGCTTGATGCGGCGGTCGATGACGAACTTTTCCATCTTGAATTGCGGTATGCCATAGCGCAGCAAGCCGCCGATCCGGTCATTCTTCTCAAACACGGTCACCCAGTGGCCCGCTCGCGCCAGTTGCTGCGCGGCAGCCAAACCAGCCGGCCCGGACCCGACCACAGCCACGCGCTTGCCCGTGCGTTCCTTCGGAGGCTCCGGAACAATCCAGCCCTCTTCAAACGCCCGCTCCACAATGGTCTTTTCAATGTTCTTGATAGTGACCGGAGGCTCATGAATTCCCAACACGCAGGCAGCTTCGCAAGGCGCGGGGCAGATGCGTCCGGTGAATTCCGGGAAGTTGTTAGTGGAATGCAGGATACGGATTGCTTCCTGCCAGCGGCCATTCCACACCAGATCATTCCAGTCCGGAATGATGTTCGAGACCGGGCAGCCAGTGTGGCAGAACGGTACGCCGCAATCCATGCAACGGCCCGCCTGTTTCTTGAGTTTGTCTTCGGGAAATGGCTGGTAAATCTCAAACCAGTCATTGATCCGTTCGGTTGGGGACCGGCGCGCCGGCACTTCCCTCGTGAATTCCAGAAACCCTGTGACCTTACCCATGCAACACCTTCTCTGTACCGGAAACACTCATCCGCTGCGCCAGAAGATCCGGCTGCGCCGCGGCCTTCTTTGCCATCACCCGCTTGAATTCATGCGGGAACACCTTTACGAACTTGGGCAGCATCTGCGCCCAGTTCTCCAAAATCCACTTCGCCCGCGGACTGCCCGTGGCTTCGAAGTGCCGGTGAATCATGGTCTGCAGCGTCTGCTGGTCCTGCGGATCAAAGATCATCTCCAGATCTACGGAAGCCTTGTTGCACTGGGTCCGGGCGAAGTCACCCGCTTCATCGAGCACATAGGCAATCCCGCCGGACATGCCCGCCGCGAAGTTGCGGCCCACACGTCCCAGCACCACCACTAAACCATTCGTCATGTATTCGCAGCCGTGGTCACCCAGGCCTTCCACCACCGCGGAAGCACCCGAATTCCGAACCGCAAACCGCTCGCCGGCCATGCCGTTGAAGAAGGCTTCGCCGGTAGTGGCACCATAGAGCACCACGTTGCCGATGAGGATATTCTCTTCGGGCTGGAACGTGGAGGATTTCGGCGGATAAACAATGATCCGTCCGCCGGAAAGGCCCTTGCCCACGTAATCGTTGGCATCGCCTTCCAGTTCCATCGTCACACCCTTGGCAAGGAAAGCACCAAAGCTCTGGCCCGCGGAGCCGTTGAACTTGAACTGAATCGTGTTATCCGGCAAGCCCGCCGACCCGTACTTCCGCGCAATTTCGCCCGAGAGCATCGCGCCGACTGTACGGTGCGTATTCTTGATCGGCAGCTTGATCTCTACTGGAGTCTGGAAGTCCAGCGCCTCACGTGCATGCTCAATCAGCTTGAAATCCAGAGCTTCTTTGAGACCATGATCCTGATCAGTGGTGCAGCGCCGCGCTACGCGCGAAGGCACCTGCGGGTTGTAGAGGATCTGCGAGAAGTCCAGCCCCTTGGCCTTCCAGTGCTCCACTGCATGACGCGTTTCGAGCATATCCACGCGGCCCACCATCTCATCCACACGGCGGAATCCGAGCTCCGCCATGATCTGCCGCAACTGCTCGGCAATGAAGAAGAAGAAGTTGATCACGTGCTCCGGTTGCCCGGTGAACTTCGCCCGCAAGGCCTTGTCCTGCGTCGCAATCCCCACCGGACACGTGTTCAGATGGCACTTGCGCATCATGATGCAGCCCATCGCCACCAGCGGCAGCGTCGCGAAACCAAACTCTTCGGCACCCAGCAGCGCGGCAATCGCCACGTCTCGGCCCGTTTGGAGTTTGCCATCGGCCTGCACGCGGATACGGCTGCGCAGGTCATTCATCACAAGCACCTGTTGCGTTTCCGCCAGCCCCAATTCCCACGGCGCACCGGCATGTTTGATCGACGTCAACGGCGAAGCGCCTGTGCCGCCATCATGGCCGCTGATCAGGACCACATCCGCATGGGCCTTTGAAACACCGGCAGCCACCGTGCCCACCCCAACTTCCGCCACCAGCTTCACGGAAATCCGGGCCTTCGGGTTGACGTTCTTGAGGTCATAGATCAGCTGCGCCAGGTCTTCAATCGAGTAGATGTCATGGTGCGGCGGCGGCGAAATCAGGCCGACGCCCGGCACCGAGTGGCGCACTTTGGCGATGTAGTCATCCACCTTATGGCCCGGCAGCTGGCCACCTTCACCAGGCTTGGCACCTTGCGCCATCTTGATCTGCAGTTCATCGGCATTCACCAGGTAATTGGTGGTCACACCGAAGCGGCCCGAAGCGACCTGCTTGATGGAACTGCGGCGGCGGTCACCATTGGCATCCGGTGTGAACCGAACCTCATCCTCTCCACCTTCACCCGTATTCGAACGGCCGCCGATGCGGTTCATCGCAATGGCCAGCGTCTCGTGCGCTTCGGTCGAGATCGAACCGAGCGACATCGCTCCCGTCGCGAAGCGCTTCACGATCTCCGCTGCCGGCTCCACTTCATCGAGCGGTACCGGATTGCCCTTCTTGAATTCGAAGAGTCCGCGCAGGGTGCAGAGCTGCTTGTTCTGCTCATTCACCAGCCGCGCGTATTCCTCAAAGGTGTCGAAACGGCCCTGCGTTACGGCATGCTGCATCTTGCTGATCGTGTTCGGATTCAGCAGGTGGAACTCACCGCGCGCGCGATAGGCGTAGCTTCCGCCCACCGGCAGTTCGGGTTCGTAATTTGTAATGGGGCGGTAAGCCAGATCATGCTTCGCCTTGGCTTCCTGCGCCAGCACTTCCAGCCCAACGCCTTCAATCCGCGATGCTGTGCCGGTGAAATACTTGTCCACCAGAGCCTTGTTCAAGCCAATGGCTTCAAATACTTGCGCACCCCGGTAGCTCTGCAAAGTGGAAATGCCCATCTTTGAGAAGACCTTGAGCAGGCCCTTCTTCACCGCTTTGACGTAGTTGTAGACCGCGTCTTCAAACGTGACCTTCGGAGGCAGCAGGCCACTGTTCGCCAGATCTTCGAGCGTCTCAATCGCCAGGTACGGGTTCACCGCACTGGCACCATAGCCGATCAACAGCGCGAAATGCATGACTTCGCGCGGCTCGCCCGATTCAATAATCAGGGCAACTTGGGTGCGGGAGCCTTCCTTGATGAGGTGGTTGTGCACGGCCGTCATCGCGAGCAGACTGGGAATCGGCGCATACTCTTCGTCGACGCCACGGTCCGACAGAATCAGAATTGTATAGCCGGCCTGTACAGCGAGCGAGGCCCGGCGGCAAATGCCATCGAGTGCGCGCTCCAGACCCTTTTTGCCGTCATGTACGGGATACAACACCGGCAGAGTGCTGGCGAGGAAGTCGCCGTGCGAAACGCGGCGCAGTTTTTCGAGGTCGCGGTTGCTGATGATGGGGTGCGGAAGTTTCAGCGTGTGGCAATGCTGCGGCGTTTCCGCAAGGATATTGCGTTCCGTGCCGATGTAGCTCACCAGCGACATGACCATTTCTTCGCGGATAGGGTCGATGGGCGGGTTCGTCACCTGCGCGAACAACTGCTTGAAGTAGTGGAACAGCGGCTGCGGCTTGTCACTGAGACAGGCGAGCGGCGTGTCCGTACCCATGGAACCGAGCGGCTCTTCGCCGTTGGCACCCATGGGCGTCACCAGCATTTTGACGTCTTCATCGGTGTAGCCGAAGGCGCGCTGGCGGATGGTGATCGTGGTGTGATCGGAACCAATGACGCGGGACGGTTCGGGCAACTGTTCGAGGGTAATCTGGTTTTCTTTGAGCCATTCGCCATAAGGCTGGCGGCTTGAGAGCTGCTTCTTGATCTCTTCATCGGCAACGATGCGGCCCTGTTCGAGATCGACCAGGAACATCTTGCCCGGCTGCAGACGACCCTTCAGGCGAACGTCTTCCGGTTTGATATGCAGCACGCCGGTTTCCGACGAGACTACAACGAGGTCGTCTTTCGTGACCAGGTAGCGCGCGGGGCGAAGACCATTGCGGTCCAGCGTGGCGCCGATGGAGCGCCCGTCGGTGAATGCCACTGCTGCAGGACCATCCCAGGGCTCCATCAAAGAGCAGTGATATTCATAGAACGCCCGCTTTTCGGGGTCCATGTGGGGATTGCCGTCCCAAGCTTCTGGAATCAGCATCGCCATGGCATGCGGCAGGGAGCGGCCACTCATTACGAGCAGTTCGAGGGCGTTATCGAAGGCAGAGGAATCGCTGCCGTTCGGATGAATGATGGGGAAGAGCTTCTGCAGATCTTCATGGAAGAGCTCTGAGCGGAGAATGCTCTGGCGCGCGTTCATCCAGTTCACATTGCCGCGGAGAGTGTTGATTTCGCCGTTGTGGGCAACGTAGCGGAATGGGTGAGCGAGCTGCCAGGTCGGGAAAGTGTTGGTGGAGAAGCGCTGGTGCACGAGACAGAGGGCGCTGACGACTTCCGGATCCGAAAGCTCCTCGTAAAACTTCGCGATTTGGGGCGCGAGCAGCAGGCCTTTATAGACGATGGTGCGGGCTGAGAGCGAGGGAATGTAGAACATGCCCTTTTCCGGCATATCCGTCTTCGCGACTTCGTGCTCGGCGCGCTTGCGGACAACATAGAGCTTCCGCTCGAGGTCCTGCTCCGACATGCCGGGCTGATGAGCGATGAAAATCTGCTGTATATAAGGTTGGGTGCCGCGGGCAATGCGACCAATGGCGGCGCCCTGCGTGGGGGTGTCCCGCCAGCCGAGCAGCCGGAGCCCTTCTTCCGCGACGATCTTTTCGACTATGCCTTCCGTCTTGAGGCGCTGGTGCGGTTCGACCGGCAGGAAAACCATGCCGACGCCGTACTCGCCGGGTCCAGGCAGAGTAAAGCCGAGCTTCGCGGTTTCGCGCGAGAAGAAGGCGTGAGGAATTTGAATGAGAAGACCAGCGCCGTCACCGGTATCCGGGTCGCAGCCGCAAGCTCCGCGGTGCGTCAGGCTGATCAGAATTTGGATGCCCTTCTCGATGATGTCGTGGGTTTTGTTGCCCTTAATATGGGCAACAAACCCGATGCCGCAGGCATCATGTTCGTGGCTGGGATGGTAGAGGCCTTGCGCTTCCGGCAAACCGGAACTGCTCAGCCCTTCGCTTACGTTGGAATGGCTCATCATGGCTGCACCCGTGGCAGTTCATCAAATATAGCAATCCAGCACAGTATTACGCAAATGAATTTTACATTGCAGTGACTATTAGCTGGGCTTATGTTATTGTGACTGAAGTGATCTTCGAAGATTGCAAGCTCTTTCGCGATGTCGCGCAACATAGAAGTCTGAGCCGGGCGGCTCAGTTAAATGGGATCAGCCAATCCGCTGCGACACAACATGTCCAGGAATTGGAACGCCGTTTGGGGACCACGCTCCTGGACCGGTCCACGCGGCCGATGACATTGACCTATGCCGGGAAGGCCTATGCCGATCTCTGCCGGGATGTACTCCGGCGCGAGGAAGAGTTCCTGGCGTCACTCGGACAGGTGGATGAAACCCTCCGCGTCGCATCGATCTACTCGATCGGGCTGACGGAGATGAACCGACTGCGGGAGGCCTTGGAGCGGAATCTGCCCGGGGCGCATTTGCAGGTGGAATACCTGCGTCCGGACAAGGTGTATCAGGCTGTGTTGGAGGACCAGGCGGACCTCGGGTTTGTCAGTTACCCGCAGCACCGGCGGGAATTGACGGTTTTGCCATGGCGTGATGAGCCGATGGCGGTGGCGGCGCATCCACAGCACCGCTTTGCCGGACTCCAGACGGTGGGCGTCCGTGACCTCAACGGAGAGGCTTTTGTTGCGTTCGACGAAGACTTGGCTGTCCGGAAAGAGCTGGACCGCCATTTGCGCAACCGCGGGGTGGAAGTGAATGTTGTTGCGCAATTTGACAACATCCAATCGATCAAAGAAGCCGTGGCGTTGGGCACGGGGATCAGCATTCTGCCGGAGCAGACGATGCGGGCGGAGGTCCGGTCACGCCGCTTGGTATCGGTGGACCTCGATTCACCTGAGTTCGTGCGACCGGTGGGGATCATATACCGGCGGCGGAAGGTGTTTACCAAGGCCGGCCGGGAGTTTCTGGAGTTGGTGATAGAAGCCGGGGCAATGGCTGGCGCGTAATTTTCTGAGACAAAGGGGTGTCCGCATCTTTGTGTTTCTTCCGCTTTTCAACTCAGGAGAGAACACGCGACCCAAAGATACCTCTTGCTTGCCAGCCTTAGCGTGGCGACATTAGCCAGCCCACTTCTGCAGGCCGAAATTTTCACTTATCAGAGCATCATCGACCCAATCGCGACAACCACCAGAGCCTACGGCATCAGCAACTCTGGTGTCATCAGCGGCCAAGCATGGGGTGGTTCGGCGGGCCAGGAGACATTCAGCCTTTCGGGGGGGATATTTACCCACTACATGCCACTCAACGGAGCAGGCACATATGTTGGGAAGATCAAGAATGACAACGTCATTGCGGGCCAGGTAGCGGTTCCCCAGAGCGGGGGATATAACTATGAAGGCTTTACTATCAACACGGCAAACGGGGCCGTCGCAGCGATCAATGTCCCGGGGGCTTCATCCACGATTGCTTGGGCGATGAACGATTCCGGTGTGTTGGTCGGCGGTTACTCCACGGCGACTTCGAACTTGAGCTTTGTCGACAATGGCGGCACCTTTACGACCTTTGGCCTCGGCAGCGGCAGCAGCCTGTTCGACATCAATAACGCTGGCGTTTCTGTCGGTTATTACAATGACGGAACAGGAACACACGGGATGGTCCGAAGCGCGTCGGGAACCATTCAGACGCTCGATGTACCAAACTCCGGCTTGACGGAGATTTTCGGCATCAATAACCTCGGTCATATGGTGGGCGAAACTGCAGGGGGCTTTTGCGCCGGAACAGGCCAAGGATTCTGCAGCTTTTACTACAACGGATCGACGTTCTCGGTGCTTGCCGTTCCTGGCACGGTGGATACTTTCGCTTATGGCATCAACGATTCCGACCAGATCGTCGGCGAATACCTCACGTCGGGCAATCAGAACAATGGTTTTCTAGCTACGTCGGTCAGTGTGTCAAGTACACCTGAGCCCGGTACGATGGGCCTGTTGGTGGCATGTGCGGGCGCGATGTGGATAGCGCGCAAGAAGCGGTAAGTTTGACAGAAGGTGCTGAA
>CAIXXM010000055.1 GCA_903923395.1 uncultured Acidobacteriia bacterium
CATCGCTCAACGGATAAAAGGTACGCCGGGGATAACAGGCTGATCGGAGTCAAGAGTTCACATCGACGCTCCGGTTTGGCACCTCGATGTCGGCTCATCGCATCCTGGGGGTGTAGAAGCTCCCAAGGGTTAGGCTGTTCGCCTATTAAAGCGGTACGTGAGCTGGGTTCAGAACGTCGCGAGACAGTTCGGTCTCTATCTGTGGTGGGCGTAGGAAATTTGAAAGGGCCTGCCCTTAGTACGAGAGGACCGGGGTGGACGAACCTCTTGTGTACCAGTTGTTCCGCCAGGAGCATAGCTGGGTAGCGAAGTTCGGTCAGGATAAGCGCTGAATGCATATAAGCGCGAAACCTTCCTTAAGATGAGATTTCCCAACGTAAGTATGAAGAGCACTGGAAGACTACCAGTTTGATAGGACGGGTGTGTAAGCGCAGTAATGCGTTGAGCTGACCGTTACTAATTGCTCGTTCGGCTTGACCATAAAATTTATTGGCAACACAAATTTATGGTTCGGGCTTTCTTAAGCACGCTCCAAAAGAGCATTAACAGTTACAAAACAGTGGTAAGTATCCCGTCAAATATTCAAGAGTTGAAGATCGAACAGATTCGGCAGGTAGAGCAGCAACACCCGCTCCCGCCAACGAGTCTGGGTGACCATAGCGAGAGGGTCCCACCCGTTCCCATCCCGAACACGGAAGTTAAGCCTCTCAGCCCCGATTGTACTGCACGCGCAGGTGTGTGGGAGACTAGGACGTCGCCCGGTTTATCATCAAGCCCAACCCAAAAGGTTGGGCTTTTTGTTTTTCAGCACCTTCTGTCAAACTTACCGCTTCTTGCGCGCTATCCACATCGCGCCCGCACATGCCACCAACAGGCCCATCGTACCGGGCTCAGGTGTACTTGACACACTGACCGACGTAGCCAGAAAACCATTCCCATGCGCCATCCGCAATCTAACTCGCGAACCTTGATTCACACCGGTTACGGCCCGGCGCTGCGTGTCTCTATTTCTGTCCGCCCCGCCTGAACACCACATAGAATCAAGAGTTCCACGGCCCTGACCCATTTCACCCAGGGGTAGCTTTGCCGGATCCCTCGGCGGTAAGTGCTTACTCGCTGGCTCATGGTGCCGGCCGGAAGTGGTCCCGGTCTGAGGGTAAGTCCCGGCTGGATAAGCGCTTTTCCGCCAAGTCGCTGGAGCGTTCGCAGTACCGGAACAAGAAACTCGCCTTGTCACGTCTGGCAGCGAAGCTGGAGGAGCGGAATAACATCCGTTTGGCTAACTCGCGCCAGGCCAGATGGCGGGAGCACCAGCAGTTAGAGCGGGGAAACCCCATCCGGGTCTTCCGAAACTAGTCAGAATGAAGGGCCGGAGAACCTGCCGGCCCCTCTTGCAACTTAGAAATTGAATTTCAAAGCTACCTGCATGCGGCGTGCACTCCGTGTGGAAGTGAACTGTCCGAATGCTGCGTTGCTCTGGACTCCGGCCGGATTGAATTGTGCCGTCGCATTCACCCCGCTGAACTCTGTGTGATTGAAGACGTTGTAGCCTTCCGCGCGCAGTTGCAGTTTATAGCGTTCCTTCGGCAGCTTGATGTTCTTGAATAGAGACATATCCCAGTTATCGAAGCCGGGCCCGCGGAAGACGGTCTTGGCGGCGTTGCCGTAAGTACCTACCGCGGGTGGCGCGAAGGCATTCACGTTCAGCCCCTGGTAGAACAAGTCGCCGGTCTTTCCCGGTCCGTTCGGATTTGCAATAACAACCGGTCTGGCCCCGTCTGTGGGGGAGCCAGTAATATCTGTGGTTGCGGTAAACGATAGACTTACACCAGTAGGTGCGCCGCTCATCATGGTGGCGATGCCGGAAACCTGCCAGTCATCGAAGACCGCCTTCACAACCTTATTGTGAATGAGGCGGCTCGCCTTGGGGACATCCCACACGAAGTTCCCCTTGACAATGTGGGTACGGTCAAAGCCAGCCAAGCCGTAGTTCCAAACCTTGGGGTTCACTAGAACGCTGATAGCTGTGGTGTCGCCATCCACATAGTCCATTGCCTTCGACCAGGTCCAGGCAAAGCCGAACATCAGCGAACGCGCGAAGCGGCGGTTCGCAGTTAGTTGCAGCGAATGGTAGCTGGAGTTGCCGTCGAACGCGTAGTAAGTGATGGCGTTGTAGCCGAGATAGGGTTCGAGGAAGGCGGTAGTCAGGGGCTTGCCAGGTGTGGTCGGGTCAGCGTATTTGGCCTGGAAGTTAGCCCCGAAAGGTACCGAGTTGAGGTTACGGGCCTGGATCAAATGTCGCCCGAGCGTGCCGACATAGGAAACATCCAGAATCGTGCCCCATCCGATATTGCGCTGGATGCCGAAGCTGTAATTCATGGTGTGTGCGAGCGGCCGCGCTGGATCGTAGCCCATCGTCGCGCTGGGGAACAGATAGCCAGCTGAGTTCAGGATGGTATTGAAGCTGCCGTAATAGAGGATGGGGTTCAACTGGATCGGCGGGTTCTTGAAGATCGAATTCTGAGAACCATTCCACTCCTGGGTATCGACGAAGATGCCGAAGCCGCCACGGATCGCTGTCTTGCCGTCACCGAACGGGTCATAGGCGAAGCCAAAGCGTGGTCCAGTCTTGATGCCGGAGGCATCGCGCAAACCACGCGGCACACCCGGCGTATTCGTGGTCACTGTGCCGTTGAAGAGGTTGCCGCTGTTGGGAGCGACGGCACCGATCGCACCAGCGGGGTAGAGAATACCCGTGCGGGGATCAATCGCGACCCGCTTGCCACCCGAGATCACTGGCATCAGCAGCGTCACAGCCTGCGACGGGTTCCACTGGCTGGGAACAAACGCAGCTTCCTGCTGGGTACCGAGATCGGCCCACGGTGTGGACCAGCTAAAGCGAACGCCAAGATCGAGAGTTAGTTTGCGGTTGACCTTCCAGTTATCCTGCGCGAAGAACTCGACTACCTTTTGCTGCTGGTGGTTGAGGATGCGTGCGGAGGGTTCGGTGTAAGTGTCGTAGTTACCGAGCAGCGCATTGGCGAAGGGATGGCCCGAATCATTGGGGTTATTGGCATCCGTGCTGAAGCTGAAGGTGCCCTCGCCCAGACCATAGTTGCCCTTTTGCTGCCGCCACCAGGAGCCCCAGATACCGGCCTTTGCGGTATGTCCGTTGTAGATCTTGGTGATGGTGGCGCGACCGGTCATGGGAACATCTGCCCCGTAATACGGGAAGCGCCCATTGCCTTCGTAAGTCATGGACGGGGCACCGGTGATGCCGCCGAAGCTGGCTTGCGGGACGAGTCCAAGGGGGTTGTTCTGGGGATATAACTGTGGGATATTGACCCCGGCTGCCGCGCGGGTGTCCTTGGTGAGAGCGGCCTGCGTGAGCGGGTTGCTGCCTTCGGTGTAGATCATCAGATCCGCCGAAGTTTCGAGAATCACCGTCGGGCTGAAGATATGGCTCATGGAGAGGACAATGCTTTCGGTGTTGTCTTTGAACGTCGCGGGCAAAAAGCCCCAGTTCGCATTGCCCGCAGTCACGGCATAGCCGCTGTCTTCTTCATGCCAGCGGTTCCAGCGTCCCCAAAGGGTGGTGTTGGAGGAGAGGTTGTAATCGGTGCGGAGAGACTCGGTGCTCTTGGGAACTGTAAGTGTTTCCTGGTAGGTCCAGTTATAGCGGGTGCCAGCGATGGAAGCTTGTAGCGGAGTTAGATTCGGGGCGGGGAAGAGGTTCAGGATCGCCTGGCCGCTGGGGTCAATGCGGGAAGGCGGAATGATGTTGCCCGGGAAGGCCTTCGAGCCATTGAGAGGATCTTTGACGGTAATGAGCGAGCCGCTTTCGCGCGCATTGCTGAAGTCGCCGGCACGTTCCGCCAGCGAGGGCATGTTGTATTGCAGTAGGCTGCCCGGGCGCTTTTCGCCTAGGAATTCCTGGGTGAAAAAGAAGAAGAGCTTGGGGTTGGAGCGCGGCGAGATGGAGGGCAGCCAAATGGGCCCGCCGATGGTGAAGCCTTCCGTGGTGTAGCGATAGGGGGTGGGCTTGAGTCCATTGCGGTTGTTGAAGAAGCTCATGGCGTTGAACATCTCATGGCGCTTGAGCCAGTAGACGGAGCCGTGGAAATCCTTGGCGCCGCCCTTGGTGACGGCCTGCACGGAGGCACCGGGCTTGCGGCCGAACTCGGCCTGGAAGTTACTGGTGAGGATACGGACGGTGGCAACGGAATCCATACTCACGTAGGAGTTGCGGGTATACATCAGGGAGCTTTCCTGCTGCTGGCCATCGACAGTGACGCTGTTCTGCGTGGTGCGCCCTCCTTGCACGTTGAAGCTGGCGCTGCCGCCGCTGAAGCCGGGGGAATCGACGGTGCCGCTGTCGACAACGCCGGGCAGGAGGCTGAGAAGAACTGCGAAGTCGCGGTTGATGATGGTGAGGTTCTCCACCTCAGAACTGGTGATGACGCCGGAGCGTTCCCCACTGGCGGTTTGGACGGAAGCGCCTTGCTCCGTAACCGTCACCGTGTCGGTGGTCGAGCCAATCTCCAGGCGGATGCGGCCGACGGAGAATTGTTCGCTGGCCGTCAGTTCAATGTCGCGGCGGGAGAAGCCGCGGAAGCCTTTGTGCTCGACGGAGACGGAGTAAGTGCCCGGGGGGATGGCGTTGAAAGCGAAGTTACCGTCCGCTGCGGTGGTGGTGTTGCGGACATAGTTGGTGCCCTGTTCGAGCAGGGTGATTTTGGCCCCGGCAACGGCGGCGTTGGAAGGATCGACAATGGAGCCGACTAAGGAGCCGCTAATCTGCGCTGACAAGTTTTGTGAAAGCAACACGACTGCTGCAAGCAAGGCGGCAGTTCTCAGGTGGTAATTCCGGGATGGCATAGGCTTCGTGGAAGTATTTCAAAACCGCGAACTTGTTGCAAGCAAAAAGAAAGGCCAGCCGGGTTCCGAAGAACCGGGCTGGCCTGGACGTGTGGAATCGCTTGGGCCGTTAGAAGTTCAAACGCAGAGCGAATTCCATGGTACGGGGATCGGTCGCGCCGTTGATCTGGCCGAACGTTGCGGTGGTGAACGACGTGGAAACACCGGTGTAGCTCAGGTGGTTCGGCACGTTGAAGAACTCGGCACGGAAGGCCGCGGTAACCTTTTCGCCGATCCGGAAGTTCTTGGTCAGAGTTACGTCCCAGTTATTGAAGCGGGGCAGAAACACGGAATAAGCGCCAAGATTGCCGAAGGTGCCCGCCGAGGGCAGTGCGAAGGCGGTCTTATCGAGATACTGCGTACCCTGGTTGAGATACGGGGAAGTCCCGGTGGCGTTCGGACGCTGGTTGGAGATGCCGGTACCTGCAATATCGCTGGGCATGGTGACGTTGACGGGCAAGCCGCTCTGCAGCGTGGTTACGCCGGAGATCTGCCAGCCGCCAAGGATGCGCTTGTAGAGTTCGGCACCCTTCTGCCAGAAGGGCAGCGGATAGACATAGCTGAGGACCAGAATCTGCTTGCGGTTGTAACTGGAAGGACCCCAGTCACACTTGAGGCAGTAACTGTTCATGGGCTGGTAGTTATAGGCATTGGCATCGGTTCTCGCACTGGACCAGGTGTAAGCGGTGTTGAATAGACCGCCGCCTTTGAACTGCTTCTTGAACTGCACCTGCATGGAGTTGTAGATGAAGTTCGCACCGGTCTGGTATTCGTAGATGTCTGCATAACCGAGATACGGGCGCAGAGCATTGACGTTCACGCCGGGGTGAGCCTGCGTGGTGCCGGGTTGCAGTTGGTTGATATCGAGCTGGGCAGAAAGATTCGCAGCGCTGGAGCCGATGTAGGCCACGTCGAGCAGCATGTCTTTGCCGATCTTGTGTTGGACACCGAGCGACCAGTTGATGGTACGCGGATCTTTCATGTCGAGATAGTGCGAGTTATTGATGTTACTCGGGAAGGCCTGTGTGGTGCCTCCCGTCGGGTTATCCACGACGCCGTTGAAGATCTGGGTCTGCTGGATGAAGGGCGGGTTATTGACGGCGGAGAAGAGGAAGTTCCCTTCGACGCGTTCATAGAAGACGCCCATGCCGCCACGGAGAACGGTGTCGCCTTTGCCGGTGAGGTCGTAGGCGAAGCCGAGGCGCGGAGCCCAGGTCTTCCAGTCTGTGTTGGCTCCGCCCTGGGGCAGATTGTGGAAGAGAGCGAGCACGGCCGGGTCACTGGTGGCATTCGGAATGCGTCCGACGGCTGCCTGCGGGAAGCCGCTGCCGGGGAGAACTAGGCCATTGTAGGGATCGCCGGAACCGGTGACGATCGCGCCATTGGAGGCGAGAATCTGCGGTGCCTTGGCGGGGTTGTAGTACTGCGGCAGGAAGGCAGAGGTGTTGTTCATCGCGCTGTACTGCGGCTGCATATACTCCCAGCGCAGGCCGATGTTGAGAGTCAGGCGGCTGCTGACTTTCCAGTCATCCTGAATGTAGGGCTCGATCTGCGTAAAGCGGTACCAGCCCTGGCGGAAACTGCCGGCTTCGGTATAGGTGTAGAAGTTGCCGAGCACAGCGTCCGCAAGCGCGTTGGTGGTGGTGTTGGCCGCCGAGGTGCTGAAGGCGAACGTGCCGTTGATGGCGGGCACGTTGTCCTGGTTCTTGCGGCTACGCATGATGGTGATGCCGGCTTTCAGGTTATGGTCACCGAGCAGTTTGGAGAAATCGTCCTTCCCCTGGAAGATGCGGTTGAAGTTGTCG
>CAIXXM010000056.1 GCA_903923395.1 uncultured Acidobacteriia bacterium
AGCGATTGCACTCCACATTACGCGATTGACCTGATCCAGTACCGAAGTAACCTTCCGCAGCCAAAAAACGCGAGTTTAAGGGAGTATCTTTGTTTTTACCGAACCTTATGATATTCGTGGCATTTTTCGCTTCGGCTTTCTGACCGGATTAGGGCCAGGCTATCTGCCAAGGACGACGTCAAGCCCCGCCAGGATCAAGTGAACCCGCGCGCTCGTGATCTTACCCGACCGCTCGGTTAGCAGTTCCCGATCGAGGGTAAGGATCTGCGAGACATTGGCCACCGAGTCCTTTGCCAATCCTGTCGCTTTCGAGGCCAGAACAACATTGCCTGGAGCGTCACTCCACTTCAGATTGCTGGTCAGGGGAACGCAAATTACAGTCCCGATCCGGCTCTGATTGAGCGCATCACCCTGGACAATAACAACGGGACGACGAAAGCCGGGACCGGAACCGGTAGGTGATGGAAGATCGGCCCACCAGATCTCGCCCTGCGAGATCACCATTCAACCTGTTCCAGGGTATTGCGGGCTGCAAGTGAAACAAAAGGATCGGCACAGGTACCGCCGACCTTTTCTATCGCAGAGTTCATCGCTTCGGTAATGGCATCGCCTGAATGGCGCGCGATGTACTCACGAACAGCTGCGCTATAAATATCGCTTCGCGAGCGCTTCGTTCGATGTGCGAGTCGTTCCGCACCTGCGAACACGTCATCGGGGATAGAGACCGCAGTCTTCATACTTAAAGTATAACCAGGAATCTGCTACTCCTGCCGGCGCCTTTGGAAATACTCGATTCAAACGCTTGCCATTGGTGCCCGCGATCCGCGCTCCGGGGACAGAAAGTAGAGGGTACTTATCAGAAACCGTCACGCCGCCGCACGTGCCCGAATCTGGTGGAACGCCGCCCTCACCTCCGGCGGCGGGCAAACCCCAAAAGTTCGAAACGTGTCCACGATGGGGAGCCAAACTTTCCAACAACTTACAAACTTCCTCCCACCGCTCAATTGACCACTGTGGGGGAATTTGTGGGGACCCCAACCGAAGAACCCGGATTTCCTCCCACCATCAAGGCCCCAACCGCTTCACGTTTTGCCGCCATGCGAATGTGTGAGTAGTGCTTCAGCATCTCTTTCGAGACATGCCCAGCGAGGTCGCGGATTGTTTCGTCTGAAGCTTTCCCGCTTTCCGCCAGATCGGTTATGAACGTGTGCCGGTTATCGTGCCAGCGTCCCGTTACTCCCGCATCCTTCTTCACCCCGGCCCAGACGGTCTTGAACGTGGTGGTTCCCCGTGTCGGGTCAGTGGGTTGCGGTTTGCCGAACGGGAAAACGAACCATTCCCCCCGCGTCTCACCGAATTTATCGAGGTACCACGCCGCGTGGTCCTTCAGTGCCTTCAACAGGTCACCATTCAGCGGAATCGTTCGGCCTTCCCCGGCCTCAGTCTTGCTCTTCCCCACCGTCAGGAACGCCCGCTCCAAGTCCACACGGTCCCATTGAAGGCCCCGGAGTTCCGCGTCTCTCACCCCGGCATGTAGAGCCAGCATCAGCGCGGGATAGATTGCCGGTGAGCGCCGCTTCTTTGCTGCCGCCAGCATCGCGGCTTTATCCTCCGGCGTGAAGGCCTTTGCGATCTGCCTGGACTGCTTCAGCTTCAGTGCGTTCTGTTTCTTCAGCCGTACCCGGATGAAATCGCCCTGCTCATCGAGCAACCGCAGCAGAAACCCCACTTCTTCATTGATGGACTTGGGGGAAGCTTTGGCCTTCAACCGGGTCATCTGGTACTGCTTCACGGCTTCTTCGTTGATATCAAAGGACTCGCGACGGCCCAGCACCTTGCAGACATGCTGTAAAGCGTAGCTGGCGAATGTAGCCGATTGCGGATGCCGGAGTTTGTAGTCTTCGAGGAATTCGTTAGAGAGTTCCTGAATGGTGCGAATCCGTTGCGCCCGCTTGTCCTCAATGCCGTTGAATCCCTTTTCGAGTTCCAGCCGGTGTTTCTTTTCGGCCTCAGTGGCAATGGTCTTCCGGGTTGACTTGCTGGATTCCCGGATACGTCGCCCCGCAAAGATGAACTCATACCACCAAACGTCACCACGCTTGAAAAGCGCCATCGCTACTTCTCTCCCTTCCGGCCCTAGTTTTTGGGTGGTTCTTTGTAGCATGCATGGAGAACGCATGCCAAATGACTGATTAGCCCCATCGGAATCAGGATGGCGTAACAACTGACGGTCACCACAAGGAATAGAAGGCCCGTACCGACTCGCTCAGAATACATATGACCGCCGCCCGGAACTACGACGCTGATGAGCGCCGCGAGCCCTGGACTCCAGTCCTTAGCAGTCGCCGTTGGTCTAGATGATCCCGAATCGGAAAGCATCTCTTTGCAGTATCTGCACTTGATAGCGTCATCTTGGATCTTCTCGGAGCAGTATGGGCAGTTCTTCATCTTTGGTTCCTCTCGCTTCCCTTTTTATGGCGGGAAATTTATCATAGGTCCCGCGATTGGTCAGGATACCTTGGACCTGTCCCGATTACGCATTCCCCTTCCGGCCTTTGCCGGTCAGAATATTGTTCACGGTCAGCCCGTGCCAGCGTGCGCCCCGTCGAGGCCTCACGCCCTCTTCGTTCAACCGTGCTGCGATCCGGTCGAAACCCATGCCTTCGGCCCGCAAGGCCTTCAGGCGTTCAATCACTTCGGCCTCACCCGGAAGTATGCCGTACACCTTTGCGCCCTCACAATGGCCCGTCTTCGCCCGCTGCCGGTTCCGTGCGCCCCGGAGCTTGATAACCAACATGGTTTTCTCGTATTCGGCAATGGCCCCGAAGATTTGGCGCATCAGTTTGCGGGACGGGTCATCCTGGAGCAGGTCCGGTTCCATGGCGCTAACCAGATCGAAGCCGTTCTTCCGAAGGTCACCTACACTGGCCTCCGGAGCGTCGGCTAGATGTTTCCGGAGATCACGTCCCGGCTGAAGGGGATGCTGGACGGGTTCGATTCAAAGCCAGTCTCGCTTGACCTGAAGGCTGCGGGCGGCTTCAGCTTTGATGCCGTCAACGTGGGCTGGTATGCCCGCAACGGCTACCCGGGGCTCTACTCGATTCTTTCCGGCGGGATGCCCGCCTGGTCGGGCGAGGTCGTCAGCCTTGAGACCGCACTGAACCACTCGGTGGTCTGGGCCTGCACGCGTCTCATCAGCGAGGCGACCGGCTTCATCCCGCTGGTCATGTTGCAGGAGAAGAACGGCGTCAAGAACCCGGCCAGTGATCACCCGATGTTCCGCGCGATGCGGAACGCGCCGAGTGACGAAATGACCTCGATGACGTTTCGCGAAACGCTCACGAGCCACTGCCTACTGCAGGGGAACGCCTACGCGCAGATTGTCCGCCGCAGCGGTACGGACCAGGCATTCGAACTCCATCCGCTACTGCCTTCGCAGGTTATGGTGGACCGCGAGAAGGGTGGGCAGCGGCGGCTTGTCTACCTCGTGAAAGACGGCAACAGCCCGGAGAGGACGTACAGCATCGGCACTTCATTGCCGTGATCCTTGATCGTCTTCGTGAAGGCGCCGGGCTCAACCAGATCCTTGCCGAGGTCGACGACGTTGTACACGCTCAGCATCCCGGTGAACGAACCGTCTGCCGAGATCTCTTTGATCTCCATGCGGAGATTGCTCTTGTGCTTCATCTGCGTTTCTCCCTCGCCTCAATTGGCTTTCGGTTTGCCGAGCCGGACCAGTCCGCTCGCGTGGGTGGCGCCAGGCACTTGATTGCCGGGTAGCGCCTGCATATTCAGCTGGATGTGATAGTCCTCGCCGATGCCGTCGGGCAGCTTGTTCCAGTCCTCCATGTCCCGGATCTCGTCAATGTTTGCGATGCCGTTTTGCAGCATCGTGGAGTAGCCGCTAATCCGGCTTTCGAAATCGCCGCGCAGCAGAGCGTTGAGGTTGTGTTTGAAAAAGTAGTCCTGGTTCTTTTCCTCGGGAGTGAGGACGCAGCGCCAGAGCTCGTCTTCCCAGCGCTTGATCCAGCCGCTCAGAGTGAGCTTGACGAACTCCTGCGCCAACTGCTCCATGTTGGAGAACGTCGCCCGCGAAAGGTCGCCGACCATGTGTGGCGACACCAGAAACCAACGGCAGATTTCGTGGATGTCGAACAGGCGCGTTTCGAGCATCTGCGAATCCTGCATGCTCAGACCGATCTGCTTATAGCTCAGGCCGTTTTCGAGGATCGGTGCCCGATGTGCCTGCTGGTAGGTCTTCTCCCAGTCATCCCGGAACTTGTCGAAGTCGGCGTCGTTCTTGAATTTTTGGGCATGCTCCAGCAGGTAGGGCACGCGGCCGCCGTTGGCGAAGAAGCGCCCTACGTTCCGCTCGGCCGCAATGGCAGTACCGATTGATTGCCGGGCCATGGTGATCACCGAAAAACCGGAGATGCCGGTCGAGCCAAGGCCGCGGATGTGCAGCAGGTCATGCGGCTTGTTCCGCTCTACCGTGTACGTCCTCTCCGGGCTGTTGCCGTCTTTCACGAGATAGACAAGCCGCCGCTGCCCACCCTTTTCGCGCTCCACAAGCACTTGCGACGGCAGCAGTGGGTAGAGTTCGAACGCCTGGCCGGTTCCGCTGCGCCGGATGATCTGCGCGTAGGCGTTTCCCTGAAGGAGGCAGTGGCTCGTGAGCGTCTCGCGAAACGTCATCGACGTCATTTCATCGCTCGGCGCGTTCCGAATCGCCCGGAACATCGGGTGATCGCTGGCCGGGTTCTTAACCCCGTTCTTCTCCTGCAGCATGACCAACGGAATGAAGCCCGTCGCCTCGCTGATGAGACGCGTGCAGGCCCAGACCACCGAGTGGTTCAGTGCGGTTTC
>CAIXXM010000057.1 GCA_903923395.1 uncultured Acidobacteriia bacterium
CTTGGATACACTCTGTCATAGCAAAGGCCGTTCTCCTCTCTGACTCAACTCGTTCTAGACAAACCAGTTATGCCAGATCAGACGGCCTTTTGCCTAATATTGGTGAGAATTCCGGGCTAGCCGAACATCCTGGCCTCGGACGGCCGTTTAAGTCGCCTAGCTCTGGTATCAGGCGCTTCGAATTCCGGCGTCATATCATCTTCTATCGGGAGTAACCCGGACGTATCGTTGTCGTCCGTATCCTCCACGATAGGATGCTGCCAGACTCCAAATTCATAGAGTAATCTTATTTCCCTGCCCTTCCAGTTACAGGCGAATCATAGATCGCATTGAACAGAAGTTTGTAAGTTCCATGCGACTGTCCACGCCACTGTGGCCGGAAGCCGAATAGATAGACCTTCCCATAACCAAGGAACGCTTCCACCTCCGCGGCCTTGCCTTGAATCTTCTCTGGATGAAGAAGATAGCCACTCGCCAATGGATTGCGCTCCTTCGAATAGGCTGCCAGTACATTACCCTTAAAGCCGGGCTTGGTTTCAAAAGCCGGACCGCGCTCAAAGAAGCCCACGGGTGTTTTTGCCATGCCCCAAATTCCGGGATGCGAAGCTTCCGGAATTTCCACTTTCAAGAGTGACCCGGAGCAAAAAAACTCCTCAGACCTTACGCCGCCGAGAATATTTGTAACTGGCAGCGAGAAGGCATCGATCACCGCGGAACTGGAGTTATTCAAAGCAATCAGCGTCCCGCCTGCCATGACGAATTCCCGCAGTGCTTCGAAGCCTTGTTCGCCCAATCCACCGGCGAATTCCCCTGGCACCGAGCCGGGGATGAAGCCTTCCCGCAACTGGTTGGCGCGCATGTCCGGCAGAATGATGGTGTCAAACATCTCTTTCAGATGGCCTGCCTTGATATCTGCGTTGCGAAGAGTAATCGGAGCAAAACCATAGTTTTCGAGAATCCACCGGGTCCAACCCTCATCAATCGCGGGGGACCAGGGGCGGTACAGTCCAGTGCGCGGTTTCGCGGTCGCCATAAGATTCTCCGGAGCCTTCTCCAGCGCTACGGCACTCACACCATATTTCTTTGCAATTGCAGCCACCCGGTTCTTATCCAGTCCACTAACGATGACCGAGCCGTCCACCGGTGCGAAACCTGCCTTGCCACCGGCATCCAGCGCGGCATTCAGCACCTGGAAGGTGGCATTGGCATCATGCTTGAAGGAGAACACTGTGCCGTTTCCTTCCACGTTTGCGGCGGGAACGACAATCTTATCGATCCGCTTCAATCCCGCCCGTTGTTCGGCGGTAACTTCATTCAACACAGCATCGGTCTCCACGCCCATCTGCAGCGGCAGCGTCCAGCCGGAAACATCGTAAGGTAGCTGCGGAGGACCGTTCGGCGACTGCCGCAAATCCGGCCACACCTGCGCTTCAAACAAATCCTTCACCAGTGGAGAGAAAGGTTGATCCATCAGCACCACCCAAGAGCCTGCCGGATAATCGCGGCCGTTGGCATGGAATGCCTTCGATGCCTGATGCACTTCCAGGCCATTGATCAATAACTTCTCCACTAACTGTGTTGCAGTGGGAAGGTCATGCTGCGCAGCTGAGATCACATAGGCATACGGAGGCTCTTTCTTGAACTTTGCAATGTTATCCCGCGCTGCCTGATACCGGTTGTAGAGTAACTGTTCCCGGTACTTTGCCGCCGTATCCAGTACGGACATGGAACCGCCCAGCATGTAGCGTACGGCATCGGAAAGATGCCACCAGCCGCCCTTCCATGGGCTGCTGTAAAAGACCTCGGACTTCAGGCTTTGACGTTCCTTGGGAAATTCCTCAATCGTGTAAAAGTGAGGCGTCGCGTACCGGTAGAGAGCCGTTTCCGTGAAGAACGAAATACTGTTGCGGAAGATGTGTGTGAAATCCAGGAAGCCCGGATACCAGTTATCGAAGCCTGTCTTCTGGATTGCACCCGGCATATCATGCTCATCCAGATAAGCCGCCATGTTGGTGCCGATCACGTTCAACCAGCGGGCCATCAGCGGGTGGATATTGGAAGAAATCGGCTCCACGAATGGAGGGATGAAGATCCGGGCCGGGAATGGCGCCACCTGGTGGTGACAGTAGAAGATCACGGGGTCCCATTCCAACTCCGTGCGGGTCACAATTTGTGACTCCTTCATGTTATTCATGTAACCGTCGCGGTTGTTGTCATGCCCCACATATTCCTGATAAAGATCAGGCAGCGGACTGACCTCATAAGGCGTCCCCACATTTCTGCGGTACCAGTTACTGACTTCGTTCTGGCCATCTGGATTTAGCGTGGGCCAGAGCATGAGGATTACATTGTCGAGAATGGCATCCACTTCGGGGTCACCCTTCGAGGAAACCAGCTTCCAGGCCAGGGCAATCGACTGCTGCGCTCCGGCAACTTCCGTTGAGTGCAGGCCGCCATCAATGTGTACAATCGCTTTGCCTTCACGCGCCAGTGCGTGGGCCTGCTCATCCGTTAAACCGCGCCCTTGTGCCAGGCGGCGGGAGATGTCCTTGTAACTATCGAGTTTCGCCAGGTTCTTCGGTGACGAAATCACCGCGATTTCCCAATCGACCCCGCGTGTTGTCTTGCCGACGTTGAGGATCTTTACGCGGTCAGACGCCGCAGCGAGCTTCTGGAAATAGGCACGGCTTTCATCATAGGTGGCGAGATAAAAGTCATCTCCCGGTTTGTGCCCCAGAACCGATTCCGGCGATGGAAGGCTCTGCGCGGAAAGCACGAGTACATTTGTAATTACGACCGTGAGCAGAAGAAGAAATCGCATTGAGATAGATGGTACCGAAACACCACTCGCGATCCCATGCCCTGTTGTTCAGCCTACCGGAAGTGCCCGGCTCAATCGACAACGACGACGTGAATCTCACCCGGTCCATGTACGCCGCGCACGAGTAACTGCTCGATATCCGCGGTGCGGCTTGGTCCTGTGATGAGCACCATGGAACTGGAGATGTCAGACGGCTTGGGGACGAGCATGTACAACTCGTCGAGTCCGGACAGGATGCGCTCAGCAGGGACGATCGCGATATGGACGGGCGGCAACAGGGACACCAGGCGCGCTTCGTTTAGAGAGGAAATCATCACCAGCGAACCCGTATCCGCGAGCGCATAAGTAGCGGAACTGATGCCAAAGTCTGTAACCGCGCAGGCTTCACGGAGGGCTGCTTCTTCAGTAAAGCCGCATTGGACACCCGGCAGCGTCGAAATACCGGCCTCTTTGAGGAAGGGCTCATTGGAGGCGACCGCCGACTTCCCTGCGATCACACCAGCAACATACTCCCGGGCTTCTGCCATGGAACTGGCATGCAGGGTCTTCCCTGCCAGGGCTGCAACTTTGGACAACAGAGAGTCCACTTTCGCGGCGCGGTCCACCTTCGGGATGACGAGGCGGACAGGCGGTGGCGGAGGAGGCGGTGTTCCGGTCTCACGCTTGAGGCTGGTCCGGATCTCTTTCAGCATTGCTTCGCGTGAGGTCATCAGCCTTTGCGCTCCTTCCACATGGTACGGAAACTCTTGGGTGCCACAGGGGCCAGGTCGCGTTCACTCAGCCATTCCTGCAACGGGCCAAGCTTCATGAAGCCGGGCACTTTCGCCATGCCGTTCGCCTGCTTGCCCATGGGATTGAACGTACCAGCGAGACCGGTCAGCCGGCGCCACAACTTGGGACGTGAGGCGATGTAAGCAAAGACCTGGAACGCGGCCCGCTCCAACTGGTTGGAGGCAACTTCCTTTTCCTTCTCCTTGGCATCCGCGCGCAGTTCGAGCAAGACCTTCGGGATATCAATCTTGACGGGGCAGACTTCTCCGCAAGCACCGCAAAGGCTGGACGCGAACGCCAGCTTCGGCTGGTTCTCCACGCCATGGAACTGGGGCGTGATGATGGCGCCGATGGGTCCTGAGTAAACCCAGGGGAAGCTGTGGCCTCCGATCTTCCGGTATACCGGGCAGTGATTCAGGCAGGCACCGCAGCGGATGCAGAACAGACTTTCGCGCTTGCTCTCATTGGCCAGCACCTTGGTGCGTCCGTTATCGAGCAGAATGACGTGGAATTCCTCGGGTCCATCCACCTCATTTTCGCGGCGGACACTAGAGAGGAACGAGGTGTACACCGTCAGCGGCTGACCCGTGGCACTGCGGCCGAGTACCTTCAGCATGGTGGCGAGGTCCTGGGCGCGCGGAATGATCTTTTCAATGCCTGCAACGGCGATGTGGACTTTGGGGGCAGTGGTGGAAAGGCGGGCGTTCCCTTCGTTTTCCACCAGCACGACAGCACCGGAATCGGCCACAAGAAAATTCGCGCCACTGATACCGATCCCTGCTTCGAGGAACTTGTCCCGCATGATATTGCGTGCGATTTTGGTCTGCTTCTCAATGACCACCTCGCGTTCCAAACCGAGATGTTTCGTGAAGATATCGGCCACATCGTAGCGGGTCAGATGCAAAGCGGGGGCCACGATGTGATACGGCTTTTCGTGGTTGAGCTGCAGGATGTATTCGCCCAGATCGCTCTCAACGCTTTCCAGGCCATGGTGTTCCAGGCGTTCATTGAGTTCGATCTCTTCGGTCGCCATCGACTTCGATTTGATGATGGTGCCGGTCTTGCGCCGCTTGGCGATGCTCAGCACAACATCGGCGACTTCCTGACCGTCACGGCACCAGTGGACGACACCGCCGCGGGCTTGGACATTGCGTTCAAACTCTTCCAGATAGTAATCGAGGTGGTTGATGGCATGGCGCTTGATCTCATGCGCCTGCTGGCGGAGTTCCTGATAGTCCGGCAGAACATCGTCCGCGACAACCTTCTTGCGGTTTTCCATCAGCCGGCCGGTGGCTTTGTAGATCGCCAACTGGAGCCGGGAATCGCCCAGAGTGGAGTGGATTTTTTCGTCGAATACCGTTGTCATGAAAGACCTCTTGTTGCTCTAACGGCTTGCCAGAATTTCGGCCAGGTGTTTGGTTTTGATGGGGAGTCCGGCTCGGCTGATGGCGCCCTGGATTTGCATCAGGCAGCTGCAGTCCACTGCGGCGACGGTGTCAGCGCCACTGCGGACGATGGAATCCAGTTTGGTTCGGACCATGTGACCGGAGAGCTCTGCGAATTTGACGGAAAACGTACCGCCGAAGCCACAACATTCCTCGCAGGTATCGTGCTCACGAAGTTCCAGGCCTTTGACGTTGGCGAGCATGCGGCGGGGGCCGTCTTTCACTTTGAGGTCGCGCAGTCCGTGGCAAGCGTCGTGGAAGGTGACCACACCGTCGTAATTTGCACCGAAGTCCTCCACTTTCGCTACGTCCGTGAGGAATTTCGAAAACTCGTAGACGCGGTGGGAGAGTTCCTCGGCCTCGTGATATTCGGGGGAATCTTTCGGGAAGAGGTCGTGGTAGTGGTGCGAAATCATGGAGGTGCAGGAACCGGAGGGAACGATAACGTACTCGGCACCTTTCAGGACCTTCATGGTGTGCAGCGCGACGGTGCGCGCCTCATCACGGTAGCCGGTGTTGAAGGCGGGCTGCCCGCAACAGGTCTGCGCCTCCGGAAAATCCACCTCATACCCAAGCTGTTCCAGCACCGAAGCCATCGCCATGCCCGCATTGGGAAACAGCTGGTCCACGATGCAGGTCACGAATATCGTTACCCGCTTTGCCATAAGAAGCCTCAGTTTAACAGGATGCCGGAAATGGCTGGAAACGTTGGGAAATTCGTGGCTGTGGAGACGATGGGGAGAGCGTGCGGAAAGCTACAAATTGGACGACAGCAGGCGGGAATCGAAAGCGAACGGGTTACTTCGAGAGGACTGGGATAAAGTGAGATGCACCATGCGCCCCGCTGCCCTGCTGCTTATACTTCCCTTGATGGCTCAATCCGCCTCTTACACCGCACAGCGTATCGCCGATCACGGTATGGAAACCGTCCGGCTTACTGATTCCGCCCATGCCACGGAAGTTTCCATCGTGCCCTCGATCGGCAACATGGCCTACTCCATGAAGATCCACGGAAAGGATATCCTGTATTTTCCATTCCACGACCTTACCGGATTGCGGGACAAGCCGACCCTTTGCGGCGTCCCGTTCCTGGCACCTTGGGCCAACCGCATCGCAGGCATGGAGTTCTGGGCCAACGGAAAGAAATACTTTCTCAACGGTGAAGTGGGCTCCCTGCGCAAGGACGGGAATGGAAATCCGATTCACGGGGTGTTGAATCACTCGCCGTATTGGGAAATAGTCCGGGTACAAGCCGATGAGCAGGGCGCGAGTGTCACTTCGAAGCTTGAATTTTGGCAACATCCCGAACTGATGGCCCAGTGGCCTTTCGCCCATGAGTATGAGATGACCTACCGTTTGGCGAACGGAACTCTGCAGGTAGAGACCGTAGTGCGGAACAAATCGACCGAAGCAATGCCGGTCTCGATCGGCTACCACCCCTACTTCACGCTGCCGGAAGTGCCTCGTGATGAATGGGTGGCGCACCTCTCCGCGACGAAATCCGTCCTCATGGACAGCAAGCTGGTGGCAACAGGCGAACTGCAGGATCTCGTGATGCGCGATATTCCCATTGCGACCCATCCGCTGGATAACGGATTCACCGGCCTGGTGGGAGGTGACGATGGCAACGCGGAGTTTTCCGTCACTGGCCGGGAACGCAAAATCAGCGTGATCTACGGACCAAAGTACACCGTTGCCGTGGCCTACGCCCCGCCGGGCAAGGATTTCATTTGCTTTGAGCCGATGACGGCCGTCACCAACGGCGTCAATCTGTTCCACGAAGGGAAATATCCGGCGCTGCAAAGCGTGGCAGCGGGGGCGGAATGGCGGGAGAGCTTCTGGGTGAAGGTCAGCGGGTTTTAGTTAGAGGGAATCGCGGGGTGAATGTCCGTCTCTGCGAAATCGTTGCCCTTGAATAGGAGCGGCTCTCCGGACTCTTTCGCGAGAGCATACGAAAAGCAGTCGCCGTAATTCAATTTCGCGCGGTGTCCGCTGCCGCGCCCGTAATCACGGTAGGCCTCGCGGGCAATCCTGGCATGTTTTTCCGTCACCGGTACGATCTCAATTCCCGCCTTCGCAATGAGGTCATCAAACCGTCGTTTCGAAACGGGATTTCTATCTCCCTCAATCACGATTGATGCCTCGAGATAATTTGCCGCAGAAATTCTTCGAACCGGCGACATCTCTATTGCCTCCGCGTACCTATGGCGGTCTGGCTCCGCACGCAGAATTGCGACGAGTGCCGAGGTGTCGATGATCATTTAGGAAGTCCCAGTTCGTCGTAGAGCAGGTCGCCATGGTCCACGGACAGATATGGCTGCTTCATGTGGCGCGCGCAGTCTTCCCCGATCGCCACCAATTCACTGGCCAGGCCGGGCTTGTTGGTTCGCTGCATGCGTTCCAGTTTTTCCCGCAAAGAGATCAAAATTGCCGCGGTGAGAGTTTCGCCGGTAAGGGCGGCAACTTCCTGGGCCAGCCGTTGGGCTTCCGGATTCTTGATATTCATCGCCATCGTCTACCCTTATACCACCAAAATGGTATACGGCTACACCCTGGTCCCCTGCTCTGCCAGTAACTGCCTTGCCGCGGGACGGATCGTGGGCCAGGCCACCGCCAGCCCGATACCACCTGCCAGGCAAATCACAGCGCCCAGACTGATCGTGTCCGGCGTCCCGATGCGGTCCGCCAAAAAACCGGCTGACATCGAACCCAGCGGCACCATCCCCATCAGCATCATCGAATAGACGCTCATCACGCGCCCGCGCAAACGGTCGGGAACCATGGATTGCACCATGGAATTCGTCGTCCCCAACTGCATCATCATCGCGAAGCCCCCCAGGAAAAGCAGCACGACGGCTGGCCAGAGGGACCGCGAAAATGCGAATCCGATCAGCGTGAGCGCGAAGGCCATGCAGGCGATGGAGATCCAGCGCCCGAAACCGGCAACAGTCGCTCTGCTGGCAATGAACAGCGCCCCTACCACCGCTCCCGCGCCAATGGCACCCATCAAAATCCCCAGCCCCTGCGCGCCTTCATGCAGGACCTGATCCGCGAAGATCGGCATCAGCACGGTGTAGGGAGTCCCGGCAAAACTAACCAGTCCCAGCAACAGCAGCAGAGACCGGATGGGGGAGGACTGCGCCACGTAAAGAAACCCTTCGCGGATGGTTTCCCACGCCGGTGGCGGGTCTTTCGGCGGAATCCACTCCTCCAGCTTCATGCAGAGCAGCCCGGCAATCACGGCGATGTAGCTCACGGCATTCAGCGTGAAACACCACCCTTCGCCGATCTGGGAAACCAGAATCCCGGCAATCGCGGGACCCACAATTCGCGCCCCGTTGAACATGGCGGAGTTCAGGGCAATCGCATTCACCATGTCCTCCCGGCCCACCATTTCCACCAGAAAGGATTGCCGCGCGGGAACGTCAAATGCATTCACTATGCCCAACAGGACTGAAATGACGAAGACTTCAGGAATAGTCACGCGGTTCGTGAGCGTGAGCCAGGCAATCAACCCGGCCAGCAGCATGGAGAGAGTTTGGGTGCAGACCACAACCCGGTGCCGGCTGAAACGGTCCGCCGCCAGGCCCCCGATGGGCGACAAAATACACATGGGGATCTGGCCGGCAAACCCGATCAGCCCCAGCATTTTCGCCGAACCCGTCAACCGGTAAACCAGCCACGCCTGGGCAACGTTTTGCATCCAGGTTCCGGTGAGGGAAATCAGCTGTCCGAAGAAAAACAGTTGGAAATTCCGGTGCCGCAGCGCCCTCAGCGGATTCCCCGTGCGCGACTCCGTCATACATTTTCATGCTACCAGTTGCATTTCTTCCAACATTCAGCCATCATTGGAGGTTTTCCGGTCACTTACCCTCATCCATGCGGATTCGAGTCCTCTACCACGACCACTGTTTCGACGGAGCCGCATCGGCGGCCTTCTTCAGCCGTTTCATCGGCGGGTCAGTCCATCCCGGCGCGGAATTCGCCTACACTGGCATGGCTCACCGGGCCAGCCAGATCTTCGAAGACAGTCTTTTTGACGGCGATGAAAATGCCATCGTCGATTTCAAGTACTCCAATAACCCCAATCTGACCTGGTGGTTTGACCATCACCAGAGCGCCTTCCTGACCCAGGACGATGCCCGCCACTACGAGGCACACAAGACGGAGCGGAAGATGTTTGACCCGTCATACAAGTCCTGCACGACTTATATCCGGGACGTGGCGCGCGACCGCTGGGGTTTCCATGCCCCGGACCTCGAAGATCTGGTCTATTGGGCCAACATCATTGACGGTGCCCTCTACCCCGACGCCAAGACCGCCGTGGACCTGGGCGCGCCGGCCATGAAACTCGTGCTCGTAATTGAAAGCTCGAAGGGTTCTGACACGGTACAGAAGATCATCGGCATGATGCAGCGTATGCCGCTCGCCGATATCATTGCCGACCCCGGCATTCAGGAGATCTTCCGGCCCCTCTATGAGCGCCACCTCCGTTCCATCAAAGTCATCGGCGACCACGCCACGCAACAGGGCGGCGTGATTACTTTCGATCTCACCGGACACGACATGGAGGGTTACAACAAGTTCGTGCCCTACTATCTACATCCGGAAGGCATTTACACCGTGGCCGTGAGTCCGTCCTCCTTCCGTACGAAGATCTCGGTTGGGTCGAACCCCTGGGCGAAAGAGGAACCGACGCACAATCTGGCATCGATCTGTGAGCGCTACGGCGGCGGAGGACACCCGCGCGTCGGCGCGATCAGTCTGGAACCCGGCCAAGTGGACGAAGCGCGCCGGATCGCGGCGGAGATCGCGGCGGAATTGAAGGCCTAACGTTGATTCTGCCCGCTGCAACGCTCGAAGCCTGGGCGGCGAAAGTCCTCCTCGCCGCCGGTGTGAAAGAGGAATATTCGAAGCTGGTCGCGGAATCCCTGGTGGAGTGCAGCCTTCGCGGCGTGGATTCGCACGGCATCCAGCTTCTGGTCAATTACCTCGACCAGATTTACTTCAAAGACATTGACCCGGATGCCACAGGGGAAATCGTGACCGAAGCCGGTGCGATGCTCCTTTACGATGCAAGAAATGGCCTGGGACAGGTGATCGCCGAAACCTGCTGCGGGCATGCCATACGGCTTGCCAAAGAATATGGCATCGGCATGGTCACGGCAAGGGAGTCAAACCACTTCGGCGCTGCGGCGTACTGGGCACAGCGGATGTCCGCAGCCGATATGGTCGGCCTGGTGGTTTGCAACGCGTCGCCCATTGTTCCGCCGTGGCAGTCAAAAGAGCCCCGCTTTGGCACCAATCCAATTTGCATGGCTGTACCCAACGGGCAAGAAGCGCCCTGGCTGCTGGATATGGCCACAACCACCGTGGCAGCGGGGAAAATTTTCAAAGCGCAAATGAACGACTTCCCCGAAATCCCGGCGGGCTGGGCAATGGATTCCGAAGGTGTACCCACGACGCAAACGGAATTAGCCTACAAGGGTTTGCTGATGCCACTGGGCGGCTACAAGGGCTCAGGCCTCGCCTTCATGGTGGAAGTTCTGACCGGCGTGCTGGGCGGCGGCGGCATGAGCACGGACCTCGGTGGTATCCGCTTCCGGGGCAAGCCGCTTCGGGTGACCCAAACATTTCTCGCCATCGACGTGCTTCGTATCCAACCCGAGTTCCGCGGGCGCATGGATTGGCTGATTCAACACGTCAAGAATGCCGCGCCAGCCAAGGGCTATGACGAAGTGCTGGTCGCGAACGAGCCGGAACTGCGCAGCAAAGCTGAAAGGCTTGCCAACGGCGTTCCCATTCCCGATGGCACCTGGGAGTTACTGCTGAAGAACGCCGCGCGGGTCGGAGTGGACGCTCCGGTTTAAGGCAGCGGCTCGCCCAGCAGATGCGCCGCCATGCTGCTTTTCCAACCCTGCGCCTGCGATTGCCGGATGCGGTGGATGCCGTAGCCGAGCTTGATCAATACGCTGCCCGGGCGTTCATGCCAGCTGGCCCACGTGATCGGCGAATCGCCGTTGGCGTCCTTCTCGTCCACACGCGCTCCGGCGTCGAGTAACATCTGGATCGCCTCCTCGGTGCCATAAGCGGCCGCCCGATGCAGTGGCGTCTCGCCCTTCGTCCGGCAGTCCCGCATAAACGCACCGGTTTCCCTGCCTGGGATCGTCTTGCGGTTCGGATCCGCGCCATTTTGCAAGAGCACCTTGACGACGAGGTCATAGTGCGGACTGTTCGATTTTGACAACGCCGAATGAAGCAGTGTCTCGCCGGTTTCCGGATCAGCACCTTCGGGATCAGCGCCATTTTCCATCAGAAACTGCGCCAGCCTCCAATACCCGTGATAGCAGGCGGCGTTGAGGCCCAGGTCGTTGCCCAAATCCCGCAGGGAAGCCCCGCGCTCGACCAATAAACGGACAGCTGTGACATCCCCAAAGTAGGAACACCAGAGGATGAGCGGCTTTCCATCCGGAGCAGGCGTATGGGCCGTACCGCCCGCTGCAAAAAGATCAAGAATCTGATCGGTGCGACCGTTAACGATGCGGTAAAGCAGGCTGTCTTGTGTCATAATCCTACGCTGATGACGATAGCAAAGTTCTCCGTATTGAATTTGCTCGCTGCCATGGTCTTATTCGCGCAGCCGCAACAGGGGCAACCCGAATTCGCAAGGCGCGGCATGCAATTGCTGCGCGACGGCAAACTGGCCGAAGCCGAGGCGCTGTACAAAGCTGAGTTGGCGAAGACGCCCGATTCCTCTCCGGCCAACAGCGCCATGGGAAATCTGATGGACCTGTTGGGCAAATCAGGGGAAGCGAAGAGGTTTTTCGCCAAGGCCATCGAGACCGCGCCCACGCCGGCAGCGAAGGCGGCCGCACAGCGCTCCATGGCGATGTCCTATGCGTTCGACAATGATTGCGCCAACACGGTGAAGTACGAACGCATGGTTTATAACTACTGGGTTACTGAGAAGAATTACTACCAGCAGGGCGAAATGCTCACCGAAGCGGCTCGCGTTTGTATTGAAGCCGGTAAGTTCGATGAAGCAGAGAAGCTTTACAAGGAAGGCTATGAAATCGGCATCCACGAACCGGAACGCCTAACTCTATGGAAGTTCCGGCTGGAACATGCACTGGGTCGACTTGCTGCCCGGCGCGGGGACAAAGCGGAAGCGATGAAACACGTTGCCGCAGCCAAGGCCGTACTCGACAGCGACGTGGAAATGGCGAAACAGCAGGCGGTATTTTATCCCTACCTCACCGGCTACGTGGCACTGTTTACGGGGGACGCAAAAACAGCAGTCGGAGACCTGGAAAAAGCGAACACTGCCGATCCGTTCATCCAGTGCCTGACGGCGCAGGCCTACGAGAAGCTCGGCGAAAAAGACAAGGCCATGGAGTTATACAAGAAGGCTGCCACGACCACCGCGCATAACCCGCCAGCGGCTTATGCCAAGTGGTTTACCGCGAAGAAGCTTTAAGGCGGAAAACCTTATTGCTGTAACATCTTCCGCTGGCCCCGCCGATCACATAGAAATCGCCGTCGACCACCGCCGCCGCTCCCCACGCCAGGTCGCGCGGCAGCCGGGGACCTTCGCGGAATTTTCCCGATGCCGGATCATAGAGGGTTGTCTGGGTGCCGGAGGGAATGTCCCGCCCTCCGGCCATCCAGATATCGCCGCGAAAGCCAGCAATTTGCGCCGAGCGCGGCACTGCCTGCATTTTGATCACGGCCCATTTTCCGCCCTGCGGATCAAACACAGCGAGACCAGTATCGGGGATGATGACGTACAGGTTCGTCCCTAAAGATGTCCCAGCTATATTGGTGCGCCCGCGGGGTGGGTCCGGCTCCGTGCGCCAGCTTGTCTCTCCTGCCCCGATGCTGAACATACGCAGCGTTCCACCCATGGGCGCACCAACCGCATAGATCCTGCCGTTGATATGCTGCGCGACAACCATCTCAAGCGGCACAGGCAGGGGCGGGCCGGGTTCGATGGCATGTGTGACGGGATCAAACACCTCCACGGTATTCAGATCATGCGCCACCCATTCGGCATCACGGCGGGAGCCCGCAATGATCCATATCTTTCCCGCCAGATAAGATGTTCCGTTGTAATATCTGGGCGCGGATAACTTCCCCACCGTTTCTATCCTGCCCTTCCAAAGTGAATAGATTCCGTCGAAGATATGTCGTGTGGCAGGATAGCCCCATTCAGCGGTTTGTCCTCCCGCAAACCAGAACTTTCCATCCAACACGTCACCGGAAAGATCGTGATTGGCCCCCGGCAGCAAACCAGTTACTTCCCATTGCCTCTCCCATTGGGCGTATTGCGTGGCAGCCTTCGGGTCCGTATCCAGTTCGATGGCTTCCGGCAACACCAGTACCCGGCCCGAAGGAGCTTTGCGAAGTTGAGTGACCGCAGCGTGCAAGACACTGGAGAAATCCAGCCAGCCCCGGTCCACCGCACGGGGATCCAGAGCATGCAGGGACTTCCCGCCGCCCACCCAGACGACGCCAAAGTCATCCACGGCGACAACTGTCAAACCACTCTGGTGAACATCCAGTAACTTACCGGGGGATTGCGCGGGCTCCACAAACAAAGCTCCGCCGCACACATGCCAGCGGTTGTCGTAGTTATCCACGACAGCAGTGGCACAGTCCGGCGGAGCACTGAGCAGTATCAGAGGGAGAGACAGGATGCCTGTAACAACCGCGAGCTTCACGATTGCCACAGGATACACCCTACTGCACTGTGAACTTCACCTGGTTCGAAGCAGTCCCGCCGTTGGTGAACTGCATCGTCCACGTTTGTGCGGTCTTGCCCAAAGACATCACGATTTGGACTTGGGTGGAAGACACCACGTTCACCGAAGTAATGGAAGCCCCATCGACCGAAGCCGATGCGAACAACTCCACGTGGAGCCCTTGTTTGAACCCAGTCCCCGTGACGGTCATTGTCTGCGCCGTGGTCGAGGCCGGGAAGGGATTTGGCGAGACCGAGGTGATGGTCATCGCCACCGTTGTGGCTGCCGCGGTAACTGTCAGCGTGGCAGAGTTGGAACTCTGTCCCGCCGAGTTGACCACGGTGACTCCCCAGGTCTGTGCTGTGGTGCCAACATCCACCAGCACCACGAGCTTCGTCGATTGCAACACAGTCACTTGCGGGAAGCCCGAGTAAGTGACAGCAGAACCGGAGGCAGGCGTCAGGACAACCTTGGAACTGTTACTGAAGCCCGTGCCGTTTATCGTGAGGAACTGCTGCTGGTTGGAGGCTGTTAGCGATGTGGGGTTGAGGCTCGTTACCGTGGGAACAGACACGGCACTGGGCGCGGTGACCTGCAAGGTGAGATTGTTCGACGGCGAACCCGTGGGGTTCGAAACACTTACTGTCCAGTTCTGCGCTGTCGTGCCAACAGTGACCGACGCCGTCAGCCTTGTGGACGAAACGAAGTTCGCCGCATAGACCACGGCGGCAGCTCCAGGAGCTGTCAGAGAAACCTTGGCACCGGTGACAAAGCCTGTGCCATTGATGGTCAGTGTCTGCGCTGCCGCAGAACCGGCCAAGGGATTTGGCGTCAGGCTGGTAATTGCCAGCGCAGCACTAGCCGCATTCACTTGCAGGGACGCCGTGTTCGATACGCCGCCATCCGGATTGGTCACGGTAACGTCCAATGCACGGGCCGTGGTGCCAACACTTACCGAAGCAGTAAGTTGAGTGGCGGAGACGTAGGTGGCATTCAGTGTTGTATTCCCAACCGTCAACTTCGCGCCGGAGACAAACCCTGTGCCGGTGACCGTCAGCGTTTGCGCTTGATTGGAACCGGTGATGGGGTTCGGGCTCAAAGTGGTAATCGCCGGTGCCACAACCACCTTTATGGAGGTTGCAGCGGAGGATTGACCATCGGGATTGGTGACCACGACAGAGTAAGTCGTCGCAGCCGTTCCCACTGTGATTGCTGCCGTCAGTTTCAAGGAAGATACGAAAGTGGAGACAACCGTAACAGCAGTTCCAGACGTGGGCGTCAGTACCACCTTCGCTCCCGTCTGAAATCCCGTGCCAAGGATAGTCACATTTTGCGGAGATGCGGATGCCGGAATCGGATTGGGCGTCAGGCTGGAGACCACCGGCGCTGCTGCTTTCACGCCAGAGGAAGCCGGCCAGTTCATCACCAGGTTATAGGCATCCACACTGCCCAGGCCGGTCGCAAGATCGTAACCAGGGCCAGCACTGAACCCTGCCATGACTCCAGTGGTGGCACCACTCGCAACGGTGCAGTTCGGACTGCCGGAAACACAGGGAACCGCATTTGTGCCGGTTGTGATGTCGTGGAATGCAGAGGGATACTTCGCGGCCAGGGTGTACAGCACAGGAGCTGCATTTCCCGAAGGCCCTTTCGCCTGCTGATTGGCCAGAGCCAGGATACCCGCGAATGCCGGAGCGCCCGCACTGGTTCCGCCCACACCAGTCGTGGAGCCATTCTGCAAGATGATATACGCATCGTGACCCGCGCCGGAGAGTGACACGTCAGGCAGATAGCGGTGATGTCCGGACGTAGTGCCCGGATCCAGCGTGGGAACACCTGTGCCGGTCTGCCAGGACGGTGTGGCATAGACCGAACTGTAGCCGCCCGCGCCCGCCCACAATCCATTGCCGGAAGCACCCGACGCAGTATAGGCACTTTCATTCCAAACAACTTCAGGGATATAACCCAATGCGCTGGCTCCATTGGCATCATTGGAAGCAGCCCAGTAAGTGGCCGCGTTCGTACCTTCGTTAAACTGCGTACCGCCAACAGCCACATTGTAAGGTGTGGACGCAGTTCCACTGACCGCAAAGCCACCGCTGGCGGGCTTTGTCGTGTTCGATCCATTCCGGCCAGTGGATGTTGGCACATCGCAACCAGCGGAACCGCTGTCACCGGCAGCGACCACAACCGAAATCCCCTGCGCCGCCGCCTGCTGCCAGAGAGAATTGAACAGTGCAAGCTGGGTTGATCCCATCTGCGATTCGCACAAGCCAAAGCTGTAACTCATCACAGGCGCTACATTGTGGTTCACGATGTATTGAGAAGAGAGTACGTCGCCGCCAGTAGCCCGTGTGCTGCCCGAAACAACAAAGGCAATCGCGGCACCCTTTGCCACAGCGCCGGACCACTCAACATCCAGCAATGCTTCAGTCGCCTCCGAAGAACTTACCACCCCAGGGTCATTGCCATTCAAGATCACCTGCGTGTTATTGCCGGTAAGTCCAAATTTGGACCGGAAGGAAGTAACATCGCTCATGTTAATGTTCGTACGGCCGACGATGGCAATGGTTTGGCCAGTGCCGTCCGTGCCGTTCTTCCACAGTGGTGCCACGTTGTAGATTGCCGCGAAATCATAGGGAGACAGTGCGTGTCCACCGCCTGTCAGGTTTGTTGCGGGGGAAGTCCGATGCAACACCGACGCGTGAAAATCATGCAGCGATGCCACACCACCCACGACATCTGCCAGTGCATCCGGTATGGAAATCTCCGTGGCATTGGCGATATGTTTCGCGCCATTCACGGTGTAAGTATGTATCTCGGTTGCGAAGGCCTGTTCCACTTGCGCGACAGTACCGGAGAACTCAATACTGCGCCGTCCAGCAGCCACTTCACCGACCGTAAAGCCCTGCTGGTTCAACCAGTCAGTAAGTGCGGCCACATCATCATCAGAAGCACCGAACTGTGCGCCAAACTGCTCTGGGGTGAGGAACTGATGATACTGCGGAGAAGTGGGGTCCTGTTGCGCGGCGAGCAGGGCATCGAGTGCGGCCTGCTGTTCCGCCGTTGCCTTCAGCACAAGTTGCATGCGTTCCATCGCCAGGTCCGCGGAAGCCCTGCCGGTATCACTGGCGGCAACTGCCTGGGGATGAATGGTGCCGGAGAGGACGGTGCGGCTGGCAGGGTCGATACTCCGGTTGATTCTCTTGGTCTGTGCCGGAAGTTGTCCGGCGAACAAGGCCGTGATCAGAAACAGGAAAAGACTGTGGGAAACGCGCCCGGTTAGGCGTTTGATCATGTTACGCTCCATTACTACTACACCCGCACGACAGTTACCGTTGATACACGTGCGGGCTGGCAAAGTTGCGAAAAGATGATACTTACCGGGCAATGATCAAGCTTTGTTAACATTTGAAACGCTAACTTCAGCCGGCACGTAGCACTTAGATCGTGGCAAGAAAGAACGTCCGCGCATAGCCGCAAGGTCCCTTCATGCCCACGTCCGCGGCATCCATGAAACTGACGCTCTTGAAACCGGCATCGAGCAGCGTCTGGTGCACATCGCCCAGGTCATGGAAGGTTTGGCGCACGGTGAAATCCCGCCTCGTCCAAAGTTTCCCTGCGGCTGGTTCGAACACGGTGAATTCGCACGTCGCCTGCTTCGTTGCACTGTCATACGAAGACCGCGTAGCGGCAACGTGATCGGAATCCACGATGGCCTCAGTGGTGTTCCAGTAGAGCTCAAACGCCTCTTCACGGTTGAGATCGAACAGGAATGAGCCTTTGGGCTTGAGATGCTTGCGGATGCACTCAAATGCCATCCGCAGACCTTTCAGATCCGGCACATGATTAAGGCTTTCGAAAATAGAGTACGCGGCGTGGAACTTCCGGCCCAGGTCAAAGTCCCTTACATCGGCCACCGTGAACGGCACGGACGGCGCATTCTGTTTTGCGAATCGGATCATTTCGCCCGATGCATCCAACCCGGCAACATCAAAGCCTTCCAGCGCCACTTGCGCGGTGAATTGTCCGGTCCCGCAGCAAACATCCAATACACTGCTGCCGTTCTTCACCCGCGAAAGCAGCAGCCTGTTTACCAGGGGCCTCGCCTCCGCACGGTAATCCCCACCCCAATTTCGGTTATAGGTGGGAGCAAAAGGATCGTATTCGTTATTGATTTGGATGGACGGGTTCACAGTTTTCCCAAGTGTAGCCGGGTGCATTCGACAGCACATAAGCCGGCATGGCCAGTTCCGGCATTGGCTTTGCTTTGAAGAGAAACACCAGCGGCTTCATCAACTGCCGCGTAGCCCAATTGGATTTCCTCTTCCTGGCACTGTCCGTTGAAATACCCGTCTTCGCATACATCTGCCGGTAAAGCCAAGAAATCAGCACGAAGGCAAGCCGGCCTTTGAGGTTGTTCTTGATGCAGGCCGAACGGCCCCAGATCGCGGACAAACCATAAAAGCGGTCCCAAACTCCCTGGGTGCGGTTCTGAATCTCCTCCGCACCCATGGTGGGATGCGGCGTGAACATTTTGGGACGGATGGCAGCAGGAATCAGCCAGTAACGGCTGATCGGGGTGCCTTCCACAAACACGGGATTCGCATCCTGGCCCTTTTCCCACTTGCCGAAGTCCACCGTGCCGGGGAAGGGAGTCATCATTACGAACTGTGCAAATGTAACGCCTGCCTCCAATGCAAGCGATGCGGTGGCCTCAAACGTATCGGCACGGTCACTCGGCAGGCCGAAGATGAACGATCCCAAAACATGCACCCCGCGTTCGCGGAAGATCTGTAACTGCCGGACCAGACCTTCGCCGGAATAGTTGAAGTCCTTGAAAACATGCTTCAAGCCTGCTGCGGTCACTGCCTCCACTCCTACCAGTGCGCCCTTGATATTCGCCTTTCGCATAGCATCGAGGAAGTCCGTATCCTCCGCGGCCTCCATCGTGATCTGGGTGAAGAAAACCATATCGCGGGGCAGTGCGGCCAACCTCTCCATTAACAGAAAGCGCTCCGCGCGCACAGCTTCCAACTCTGTCACCTTCTCTGCATTGTTCTGCCGCCTCGCCAGTGCCAGATCTGTCAGCGTGACCGGATAAAAATTGTCATCCGCCAGCGCGATGAAACGGAACCCCATCCGCCGGAGTTCGATAATCTCCCGGATGACGCCATCGGAAGTCCTCTGTCGGGGTTTCTGCCCATCGGTGCGCCAGACCGAGCAGAACGAACAATGTTTGGCGCAACCCCGCACTGTTTGTACGGAAGCCCACATATAGCTTTTCCCGGGCATCAAATCCCAACGGGCAGGCAGGAAAAGGTCGGCCTCAATCCGTCCGCCGTCGTAGAGCCTTTGCGGTGAACCTTCCACGCAATCATGAAGAACGTCTCCCCAAACCACATCACCATCGCCTTTGACAACAGCATCAGCGGCACCAAGCAGCTGACATTCTTCCGGATAAAGTGATGCATGAATCCCGCCATAAACGACCCTGGCTCCTGCCGCGTGAGCCAGCTGGCCTACTTCATACCCGCGCAATGCGTTCCCGGTATGAATGCCAATCCCAACAACATCTCCGCTTCGGAAGGCACCTGGCGCAAGATGCTCCAGCGTCTCGTCGCAGATTACCGGGTCGCCGAATTCCACCGGCGTGGCCGCTGCCAGCACGTAAAGCCAGCGTGGTGTAATCACCGCCGCGCCGAAAGACATATCACTGGGGTTGACGAGATGCACGCGCATCCCTTCAGGGATCTGGCGGGCAGCGCGGCTCGCAGATGAGGGACGGACGCGAATGAGGTCCAAACGGTTTCCTTGGGAGGTCTGACAGCATGCCGGTTGGCGGCGGGAGACCTGCAATCAGGCACAACAGCAGGAACGCCTCAGGATAGCAACAAAACGGGACGCGGAAAGGCTCATCCGCCGGGATGCGATTATAGGAACAGCCATTCGCCATGACCATTTCTCCGCCCCAGACACATACCGCCGGTGACGCGATTGGCGAACACGGAGAAGCGCCGCTCTATCGGGTTGTTCTGCTGGATGACGATGATCACAGCTACGATTACGTCATAGAAATGCTGCAAAAGATCTTTATTTTCAGCTTCGAACAGGCTCTTCGCCATGCGCAGGAAGTCGATACCACCGGTCGCACTCCGCTGATCGTCTGCGAGTTGCCGGAAGCCGAATTTGCCCGCGACCAGATTCACGCCTACGGAGCCGACTGGCGAATGCCCCGTTCCAAAGGGTCCATGTCCGCAGTGATCGAACCGGTAACCCGCGAATAAACGCACATTCACTGGGTTACGATAGGATTGTGAAACTTTGTGTCGCACTCTTCGCAGTGCTTTCCATGACGAGCGCATTTGCGCAGACGCCGCCGCCCCCTCCCGGTGTTCCCACTCCCGGTGTGGCCGCGCCCAAGCCGGTTGACCCGAACAAAGTCGTCCTGCAGATCGGTGACGAATCCCTCACGGCCGCGCAATACGAAGACTTGGTCAACGCACTGCCGGATCAATACCAGCAGTACGCCCGCGGTGCCGGCAAACGGCAGTTTGCGGAAAACATCATCCAGTTGAAACTGCTGTCGAAGGAAGCGGAAAAGCGGAAGCTGGACCAGTCCCCCAAGGTGAAGGGCCAACTCGATTTCCAGAAGCAAAACATTCTGGCGCAGGTGATGTTCCAGGAAATGCAGAACACCGTCAAGGTGGATGACGCCTCCGTTGCGAAGTACTACGAAGAACACAAGAACGAATACGAAGGTGTGAAGGCAAGCCACATCCTGATCCGGATGCAAGGAGCTCCCATGCCAGCCGCGGAAGGCAAAAAGGAACTCACGGAAGCCGAAGCGCTCGCCAAGGCCACCGAGATCCGCAAGAAGATTGTTGCCGGGGAAGATTTCGGCAAGCTGGCCAAGGCAGAATCGGATGACACACAGAGCGGCGCGCAGGGCGGCGATCTCGGTTCCTTCAAGCGCGGCATGATGGTGCCTCCTTTTGAAGAAGCTGCCTTCTCTATGAAGGTTGGCGAAATCAGCCAGCCCGTGAAGACCCCGTTTGGCTTCCACATCATCCGCGTGGACGCCAAGGAAAACAAGACCCTCGCCGAAGCCAAGCCGGAAATCGAAAAGAAGATTCGGCCGGAGATCGCGCGCAAAGAGATTGAATCCATGACGAAGTCCGCCAAGGTGACTATCGATGATGGCTTCTTTGGACCTGCCATGCCGACAATGCCGGCTGGTGCCCCCAAGTAGTCTTAGAAAATAATCCCGCTGTTCCCCGTGCGCCATGCAGATAATAGTTCTGCATGGCGCATCTTTTTGCAGGCACTTCCGGTTTCGCTTACCCCTCCTGGAAACCCGCGTTCTATCCCGCGGGACTTCCCTCCAAGCGCTTTCTCGAGCACTACGCCACGCGGCTGAACAGCGTGGAGGCGAATTACACCTTCCGGCGCCTGATGACAAAGACCGTGGCCGAAAACTGGTGCAACACCACACCCGCGGACTTCCAGTTTGGTTGCAAAGCGCATATGCGGCTCACACACATGCTCAAAATGCAGGGGGCTGAGGAGTTCACTGAAATATTCCTGAAATCCCTCGAACCACTGCGGGCAGCACGCCGGCTCGGCCCCGTGCTGTTCCAGTTCCCCGCGACATTCAAGCCGGATCCAATCCGCCTGGAAGCCTATCTGCCGCTGCTGCCGAAAGACATCCGCTTCGCCTTTGAGTTCCGCCACGCGGCCTGGCTAAACGAGAACGTTTTTGGAATCCTCCGCGAGCACAACGTAGCCGTTTGCTTCGCGGAATCAGACAAGCTCGAAACTCCAAAAGTACTTACCGCGGACTTCACCTACTTCCGGCTTCGCAAGGCCGAATATGACGACGCAGCCCGCGAGGCGATCCGCGTCAAAGTGCAGAACATTCTGGATGGAGGCACGGATGTCTACGTCTACTTCAAGCACGAAGATGACCCGCTGGGTGCCATTTATGCCGAGCAGTTACTGGGGGCTGTGAAGCAGACGCCGGACAGCGGACATTAGGCAACGACAAACGTTTGTGATAGCCTCAGGGTAAAGCTTCCCAGAGGTTATTCCATGAAGAATTCAGACCGTTTGACGCGGCTGCCGGCATTGCTTGCCGCCATCGCAGCAGTAGTATCCCTTTGTGCCTCAGCACATGCACAATCGATGTTCGGTCGTATTTCCGGCACAGTCACGGACGCATCGTCCGCCGCGGTTTCCGGAGCGAAAGTCACCGTCACCAACACAGAAACACAATCGCTGCGAACGCTCACGACCGATGACCGCGGCTTCTTCGTTGCGGAGAACCTGTCCATCGGCCCGTACTCTGTCGCCATCGATCACCCCGGCTTCAAGCGGGTTTCGCAAAGCGGCTTCACGGTCACCGCTGACGGTCGTGTCACCGCGGATTTCATTCTTCAGGTCGGCGACACCAGCCAAAGCATCGAAGTCAGCGCTTCACAGGTGGAGCAGTTGAATACGGTCTCTGGCGAAATCGCCCATGTGGTGGACCGCCAGCAGATTGACAACCTCTCGCTGAACGGCCGCAATTACATGGAACTGTTGTCCTTGGTTCCCGGTGCCGTGGTCACTAATCCTGATTCCTTCAGCGTCATGACCACCCTGAGCGCCACCAATCAAGCCGTCAACGGCCACCGCACAAACTCCAACAACATGACCGTCGATGGTCTCAACAACCTCGACGGCGGTGCCAACGGGAGCCTCATCAACAACATCTCGCCGGACTTCACGCAGGAAGTGAAGATCCAGACCTCCAACTTCTCTTCCGAATACGGACGTTCCGCCGGTGCGGCTTTCAACGTTGTCACACGCAACGGCACAAACCAGTTCCATGGCATGGGAATTGAGTACTTCCGCAATGACAAGCTCGATGCCAGAAACTTCTTTGCTGCCGACAAGACCCCGCTGCGATTCAATGATTTCGGCTGGAGCCTCGGCGGCCCCATCAAGAAGAACAAGATCTTCTTCTTCGCCGGTGAGGAATGGAAGAAATTGCGCCAGCAGAGCGCCCCTGTCCGGGAGACTCTTCCCGATACCGCGATCCTGTCCGGTAACTTCGCAGGCTCAGGAAAGACGGTGCTGCTGCCCGGCACCAAGACGCCTTATCCCGGTAACATCATCCCTGCCTCACAGATCACGCCCGACGGCATCGCGATCGCGAACGTATATAAGTTCGGTATCTCCCAGGCTTCTTCATTTACAGATGCCAACGTTGCCAACAATGCCACGTTCCAGACGCCGAATCCGCTCGATTACCGCGAAGATATCGTGCGCCTGGATTACAAGATCAGTGACAAACACAGCCTCTATGGCCGCTGGGTGGATGATCAAAACTCCATCTACCTCGCCTATGGGCCCTCCACCACAACCGGCACTTATCTGCCCGTGCCAGCGGAGATTCGCAGCCGCCCGGCACGCAGCGCTCTGGTTTCGGAAACCTGGCTCATCTCCTCGAATCTCATCAACGAATTCCATGCCGGTGCCAGTTGGAACGGTCAGCGCTACATCAATCAGGGCAATGCCTGGGAGCGCTCCACTTATGGCTTCAAATACCAAACCGTCTATAGCGGCGTGGGGGCCTGGGCGGGCGGCATCCCTTCAGTCAACGTGCAGAATTTCGCGCAGTGGAAGGGCCCGGACCAGACCCTGAGTTCGCCCACTACGAACATCGAAGTGTCAGACACGGTCTCGATCGTGAAGGGCCAGCATTCGATCCGTACCGGCGTCCAAATTCTGCGTAATCGCAAAGATCAGAACGGGCGGTCCGCGTATAACGGCGCCATCGTCTATAACACCAGCGGTAACCCCAACACCACCGGTTATGCGATTGCCGATGCCCTGACGGGTTACTTCCAGACTTACACCGAAGCAGCATACGACCCGGTTGGCCATTACCGTTACACCGAACCCGGTGCTTTCGTGGATGACTCCTGGAAGGTTTCCCGCAAGCTGACCATCAATCTCGGCGTGCGTTGGGAATACATGATGGCGATGTACTCCGCTGCTGACAATCTCGCCAACTTCGTGCCGTCTCTCTACAACCCGGCCACCGCGGTGAAGATCAACTCGAGCGGCCAGGTGATCGCCGGTTCGGGCAACATTTATGACGGACTGCAACGTGTCGCCAGCGGCGTGAATCCCTCTTTGGCGTATCTGGTACCCAACGCGAATAACCCGGCAATCGTTGCTGTCCCCGCAGGTGGTCCGCGCGGACTCTACCCGAATCACAATACCTTTTCACCCCGCGTTGGTTTCGCCTATGCGCTCGATGAGAAAACCGTGATCCGCGGCGGCTTCGGACTCTACTATGACCGCATTCAGGGCAATCCGACTTTCTATACCCTGAACAATCCCCCGTATGTCGGCAGCACGCAGTTCCAATACGGCAACCTTTCGAACATCGCTGGCGGGGCAACGGTCAATGCACCCTGGGGAACGCTGCAGACGATTGATCCGAATCTGAAGGTGCCGTACTCCGAACAGTTCAGCCTTTCGATTCAGCGCCAGTTACCATGGAAGATCTTCAGTGAAACCGCATATGTCGGCAGCCTGGGCCGTCATCTTCTGACGGAACCGGATATCAACCAGCCGACCTGGGCAGCACTCGGTGCCGCGGCATCCACCACCAACATCAACACCCTTCGGCCGTATGCCGGTTATTCGACGATCCAGCAATTCCAGAGCGTGGGCAACTCGAACTACCACAGCTTGCAGTTGAAGGCTTCGCGCCGTGCCGGTGCCGTGATGTTCACCGCCTCCTACACCTTCGCGAAGAACCTCTGCGACGCACCTTCCGATACGCAGAATGACTTTAACGTCTACAACCGCAAGGCCGTCTATGGTCCCTGTTATTCGTCGAACTCCGGAGCCAGTGTGGACGTGCGGCACGCCTTCGTCAGCACAGTGACCTATGATCTGCCCGGACTAAAGGGCCGCCCCGCTTACCTCCGCATGCCGTTTGGCGGCTGGCAGTTGAGCGCCATCAGCCGTCTGCAATCCGGTTTCTACTTCACCATCATCGGCAGTACGCCGATCCTTGGTACCCGCGTGGCAGACTACCTGGGCGGCAATGTGATTCTCCCCAACCCCGGTCCGAATGCTTACATCAACCCAGCTGCGTTTGCCGTCGCTCCGCAAAATCGCTTCGGCAGCTCCGGCACGGGCAATGTGGAAGGTCCTGGACTACAGTTGAATAACTTCTCGGTCACCCGGTTTTTCCGTGCCGGCCAGGATGGCAAGTACACGCTGCGGTTCCGTGCGGACTTCAACAACATCTTCAACCACACGAACTTCCAACCGTTTGCTTCCGGTTCACTCACCGTAGGCAACTCTTCTTTTGGAACACTCACCAGTGCCTATCCGGCCCGGGCGATCCAGTTGGGTTTGAAGCTGACATTCTGAGCGCGATGGTTGCAGTGAAAGAGGGGGCATCCGGTGACGGGTGCCCTTTTTTTTGGTGTATGCGCTGTGGCAGGGCCGGTGAAATAGTTCTGGACAAGCCCGATCAGTAAGCTGTATCTTACGGTAAGTGAGTTCTTACGAAGATCGACAGTTGGACGCCTTAGGCGACCCCACACGCCGGGCCATTCTCGAACGCTTGCGCAACGGGCCGCTGCCTGTTGGGTCCCTGGCCGAGGGGTTCCCGATCAGCCGTCCTGCCATCTCACAGCATTTGCGCATTTTGAAAGAGGCGCAGTTGGTCATGGACCACGCGCAGGGGACGCGTCGATACTACGCCATCGATCCTGCCGGGTTCGCCGCGGCCCGCCATTATCTCGACCTCTTTTGGGCTCACGCGCTGCACGCATTTCAACAACAAGTGGAGAGTCAAGAAGAATGAATCCGCTGGAACCGGTCCGCAAAAGTATTGTGGTGAAGGCATCGCAAGAGAAGGCTTTCCGTGTATTCACAACAGGGATCGACAGTTGGTGGCCACGAACACACCACATCGGCAAGTCCCCTATGAAGCGGGTCTTGATCGCGGAACACACTGGCGGTCGCTGCTATACCGAACAGGAAGATGGCAGCGAATGCGATTGGGGTACGGTTCTGGCATGGGAACCGCCCGTGCGCCTGGCCTTTGCCTGGCAGGTTACCGCGAAATGGGAATATGAACCGGAGCTCAGTCGCTGCACGGAAGTGGAGGTGCGCTTCACCGTGTTGGGCGAACGCTTGACCAGAGTGGACCTCGAACACCGCGGCTTTGAGCGGTTGGGTGAGGCGGCGCCATTTGTCCGGGCCGGATTCGACAGTCTGAATGCGTGGCAGGGAATGCTGGAAGGCTACCGGGTACAAACAGAGGAATAATTCAAATGAAAGCGAAATACTTTTTCCGGACAGCCAGCATCTTTTTCGTGCTCTTTGCGGCGGGGCATACCTATGGCTTCCTCAACTTCCGTCCGCCCACGCCAGAGGCCCTGGCTGTATACCGCTCCATGCAGGATGTTTCCTTCCGTGTTGGCAGCGCCAACTTCAGCTATGGCGGCTTCTATCAGGGCTTTGGGCTCTACATCACGGTGTACCTGCTCTTCTCCGCAGTGCTGGCCTGGCAGTTAGGCGCGCAAGACCGTCGGATGCAGAGCATGGGTTGGACGCTGTTCGTGGTGCAACTCACCGGTGCCGCGCTGTCCTGGAAGTACTTCGGCGCAGGCCCGCTCATCTTCTCCACAATCGTTGCGGTCTGTCTGGGCTGCGGAGCTTACTTGCTGGGCAGCATGGAGCCGAACCAGGCCCGCAAGACTTCATAGCCCGGGCCCTTCTTTGAGTAACTGTTGAAGAGGTCAGCCTTCTCTGTATTGGCGATGATGACGATGGACGCATTCCTGCCCGGCAGCAGAAGAGACAACAGGCGGGTGCTTCCGATATCCCCCTGGCGTTCCACAACATGAACCGGAGGCTTGCATACCTCTGCATCCCAAGCCCAGGAACCGAGCGCTTCGCCATACAATGTGGGGTCGGCCCGGAACATGGCTTCCGTCGCCTCCGCCTAAAGGAGCTTGTGGTTGAGCAATGCCTCGTTCCACTTCGCGACATCCATAGCGTTGCCAAGCAGTCCACCCGCAGCGCTGTAAGCAGCAGGGTTCTGAAAAAGATCAGGCTGGCCGTTCTCTTGATAGCCGGCAGCGGTTACTGGAGCCCTTGCCGGGTCACCGGGTGCCAGCACCCAGCTCTTCAGGCCAAGGGGACGGATCACACGCTCTTCCAGCAGTACCCCGTAAGTCTTGCCGGTGAGCGACTCCAGGACCGCACCGAGAATGATGTAATCGCAATTGTTGTATTCGAACTGCAGACCCGGAGCACGCTTCGGTTTCGCTGCGCAGAAGCCAAGCGCATTTTCCGTCACGTCCGCGGCTGCCGGACCAGTGCGCAGATAAAACGGGGGAACCCGATCTTCCGGTCCGTCAGACGGGTTCTGCAGACCCGAGAAGTGGATCAGCAGTTGGCGAACCGTAACCGCCGCAACTTCAAGTGGCAAGTGGGCAAGATACCTCCCCACCGGTTGCTCCAGGTCAACTCGCCCAGCCGAGACCTCCTGCATCACCAATAATGCCGTCACCTGCTTGGTAAGTGACCCCAGACGGAATACCGTGGCAGGAGTATTGGGAACCTTCTTTTCACGGTTCGACATACCGGCTGCGTATTGGAGGACAGTTGCGCCGTCAGCAGTGATGACGGCAACTCCATCAAAGGTTCCCGCTGCATGTGCGGCTTTAAAGATCGCTTCGAACTTGGCAGGGTCCGGCGTTTGGGAACTGGCAACATGGGCTGTCAGGAGGCATACTGCAATGGTTCGAAACATGAACTCTTGGGATGCAGCGCCGGGAAGAAACGAACTCTTATTTCACGGCAATCAGCACAGTATTGGAGGTATTCCCTCCGGCTGTGACTGATACAGGAAGCGCACCCTTGCCGGCGAGCGTACCCGAAAGTGGCAGCACAAACTGCGCCAGGCCCGGCGTGCCGCCTTGTGGTCCGGCATAGGTCAACGGGACGACATTCCCGCCGATGTTCGCGGTGCCGCTGGAGGCCAGGGTTGGGTTATTCCCATACAACGTCAGATAGACGGTGTCGTCCGCGGCGCTGATATCGACAGGGAGCGGGATGGTGCCCTGGGCGGAGTCCTGATTGATCTCTTCGTAAGTCGTCTGGCCGTTGTGGACGCGGGTGATGTAGCCGAGCGCAAGCCCCGCCGGGTTCGCGGTGAACAGGAGCGGCTGCGGCGTAGTGGCCAATTGCGCTTCCGAATACACGGTCTTGATGTTGAGGTCAGGGACGGTATTCCACTTCTTCACATAACCCTTTGGCGCCTGGGCGGTGTAGCGGAGGATCAGGGTGTTATCGAGCAGAAGGTCATGACTCCAGATGAAGCTGGCCCCATTGAAATCTGCGGCGTTATAGGTGCCATCGGGTCTCACCTCATCTACCGTAAACGTGGTTGCCTGGTCCCAGGCGCTGTCATCAAACTCAGGCGTAAACCAGTTGGGAGGAATGGGAATGTACTGTACGACTGGTTTGTTGATATCCGAGTTTAGAGGACCAATAAAGAATGCCTTGGCCTTCCACTTCGCACTTGTCACCGTGCCGTCCCCGAGCTTCAGGATGAAGCCGCCATCGCCGATATGGTTGCCGTATTCGAGACCGGTGTTTGGATCGGCATTGTCCTTTGCAAGCACGGCGATGGTCATTGGATAATCCGGCAGGATGTTGACCGTAATTTCGTTGTGCGGCAGGAAGTCAATGGATTGGGTGGCTACCAATTTGCCGTTGATGAAGATCATGCACCAGTTGTCGCAATAGAACGACATCGGGATGATATCGGCATTCCCGGGCTTGTTGATTACCGTTGGGCCCTGCGCAGAAAGGAACACGGGCAGGAAAGCAAGAAAAAGACACGCGGTCAATCGCATGCCAAGAGTATGGTCTGCAAATTTGAGCGGAAGATGGACTCTTTAGAACGCGGCTTTGATTTCCGCGACTTGCGCGGCGCCGGGTTTGCCGTGGAAACGCCACTTGAGCGCGCCGTTAGCATCCACAATGACCAGATAGGCATCATCCGGCGATTTGGGATCGAAACCAACGGCTTGCTTCAACTGGCTTTCGCCCTTGACAAAAATAAAGAACCGGTCATGCCCTTCCTTGGGAATGGAGCGCTTCATGCCTCCCATGATCATGGGGCGGATCAAGCGCGGGGCTTCTTCCAGAACAGCTGCGGAGTAGAAGCGGAAGTCCTTGCCAAAATCCTGCAGCAATTCCCTGCCCCAAGCCTCGGATGCCTTTTGGGATGCCTGTGAGAAGCCGAGGATAAGGAGCGTCGGTTTGCCGGAGAAAGCGCTGGGCACAGTCAGCTTTTTATCGGTCAGTGTCTGCGCTTCCACGCTGGGAAACTGTTGAGCGGCAGCGGCGCATGCTGCTGCCAGTAAGAGGGCGAGAGTCTTCATGCTTGGTCTAATGCGGCGCCAAGGAGGCTGGCGATTTTTTCTGATTTCTCTTCATATTGCTTCAACTTCCGCTCGGCGGATCGCAACTGGTCCGCCATGTGCAGACATGCGAGTACAGCCACGCGCGTGGAATCGCCGGAGGACGTGCGCCCTGCGATGGACACCATCAGTTCATCCACCTGACTGGCAGTCTCCAGCACTTCACGCGGGTCACCATCGGCGAGCAGCGAGTAGGACTGATTGAAGATATGAACACGGACTGGCTGCTTGGACATGAAAAGGAAAAGGACAGCGTTGGTACGCTGTCCTCATTGTACGGCGGTTTGTTACAGAAAGGGTTAAGAGTCGAGGGTATCGATATGGCCGAGGAGCTTTTCGATGCGGCCACGAACCACCTTGCGCTCGTCCTGCAGCGTTTCGAGTTCGCCGGTGAGGCGGAGGTTCTGGGCAGTGGCATCTTCGAGCGCCGCTTTGGTTTCGGCCAACTCCGCCAGCGCGCTCTGCTTTTCCACGCGCAGACGCAGCACCAGTTCGACGGTCTGCTGAATGCGTTCTTCGAGATGACCTAGGGAATCAACGTCCAATTGGGGAGTGGTGGGAGACATGTCGGAACTCATTCTACTTGGGGGCAAAGACTGCACGGGAGCTTCCTCCGCGGGGAACGCGAAGAGAAGCTTCGTGGGGTTCTGATTACTTAGCTGCCGCCGTGTCAAGCGCTGCCTTCGCGCGGGCTGCGATGAGCGCGAACTGCGAAGCATCTGCCGTGGCGGTTTGGGCGAGCACTTTCCGGTCCAGATCAATACCGGCCAGCTTCAAGCCATGCATGAACTTGCTGTAAGACATGCCATGGTTGCGGGCAGAGGCACCGATGCGGACGATCCAAAGAGACCGGAATTCACGCTTTTTGAGCTTGCGGCCTTTGTATGCAAACTTGAGGGCGCGCTCGACAGCTTCCTGTGCTGCGCGGTGCAGTTTGCTCTTGGTAAGAAAATAACCTGACGCGCGTTGTAACGTTTTTGCGCGATTTGCGCGGCGTTTAGTACCGCGTTTTACTCTGGGCACGTTTTTCTCCTGTGTTTAGAATGTCCCTGATCCGGTTTCCGGGGGGGACGGCTTGGTGATGAGTCAGGCACGTGCGTGTGGCCAGCTCATGCACCGGGTACAACTCGATCCCGCTGCTGTTTAGTAGGGGATCATCCGCTGCAGCTTCGCCTGATCCGCATCATCAGCGACAACAGACTTGTGCAGCTTGTTCTTGCGCTTGCGCGGCTTGGACGTAAGAATGTGGCGCGCGAATGCGTGCTGGCGAACCACTTTCCCTGTCCCGGTCTTTTTGAACCGTTTGGACGCGCCTTTGTGTGTCTTTAGTTTGGGCATGGCAGTCTTTCGGGGGAAAATATCAGTCTAACACAGAACTTGTAACTATCACACTCCGGCGGCTTTAAGTGCTGCCCGCACCCGGTCCGCACGGAATGGAACGCGCCGGATTCGGACTCCCGTCGCATCAAAGACCGCATTCCCCAACGCCGCCATCATTGGCTTCAGCGTCGCCTCGCCCGCCCCGTAAGGGGGCAGATCCGGCCGGTTGGGATTCGGATCGCCATTCACCAGCACGATCTCCACACTTTCCGGCACATCGGCATGTCTCAGAGAAGGGTGAGAGAACCAATCCTTGCTGGTCACCTTTTCTGTATCGAACTGCACTTCCTCATGCAGCGCACGGCTGAGCCCGTGGAGCGTCCCGCATTCCACCGTGTAGCGCAAGTTTTGCGGGTTCACCACCAGCCCACAATCATGAGCACAAACAATCCGCTTGGCCCAAACATGCCCCGTCTTGCGGTTCACTTCCACTTCCACAATTTGCACGGCAACCGTCATGCCCCGGAAGGAATATGCAATCCCGCGTCCCGTCAAAATATCGCCTTTGGCAATGCGGTTCGGCGAAGGTCTTTGCTCCCAGCCATACTTCGCGCCCGCAGCCTGCAAACAGGCAATGGAACGCGCCCGCAGGAAACCGCTGTCGTCGCTGGTGCTTCCCCGCAGCAATTTCAGGCGGAATTCCAGCGGGTCAGCTTTCGCCGCAGCGGCCAGTTCATCGATGAATGACTCTGTTCCGAATGTTGGCTGCAGACCGTTCGGGTCCCGCAGGTTCCCGGTACGGAGAGGCGTTTCCCAAAGCAGCGGCAGCCCCACCACATCTACGGACATCTTGCGGTTCGGAATCGCATACATGTCGGACGGCAGTGACGAGCTTCCCGTGGCCGGATTGGCGCGGCGAACTCCCATCAATTGCGCGATCAGCACCGTATCCGGTTCGTTGTAGCCCAAATGGTTGGCATCACACGAGCGCGCATGATAATCGTAAGCCGACAGATTCCCCGCGGCATCGAGTGCGCCCCGCATCTTCACCACAAACGCCGGACCTTTGGCATCCCACGCGGTCTCCTCATCGCGCATCCACTGCATGCGGACCGGACGTCCCAACTCCTTCGCAATCCAGGCCGCTTCGCAAGCAGCATCTTCGGCGGCGGAACGCCCGAAGCCCTGCGGCCCTTGCATGTAAACCACACGCACGCGGTCATTGGGCATGCCCAGAAATGCTGCCACACAGCGCCGCATGCCATACGACTTCATGTCATTCGAATACACGGTCATCTGCCCATTCGAAGGATCAGCCATGGCATGTGCGCCGGCAAAGGCCGTATGTCCCTGATAGGGGACTTCGTACTCGGCCTCCAACAGTTTCGCCGCACCAGCAAAAGCGGCTTCGGGATTTCCGGCTACCACAGGCTTCGGCGCAGACACAGGCTTGGCCGCACGCATGTACTTGTAGAGATCTTCCGAAGAAGGGAACGGTGCCGTTGCCGGTTTTTCCCACGTCGTCTTCAGGGCACGGGCTGCGCGAACCGCCTGCTCTTCGCGCTCACAGACCACCGCGACGTAGTTGCCCTTGTTCATGACCTTGACGAAGCCCGGCAAATTCCTCACCGTGGATTCATCAATGCCAGTGAGCTTCGCCCCTACATAGGGCGGCTTCACATTCCGGGCATGGACCATCCCCGGCAGCCTCACGTCCACAGCCCACTTCAGCGAACCATCGACCTTGGCCGGGATATCATCCCTATGCGGCGATTGGCCCGTATACTTCAGCTCCGGCACCAGCTTGGTCTTGGCCTTGCCCGTCACCGCGTTGATGTTGTTGCCCGTGAGCGTGACGTTGAACTTCTTACCGGCAATCAGTTCTCCGTAGGTGACCCGCTTCGACGCATCTCCCTTGACCGTAATCACGGCGTCGCGCACGGTCAGTTGATCCGCGGGAACACCCAACTTCGTCGACGCCATCTCCAGCAGCACCCGCCGCGCTTCCGCAGCGACCCGGCGCATCGGCCAGGCATCCCGCTCCAACGCCGTGGAGCCGCCGGAACCAACCTGATCCACAGTGATATCGGTGCTGCCCATAATACAGGTGGTCTTCTCAAAGGCGATATCCAGTTCATCGGACATCAACTGCCGGAATGCGGTTCCCGTTCCCTGGCCGGGGTCCGTTTTACCGACAGAAAAGGTCGCAGTGTTGTCCGCATGAATCACGATCCAGGAATCGAGCTGACGAAAGTCGACATCCGGATACGGGCCAGAAGTTTGCGCTTCGGCCTCTTCCAGCCAGCCACCGAAGCTGACCGCCAGCAGGCCGGCAGTGCGCAGGAAATCTCTGCGGTGGAGCGTGAGTGCATCTTCAATCTTGCGTGGAATCATGCCGCCCCCCCGGACATCTTCTTCGCCGCACGCTTGATGGCAGTTTGAATCCGGTAATAACTCATACAACGGCAAAGCGTGTTGTTCATGCCCTCGCGAATCTGGGCATCCGTGGGATTCGGCGTCTTATCGAGCATGGCCTTCGCGGTCAGAATCTGCCCGTTCTGACAGAAGCCACATTGGGGAACCTGCTCATCAATCCACGCCTGTTGCAATGGGTGGAGTTTCCCGTTCTGTGCCAATCCCTCCAGCGTTGTGATTTCGCCTCTGGCTGCGGAAGCCGGCAGGATGCAGGAACGGACGGCCTCCCCGTTGATGAGGACTGTGCAAGCGCCACACTGGCCCATTCCGCAACCGAACTTCGGCCCCTGCAGATGGAGATCATTGCGCAGCACGTACAGCAACGGCGTCGATGGTTCCACATCCACGGTTTGCGGGTGGCGGTTGACCTTCAAATCAATCTTGCTCATCGGCGCGCAGCTCCTTGCTTACGGGTGATAAGTTTTTAGCGTTTGTATCCGATCATCCGCAGGAAGTCATGCCTCGCGGCCGTCTGCGTTGCATCTTCCACACCTTTGGGTGAAGCTCCGTCGATGACACCCAGGATGCCCCTGCCCTGCTCTGTCTCCGCGACCACGACCTGCACGGGGTTCGCGGTTGCACAGAAGATATTGACGAGTTCCGGCACTTGCCGGACAGCCCGCAAGACGTGAATCGGGAAAGCATTCCGCATCACGATGGCAAACATGTGACCGGCCGCGACATCTGAGCAGATCCCCACAGCCGCTTCCACCAGTTCCGGATCATTGCCGTCTTTCCGTGTGAGGCAGGGGCCGGAGGCTTCATTGAATGCGACGCCGAACTTGGTCTGCGGCACGGAATTGACCATGGCTTCGTAGAGATCTTCCACGGTCTTGATGAAATGGCTCTGGCCGACAACGATATTCGTATCGGCCGGGAAACGGAGCGCAACCGTTGTGAGCGTCATTCTGACTTCGCGCTCTTCTTTGCGGACGACACCACGGCAGGCTTCAGCAGCTTGTCGATTTCGGCCCGGATGTTCGCTTCCTCCGTGGCATTGTCCAGGAACTTCTCATCCCCGATCACCTGCTTGCGGATCATGCCCGTCTTGTCGATGAAGACGAGAATCGGCACATAATAGGGTTCGCTCGGCGACCATTGCAGAAACGAGGTAACCGCGAGCTCGTTGCTGTAACCGCAGGGGAATGCGATCTGAAATTGCTTGTTGAAGGCATCAGATCTCATCACATCACCCTCATTGAAGACCGCGCCCAGAACTTGCACACCCTTGGCCGAGTAGTCCTTCGAGATCTTGTTCAGCAAGCCCGCGGTGTGCTGGCAATGCGAACAAGTCGCATACATCAGCGCGAGCACGACCGGCTTGCCACGATACGCAGAGAGCAGCAATTGCTCACCGCTGGTCTTTTGAATGACAAACTCCGCTGCTTTGCGGGGAACGACCGGGGCAGCAGTCAGCAGTCCGGCCAGAATGAGGAGTCCAACGAGCTTCTTCATAACTTCTCCCAGTTTACGCGATGCAGGTCGCATAGAGGCAGCGAAAGAACAGCTCACCAGCGCCAGGTCGAGTTACCCATTTACCGGAGACGGCTTCGGTTTGAGAAACGCGAAGACCGTCACCGCGAGAGATAGCGCCAGCAGCGTGCCATCGCGCACCAGCGTCTTCGGCCCCAGCGCTTCCCCGGGCCCGAAACAGCCGCAATCAATCTGCAGGCCAATCGCAAAAGAGCGCACCATCAACACGAAGAAAAAGCCCAGCAGTCCAGTGCAGACCAGTCCCACCCAGCGCAGCCACAAGCCGGAAAGTAACAGCAAACCAAGCAGCAATTCAAACCACGGCAATGTACGCGCGATCGGCTCAATCAGGTTCAATGGAACCACCTGATACGAGTTGATGGAAACAGCGAAAACCAGCCACGGGGCATTCAGTTTCGTGTAAGCCGCGTAGAGGAAAACGATGCCGAGGATCAGACGCCCCGCAAGAAGTGCGCGCTTCATTTACTTGGCGAGCTTCATGTCCAGGTACTGCTTGAGCAACTGGAACGGTGTATTCCCGCCGATCTGCTCGCGCTTGCCCTTATAGACGATTTCGAGCGTCGGGGTCTGGTTCACTGCATCCCGCTGTCCCTGCGCCACATCGGCCGTTGCGCCTTCATCGATTTTTGTGTCCGCCACCAGCGCCCGCAACTTCTGCATTTCACCCGGAGGCAGAACCTTGGCAATCGCACCATCCAGGTTGCCATTCTGCGACCATTCCATCTGCGTCTTGAAGATCTGCTCCGACACCAGATCATAGCGGCCCATGGTCCCGGCGCAATTCGCCCACTTCGCGGCCTGTCTGGAGAACTTGTGCATGGGCAGCGGGAAATCCCGGTGGATGAGCTTCGCCTTGCCGGTCTTCACATACTCTTCCATCAATTTCGGAAGGGTGTCGAGAAACATCACACGGCAGGAAGGGCACTCGTAATCCGTGTAGAGTTCCAGGGTCAGAGGCGCGGTGGGCGAGCCATATGTCTTAAACTTCTGGTCCCCGTAAGAAAACGCGGCCTTCTTGGGTTCCACAGGCTTGGGGTCCGCAGGCGCGGCAATCATGATGGAAGCAGCCGCGAGCGCGGCGGTGAGGAGCAGTGCGGTACGCATCACTCCTATTATGGACACATCCGGCTGCGCCGTGGAAAACACTGGCAGCGGCAGCGACTGACTCCTATCATGAACATATGAACGATGCCGCGCTGCTCGACCACATCGCAAAGCAGCCCAAGGGCCGGACCAGCCTCAAACACCTCTTCAAAGAACTCCGGGTCAAAGGGGATGAGCGCCAGGCCGTGGAAGAAGCGCTGGAGCGACTCACGGAAACCGGCGACATCATCGCTCTCCGCAATGGTCACTTTGAAGCCACCGCCGCCAGCCGGGAATTCGTGGTTGGCCGCGTCACGCTTCATCGCGATGGCTACGGCTTTCTGGTTCCTGACCGTCCTGTTCCCGGCATGAAAGGCGATGTCTTTCTCGGACGGGATTCCATCCGTGGTGCCATGCATGGCGACCGCGCCATCGCCCGCATCATCTTCTTCACGGGGCGTGACGGCCGCGCGGAAGGCGAGATCTTCCGCATCCTGCGCCGCGCGCATCCCACGGTCGTCGGTGAATTCCGCATCACGCGCAGAGGTTTCCGCGTCGTCCCCTTTGATGAACGCATGCGCGACTGGGTCGAAATCCCGGAAGAGTTCGCCATTCCCCCGGCAACCGCGCAACACGACCGCATCGGAACCAGCGCGATTGAGATCCATGACCCGCAGGATCTTGACGGCATGATCGTCAACGCCGAAGTGCTCGATTATGGGGACGACGGCGAGGGTCCTGTGGGCCGGGTCATCGAAGTGCTCGGGCATCCAGACGACTTCGGGATCGATGTCGAAATCATCATCCGCAAATTCCACATTCCGCACCGCTTCCCGGACGATGTAATCGCGCAGGCAAAAGCGGTACCCGGCTCCATCTCAGACGAGGAATTGCAGGACCGCCGCGACTTCCGCGGCCTGCCCATCGTCACCATCGACGGCGAAACAGCCCGGGACTTCGACGACGCCGTTCTGGTAGACCGGCTTCCGAACGGCCACTACGCACTGCAAGTCCACATCGCCGACGTCAGTCATTACATCCAGCCCGGCACACCCATCGACAAAGAAGCGCGGCTGCGCGGCACCAGCGTCTACTTTCCTGACCGCGCCGTACCCATGCTGCCTTTTGAACTCTCGACCGATATCTGTTCTCTGAAACCGCAGGTCGACCGGTTGGTGGTCTCCGCCCTCATCGAATTCGACCGCCAGGGTGACCCTGTCCAATACGAATTCTGCCGTGGCGTCATCCGCAGTGCCGAACGGATGACTTACACGAACGTGCATAAGATCCTGGAGGGCGACGCCGAACAAAGGGAGCGTTACGCGCCTCTGGTGGAACGCTTCGAATTGATGCAGGAACTGGCCCAAATCCTAACCCGGAAGCGCTACCGGCGCGGCTCCATTGATTTTGATTTGCCCGAACCAGTGATTGAGTTCGACGCCGAAGGGGCCATGACCGGCGTTTCCCGCGGCCCGCGCACCATGGCCAACCGCATCATTGAAGAGTTCATGCTGGCGGCGAATGAAGCCGTGGCCAGCCATCTCGATGCCACGGGGCATGCCTCGGTCTACCGCATCCACGAGCAGCCCGACCCCAAGCGCGTGCTTGAATTCGAAGATGTAGCGGCGCAATTCGGTTATTCGCTCGGCGAAGGTCCTGTGCCCGTCATCAAGCACCGCGTGAAAGAACGCAAGGCGCACGGGCGCGTGGAATACAAAGAAATCATCACGCCGGGGGAAATGAAGATTGCCTCGAAGGGCTATCAGAAACTGGTGGCGAAGATCGAAGGCAAGCCGGAAGAACGCATCCTCAGCTATCTCATGCTGCGGTCGCTGAAACAGGCCCGCTACAGCGAACGCAACACCGGCCACTTTGCGCTCGCAGCCACCCACTATACCCACTTCACGTCGCCCATCCGCCGCTATCCTGACCTCATCATCCACCGGCTGCTGACCGCCTCTCTTGCCGGTAAGACTTACTCGACGGAGACGGAACTGAAGATGATCTCCGAAGAGTGTTCCACCACGGAACGCATTGCCGCGGAAGCCGAACGTGAACTCGTGGAATGGAAGAAAGCCAAGTTCATGGAGGAACGCGTGGGTGAGCGTTTCGAAGGCATGATCATCAGCACCGCGAAGTACGGCATGTTTGTAGAATTGGCTGACCTGTTCGTGGAAGGCCTGGTGCCCATTGATACGTTGCCTGACGATCAATACATGTATCAGGAGAAGGTGCGTAAGATCGTCGGCCACAGGACCAAGCGCGAATTCTCCATCGGTGACCGCATCGAAGTTACGCTGGACCGCGTGGACCCCATCGAGCGCAAGCTGCAATTCTCCCTGTGGGAGCCGCGCCAACCGGGCAAGAAGAAGAATAAGTACCGGCAATGAAGCAACTGGAGCGGCGCATCCTGCGGGAGGATTCGAAACCCAATGACGTCCGCGATGCGGCTTTCCGTCGCGTCATCCGGTCGATTCCAAAGGGGAAAGTCTCGACTTATGGCGCTGTGGCAGCCGCCGCCGGTTATCCCCTGCACCACAGGGCCGTGGCGCGCCTGCTGCGTATGTCCCCTGCCGGCAGTTTGCCCTGGCAGCGGATCTTAGGTGCAGGTGGCGAGATAAAGGTCCCGTTTGAAGGAGCCGCAGAGCAACGTTTGTTGCTCACCATGGAGGGTGTTACTTTCCACGGCCGGCGCGTGGATATGAAGAAACATGAGCACCAGTTCAAGACCTGGGAACTGGAGTGACTTATAACTTCTTGCCGCGCTTGGCGAGCAGCCATCCCAGCAAAACCACGCCACCTGCGCATGCTGCTTCCACGGCGAGGGTGATTTCATGGGAGATATGGAAGTCCGCCAGAATCATTTCTCCGCCGACTTGCCCCAGAATCGCGGCCCCCAGATAGATGATGACCGGAAAACGGTCCATGAGCCGGGATACGATGTCACTGGTAAAGACGACGAACGTGATACTCAGGGCCAGGCCGAAGATCAGCAGGCGCAAGTCCCCTTTGGACGCGGCCGCCACGGCCAGGATGTTATCGAGGGACATGGTGATATCCGCCACCAGAATCAACCAAACCGCCTGCCACAAAGTGGTTGCTGTTTTTCCGGGCTGCAGATGTTCGGCCGCATCGGCAAGTAACTTCACCGCGATCCAAAGCACCATAGCTCCGCCCACCAGCCGCAGATAGGGTAAGCCAAGCAACTTCGCGGCGAAGAACGTCAAGATGATTCGCAGCAGAACGGCCACGCCGGCTCCGGCGATGATGCCCTGCCTCCGCTGCGCTGGTGGCAAGCCGCGTACAGCCATCGCGATGAGCACCGCATTGTCCCCGGCGAGCAGGACATCCACCAGCACTACTTTCAAGCCGCGCACCAGAAAATCAATCATGCGAAGATCTCCAAGGCTTCCCCTGCAAGGTAAAGCGAACCGGTGATGAACGTGGTCATGGGAGTTTCCGCCGCAAGGTCCAGGGCTTCGCGAAGATTCGCCGTTACGCGGATAGACGGATGATCGAGAGTTTCCAGCAGTGCTTCCGGATGCACCGCTCTCGGCTGCTTCGGAGCAGTCAGGATGACTTCCGCCGCCAGGGGGAAAAGTGTATTGGTGACCTCTTCCACGGCTTTATCCCGCATGGCCCCGAAGATGATCCGCACCGGGCTCGAATGAAAGAATTCCTGAATGTATGCCGCCAAAGCCCGCGCGCCCGCCGGATTGTGGGCACCATCCACAATGACCCGCGGCGCAGACTGCAACTCCTGCAAACGCCCGGGCCACTTCGCCAGGGCAATTCCCTCCCGGATTTGCACCGGACTGAGACCGAACAGTTCCAAAGCTGTTGCCGCCGTACGCGCATTGTCCACCTGATGAGCGCCGGCCAGCGGACAAAATAGTTCCACGCCATCGAGCACAAAATGCGTGCCCCTGGCGTCCGCCCGCACCTTCTCAACGGAACGCTGCCCCGCCCGCGAAACTGGACAGCCCAGGAGTTCCGCCCTGGCCCCCAGCACCGCAAGTGCTTCCGGGCGCTGCGAAGAGAACACCGCCGGAACGCCGGTCTTGAGAATCCCCGCCTTTTCGCCCGCAATACTTTCGATACTCGACCCCAGGAATGCCTCGTGGTCAAAGTCAACAGGCGTGATGACGGAAATCTCCGGCACCACAACATTCGTGGCGTCCAGCCTGCCGCCTAAACCGGTTTCGAGTACCACAACATCCACAGCCGCTTCGGCGAAAATCAAAAACGCCATCGCGGTGACGGTCTCAAAGAACGAAGGGTGATTGTCAATCACACCTTCCGCCAGCAATTCCTCCGCGGCGGCGTGAACGTTGTCAAAAGCTCCTGTCCAGATCTCCTCCGCAACGGGTTTGCCGTTGATCTGAATGCGCTCGGTGGGAGAGACCAAATGCGGCGAAGTATACAGGCCCGTGTGATAGCCCGCGTGCACCAAAGCAGCCGAGATCATGGCACAGGTCGAGCCCTTGCCATTCGTCCCGGCGACGTGAATGAACTTGGTTTTGGTCTGTGGAGAGCCAAGCCAGCGAAGCAACAGCCGGATCCGCTCAAGGTCCCACTTGACCGTCTTGAGTTCCGGTCCCAGCTGAAATAGATACTGGACGGACTCAGCGAAGGTCATGCAGCGGCGGCTTCGACCGGCCCGACAAGCAATTCAAACATGTTCGCCAGATAGGCCCGCATTTCCCCGCGCTGCACCACCGCATCCAGCATGCCGTGCTTCAGCAGGAACTCACTGCGCTGGAAGCCTTCGGGCAATTTCTGGCGGATGGTCTGTTCGATAACACGCGGCCCCGCGAAACCAATCAAGGCGCCGGGTTCGGCGATATTCAAATCGCCCAGCATCGCAAAGCTCGCTGTGACGCCGCCGGTTGTGGGATCGGTCAGCACGCTCACATACGGCACACGCGCCTCATCCAAACGCATCAAGGCTGCGGAGATTTTCGCCATCTGCATCAGGCTGACGGCCCCCTCCTGCATGCGCGCGCCACCGGAGGCGGAAACAACGATCAACGGTGCCTGATCCGCAATCGCGCGTTCCACCGCCCTCGTGATCTTTTCTCCAACCACGGCACCCATGCTGCCGCCGATGAACTTCGGCTCCATGGCGCAGATGTGTACTTTTCTACCCAGGAGCAACCCCGTACCGGAAATCAGAGCATCCCGCAACCCGGTAGCGGCCTGCATGAGTTCCAACCGCTCGGCGTAAGGCTTGCTGTCCACAAACTTCAGCGGATCAGACGACGCGAGTTCCTTGTCATGTTCCTCGTAAACCCCGTCATCGAAAAGGTACGCCAGGCGGGTTCGGGCATCAATGCGGAAGTGATAGCTGCACTTGGAGCACACGTTGAACGTCGCTTCCAAGTCTTTCTTCCAGATGATCTCCCTGCAGCCATCGCATTTGATCCACAACCCTTCGGTGCGGACCGTGCGCTCGGAGGAATCCTCTGCCGTCGGCTTCTGTTTGTCTTCGGTGCTGCGTTTGAACCAGGCCATGAGTGAGTGAAGTTCCCATTGTATCGGAACGGGCCGTACACTAACGGTTTATGCCGAGTGTTGAGATTGTCCGCGCCACAGTGGAACACGTTCCCGTCATCTTTGAAATGATCCAGGGCCTTGCCGAGTATGAAAAACTCGCTCACATGGTCAGCGCCACGGAAGAGGGTCTGCGCAAAACTCTCTTTGGGGACCGCCCGGCTGCTGAAGTCCTGCTGGCGCGGGCGGATGGCGTCTGGGCTGGCTTTTGCCTTTTCTTCCAGAACTACTCGACCTTCCTCGGCAAACCCGGTCTCTATCTGGAAGATCTTTTCGTGAAGCCGGAATTCCGCGGACAAGGCATCGGCTTCGTCCTGCTGCAGGAATTGGCGAAGTCGGCTGTGGCACGGGAATGCGGCCGGGTGGAATGGTCCGTTCTGGATTGGAACGAACCCTCCATCGAGTTCTACAAAAAGCTGGGTGCAGTGCCCATGGATGAGTGGACCACCTACCGGCTTACTGGTGAGGCGCTGCTGCGCCTGTCGAGGGTGCAGCCGTAGACTTGGCATCGATATATTCGATCCAGCCATCCATCATTTCGCTCTCACTAGCCTCGCCCCAGCGTATGTTCCGTGTGGGGTCGGGGTTCGTGGGGTTATTCTTTGAGTTATCGAACTTGGCAGTGATTTTCAGCCGCGTTCCTTTGGGAAGATACACGGGGTCCGCCGTCCGGTAAGTAATCTGCCAGTTGAAGTTATACTCCGGCACGTATAGCACCGTAGAAGTGTGGCCATCCGGATAAGTCAACTCCATCTTCATGGACTTGCCGCGCAGATGCATATGCGGAGTCAGGCTGGTGATCAACATATCCTTCTGGAACGTGTGGCATTCAGTGACTTCATGCTCGGTTGCACCAGCCGGAATCATGAACATGTGGTTCGAAAGATCGATCCGTCTTGCAATGGTGCGGGGCGGCTCCTTCGCGAAGATCAGCCCGACAGAAGTAATATCGGTTTCCGGCTTGCCGCTGCGGGCGTAATGGATCGAAAAGTTGAGCTTCGAACCGGCCTTCACCAAACGCGCCGTTCCTTCGGGATAGACATCCGGTTCGCGGCCCGGCAGATAGGAGCTCAGCAAGCTGCCGAGATCCGACTTCACCGTACCGGGGAAGACGGCATTGTCATCCACCGCGCAACCATCATTGATGACGGGCGCTTCCGGCCGCACCACCAGCAAATTGTCTGACTTCACCTTGGTCCAGGCGGCGAACTCTTTCACGGGATCATGCACAGGGGCCGACTTCGGCTTGGCCACGGCATTGGGATCTGGCGGATCCACAACGAACACGTGCGCATGGTGCACCACCTTGCGGTTCCCGGGCCGCAGTTCCGCACTGATCACCCAGCGGTCTTCGGTAAAGTTTGTGGGGACCGTGATCTGGCGGTATTCATCCGAACCAGCCGGACCGTCAATCTTCACCTCAGTAATGTTGAACACTGCATCCGGCTTGCCCGCGTGCCAGCCTTCCTGGAACACAGGCATTTTGGGCATGTCTTTCGGATTGCCTTCCGGCTTGCCACCATCCACCCAGGCCTTGACGGTTGCGACTTGCGCCGCAGAGAGGCTCGGGTCATTCGACCATTTGCCAACATGAGGATCTGCCTTCCATGGCGGCATCTTGCGCGTCGCCACGGCTTCCTTGATCGCCGCCGCCCAGGGCTTCGCCTCCTGATACGTCATGAGGGACATCGGGGCAATGTCGTTCGAATGGTGACAGGACGCGCAATGCTTGTAGAGAATCGGTGCCACGTCATGTGAAAACGTGGGCACGGCTCCCGGGAGCATCGCAGCAAGGCAGAGTGTGAGCAAAGCAGAGCGCAGCATATCGCCCTGTATTATTTCAGAATTTCAGCGCTGGTAGGGATGGTTTCGAAGAATCGTGAAGGCGCGGTAGATCTGTTCAGCCAATACAGCCCTCGCCAGCTCGTGCGGCAGGGTCATGGGACCGAGAGACAACAGAAGATCCGCCCTGGAGCGCCAGCTTTCTGGGAGTCCGTCATGACCACCGATCAGGAAAACCAAATCGTGCCCGTGCATCTCCGCCGTACTGAAGAGTTTGGAAAATGCAGTCGAGTCCAGCAGCTTCCCGGGTGGATCCAGAGCGATCTTTCGGGCAGTGGGGTGCTTCTCCCAGGGATCAAACCGCTCCGGGCGCACTTCCGCCATAACGGAAGGCGTAAAACGGGCGGCGCGATCCATGTAGTCCTGCGCCAAGCCATTGGCGTTGGCATCCTTGGGACGGCCAATGAAGTAGAGAAAGATCTTCACTCAGCAGGGATATCTACGGGTGTTGCCTGCTTCCAGAGCCGGTCCAGGTCATAGTAGCCGCGGCCCTTGACGGAGAAGATGTGGACAATGAAATCCGCATAATCCATCAGGATCCATTCCGCGGGGTCATAGCCCTCCACCGAAATGGGGCGTTCGCCGCGCAGTTTCATCATGCGCAGCACTTCGTCACTGATTGCCTGGTTCTGCTTTGAGTTCGAGCCGGTGCAGATGATGAAGTAATCCGTGAAAGAGGTTACCGGGCGCAGGTCCAGAACCTTGATGTCAGTACCCTGCTTTTCCTGCACTGCGCGGACCGCCGTGAGCCAGTTGGGTTCAAGAATCTCTTCCTGCTCCAGCTCGGAATCCATCTGATCCACTGTCGTTTCGTTCGTTAATTCTATTGCTTCCAGAACCTTGCCTCTGTACTTATCGTACTATAAAGATGGCAGTGTTCTTTCGAATCTTACTCCCCGCCGTGCTGGCCGTCTGGTGCAGCTTCGGGCAAACCACTTCTCCAACTCCACCCGCATCCACCGTTCTGGCACCAGATCCGGATGACCCAGCGGTGGTGCGCGCCCGCACCTATCTGGAACGGGTGAAGGATCTGGTTGCCACCGGCGCATTGCCGCGCATGCGACTGCAAAAGGCTGAGGAAGATCTTCAGGATGCCCTGGATACGTCTTTACTGCGCCAAACTTTATACAGCACGGACCTCACCGTGGAACAGACTGACCGCATGATCGCCGTTGCGGAACGGATGGTCTACCGGCGGACGCGCGCACTCGATGACGTGCGGGCTCTTGTTGCCTCCGGTGTCATGTCACGCGCCGAAGCAGATGTCTCCGCCGCAGATCTCGACCGCGCCCAGAAGGAATTGCAGTGGGCCCGCGCCCGCGCACAGTTGGTGGCACAGCTTGCCGAATCCGTTCGTTTGCAGCAGAACATCGCCAACATGGAACTGCAGGTGGAACAGCACCCGGACTGGATCGTGAATGGTCTGGTGGAGAAATTCCCCGGCACCGGTTCATTCACGGCTTCGGACTTCCAAAAGGTGGAAATCGCCTTCATGGAGAAGTTCGCGAGACCCCTTCCGATCAGCGCCAATGGCGATACGGCCCTGCACCGGTCCATGGGTTTCGATCACCGCGGGCGGGTGGATGTGGCTCTGAATCCAGATCAACCGGAAGGTTCGTGGCTCCGGCAGTATCTGACGTCCCACAAACTCCCCTACTTTGCCTTCCGTGGAGCCATTGCGGGCAAGGCGACTGGCGCACATATTCACCTGGGCCCGCAGAGCACGAAATTCGCAGCCGCACCGGAAACCGCAGCGGGGAAATAATCCGGCGGACACCGTTGCCCGCCGGAAACCATGCATCAGGATTGCAGTGCTGGCCGCATCTTGTGCCATTCGGTTGCCTGCTCATAGGCATAGGCCACACGCATGCAAGCACCTTCTTCGAACAGTCTGCTGGTAAACAGAAGGCCCTGCGGCAGCCCTTCCACAAAACCGCACGGCACAACAGATTGCGGATGACCGGTTAGGTTTGTCGCAGTAAGGGTACCGCTCTGCGTGGGCGAAACCAGTGCATCCCACTGGCCCATGAACTGAGCCATCTTCTGCATGAAGATGGTGCGGGCCCGCTGAGCGCGGATGTATTCCACGGCGGGAATGGTCCGGGCGGTGCGGAAGGAATTGGGCCAGTCGCCGGGCGTTTGTCCCTTGAGTTTGTCGATGCCGTGGTCGCGGGTCAAATCGTCAAAGGCAGCAGCCGCTTCGGCGGAGAGCACGAGACGGATCTGTTGGTACGGATAGTCAGGCAGTTGCACGGGTTCGAGCTTCGCACCCTGCTTCCGGAGCACGTCAAGCGCCGCATCGTAGAGCTTCTTTTGGGGCTCACGCGCATTGGCGAATTCCGATTCAAAGTACCCGATCTTCATGGAGGCGAGAGGCTGCGCGGGGTCCCAGTTGAGCGGTGTATCGAGGAGCGTAAGATCCTTGCCATCGGGTCCGGCGATCGCTTTGAGCACTTCGGCGCAATCCGCGATGCTGCGGCAGATCGGACCAGGCTTGTCCATGGTCCAACTCAGTGCCATCGCCCCGTAGCGGCTCACGCGCCCGAAGCTGGGGCGCACGCCGGCCACACCGCATGCCGTCGAAGGGCTGATGATGGAGCCGAGAGTCTCCGTGCCGATGGAGAAGCCAACCAAGCCCGCGGCGGTGGCGGAACCGGAACCGGCAGAGGAACCGCTGGAGGTGCGCTCATAATTCCAGGGCGTCTTCGTCATGCCATTAAACCAGAGTCCACCTTGCGCAAGAGCACCCATGGAGAGTTTTGCGACCAGCACGGCACCGGCATCACGGAGTTTTTCCACAACCGTAGCGTCATACGTGGCGACGCGGTCCATGTAAGGTTCGGCGCCCCATGTGGTCTTGATGCCCTTGGTGTCAAAGAGATCTTTCGCGCCATAGGGCACGCCGTGCAGCGGACCTTTGTACTTCCCTGCCCGGATTTCAGCCGACGCTTTCGAGGCCTGCTCCAGCGCCAGATCTTCCGTCAACGTGATGACGTTGAGCAGCTTGGGGGAATAGGTCTTCAAGCGTTCGAGATAAAGCTTGGTAAGTTCCGTGGAGGTGATCTTCTTTGCTTTGAGGAGCGCACCTAGCTGAAGAGCCGTGGAGAACGGCAATTCCTCAGGCTTTAGCGAGATATCCTTCACGGCAGGAGCCACCTGCTTGAATTTCGAAGGGCCTTTCGGAGCGGGGTGGCCCGGCACGATGGGGGAAAAGAGGTCCGCCGGAGGGGTGTCGAGGGGGATGTCTATCTTGCGGAGGCCTTCGTAATTGACAAGCTGGCGGTTGACGCCCGGCAGTGCCATTTCGAGCTCAGCGTCTTTGAATTCCAGGCCGAGCACGGCAAGTGCGGCCTTCAGTTGTTCTTTGGAAATCCGCTGCGGCACCTGCTCCCTGCCCTGCCCGCGCTGCTGTGGTCTGGGAGTGGCTGGAGGATTCTGCGCCTGTGCGGCGGGAAGTGCCGAAAGCACGGGGATGAGTTTGGCGAGAGTACGCCGGGAGAGTTGATTCTGGCCCATGATTGTTGCAAGGGTAGCAAATCAACTCTCCCGGGGTCCTGGAGACGAACACCCGGCGGTCAGACCCAGAGAACCGGCTGGCGGATGAAGAAATTGCGGATGACCTCATCGACGGTGGAATCGGCAGGCAGTTTCTTCCAAAGCGCGATCCAGTCTTCATGCCCCAGTGCGAGGCCACCAAACAGCAGTGCGGATTGCCGCATCGGCCACTGCTCGTAATACATGACGTCAGGCTTCTTGGGCCAAGAGTTCTTATCGGCGATGAAGGGTGCCATAAAGGCGACGGCTTTCTCCATGCCGCGGCCGTCCGGCAAAGTGAAATGCCACAGCGAGTGCAACTGGGCCAAAGTGGACATGGCTTCCAGATTGAAGAGCGAATAACCGTAAGGCTTGGTGCGCGCCATTTCCAGAGGGAAACTGCCATCGGCTGCTTGCTGGCCGGGAATATGGATCTTCGTGAAGCGGTCTTTTGTGAATTCCAGAGTGGTCTGGTCACCGGTGAGTTTGGCGAACGCTGCCACCTGCATCGTCCAGCAAGTTGCGTGATTGTTCTTGGTATCGCGCTCCTGCTTGCCGTTATCGCTGTTCATCATCCAGGCGGTGTAGTCAGAAAACCATTTCCGGACAGCCGCGGCATCGGCCTTGCTCAACGCGCCACTCGATTCGAGAAATGGGACAGCCTGGGCGACTTCCACCAGATGGATGGTGTCTATGATTCCCGTGCCGCGGCCTGTGTAACGGCCTGAGATCGCCTGCGCAAATTGCAGGTTCGGATTCATGCGCGTTTCGGCATCCACAAACCAGGCGCGCAGGAATTCCACGGCTTTGTTGCCATAGTTCTTTTTCCCGGAAATCTTAGCCGCAGCGGTCAACGCGGGCATCTGCACGCTGAACTTCATGAGAGCTTTGCGGTGCTCCACGAAGTTATCCGGGTTGGTCATGCCGTCGCGCTGGACGTAGGGAGCCTTGGGATCTTTCGGATCCGGCCACCAGTAATCCCCTTCGCTGAAGAAATCATGTTTGCCGCCCGCGCTGCGTGGAGAACTGGAGGCCGTGACTGTTTCCGGCCGGCCGCCCTTTACGTAGAGATCCGCGGCGCCAAGGACACGCTTCTTTTCCAGTGCTGCCAGTTCTTGTGCCGTAAGTTTCTGCGCGGGGCTTCCTGCGGCGGACGATGCCGCGCCAACAAGGGCGGCAGTGAGAAAGGTTCTTCGGTCCAAGCGTGAGATTTCCATGGCTCTTCAGATTCTAAGCCACCCTTCCGTGCCAAGGAATGACCCCGAATACGTCTTTTTCAGCATTAATCCGAAGGGATCGCCGTAAATACCCGGTAAATTTCGTAGATAATCATAGTTTGTGATTGAGCCTGCAGGGTCCGCGCCACCGCGCTGGACCTTGATCCGAGGCGCCCGGCAAGTGATTACACTGCAAGGGCCTCCCGGTCCGCGATCTGGCCGGAGCATGAGCGAAATTGGAGTGATCCGCGGCGGCGCGCTGTTGCTGCACGGAGAACGCATTGAGGCGGTCGGTCCGGCGTCACGGATTGAAAACCTTGCAGGCGCGCGCCACGCCGATGAAGTCGATGCAGCAGGCGGTATCGTAATGCCGGGTTTTGTGGATACGGAGGCCTCGATTTCGCCCGCAGCCTGTTGCGGCGGGGCACACAGACTCAGAGTTTCTTCCCACCGCAAACTGTCCGGCGAAGGCTTGACCCTGCTGCGGCAATATGCGAGCTATGGCACCACCTTCACGGGACTGGCTGCGCGCTCCGCCGGTGATGCCAGAATGTCCGCGAAACTCTTGAAGGTCCAGGGTTCGCTGGAACACACGGCGACGAGAATCCGGGATATTGCAATTCTGCCGGAGGATTGGGCGGGCGTTGGCGAGTCATGGTTCCGGAATCTCAAGGCACGGTTTCATGCCGGGATGATTGAGGTCACGCTGGAACCGCACCATGGTGCCGCGGAGTTGCGGACACTAAGTCATATCTCCTCCATGGCAGCTGACGAAGGGATTTCGATCCGGTTTCTGGTCCACGGACGGTTGCGGCCGGAGACCCTGCGACACGCAGTTTCCTCGATGCCGGTTGCCATCTCAGACCACGGGGCGGAGGAGTTGTTGAAGGCCTCTGAATTCACGCAGCCCAGTTCGGTCCTGAGCTTCACGGCCTCATCGCATGTTGCCGCCCGGCCGGAGATCATACGCCTGCTGCTCAACAGAAGCTGCGCGCTTTCTTTCTCCTGCGGCCAAACAAACATGCAGGATGCGCTGTTCTCCGCAAGAACTCACTTCGGACTATCAGCAGAAGAGGCCATAACCGCAGCCACTTACAACGGGGCTTGCGGCCTGGACGCGGCGGGAACCACCGGCTCACTCGAACCGGGTAAGTTCGCGGACCTGATCATACTGGCGGTGCCCGATTACCGCGACACCGGTCTGCGAATTGGTGCTTCCGACGTCACACTCTCCATGCGCGGCGGCATGACCGTCTTTGAACGGGTGCCATTAAATCCCGATTAACAGCGGCAACGAACCGGGTCTTCTTCCGTCACAATCGAGCAGAGGTGATGAACGATATGTCCCGACTTCTTACCGCAGTTCTGATGATTGGCAGCCTTGCCGGCAGCAGCGCGTTCGCCCAATACGGCCCGTCCACTTATGACCGTGCGCCACGGCGTGACCGCGCTCTGTTTGACCGCACCCGCATGGATTTGGACCGCGCTGCGTCCTATCCATACTCCTCACGTGCGGACCGCAAGCGGTTCGATGAAGCACGGCGCGAATTGTTTGATTTCTCCAGCCGCTTTGACCAGGGGCGATATGAGCGGAAGGAATTGGATCAAGCCATCAACCGGTTGCAGAAAGTGGTGGATATGAATTCGCTCGACGGGCGCGACCGCGCGGCGCTGGCCGAAGACGTGAGAATGATGCGCGATTTCCGGAATTACCATTCGCAGCGGTATTAAAGCGACGCTACTTCACCATGCGGATCCGGTGTGCTTCACTGTCTCCGATGTAGAGCACACCGTCTTTCGACACAAAGACGCCATGGGGCCGGTTCATCGCGCAGCCTCTGGGGTCAGCACCGCCGACGGAATCATCGCCGCCGTCGCCTGGTCCGTCGCCGCGTTTCCCGCTGCCTGCGACCGTGCTGATAATGCCTGTAGTGCCATCCACGCGGCGAATGACGTGATTCTCAGTGTCCGCGAGATAGTACGAACCATCGGGACCGAAAGAAATTCCCTTGGGACCGTTGAGCGTGGCATTCAGAGCAGGACCGCCATCACCCGCAAGGCCCTTCTGCCCGGTGCCAGCCACTCGGGTCATGGCTCCTGATTTCGGATCGACACGCATCACCACATTGCCTTCGCGCAGCACCAGATAGAGATCCCCCTTGGCATCGAAAGCCAGCGCGCGGGGACCCTTCAGAGATTGCCCATCGCCCCCCAGCCAGGTCTCGATCTTTCCGGTTTGCAAATCGACACGGCGAACGCGGTTGTTGCCGATGTCGCAGATAAGCAGACGGCCTTCGCGGTCGAACGCAATCGAATGCGGCTGCTTGAATTGCGCCTTCAGCGCCGGGCCGCCATCACCGGAAAAGCCTGCGGTGCCATTGCCGGCGACGGTGGTAATGATGCCGGTCTTTGCGTCCACGCGCCGCACGACGTGGCTCGGCATATCCACAACGAAGAGATTGCCGGCTTTATCGAATTGCACTTCATACGGCTGATCCATCATGGCTTTCGCTGCCGGACCGCCATCGCCGGCATTCCCCTTGGTGCCGTTGCCCGCAAAAGTGGTCACGGCACGGGTCTTCAAATCGATCCGGCGCACCACGTGGTTGTCGATGTCGCAGAAGTAGATTGCCCCGTCCGGCCCCATCGTGAGGCCATAGGGATTATTGACATGAGATGTATCAAAACCCGGCGCACCCATGCCAATCAGGGTCGAAATCGATTGTGCCTGTAAACAACCGGCGAGCAGAAGATAGCTGAGGAACTTCATCGGAGAAAGTTTATCGCGGCACAGACAAAAGTTCGCTCGCGATGAGCGCCTGCCCCAAAGCAAGCCCGCCATCGTTGGTGGGAACGCGCTGGTGATGATAGACCGTAAAACCGGCGCTGCGGAGCGACTCCACCGTCAGACCGAGCAGGCGGAGATTCTGAAAACAGCCGCCCGAGAGGCAGACGCGCTCCAACTGGGAATGAGAACGAATTCGCTGGCAGGCTTGCAGAATCACATCAGCCATCGTGTTGTGAAATCTGCCGGCAATGACGGCTGCCGGGGTTCCGCTATGCAAGTCCACGGTGATAGCGCTGATAACTGTTCTGAGGTCCGCCTGAAAAGGATTTCCATCGTGGATAGTAAACGGATAACGTCCCTCTGTATCCGCAGCCAGCATCTCGAGTTCGATTGCGGCCTGCCCTTCATAGGTTGTCTGCTGCCGAACATTGAGCACGGAAGCCACCGCGTCAAAGAGTCTGCCACACGAGGAGGTATCTACGCACTGCAAACCTTTGTCGAGCATCTGCCCGACGATGCGAAGATCCTTCGGTGCTGCCAGGGCGGGCGCGAAATCCACACCGGCATCGCGGCAATAAGCGAGAGCGCTGCGCCAGGGTTGTCGGACTGCGGCGTCACCACCGGCCAGCGGCACATAGCGGAGATGTCCATAGCGTTCGTAACCGGCGAAGTCAGAGACCAGGAATTCACCGCCCCAGATCCTGCCGTCCGTTCCATAGCCTGTGCCGTCCATCGCGACGCCGATGACTTTGCCTTCCAAGCCATTGTCGGCCATGCAGGCAGCAATGTGGGCATGATGGTGCTGGATGCCAATCGCGGGCAGGCCAGATTCCCGCAAGGCGAACTGCGTACTGAGATAGCGCGGGTGTAAGTCGTGCGCAACTGCCACCGGACTTACCCGGAAAAACCGCTGTAAATGGCTTAACGTTTCCCGGAAGAACTCCATGGTTTCCAGATTCTCCAAATCACCGATGTGCTGGCTGAGAATAGCGTAACGGCCCTTGGTCAAACAAAACGTATTCTTCAACTCGCCGCCACAAGCCAATATTTCTCTGGCGGGATGGTGTAATTCGATAGGTTCGGGTGCATAGCCACGGCTGCGGCGGACAGGATATGGCTTGCCTGCAAAGATCTGCATCACGGAATCATCCACACGCGTGCGGATCTCGCGATTGTGGAAGATGAAGTGGTCCGCGACATCATGGAGCCTCAGTTCCGCTTCGGCGTTCCGGCTCACGATCGGCTCCTCGCTGAGATTGCCGCTGGTCATCACCAGAGCAGGCAGGGTTTCATCGAAGAGCAGATGATGCAACGGCGTGTAGGGCAACATCACGCCCAGTCGCGACTGGTTCGGTGCCACTGCGGGTGCGATCCGCGCTTCCGCCTTCTTGCGCAGCAAGACGATCGGTTTCCGTGAGCCTTCAAGCAGTGCCTGTTCCGCTTCTACGATCTCACATAACTCCCGTGCCACCGCCAGATCGCGAACCATGACGGCAAATGCTTTCCCGCTCCGGCGCTTACGTTCGCGGAGTGTCTCCACGGCCCGGATGTTCGTGGCATCGCAAACCAGGTGAAAGCCACCCAACCCGCGGATGGCCAGGATCAAGCCAGACTGCAGCAACAGCCGTATCTCAACCGGATCTTCCGAAAGCGAGGGTCCACAATCTGGACAGGCATTCGGTTCCGCATGAAAGCGCCTGTGTCCGGGGTCTTCATATTCGGCCTGGCAAGCGGGGCACATCTTGAACTCCGCCATGGTCGTCTTCGCCCGGTCATAAGGAACATCCCGAATAATGCTGTAGCGCGGACCGCAGTTCGTGCAATTTGTAAATGGATAGAGGTAGCGGCGGTTGGAGGGATCGAGAAACTCCGCCGTGCACTCTGGACAAGTTGCGATATCCGGCGGGACCAGAGAGAACTGTCCTTCGCCACCGACGCTTTCGCGAATATGAAAGGCATGTTCGCGCGTGGCAGGCAGTTCTGCGACCGATATCCGGTCAATGCGCGCCAACGGTGGTAATTGGGATTGTAAGGCGTAAAGAAACGCCTCCACTGCTTCTCCCTCTGCCTCAATGACAACGCCGTCCGGGGAGTTCAAGACCCAGCCGAAGATACCGAATTGCGCCGCGAGCCGGTAGACATAGGGACGGAAGCCAACACCCTGCACCACACCCTGGATTTCGATCCGCCTCCGGAGAGCGATCAATGCAGACCAGCCAGCCTCAGGCGAACGGCATCCAGACGCCCGGTTACTAACTCCAGCAACCGCTTGGTCAAAGCGTAACCCAGTTCGTTATCCTGCTCACACAGTGCCCGCAACGGTGCGCCCGGAAAGGCCAGAGTCGCTACTCCACTGAGCGCCCGTGCCTGGAAGTGGGTGGTGGCATCACTGGTTAATGCTGACCAGCCGAGAGCGTCGCCGGTCCTCAGGATCGTGATCTGAACCGGCTGCGCCACTGTATCTTCTTCGAGGAGAATATCGCCCGCTACAATCAGATGCAAATACTTCGACTTCTCGCCGGAATGGAAGATCACGGCCCCGCTGCCGAAAAACTTCTCTTCCACCAATGGCAATAACTTGCGCAACTGGCGGCTGTCGAGTTCACTTAGGATCCGGTAAGGTCCCTGCAAGTGAGGCGCAACCGGCTCTGCTGGAATCATCTGACTTACGAAGGACTCCTCCAGCGTTTCATCCGTGCTTACCAAATCAGTCGCAAACCCAGCATGAAAGCGAACCTTGTTCCCAATCGCCGCCTCCGGCACGAGGTTCAGATAGACTGGCCTGCGCCGCCCATGAAATTCCACGATGCCAATACGGTCTGAGCCTTCGTCGTAAATCTCCACTACCTTGCCGGTTAGTGACACACTCATACGGAACACTCCTGCCAGATTTCGAGTTGTTGCAGCACCACTTTTACCATGGGTTGCAAGGCGGCCTGCACGGCCGGGGTAAGATCCACGCCCCATTCGGTCGATTCCGGTTGCACGCCGATGACGATCATCTCCGGCGGCATCCCGCCAATCAGTTCAGACGCAATCATCAGGTCTGCGAAACCCAATTGGTGGACACTGGCTTTTCCCGGTATGCCGCGCAGCGCCTTGCCCTCAAACCGCATCACGGTACCAGGCTTTTCACCGGTATCTACAGCGTCTATCACGATGAGGCGCTCCGCGCCGGAAAGATGCGGCAGCAGAGACAAGCCCTGCGTGCCGCCATCCACCAGCGAAACTCCTGCTGGAACGCGGGGATCAAGTTCCATGGCGCGGATGGCATGGACCCCCACCCCATCATCACTGTGCACCAAATTCCCGAGCCCCAGCACCACCGTACCGTTCACTTGGCTACTCCTCTTCCCCTGGAAGTAAGAATCGCCTTGTGGTCATCTTCCTCCAACTCATCCACCGGAATGACTTTGTACCCGGTAAAGATACTATCCACCAGACCACGACGCTCTGTTCGCGATACCAACAGGCAGATATGGACATGGAAGATACCGAAACTGATGAAGACAAACATCAGCAGGTAATGTGTCAACCGCATGTTCTGCACTCCCATGAACCTCGGAATCCAACTCACGAAGATACCCAGCACCGGATTGTGCAACAGCCAGTTGAACATCGCGAGTCCGGTAAGAATCTCTACCAGGACCAGACAGTAGAGGCCGAGATACATCATCGCTGCCAGTGCATTGTGACCAACCTTGGCAATCGGCGTCGGGCGCAGGAATAGATAGAAGCGGATCATCTGCCACATCTCCTGCCAGGCATCCTTGCGCAGAGGCAGCATGGCACGCCACCGGACCCATCTGTCGCCGGCAAACAGCAAGTAGAACCGCAGCAGAAACAACGCCAGAAGGACCATCCCACAAACCTCATGGACGAAACGGAAGGTACCCATCAAGAACGGAGTCCTGGTCTGTCCCACGATGTAGGGGTCATGAATGTAATAGCCGGTGAGAGACATGAGGGCGATCGAAATCACCAGCCCCCAATGCACCAGGCGCAAAGGATACTGCCAGACATACACCGCGATCGCGGTGCCGACACGCATGCGGGCATGACGGTCGATCTTCATCGTTGCGGATTGCATGGCGTCTCCTTGTTTAGCTGATTCTTGGAATCGTGTATTCCCGGCCCTGCGCGTCAATCACATGCACGGCACAGGCCAGACAGGGGTCGAAGGAATGGATGGTGCGCATGATTTCAAGAGGCCGTTTCGGGTCAGCCACAGGTGTGTTGAGCAGCGAGGCATCATAGGCACCTTTCAAGCCCTGTGCATCCCTTGGCCCGGCATTCCACGTGGTGGGCACAACGGCCTGGTAATTCACAATCTTCTTGTTGCCAATCTCAATCCAGTGGCCAAGCGCGCCGCGCGGAGCTTCATGCCAGCCATAACCATGCGCCGATGCGGGCCAGGAATCCGGTTCCCAACGGACGGGATTAAAGATCGCGACCTTGCCGTGCGCCAGGTTGGAACCGAGTTGATCCACCCAGCCCTCCATCTCAGCGGCCATGATGTTACTTTCCAGCGCCCGCGCAGCAATCCGTCCCAGCGTGGAGAACAACACGGAGGGCCCGGCATTCAGGGCTTTCAACGCAGCATTCACAGATGCTCTGATCTTGGGCGAACCGGCGGCATAGCCAACGACCATGCGCGCCAGCGGACCCACTTCCATGGGCTTGCCGTCATATCGGGGAGCCTTCAGCCACGAATACTTCTTATCCACATCGAGATGCTCGAAGGGCGCTTTGGGTCCGCTGTATTTCGGATTGGTTTCCCCAACGGAGGGATGCAGTCCATTGGTGTCTCCTCCCGAATAGTCATACCAGCTATGGGCCACGGATTCCGTAATCTTGGAGGGATCCACGGGAAGCACCTTCGAAATATCCCGCCCCATGACGATGCCGCGCGGGAACAGAAACGTCTTCGGATCATTCTGGTTGCCGGACGAGTAATCGCCGTAGCAGAGGAAGTTACCCAGACCTTCGCCGCGTCCAAACCAATCCTTGTAGTAAGGGGCCACGGCCATCACATCGGGAATATAGTAATCCTCGACGAACTTCTTGGCACCGCGCACCAGATCGCGAATGAAGTCAATGCGCTCAGGAGTAATTGTGGCCGCCGGTTCATTGGGGTCCATGGCAGTCGCCATCCCGCCCACCAGGAAGGATTGCGGGTGGGGATTCTTGCCTCCCAGTACCGCATGAATCCGGATGAAGTCCTTCTGCCACTCCAGAGCTTCCAGATAGTGAGCTACCGCGAGCAGATTCACTTCAGGCGGCAACACATAGGCCGGATGTCCCCAGTAACCACTGGCGAAGAGACTCAATTGTCCGCTGTCGACCACTCCCTGCACCCGCTTTTGAATGCCGCGGAAGTAAGTGGCGCTGGACTTTTCAGCGTTCGAGATCGACTGCGCGATCTGCGATGTTTTGACGGGGTCCGCTTTGAGGGCCGAGGCTACGTCCACCCAGTCCAGCGCATGCAGATGATAGAAATGCACCACGTGATCGTGCAGCATCTGCGCGCCGGCAATGAGATTGCGGATGATCCGTGCATTCTCCGGCACCTCGATCTGCAGGGCATCTTCCACAGCCCTAACACTGGCAATGGCGTGCACCATGGTGCAAACACCGCAGATGCGCTGCGCCCAGATCCACGCTTCCCTGGGATCGCGCCCTTTCAGGATCATCTCAATGCCGCGGAACATTGTGCCGGAACTCCAGGCATCAGTCAGCTTGCCGCCCTCAAGATTTGCTTCTATGCGTAAGTGGCCTTCAATGCGGCTTACGGGATCGACAACCATGCGCGCCATGTCAGTTTTCCTTTCCTGTTTGCGAAACGTTGGCCGAAGTTACCGGCGCGGGTTGGATCATCTGGATCAGCCCATGGACTGTTACACCGGCCAGCACGGCACCAGTAAGTCCCAGGCCGATGTTTGTGGCCGAGGTTTCCACACCAAACCCCGGAACATTTGGCAGCCGCTGATAGAAGGGCGACATGTTATCCCAGAAACGCGGCGAAGCGCAGGCGATGCAGCCATGACCCGCGCGAATCGGCCAACTGGTGTGGTCATTCCATTGCGCCACCGGACAATTGAAGGTCGCTTCCGGCCCCTTGCAACCCATCTTGTAAAGACACCAGCCTTTGCGATGTCCATCATCGCCCCACTCCGTCACGAAGCGGCCGGCATCGTAATGCGCCCTGCGCTCACATTGGTCATGAATCACGCGGCCATAAGCGAAGAGCGGGCGGTTGTACTGATCCAGGTCCGGCAGATCATGGAAGGTAAGATAGTGAACCAGCACTGCCGCCGTGTTCACCGGATTATGCGGGCAACCGGCCATGTTAATCACCTTGATGCCGGGAACAGCCTCATGGACACCGAGAGCTCCGGTCGGATTGGGTTTCGCCCGCACCAGACCACCATCAAAGGCGCAGGCACCCACGGCAATCGTGGCGGCTGCATTGCTGCAAACCTGCGTCGCGATGTCGAGCGCCGTGCGGCCCCCTATTGTGCAGTACATGCCGTCTTCCGACATGGGAATCGACCCTTCCACAACGACCAGATACTTGCCCTTTTCCTCTTTCGCCACGCGGTCCAGAATCTTATTCGCCGAATCACCGGAACCGGCCATGATGACTTCGTGGTACTCCCACGAAAGCAAGTCCAGCACCACGTCTGCCACGCTGGGATGGCTCGAACGAAGCATGGATTCTGAGCACCCTGTACAGTCCTGAAACTGTAGCCAGACCAGAATAGGTTTCTTGGCTTGTGTGACTGCCGCCATGGTCTTGGCGAGATAGCGGTCCGGCAGAGCCAGGGTACCTAGCATCGCGGAACAGAACTTTACTAACTGGCGGCGCGTCACGCCACGGCTTGCAAGCGCTTCGCCAACACTCGTGTCAGGTCTTAACATGCCATCACCTTCCTTACTTCTGCTATCGCCGAATCACAACACTCACGTTTGGTCTCCATCCGGGAAGCCAGCCACGCGAGCCACTGCCCGAAACCGGCACCCGTCGTGGCGGAGGTCTCGACAATCTCAATCAGAGGGTTGACCGCTCTGGCGTATTGCTTCGCCATTTCCAACTGGAATGGCACATAAGGAAGCAGGTCTGTCTTGGTCAGAATCATCAACTCGGCTTTGCGGAAAATGCCGGGATATTTGAGGGGCTTATCTTCGCCTTCCGCAACGCTGAGGATGACAACCTTGCCATCTTCCCCAAGGTCATAACTGGTGGGGCAAACCAGGTTGCCGATATTCTCAATGAGAAGTAAGTCGAGTTCTGCAAGCGGCCAATCCGCCACATGCTTTTCGACCATGCGCGCATCCAGATGGCAGGCGCCGCCTGTACAGATCTGCTTCACCGGGAAACCGTATTTCGCCAGACGGATCGCATCATTCTCGGTCTGGATATCGCCGGTAAGCAGAGCGATCCGCAAATCATGCGGGAGCAATTCCAAGGTCTTTTCGAGGAACGCGGTCTTACCCGCACCCGGTGAACCGATGAAGTTCAGGGACAATGTCCCGCTTTCCATCAGGCCTTCACGCAACCTTGCGGCCACGCGGTCATTTTCAGAGAGAACTCTACCTTCCAACGCCACACGCATTAGTCAATCTCCCGTTCTATATCTCTTCCAGTTCCAACGCAGAAAAATCCAGCTCGTCGCCTGCTGCTGGCTGGACATCCAGCTCCAAAGGCTCCCAGGTGGTACCTTTCACCATCGAGTCAAAACAGAAATGAAGGGACTCACGATCCACACCGGCCAGGTTCCCGATCTTCACGGAGACCTTGACCGCACGGCGGCCGGGATAGCGAAGCAGCTCTTTATCCACCGCTTGAAGAATCGAATCGGCCACACCCATCTCATGCATAAGTCAACAAATCCTCGGTAACTGGTCCCCGGGCAACAAATCCACAATTCGCGTGGAACCGAATGATGTACGAACCGTCACCATTCCCGGCGCTCCATCCTTGACCACGCCAATTACGGCGGCTTCGTGTCCCAGTGGATGATTGCGGATGGCTGCGAGCACATACTCAGCACTCTCCGGCGACACAATTGCAGTCAATTTGCCCTCATTGGCGACATACAACGGATCCAGCCCCAAGAGTTCACAGGCGCCGCGCACTTCCTCATGCACAGGAATCCGCCGCTCCTCGATTTCGATACTGACGCCTGATTGTGCCGCGATTTCATTGAGGGCGCTCGACAACCCGCCACGTGTGGGGTCCCGCATGCACCTGATCCCGCTGCTGACATCCAGCATCGCGGCCACCATGCCGTGCAGTGCGGCGGAGTCACTTACAATGGCAGTTTCAAAATCCAGGCCTTCCCGGCTGGCAAGAATCGCCGTGCCATGATCGCCAATGGACCCGCTCAGAATGACCACATCTCCCGGCTTCGCGCGGCATGCCGAAAGGGCGACACCGGGGCGAACCAGGCCGATGCCAGTGGTGTTGATATAAACACCGTCGCCTTTACCGCGTTCAACGACCTTGGTATCTCCGGTGACGATGCTTACTCCCGCAGCCGCAGCAGCATCGGCCATGGAAGTGGCTATCTTCTGCAGTAGCGCCAGCGGAAAACCTTCTTCGAGAATGAAGCCTGCGCTGAGAAACAGTGGTGTGGCCCCGCCCATGGCGAGATCATTGACCGTGCCATGCACCGCCAGCGATCCGATGTTCCCTCCCGGGAAGAACAGCGGCTTTACCACAAAGGAATCCGTGGTGAATGCGATGTTTGAGCCGCCTATCTTGAGCAGCGCCTGGTCATCGAGCCGGTTCAGTGTGGGATTACTGAAGAGTGGCAGGAACACATCGCGCAACAGGTTGGCACTTAGCCACCCCCCGCCGCCATGGCCGAGGACGATCTTATCGTGCGAAGTTACCGGCGCGGGGCACGAGAATGCAAATGGATCCAGGAGCGTCTCAGACATAGCGTTTGTACTGGTGCCAGGCGGCACAAGCTCCTTCCGAGGAAACCATGGGCGCTCCAAGCGGCGTCATGGGTGTACAGCGTTTGCCAAACGCCGGGCAATCGACTGGCTTTTGCAGGCCTTGCAGGACGAGAGCACTGATGCATTCGCGCGGTTCCTGCACACTGAGTGGGGTAAGGCCAAAGACCCGCTCGGCGTTATGTGCCGCATACTCTTCGCGAAGTTCCAGACCGCTGTTGGGAATCTCACCGATGCCCCGCCACTTACGGTCCGCAACACGGAAAACATCCCGAAGCATGTGCTGTGCGGCGCGGTTGCCTTCGCGGTCCAGATAGCGTGAATATTGGTTCTCCACGACAGACCGGCCTTCTTCCAGCTGCGCCACCAGTAAGAGAATGGCTTCCAGCAGGTCAACCGGTTCGAAGCCTCCCACGACGATGGGCACATGAAACTCACTGGCCAGAACTTCATACTCCCGGAAGCCCATGATGGTGCACACGTGGCCGGGAGCAATGAAGCCTTGCACCCTGCTGACTGGCGATTCAAGGATCATCCGCATGGCGGGCGGCACCAGAACATGTGATGCGAGCATACTGAAGTTACTCAACCCTTCGCGCTTTGCCTGCCACACAGCCATCGCATTGGCTGGAGCCGTTGTTTCAAACCCCACGGCAAAGAACACGACTTGACGCCTTGGGTTGTCCCTGGCAATCTTCAGCGCATCCATGGGCGAGTAAACAATGCGTACATTAGCGCCGTTCGCTCTGGCTGCAAACAGGTCAGATTGCGAGCCCGGCACGCGTAACATGTCGCCGTAGGAGGTCAAGATGACATTCGGCAGACCAGCGATCAGGACTGCCTGATCGAGTATCTCCAGCGGAGTAACACAAACAGGACAACCTGGACCGTGCACTAACTCCACTTCCTTCGGCAAAAGGTCGCCAATGCCATAGCGCATCAGCGTATGCGTCTGGCCGCCACATACTTCCATTAGGACACGGGGCTTGGTCACCAGCCGTGCGATGCGGTCCACCAGGGCATACGCGATTTGTGGGTCGCGGTACTCGTCGATATACTTCACCGGGCGAGCCCTTCCTCTTCGAGAGCACCAATCTGTTGCAGATACTGGAAGGTCCGCGCGGCTTCTTCTTTGTCGATGCGGGAGATCGCAAAGCCCACGTGCACGAGCACGAAATCACCCGCCACGGCCTCTGGAGTGTAGACCAGATTCACGTTCTTTCGAACGCCGCAGAAATCCACGTTGGCCGAACGGAAAGCCGGATCATCGCCTACAACATTGAGCACTCTGCCGGGGACTGCAAGGCACATGTTTTGGACCTCTGCTTTCGTGTGCCGAACATTGCAATCGTCGTGCCACGCCAGAAATCCCGTGAAATAAAGGGTTTCTATCGGCTGTATCGAAATTTGCCCCTGCGCGAAAGCACGCAATCCAGAGTGCGTTCGCGCAAACAGAAGTACACTGTCCCATATGAGAACTATCTTGCTGGCGATGCTTTTGATCACCGGTCTGTTTGCCCAGGAGACCGACGCCGTCCAGATCACCGGTGACGTGAAACAACCCTTGACCCTCTCCGCAGCGGACCTGGCAAAGTATCCGAGGGCAACCGTGCGCACCACCAGTAACGGCATGGAAACCGTTTATGAAGGTGTCTGGCTGCATGAGGTCTTGAAGAAAGCAGGCGTGCCACAGGGCGGCGAACTTCGCGGAAAAGCGCTGTCCAGCTATGTGCTCGCCATGGCGCAAGATGGCTACCAGGTACTGTTCTCGCTCGGCGAACTCGATCCCGCTTTCATCGATAACCAAATCCTGCTGGCGGACACTGCCAACGGCAAACCGATGTTCGGTGCGCAAGGCCGCTTCCGCCTGGTGGTTCCAAAAGACAAGCCTGGCGCAAGATCCGTCCGCATGCTCACGAAGATTGAGGTGGTGCAACTCAGGAAGGCGCAATGAAAGAGGCGATCCTTTTTGTTGCGGTGACGGCACTGGCCGCCGATTTTGAGTGGAACCTGCCCAAAGGCTTCCCCAAGCCTGTGGTCCCTGCCGATAATCCCATGAGCGCCGCCAAAGTGGAACTGGGACGCTATCTGTTTTATGACAAGCGGATTTCGGTGAATGGTAAACAATCCTGCGGCTCATGCCACCGCCAGGAGTTGGCCTTCACGGATGGCCTCGCCCGGGCCGCAGGCACAACCGGCGAGTTACATCCCCGCAGCAGCATGAGCCTGGTGAACGTGGCGTATGCCCCGACACTCACCTGGGCGAACCCGACACTTACCTCTCTGGAAGAGCAGGCGCTCGGCCCACTGTTGAACACCGCCCCTGTGGAACTTGGCTTGAAGGGGCGCGAAGAAGTTTTCCTGGGAGAACTGCGCCGTGATCCCGTGTACCAGCAACTCTTCAAGAAAGTCTATCCCGGTACGGCAAACCCATTTACGCTTGGCAACGTGACCAAAACACTGGCAGCATTCGAACGTACGATCATTTCCATGCGCTCCCCTTATGACCGTTACCGCTGGGGTGGTGAACCGGATGCGCTGTCACCCGCGGCGAAGCGTGGAGAGCTGATCTTCTTTTCGAGCGAACGCGGCGGCTGCTTTCAATGTCATGAGGGCTGGAACTTCAGCGAGATCCGCTACGAAGGCGGACACGATGGCCCGGATGACCGCGCCATGACCGGCGCCTTTCTCAACACCGGTGTATCTCACTATGCAGCGCCGAACCGCGGCATTTATGAGTTCACCGGGCAACCGCAGGACATTGGCAAATTCCGCGCTCCCACACTGCGGAATATCGAACTCACCGCACCTTACATGCACGATGGAAGCATGGCAACCCTGGAAGATGTGATCGCGCACTATGCCGCCGGGGGGAAGTATCCGCACGCGAATCAATCGAAGGTGATCCGGCCGCTCCAGTTGAGCCAGCAGGATCGCCGCGATTTGATCGAGTTCCTAAAATCACTCACGGACCGCGACATGTTGCGGGACCCGCGCTGGAGTGATCCCTGGGCGGGCAAGCCGCACTAAGCGCACCGTTTCAGGCTGGCTGCTGCTGGGTCATGCAATGCAGTGTTCCCAGGCCCCAAACCAGTTCCGTGCAGTTGATGCCAGTTACTACTCTGTCTGGAAAACACTCCTGCAGGATATTCAGCGCCACGCGGTCATTCGGATCATTGAACGTGGGCACCAACACCATCCTGTTCGCGACATAAAAATTTGCGTAACTGGCAGGCAGACGGACACCATCGAAGACCAGAGGCGCGGGCATGGGAAGCTTCACGGCCTTCACGGGGAAAGTCTTGAGAATCTCCCAATTCTCCCGCAAAGGTTCATAATTCACTTCGCCTGGATCATCCTCCTGGACAATCACCACCGTCTCCGCATCTGTGAAACGTGCCAGGTCATCCACGTGCCCGTGCGTATCATCTCCCGCGATGCCATTCCGCAACCACAACACGCGGTCGAGGCCCAGATAATCCGACATTCTCTGCTCGACCTCGCCGCGGGATAACTCCGGATTTCGCGCTTGAACGGGGCTCAGCAGACACTCCTCCGTGGTCAGCACCAGGCCCTGCCCGTTGACATCGATACTGCCACCCTCCAGCACCATGCCGGGACGCCAGACTGGCTTCTGGACCAGATCCGGGATCAATAACCCAGCCGCTTCATCCCTCTGGTGGTTCTCATATTTCGCCCAGCCGTTGAACTGCCATTTCGCGGCAGCCACACTGCCGGCGGCGTTGCGAATGAAGAGTGGCGCAAAGTCCCTGGCCCAAACACGGTCGGTTTCAACACGGAAGAACTCCACATTCTCCAGCATGCCGCCGCACATCTGCAGGACTTCCTGCGCCGAAGCCTCGGCCTCTTCATTTTGGATTAGAATCCGGACCTTCTCCACCTGGGAAAGCTTGCGCACAATTTCGCCATACACCCAGGGGATGGGCGCAAATCGGCCCGGCCAGTCTTCTTCGTTATGAGGCCAGGCAATCCAGGTGGCTTCATGCGGTTCCCACTCGGCGGGCATCCGGTATCCGAGTTGCTTTGGAGATGCGGTGCTCACGCGAGGAACCGGTTCACAATCGGACCGTAAGCGTCAATGCGGCGGTCGCGGAAGAAGGGCCAGTTGCGGCGGACCTCCTCCATTTGCGCGGGGTCGCACTCCACCACCAGAATCTCCTCCTGATCGTGCGACGCTTCCGCCAAAACACGTCCAAAGGGATCCGAAACAAACGATGCGCCCCAGAACTCCAAGCCACGTTCCGCCGGACCTTCGAAGCCCACGCGGTTTACTGCCGCAACGTAGATTCCATTCGCGATGGCATGTGAGCGCTGCATGGTCTTCCAGGCATCATGCTGGGCGGTGCCGAATTCAGCCTTCTCCGCCGGATGCCAGCCGATCGCAGTGGGATAAAACAGAATGTTCGCCCCCTGCATGGCAGCCAGGCGCGCCGCTTCCGGATACCACTGGTCCCAGCAGATCAGCGTGGCGATTCGCCCGAACTTGGTATCGAAAGCTTTGAAACCCAGATCCCCGGGCGTGAAGTAAAACTTCTCAAAGAAGAGCGGATCATCCGGAATATGCATCTTCCGGTAAATGCCCAGTTGCGTGCCATCGGCATCAAAGATCACAGCAGTGTTGTGATACAGACCCGTCGCGCGCTTCTCAAACAGGGAAGCGACAATGACCACTCCCAGTTCTTTCGCCAGAGGACCCAGCACGTCCGTGGTCGGGCCGGGAATGGTCTCAGCCAGATCGAAGAGCCTCGCGTCTTCCTCACGGCAGAAGTACTGGGAACGGAACAATTCCTGTGTGCAGATCACCTGCGCTCCCTGCGCGGCGGCTTCACGAATCCTGGCGACCGTACGGTCGAGATTTTCCTGCGGTTCAAGGCTGCAGGTGAGTTGGATGAGGCCAACCCGGAACTTATCGGTTTTCACTGGATACCATTTTAAAGGTGGCACTGTTTCAGAAATATTTCGCCGCGCTGTTTCTTGCCGCACTTTTGCCGGATTCTGCTTCTCTGGTGGAGCGTTTGCGCAAGATTCCGAATGTCCGCGTCATGGAAATTGGCCGCACTGGTCTGGAGAAACCAATGTACGCGGCGTTGATCGGCAAGCCTGGAGCGGGTGCAACGTATCGCTGGGAGCAGTTCACGCCAGAGGAATCGGGCAAGGTTCTGGCACGGGCGGAAGTTCTTGCCGCGACACCATCGCGCATGGTGACCGTACTCATTCCCTGCACGAATCCCGACGGGTTGGATCTTCTCGCCAAGTGGCAAAGACAGAACTTGGGCTCCCGCTATGAGGGCGCGCCGTACCCGGGGTTGCTGCAGAAATACTCAGATGAGCCGGATGATGTGATGCAAAACCGGATCGAATCCCGGAATCTGGCGGCACTCAAACGGCAGTTCGGCATAGAGCCCGCACTGGCGCCGGTGCGTTATTTCATTCCAGATTCGCCTCTGGTCATGGATCTGTTGCAGCGCTTTGCCGCGAACGGAGCGAAAATCCTGCGCGCGGGGGATTCCAAGGGATATCTGGTACAGGGCGGCACGCGACTGGTGGAGATGCAAATCCCGGCACTCATGGGGGCGGAGACCAAGCGCTATGAAGGCGTCTTTGCAGGCGAGCCCGTGAGCGACTTTGGTTCCGGCTTCAGTCTCCCCGTCGCGCCGCAAACCAACCAGCCAAGAATAGGTGTCTATGAACCGTGGCTCAATAATCCCGATACCGGGTGGACCGAGTGGCTGTTAGATGCATACAAGCTTCCCTACACCGCGATCCATAACGAAGACTTCCGCAAAGATGATCTCGACGAGTTATTCGAAACAGTGATCCTCTCTTCACAACCGCCGGCCTCCATCATGCATGGCGACCGCGCCGTAATACAGCGGCCAGAGTACGCGGGCGGCATCACGCTCGACGGAGCCGCGCACCTGGAGCATTTTGTGAAGCGCGGCGGAACGCTGGTTGCTCTCGGAGAAGCAATCTCCCTGCCGGTGGAACAGTTTGGACTGCCAGTAAGACTATTTCCCCTGAAGACCGACTTCGGGCAACTTACGCCCAACGGTGCCAACACAGTGACCGCCGTCACGACCGGCGGTTATGCAATCGAAGGAGGCCGTGCCACCGCGACGCTGGCAGACGGCAGAGCCGGCGTTACCGTGGTCGATTGGGGAAAAGGCCACGTGGTGCTCTTCGGCATACGCCCCCAGTACCGCGGCCAGACATTCGCCACATTTCCACTTATGCTGCATGCCATTATTCCGGGGGCTGAACGTGCGCTTCGCTGACCTGCTGTTGTTTGATATCGACGGTACCTTGACAAGGCGCACCGGGCCGCATCACAGACTCGCACTGATCGAAGGGATCAGAAGAGTCACCGGGGTGGAAACCTCCACCGAGGGGATTCCGGTTCACGGGATGCTCGATACGGACATCCTCACGCTCATGTTAGAAGCCGCAGGATTACCAGTGAAAGACCTGCCCGCCATCATCCACGAGGCGGAGAAATACTATCTCGCGAATGTTCCTGACTTACAGGACAAGCGCTGTCCCGGTGTATTGGAGTTACTCGGGGATCTCAGTGCGCAAGGTATTCCGCTGGCGCTGGTCACAGGCAATGTAACCCGCATCGGCTGGAAGAAACTGGAGCGCGCGGGGCTCCATCAGTACTTCCGCTTCGGTGCCTTTGGGGAAATGGCCTCCACCCGTGGCGGTCTGGTTGCGCTGGCGATTGAACGTGCGCGCCGCGAGGGTTTCATCGGAAATGAGGCCCGCATCGCCCACGTGGGTGACGCACCACAGGATGTCATCGCGGCGAAGGAGAACGGCATCCCCGTGATCGCTGTGCGCACCGGCGTCACGCCGGCCGGCGAGTTGGAGGCTCTGGATCCGGAGCATTTGCTCGAAGATCTGACGCAGTGGCCCGCCTGCCTAACTCCGCAATAAGACGGCAGCGGAGAGCACAATGCAGAGTATTGCGCCGAGATAGAAGCGCGCCCCGGAGTTCGCCCAATTGAGGGTGTAGCCGAAGCCGATCCGCCGCTCCACCATCAGCGAGGAATTGCTGGGTTCATAGTAGAAAATCCCCAGTTTCCAAGCACCGTCTTCCGCCTGGGCCGCGCGCAGCAGTTGCATTCTGGGCACAACCAACAGCGCGAGCATGGCAAACATGAGCAACCGCAATGCGGCGGCAGTTACCAGGTGGGGAAAGAGCGTGACGGTGGTAAAAAGGGCTGCAATGCCCCACGCGGCCACAGCAATCGCCCGCAGATGCAGAGTTTGCAGCGGACTCCCCACGCTACCGGTCGCAATGGCGCGGGCAAGGCTGCTCAGGATCATGACGGCCGCGATCCCCAACGTCAACTGCGGCTTCAATGCCTGTAGATAGACTGCGGTCCCCGCCAGCAGACAGGCCGCCGGGAGGAACAGCCACGGACTGGCAATCCCCTTGCTTCCAGTAACATGTTTCATCCCTGCAAGCCCTCCTGCGCATTCGCCAATTCCCGCCGAATGCGGGCCTTCGAAACACCCTGTGCACGCATCTCCGCAATCAGCAGGCGGAGTTTTGAGCGGAAACCATCCAGCAACGCCGGGGCCGCAGGGGCAGGAGCATGTTCGAGAACGCGCGCCGACTTTCCATGAGCCACGCTGATCAGGCCCTGCAAAGCCAGAGTCCGGTAAGCTTCAGCAACCGTATTGAAGTGAATGCCAAGTTCCTTGGCGAGTTGGCGCACCGAGGGCATCGGCTGGCCGGGTTCAAGTACCCCTTCAACGAGGAGCATGCGGAACTGGTCTACGATTTGGCGGTAGACAGGCGCGGGAGAGTTTGGGTCGATGGAGAGTTTCAAGGCGGGCAACAACTGTCTCCTGTACAGATACAGCGTACAGAGACACGCCGGGCCCGTCAAACCTCCGGGTACTACTTCTTATCGTGCGCCGAGTACTGTGCCTGCGGCGGATTCAGCTTGATCGGCACCGTCTGCGGCCCTGCTTCCAAATCAAACACGTCACCAAAGGTCTGGTAGTTCGACGCAATGATCTGGATCGTCACCTGTCCCTGCGGCATTTCCGGCAGAGTGACCTTGCCCTCCTGGCTGGTCTTGGTTTCCCAGGAAGTCACCATGTTCGGGAGCTTGATCTTGAACTTGCTGTGGCGGAACTTCACAATGACGCTGGCGCGGTCAATCGGCTTTCCCGTCTCAGCAGAGGTGACCAGTACAGTGAGTTTGGTCATCGGTGAGGCAGCCGTCATGGGCAGCGAACAGAGCAGCAGGAGGAAGACAGAGAGCGTGCGCATTGATCTCTATTATGCGACATCTGGCAGCAGGAATACTTGCGGGTTTCCTGCGGCCCTGGTGACTGCCTCCGCCGCAAGATACCCGCTCCGGACCGCACCCTCCATGGTGGCGGGCCACCCGGAGCGCGTCCAATCTCCTGCCAGGAAGAAGTTGGCATAAGCGGCATCCGCCTTCGGCCGCTTTTCTTCCAGGCCCGGAGACGCTGCAAACGTCGCCCGGACTTCCTTGATCACCTGCGCCTTCTCGAGCTTCGCCGCCTTCACCACAGGGAAGAAATCCGCCAGTTCCCGGATCGCCAGATCAATAATTTCCTGCCTCGGCATGTTGGTCATGTTGCGCGAGGCGCTGACGACCAGTTGCAGATAGCGGCCTTCCTGTTTGTTGAAAAGCCACTGTATGTTGCGGTCCAACAGTGTGGCATGCGGCAGGTCCGTGATGGGCCGGTCAAACCAGAGATGGATGCCTGTGATGGGCGAGTGCGAGAAGGCACTCCACTCCACGGGCAATTCCGGCATCAACTGAAAGAGTTTCTCGAATGGCAGGCAGGAAACGTAATGGTCCGCGGTGAAGCGTTCACCGCCGGCGGTCACGGCAGCGATGGTTCCGTTCGAGACCTCGATCCGCTCGACCGCAGTGCGGTGGTGCAAGTGGACTCCGGCCTTCTGAATCAGAGATTGCTCGTCATACAACTCCCGCAGAGGGACATCGGGCACGCCCATCTCGTAGGTATCCGGCCGCGCAATCATGGCCAGCCAGAACACTTGAAATCCATGCGACGCGGCCATCCGGTCCAACTCTTCGTTAATGGCTGAGACCAGGACCTGCCGCCAGTAGCGCTCGATCGCCTGCGGTGTCTGCTGCTTTTCCCGCAACCAGTCCAGCATAGTAATTGCATCGAGATCTTTGCGGTGGCGTTCCCTGGGAATCGCGTTCATGGCGCGGGCAATGGAGATCTTATCCGCGAGATTGAGGAACTTGAGTCCGAGAAACGAGCCGGCAAAGTGGGCCGGTGCGGGCAGGATGCCGCGCTTCAGAACCGAGGTTCTGCCGCCGGGTTCGATGAAGAAGAATTCGCGGTGGAAACGCACTTTGCCTCCCACCCCGAGTCGTTCATAGAGATCCAGCAGATTCACGCAGCACTTCAAGAGCACGTGCTGCGCGTTGTCAATGACTTCCGTATCGCCGGACACAGGCCAGGAGGTAGCGCGCCCGCCAAGAAAATTGCGGGATTCCAGCAGATGGACTTCATATCCGGCACGGCCAAGGGCGGCGGATGCGGCAAGACCCGCCAGTCCGCCGCCAAGGATGAGAACTTTGGGCAAATCCCATTATCTCTGCCGGCATTTTACGGCGGAGGATAAGCCACTCAGAAATATTTGCGAACCATATCGCGCCAGAACAGGGGCTTGTGCGCCGTGCCATGCCAGAGATCAAGAGAGTGCAGAATCTCCTTCTCATAAAGCGACTGGCTCAGCGCGCGGTTGCTGGGGCAAAAGTAATCCGCATCGCCCACCGCGAGATGAATTTCCAGGTGCCGCATCTGTTCGAGCAGTGCCGGATCGCCGATGTTGGGGACGTAGTGGTTCGGTGTGTGCAGGTAGATATCTTCATCGTAGTAACCATCGAAGAGATCGGGATAGGTTTCGACGCGGCAGGTGAGATCATACCGGCCGCTCAACCCGACGACCCTGGTGAACAGGGCAGGATTTCGGAACGCAATATCGACGGCGTGATAGGCCCCGATGCTGCAGCCATGGGACACAAGGCGGGGGTCTGGATTGATCGATGCGGCGAGGGGAAGCACTTCCCGCAGAATGTATTCCTGGTACTGGTTGTGGCGTTCGATGCGCTGGCGGGGGTGTACGTCTGGATTGTACAGTCCTTCAGAATCCACGCTGTCCACGCAAAATAACTGGATCTGACCCAAAAGCACCTGGTGTGCCACGCCGTCGAGGATGCCAAAACCCTCGTAATCAAAGTAGCGCCCCTGCCGTGTCGGAAAGACAAGCACTCTGGTGCCTGCGTGGCCAAAGACCAGCAGTTCCATCTCCCGGTTAAGCCGAGGGCTGAACCACTTGTGATATTCCCGGCGCACTTGAAGGAGAGGATAGCGCGGTTTCGTGACAATCGGAGAAATCCAGAGGGAAGATTCTATTGCGGTAGTTCGCAAGCACTCCCCTCCAGATCCCATAGCCCAGAGGATTCATGTGCAACCCGTCTTCCATGAAGAGTTCCGGGCGGGGACGACCGGCTTCACTCAACATGGCCGGAAAGATATCGATAAATGCAGCGTTTGGCAGCAGGGCGATCTCTTGCTGAATCGAGGCATTGGTGCTGCGGATCGCGTCGAAAAGGTACTGCCGCGCAGGGCTCGGCTTAATGGAGATGAAAAACAATGGCACGGCGGGATACTTCGCACGAATCTTCGCAGCCAGTAACCGAAACGAGGCCAGAACCTTCGCAGGCGATTGCCCGTCGCCTAAATCATTATCACCCGCGTAAATCGTAATCGATTGGGGGTCAAGGCCGGTGAAGATGCGGTCGAAAAAGTGGGCGCAGGCTTCCAGCGTAGAGCCGCCGAAGCCAAGGTTGAGTGCAACAGGGATGTCCAGATCTTCGGCGAGTGTTGGCCACAGACGCAGCGTGGAACTGCCGTAGAACACTGCGGGCCGGACCGGGATGGCGGAACACCTGGTCCGCTGTTCAAGCTGGCGGACGTCCGCCTCATACCATTGCATGTCAGTTCCCAAGTTTACAACTGCGTTGCGGCAGAGTCATTTGGGGAAGTACGGGCAAGGGGGCAAGTACGCCCCCCTGCCTTGCGGGAGCGAATAACGAATTAGACGGCAAGCTTCTTTCGAAAAAGGCCTGCTACCGCCAAACCAGTTCCGAACATGAGCCAAGTGGAGGGTTCCGGAGCACTCGTATCCACGATCGAACTGCTCCCCGAGTTGATTGTGCCCTGCAACTGAACCAGCGTGGCAGCCGAATTGCCGACTCCAACCGTGAACCCATCGCCGTAATATTGATCGGCACCCAATAACGCGAGCACAGCCGACTCGCTGTCTACCGGATGTGGATCCTGCGTCAGGCCATTCGTATTGATCGCGTGGTATCCGGAAGTCAGAAACGACCAGCCGTAAGGGCCAGTGATGCCGACAAGACCCTGACTTCTGCTGCAGGTGTAGCAGATGAATACACTCGGCGTGTTATTTCCCAGGTCATCCTGCGTAGGAATCGTGCGCAGATTCCCGCCTACCGATACGGTCTCGGTAATGAATTGAGGCGAAGTCTTGCTGCAGCCTGTATTGCAGTTGGCATCGATGTAGGTGGCATCCCAGCTGATGTTGACAATCATGGCTTGGCCGCCCAAGTCAACGCCAGCGCCTTCTCCAAAAAAGTTATTTGTATCGGTAGCGTATCCGCTCCGGGCCGTGGCAGTCAGACTGAAGGAAATGATGTTGTCACCTGCGGAGAAAGGGACGATCTCGGCAAAACATGTCGAGGCGGCAAGGAAAGCAAAGACGGCGAGAAGTACAGTCGAAGTTCGTTGAAGTTGCAAAGTATCCTCCATTGACCAGACAGGTTCTTACCTGCTGTCACTAAGGAATACAGGAACGACGGGAAATCTCTATCATCCAAGCGCATCTTTTTTGCATCAGTGAAAATCATGTGACGCCACCACCGGCAGGGCTGTCTCCAGACGCTCAATCTTCTTCGCCAGCACGTGGATGACATTGTCCACATTCTGCACCTTCCCTTCAATCAGCAGGTAAGGGTGCCCCACCACAATGAGCCGGTGCTGGTCGAAGAGATCAGGCATCACCACCACATTCGCGATGCCCGTCTCATCCTCCATGCTGAGGAAGCAGATCCCCTTCGCTGTACCGGGGCGCTGGCGGACAATCACGCACCCGGCCACACGGACGCCGCCGCCATTGGGAATCCGGTTGAGGTCTCGCGCCGTGGTGACCCCGAGTTCCCGCATCGCCTCCCGGTGCCAGGCCATGGGGTGACGCCCGACGGTCAGTGACGTGCCCAGATAATCGGCCTCCAGGCGTTCGGGCACGGACATCGGTGCCAGCGGCGACTGCGGATCACTCTCCGGCAGCAGTTCGAGCAAGGGTGGTGCCGGGCGTCCCGCACGTCCGGCCTTCCACAACGCATCCCGGCGATGCCCGGCGCCGAGGGAATTCAATGCCCCGATGCTGGCGAGACGTTCCAGTTCATCCTTGTGCAGTTCTGGAACGCGGTGCGCCAGGTCATCAATGGAGCGGAACGGCTTTCGTTCCACTATGCACCGGGCTGCTTCGGCCCGCAGACCCCGCACCATCCTGTGCCCCAAACGGAGATGGCGCTGCGGACCCTCCACCGTGCACTCCACTTCCGACACATTCACATCCACAGGCAGCACCCGGAGTCCATGGCGCTGCGCATCTTTGATCAGGACAGCGGGGTGATAAAAGCCCATCGGCTGATTGTTCAACAAAGCACAGGTAAATGCTGCCAAATAATGGACTTTCAGATACGCACTCGCATAGGCCAGCAGCGCAAAGCTCGCCGCATGGGATTCCGGAAAGCCATACAACGCGAAAGAGGTGACAGAGAGCACAATCCGGTCCTGCGTCTCACCCGTGATGCCGTTTTTCGTCATGCCCGCCCGCAGCTTCGCTTCAATCTCTTTCATCCTCTGCTCAGAGCGTTTGAAGCCCATCGCGCGCCGGAGTTCCTCTGCCTCACCACCAGTGAAGTTGGCAGCCAGCATCGCCATCTTGAGCAATTGTTCCTGGAACAGCGGCACGCCGAGCGTCCGCGCGAGTACGGGTTCCAGAATGGGATGCAGAGCGTCGGCAGGCTCCCGTCCGGCGCGGCGGTTCAAGTAGGGATGCACCATCTGGCCGACAATCGGCCCGGGCCGGATCAGCGCCACTTCCACCACCAGATCGTAAAACTTTTCCGGCTTCAAACGCGGCAGCGTGGCCTGCTGGGCGCGGCTCTCCACCTGGAACATCCCGATCGTATCCCCGCGCTGCAGTGTCTGATACGTCTTGGGATCATCAGCGGGCAACTGGCCCAGGTCGATCTCTTCCTGCCAGTGGTTGCGGATCAGAACCAGGCAATCCTCCAGCACGGCCATCATGCCCAACCCGAGCAAATCCACCTTGATCAGCCCCATGTCCGCGCAGTCTTCCTTGTCCCACTGCACAATCACGCGCCCGGGCATGGAGGCAGGCTCCAGCGGCACGATGGTATCCAGACGGTTCTGGCAGATCACCATGCCGCCGGAGTGCTGGCCCAGGTGCCGCGGCAGATCCTGCAAGCCTTCCACCAGTTCCAGAAACTTGCGTACTTTGGGATGCTGCAGACTCATCCCGGCCTGTGTGAAGCGGGTTTCGGTGTTGCTGTCTTTGTCCTTGAAACCCCAGCCCGGCATCACCGCGGAGAGTTTGTCGAGCGTGGCGACATCAAAGCCCATCACCTTGCCAGCCTCCCTGGCTGCCAGCCGTCCGCGGTAGGTGATCACATTGGCCGTCATTGCCGCGCCGTGCTGTCCATAGCGCTCATACGCATACTGGATGGCCATCTCCCGCTTCTCGCCGGAAGGCAGATCGATATCGATATCCGGCCACTCTCCCCGCTCTTCCGAAAGAAAGCGCTCAAAGAGCAGATCCATACCGACCGGGTCGACCGCCGTGATTCCCAGCGAATAACAAACCGCACTGTTCGCCGCCGACCCGCGCCCCTGACACAGAATCCCCCGCTCTCTGCAGAAACGGACGATATCCCAGACGATCAGGAAGTAACCACCCAGCCCCAGCTTTTCAATCAGCTTCAATTCCCGGTCAATCTGTTGCCGCGCCTTTTCGTGATACGGCTGATAGCGGTGCCGGGCACCTTCGTGCGTGAGCTTATAGAGCAGTGACGGCACGGTTTCGCCTGGTGGCAGAGGGTAATCGGGAAACTGGTAGCCGAGATCCCGCAGCGTGAAACCCAAACGGGAGGAGACCTCCTGCGTATTGGCAATGGCCGCGGGAAGATCAGCGAAAAGCCGGCACATCTCACGGCCGCTCTTGAGGTGACGCTCCGAGTTCACCGCAAGCAGTTTGCCGGCTTCCGCGAGGGTCGTCTTGTGGCTCAGGCAGGTGAAGACATCCAGAATCTGCCTCTGTGCCGGGGTGGCGTGGCAGACCCCGTTGGTGGCCACGAGAGGAAACTGCAAGGAACGCCCGAGTTCCACCACGGCCTCATTCCGCCGCTCCTCTTCCCGTTCCGCATGCCGCTGCAACTCCAGATAGACATTGCCGCGTCCGAAGAGCCGCTGCAGACGCTCCAGTTCTGCACTGCCCTGCTTCCTTTGCAACGCCCTCGCCAGAGGACCCTCGCTGCCCCCGGTTAAACAAATCAGCCCTTTCGAATACTCCTCAAAATCGCCATCCGTCGCGGCAGCTTCAAATCCGGGCTTTGGATTCTTCGTGCCCGCCCGCAGCTTGATCTTCGTAATCAGGCGGCAGAGATTCTGGTAGCCTTGGCGGCTTTCCACCAAAAGTGTGACACGGGAACCATCCGCCGCAGTCACTTCCGCACCGGCGTGAGCCTGAATTCCCAGCTTGCGGCCCTGTGTGTAAAAACGTGCCGCCCCGGCGAGGGCGTCTACATCGGTCAATGCCATGACCGGCGCCCCGTCACCGCGGGCGGCATATGCAGCGCAAAGAGCGATGTATTCCTCCGGCGCGCTTGCCCCGCGGAGGAAACTGAAAGCGGAGCGGGCGTGGAGTTCAATGTAAGGCGGCACTTTTGGGTTCGCCTTATTTTCGCCTTTCTGGCGCTCTAACTGCAAGCAGGCTTATGCAGCCCGGCGGAAAAACTGCGGCGCTTCATCCGCCCCAACCCTGTGACCGCAAGACCGCTGATCATCATCACCCACGTGCCAGGTTCCGGAGTCGCTGCCGTGGTATTCACCACTTCCACACCAAAGAGGTTCGCACTGAACTGGTTGCTGACACCGCAACATACGCTGAGCGTAACGGACGATGATGTTTCATGAAAAACCTGATACTGCCCAGGTGCTGACGTCGGACTCCCCGCATTCGTCGAGGTGGTGCGCACCAGACTCGTCGCCTGGTTGAGCAATTTACCGTCATCCGTCAGATAGTAAGTTGTCGTGCCGTCGCTGACCGTCATTACGTCGGAAGGGTTGTTATCGTCAATCGACGCATAGACATACACGTCGTAGGACGAGTAAGTGATGTTGGTTAACGTAACAAAGGTGTGGTCGCCATCAATCCCACCCGTGTAGAGCTTGTTGGTGGCCGTATTTGCGGTCGCCGGCGTATCAAAGCCCGCATACTGCAAGGGTCTGCCTGTGGAAGAACCCCACGTGAGATTTATCGTGGTCGCCTGCCCCAAACTGTTGTTCAGAACCAAATTGCTGCCGGTTGCGTTGCCGACATTGTTCCAGTTCGCTCCGGCAACAACACCGGGTTGATCGGTGGAAGCCAGAGCGTTATTGCTGCTGCCTCCAGTGAAGTTGACGCCGACAATTTCGGCCATGCCTGCGACCGGAACGCCCAACGCCAGAGCCACGATCGCCAGTATCTTTTTCCTTTCCATCTTCCCTGCTTTCCGAGCGCGGGCAATGCAGAAAGCCCGTGCTGATTGAGGAAGCGTTGCGAAAATAAAGTAGGGACCAAAAAACTTTTAGTCAAAGTCAATATCGCGCGGTTTCTTGCCGAAGTTGGGATCGGCCTTCGCCTGCTCGAACAGTTCATCGAACTTGCGGTTCAAAACATCCTTCGACTTCTTCTCATTCTGGAAAGACTTCTGGAATGCATCCTCGCGCCGCCCCGCCTCGCCCTTCAACTTGGCGACCGCCGAAGCCAGATCCTCAATCAGCGGCGCATTCACGGGTTCGGCGTGAGAAATAACTGCCTGGAGTTGAGGATCAATCTTCAGCGTGGAATCACAACAGGGACATTTCACTTCAATGAGAGCCATGAACGTCATTATGACCCGGCAGGGCGGTTAACGGTCGAATTAACCATAGTTAGTAGGAAGACGAGAGGGGTTTGACCGCACACCGAGGAAGCCGCCTCAGAGAAATCTGATTTGGTAGTGACCATTCCCCCAAACCGTCTTCCGTCCCACCCCGGTATACTGTCCCGCATAGAGGATTGGATACAGTTCGCTGAACTCACCGCTGTACACGATGGTGCCTGTGAAACCACCAAGTGGGTGAATTCGGCCATTTGAAGCGCTGCGGCGGAAGATCTCCACTTGTTGCAGATCGCAGGACTCAGTCGAAACCCCGGATGCAAGTTCCCCCAGTGCGCGGAAATCAATCTCCAGCGGACCGGGCCCATAGGTCGCGCGCAAGGTGCTGACCCTGTCCCGCGCCCGGGCAAACAGCGTAGCGAAGCTGGGTGGAAAGGTTCGCAGATCCGTGGGTGAAAGGAAGTCGATGGTTAAAAACTTTGTTTTCAGGGGACTGGGGGTGAGATCCAAGACCATGGGTTGCACCTCCCAGGCGCTGGGACACCAGGCACGGACAATGCGATCGGCGCTTGAATCAAAGACGTTCAGCTCAAAACGCTTTGGATTCGCCCCCCGCAACACAAAGGGCCGCAGAGGATCACGAAGACCGCTTGGAGCCTCCGTATCCCGCGGTGGATCAAAGATCCGGCCATAATCACAACCGAGCCTTGGACACGCCTTGGGGTTCTCGCAATCACAGAAACGCCGCAGTGCCGCGCCCAGATTTCCCCGCAGAAAATTCGCGGGGTTGTCCCGGACGGGGAAATGGTCAAACTGGAGCTTGAGAATCTGGAACGGGAAGGTCAATGCTTCCAATTATGAACCGGGCTCAAGGCGGCGAGAGAGGATTTTGGTGGGTCGAAAGAGGTTTGCTAGAGGAAGAACAGGTGGGAGGAGTGGTTGTTGAAGGTTTTTTCGCCGTTACTTGAGCCCTGCATCGTTAACACGCTCTTTCCTAAAGCAACTCGCATGCCAAAGAAAAAAAGCCGCTGCAAGTGCCTCGTATTGGCACTACAGCGGCTGATTGCGCACCTTTCGATACCAGATCGGAACGTGGCCGTCCCAAACTGGAACCCAAAACGGAACCTACTTCTGCGGAACAGGGGTGGGCGGCGTCGAGATCTTCCCCTGGAACGCTTCCTGCACGGACACTTTGTTATTCGCAAGAGTGTTCCCCGTGGCACGATCCAGTTCAACCTTGGCCTTCACATAGTTCGCCAGTGCCGTCACCTCAGCGGATTGCGCTGTTGCAAGATCGCGCTGCACCAGGATCACGTTGTAGATCGTGGAAACGCCCAGCGTCAGTTTCTTCTGTTCAGCATCGAGGGTCAACTCCTGCAGCTTCCGGCCCTTCTGCGCCGAGGCGAGCACCGCGCGTGACTGCTGCAGTCCGATCAAGGCATTCTGCACTTCCACCCGGATCTGCGCCTCTTGCTTCCGCAACGCAATCTCATTCTGGCGGAGCGTCAACTGATCGAGCACATACCCGGCTTGTGCGGAACGGTTCCGCAAAGGCAGGCTGAGCGTGATGCCAGCCGCATAGTCCGGGAAGTTGCGGGCGAACAATTGCCCCAGCAATGAGGCATAACCGCCCGTGAAATACGAATCACCGGACCGGCGCACAAACGTTGTTCCGGCGGGAATCGGAAGATCATTATTGATGCCGGTGAGACCGTTATCATTCATGCTGGCGGTGAGCTGCAGCGTGGGAAACAACTGGTTCTTCGAACCACGCAGGTTGATTTGAGCATTCGCCACCGTGATGCGCGCACTGGCGACTTCAGGCCGCGAAGACATTGCCTGCGAAAAGAGATCCTGCATCGGCAACACCTGATCGGTTGCAGGGATATCGATGGGATCCGTGGGAACGATGTGCGCGCTCAGCATTTCAGGCGTCGCGGGAGTGCCATGCGTCAGATAATTCTTGATCACCGTCTCCTGCTGCAGCACGCGCGTTTGAGAGAGAATCAGATCCTGCTCCGACGCCGCAACCGCCGCTTCCGCCTGGACAATCGCAATCGGTGCCAGAGTGCCAACTTCCACCTGCCGCTTGTTGTCGTTATACAGCTTCTGGTTGGTTTCGAGAGCTTGCTTCTTTGCCTTCACATCGTCGTTGAAAGCCACCAGATCCCAGTACAGGTTCTGGATGCCGGTCACCGTCGTGATCACCTGTTGCTTAAAGGTCAGATCCGCGCCTTCCACGTTGTTCCGCGCGATCTCGATATTGCGGTTGTTCACGGAGCGGCCGAAGCCCTGCAACAAGTTCTGCGTAATGCGGAAGGTAAAGCTCGCCGTGCGGGCCGGGTTGAAGATGTCCGTATAGCTGTTGTCCCGGCGGATCAAGTCCGTGTAACCGACCGTGACGTTTGTGCCGGTGGAAAAGCCCTGGGAAAGACTAAACGTGCCATTCTTGGACCCCACAACGGAAGCCAGATTGCCGGCGACGACCGAATTCGAGGAGAGCGTCGTGGTGTGGCTGAAGTTGGAGGTCACGCTCATCGTCGGGTCATAGTTCGGAATACTGGTGCCCGTCTGCTGCACCACCGTTCCAGTGGATGAGGAAGTGGTCGCGGCGGTTGTGGTGGTCGAAGTGGACGTTGTGCCAGTCGTCGCGCTGGAAGGCGCTGCGGCTACGGCCGGAGTCGTACCCCGCACCGCTCCGCCCGCTTGGGCCAGCAGAACACTGGCGCGGGCAATGGAAGCGCCCAGCCTTTGGTTCTGGACGTCGATGTTGTTCTCAAGGGCGAGCGCAATCGCATCCCGGAGAGACAGGTAAATATTGCCTCCCTTGATCAACTGCTCCAATCGGGTGGAGTCAGCATAATCGTTCTTGGGAACGTTGACAGGGCGGTAGTTGTGTTTGAAGTCCCACCATTTGGGATTGGTTCGCAACTCCACGGCGGAATAGCTCTGGCTGCCCGCGGGCGTCTGAGCGGATAAGGAACTGGCCGAGGGCAGAAGAAGAAGCAACACACACCCGGGGCAAAGGACATTCTGAAGACGGCGCATGAAAAAAGGGTTCCTCTGGAATACGCCTGCGGCGGTGCGGATGTTACCCGCCCGTTCAGATCAGGCAAGATTACAAGCGGTCGGCCTACCCAGCCAAGTGCCGCGGAAAGTTCATCCTTGATGGTATATTGCCGAATGTGACACCGCAACCCGGTTCTGTTCTGGATCTTTTTCAAAATACAGGGGCATACCTCAAAGGGCACTTCCGCTTGACCAGCGGGCTGCACAGCGGGGAGTACCTGCAATCCGCTCTCGTTCTCCAGCATCCCCAACATGCCGAGCGCATGGGACGGGAGTTGGCCGCGAAAATTTCCGGCCTGGCTGGCGAGGGCCGCATAGATTTCGTGATTTCTCCCGCGCTGGGCGGCCTGATTATCGGCCACGAGGTCGCCCGTGCTCTCGGCGTACCGTTCCTGTTCACAGAGCGGGATGCCGACCGGAAGATGAGCCTCCGCCGCGGCTTCTCCATCCGTGAGGGTGCCCGCGCCGTGGTGATTGAAGACGTGATCACCACAGGCGGCAGCACACGGGAAGTGATCGATATCGTACGCGCTTATGGTGCCGTGGCGATTGCCGCTGGCTCTGTCATTGACCGCAGCGGCGGTGCTGTTGATCTTGGGATTCCCAGAGCGGCACTGGAAACGCTGAAAGTCGTCTCCTACGACCCGGAACGCTGCCCCATGTGCGCGGCCGGAGAGCCGGTGGTGAAACCCGGCTCCCGTCCGGTATAAAGACTACGGCGCGGGCCGCGAATGCGCCGGTCCGCGGAACACAGCATTCAGGAAAAGAACGTTCATCCCGTCCAGATAAGCGCGGAAGTTTGGATCAGAAGCGAAGCCGATGACCATGCCGCGCCCGGTCGGTGCGACCATCATCAAGGGTTTGCGCGCTAGCTGTTTCTTGTTCTCATCCCACATGTAGCCGGACGCGAGCACCTGCTCGTACGCCTCATAGGTGACGGCGTTCACGCCCTTGTTGACAGTCAAAGGTGAATAAATGCTGCGACCGGTGTACATGGCATAAAGTGAAGCGGGTACGCCCACGGTTGCCCAATATTCCTGATCGACCTTCGCCTTCACAATGGCACCGGGCACTGTGTCTGGTGGTTCGGCGGGAGGCAGAATAGCTTTCGAATAATCAACATCCGTGGACAATACCTTGCCGCCGGAAGCAGGTGCCGGACCAGCAGGCGCGCCCGCTGCACCACCGCCCGCTGCACCACCGCCCCCTGCACCACCGCCGCCGCCACCGCCCCGGGGAGTATCGGCAACACCCAGAGCTTTTGTTTCCACCGCAGTCCCCAGCAGACCGGTGCGGGAATCCGCCAGGAAACCGAGGCCACCCTCAATGCCGATCACCGTCCCGCCATTTTCCACGAACCTCTTGATGTTCTCAATGCCACCCGCACCCAGCGTTGTCGCATAGCTCCCGTCGCCGCGGCCGGCATCAGGCAGGATGAGAACGTTGAACTTGCTCAAATCCGCACCCGCCAGAACGGACGTTCGAATTGGAGTGGTGGGGTAACCGAACTGCCTTTCGAGGACGAACCGGGCCGCACCCGCGGAACCGGCGGCTGTGGGCGCATCCCAGGCAATGGCAATCTCGGGCTTCCGCATCAACTGCACGGACTGGCTGCCGAAGTTGGGGCCTTCCTCGGTCCAGCCTGAAGCCACCGCGACCACTTCCGCTCCAGTCGATTCCGCCAGTTTCACCACGCGGTCATGCACGGAAGCATCATTATCCCGGAGCTTGACGATCAGCGTGCCACCCGGGAACTTGCGGCCGGAGTTGGTAAAGCTCTCATCGGCACTCCACACTCGAATGCCCTGCCGCACGGCACCAGCCAGGAAACGGCCGGCCGCCTGCGTGCCCCATGGCACCAGATAAGCCACGGAAGCCTTGCCTCCCGATACCGACCCAGCCTCAATCATGGCCGGCTTCACCGCTGCAAAGTTGCCGGTCAGGGTTTCCGCCACGGGAATGGTTTCCACATTGAACAGATAAGGCAAAGACCAGGCGGTAATGTCATAAATCTGGTGGCGCAGACGGCGTGCGCGGCGGCGTTCCTGTTCCTTGAGGAACTTCTCTTCAAAGGGAGTCTGCGGATCCAGCAGCGTGTGGATCAAGCGCTGCTGCGGCTGCGAAAGGCTGATAGCATACGTGCCCACCGGGTAATCCTTGCCGCCGGCCTTGAAGGCCGACTTCGCCTGCCGCACCTCAATCCCATGACCGGAAAGAATGGCGGCCAGCTTGGTCGTCGCCGAGGGATCATGGCCGGGCGGGAGTAAGTACTCGCGGATCGCATCCTTCGCGCCATCCTGAATGCCGCTCAGACGGTAGTTATACAAGTCACCATTGAACTTCGCCTTGTTATCAGCGGCGGCTTCCAGTGTCGAAATGGAAGACACGAAGTGGTGCCGGACCGTATCCCGGTAAGGCATGAGCGAGCCATCTGACTTCCGGACAATCAATCCCCGGGCAGAGGCCTGTTCATAGGTTGCGGCCACACCACCGTAGTACATCGGCCAGCTTGCGCCATAACCCGGATACCAGTTGTCATACGTATCCCGCGTGAAGTAATCAAAGCCGAACTGGTCGAAGTACTTCGCATTGTTCTTGCCGATGATTTCCACGGTCTTCTTTAGATCGGAAGGCAGGAAGGGGTTGTACGGGTCGGCTTCCGGCGTGAAGTAGTAGGTGGAATCACTCCCCATTTCATGCAGGTCAATGGCGATGACCGGCATCCAGTCCCCCAGCATCTTCAAGCGCCCCTGCGACTCCGGTTGCGTTCCGGTCAGCCAGTCGCGGTTGAGGTCAAAGAAGTAGTGATTCGTGCGCCCGCCGGGCCAGGGTTCTGTATGCTCGGCGGAAACCTGACTTACGTTCGGTTCCAGTCCAACAGTTTGCTCGAAGAAGTGGACAAACCGGTCACGGCCGTCAGGATTCTGCGAAGGGTCGAGCAGCAAAATGTCGTTCTTCAGGATCTTATCGACGATCGGGTCATTCTGCGCGGCCAGCAGATGATAGGCCGTGACCAGGGCGGCGTCTGAGGAGGAAATCTCATTCCCGTGCACCCCGTAGCCAAGCCAAACAATCGCGGGCATCGTTGCCGCCAGCCGCTGCGCATCGGCTGGCTTGGTCACCTTCGGGTCGGCAAACTTCTTCCACGTCGATTTGATCTCATCGATCCGCCGCATGTTTGCGTCTGAGCCAATCACCGCGTAGACCAGCTTCCGGCCTTCCCACGTCTCGGCATAGGTATAGAGCTTCAAGCGGGGCGAAGCCTTGGCCAGGGCTTCCAGGTAAGTGACCAAACCGGTGTAGGGTGTAATGCGCTGCCCTGGCTCGTAACCGAGCACCTGCTTTACCGTTGGAATCGCTGGATTATAGGTAGTCTTGGGCCAGAAATCGCCGCTTTCCTGGGAGAACAGGCAGGGCGAACTGACCACAGAGAGGAGGATGAGAAGGGACTTCGAAAAACGCATAGGGGAATCCGCCACTTTAGCAGATTCCCCTGTAAGGAAAAAAAGGAGATGTTATTGGGTGAGAGTTGTTTGCGGCGTGGCGGACATCATGGAAACCTGCTCCAATTCGCCCGGCCGGACGAATGAGTAGCGCTCCATGGTCACCGCAATTTCAAAGGGAGCTTCCGTCGCGGGCTTCTTGCTGCGGAGGACTTTGCCGAGGCAACGGATCCGCACCGGAGGATTCGACCCGGAAAGCGTGATCACGTACTCGATTCGTCCACCCGGCTCGATGGCGTTCGTGGATAGAAAACACACGCCGCCAGAGCTGATGTCCCGAGTCTGCTCCGTTCGACGGAGTCTATTCTCCCCAAGCTGGAGGATTTCCAGAGGGAGCTGCATTTTGTACCGCTGTGCTTTTCTCTGTTCCAATGTTTCCACTGTAGAGAAAAATATTTTTCATTGCAAGAGAGAGCGGTACAGTACTAATCAACGTTTTCTGTCGAAAGTATACGGAACGTAGTACAACCGTTCTGTATCACTTTCGAGTAGTGTACCCGCAGTACTACCGTGGCTTCATTGCGGGGAGCGCGAACGCGGATGAGTCGCTCGGAAACAGCAGTAGAGGGGGAGGAACACACAGGCTTCTTCATGCCCAAGGTATACGGCACGAAGGGGCACTAGCTGGGGCAGCAACAACGCAACTAATTGAAAATAAAGGGAAGAAAACTTGGAATACGCAGTCACCGGGGTTTCCAAAACATTGGAAACCCCGGCCAACCGTCTGGAACTACGACTTGATCAGAATGATGATGAAGGTGTAAAGCGCGAGGGATTCGATCAGTACTAGACCCAGAATCAACGCGAACCGGATGGCACCAGCGGCACCGGGGTTGCGCGCCATGGCTTCAGCAGCGCCCTTCACGGCGTTGCCCTGACCGAGAGCGCAGAGGCCGGAAGCGATGGCCATGCCGAGACCGGCGGCCAGCGGGGCCAGGTTGACTGCCGCGGAAGCGCTGCCATCAGCCGCGAACATCGGCAGAGCGCAGAACATCATTGCGAACAGCAAAAGGAAAAGCTTGGTCTTCATTTGGGTATTGCTCCTTGTTTCTTAAGAATCGTCGCCCGGAGGTGGTTGCGTTCCTGGCCTGGGGGCCGGAGGCCTCACACGTGCAACGGCATAATGCCACTACAAAATAAACTCTAGTGCTCTTCGGCCACCGCGCCAGCCACGTACATCATGGTCAGCAGGACGAAGATGTAAGCCTGCAGGAATGACACGAAAACGTGCAGTCCCATGAAGATCGCCGGGGCGATCAGATACGTCATGCTCAGGAAGACCAGCGTCACCTGCTCGCCGGCATACATGTTGGCGAACAGACGGATCGTGAGCGACATCGGCCGCGCGATGTGGCTGATAATTTCGATGGGGATCATTAACGGCGCCATCGCGGGAATCGGTCCCATGAAGTGCTTCAGGTAATGACCCAAGCCCTGCTTCCGGATGCCGACGTAGTTGTAATAGAGGAACGCGATGATTGCGCAGCCACACGGAACAAACGGAGATTGCGTGGGGCTCACGAACATCGGGATGATCCCGATCAGATTCGCCAGCAGCAGGAAGATGAAAAGCGTCTCGAACAGCGTCGTGTGCTTCTTGCCGTCGTGACCAATCTGGTCGTCTGACTGTCCAGCAATAAACGTGTGGATCAGTTCGAAAAGGTGCTGCAGCGTTCCGGGCTTCCGTACCGAAAGGGACGGACGGAGAACCGCCAGCAGCAGCATGATAACTGCGACAACCGCAATCTGCATCACCACGAAGTCAGCCCAGGGCTCCTTCGGGTTTTCCGCAGTGAGGTGAAAAAGAGAGAGCAGCATGTTGCCGAATCCCGCAAGGTATTCGTTGAACAACTGCGTCAGCCAGGCTTCATGGGTGACCATATTGGATAAGTTCGTAGAGGAGTTCCGCGACCGCCGCAGCCGGGCACACCAAGAACCCGAACAGCGCAGCGGTCACATTCATCCCGGAAATTAAAAGTATACCAAAGGCAGCTAAAACCAACGCTGCGAACTGGATAAAGAGCCAGGTGCCGGTTTTTCCGGTGGCCGGGCCAGTCAGCTTTTCCACCGCACGCCGGATGATCCGGAAGTTCACATACCCCAGCAAAGCCCCCGCGGCAAAGCTCCAGGCGAACCCCATCCCCACGCGCCAGAACACCAACGGCACCGCCAGGCAGGTCAGCAATAACATCCAGCGGGGAATCCGGTCCAGTGCCGCGGCGAAATCGAAGGCTCTCACAGGTCTTTACTCAACTCTTTATAAAGATCCAGAATCCCCGCCGCCGACCCCAGCGCCAAAAACACATACCGCAGCCATACTGTGTGGAAGAAAACGTCCAGCCCGTACCCCATGCCGAAACCAATCAGCGTCGCCAGAGGCAACATCATCGCCATCCCGGCATACTTGCCAACGTTGTTGTTCGGTCTCTTCGCCACAGCTAACAGTCTATTGCGCGCTACACTGCCAACAGAAATGCCAACCCGCATCCTCCTATTCATTCTCTTTGCCGCCACCCTGACCTTCGCGGCAGACGCCCCCAAACTCCGGCTCCCCAACAACGTCAAACCTCTCCACCACGACCTCGATCTGACCCTGCTGCCGGGCACCCCGTCCTTCACGGGCAAGATCGATATCGATATTGAATTCCTGCAGCCCTCGACTACGCTCTGGCTCAACGCCCTCGATCTCGAAATCCCCGTTGCCGAATGGAAGCAAGCCGGCAAGACCACCAAACTCACCGTCGATGTCTCGGCCAAAAACTTCGTTGGCTTCACCTTCCCTGCCCCCGTCTCCGGCAAAGGACGCCTGCATGCCGAATTCAAGGGCAAGGTGCTCACGAATTCCACCGCCGGTATTTTCGAACTCAAAGATAACGGCACGCCCTACCTCTTCAGCCAGTTCGAAGCCACAGACGCGCGCCGCGCCTTCCCCTGCTTCGATGAGCCCAGCTACAAAGTCACCTGGCAACTCACCCTGCACGGCAAGAAAACAGACCGCCTCTTCTCCAACACCCCGCAGCTCAGTCAGAAGGACGAGCCTAATGACATGCAGGCCATCCGCTTCGCCCGCACGAAGCCCCTGCCCAGCTACCTCGTCGCCTTCGCCGCCGGACCCTTCGAAACCGTGGATGCTGGCAAGATCGGCAAGACCGCACTCCGCATCATCGTCCCCAAGGGCCGCACCTCCGAAGCGAAATATGCCGCCGAAACCGTTGGTCCCCTGCTCAAAATCCTGCAGGATTACTTCGGCATGCCTTACCCGTTTGAGAAGCTCGACAGCATCGCTCTACCCGTCAGCCAACTCGCCATGGAGAACCCCGGGCTGATCACGTATCCCCAAAGCATCCTGCTTTCCTCACCGGAGAAAGACACCATCAACCGCCAGAGGAGCTTTGCCGACGTTGCCGCGCACGAAATGGCCCACCAGTGGTTTGGCGATCTGGTGACCACCGCCTGGTGGGATGACATCTGGCTCAACGAAGCCTTCGCCAGTTGGATGGAAGCCAAGGTTCTCAAGGTTTGGAAACCCGAATGGCATTGGGAAACACAAGCCGAACGCGACAAACTCTCCGGCATGCGCGAAGACAGTCTCGTCTCCGCCCGCAAGATCCGCCAGCCCATTGAATCGGATGACGACATCTCCAACGCCTTTGACAGCATCACCTATCTCAAAGGCGAGGCCGTCATCAATACCTTCGAAAAACTCGTGGGTGCGGACAAGTTCCGCCAGGGCGTGCGCAGCTACATGAAGCGCTATGCGAACCAAAACACGACGACGCCCCAATTCCTCGCCTCCATTAGCGAAGCCGCGGGACGGGATATCGCTCCTGCCTTCAACACCTTCCTCGACCGGCCCGGCATCCCCAAGATCTCGATGGGCCTCGATTGCAAAGGAGCGCAACCGAAGCTCCACGTTAGCCAGAAGCGCTACCTGCCCCTTGGCGCTCCCGGTGCACCGGACGCTCCCGCCTCCTGGCAAGTGCCGCTCTGCATCCGCTATGAAGTCGGTGGCAAACCCGTGACGCAGTGCGAACTGCTGACGGATCCGAAGAGTGACATCACGCTGAAATCGGCCCAAGGCTGCCCGGCGTGGGTGGTGGGCAACGCCGAAGGTGACGGCTATTACCGCGTCAGCTATCAGGGCGATCTCTTCTCCAACCTCATCAAGACCGGCGGCACGCCGCTTTCTGTCAAAGAAAAGATCGACGAAATTGCGAACGCAGCAGCCATGGTCGACAGCGGCGACCTGCCGCCCGGTCGTGCGCTGGAACTGGTTGGCCTGTTTTCCAAAGACCCCGACGGCAAAGTGGTGATGCAAGCCGCGGAGTTGGCCGGCTTCGCAGAAGCTGGATATCTCTCCGCCGACGCGCAGGCCAAGGGCCGGTTCTTCCTGCGCAAAGCCTTCGGCGAGCGTGCCGTAGCACTGGGGTGGAAAGCACGCCCCGGCGACGACGACGAAACCAAACTGCTTCGCCAGTCCCTCGTACCCATGGTCGCGAATGCCGGTGAAGAAAAGCTGATCGCCGAAGCCAAGGAACTCGCGCAAAGTTGGCTCGCCGATCACAAATCGGTCGATCAAAACCAAGTCGGGGGCATTCTCGCCGCTGCTGCCCGCTTCGGCGACGCCAAATACTTCGAGCAACTCCTCGCCGCCCTCCGTGCCGAAAAGGACAGCCGGACGCGCGTGCCCATCCTCATAGCCCTTGGTGCCTTCCGTGACCGCGCCCTGATCGAGCGCGCCGAAGCCCTCGCGGCCAGTGGCGAGTTCGACGTCCGCGAAGGTGCTTTTGCTCTCTTCGTAGCAGGCTCCGGTGATCCCGCCACCCGCGATATGCCGCTCGAGTTCGTCAAGAAGAACATTGAGCAACTCGAAGCCAAGCTCCCACGCGGGGTCGGTGGAGACGCGGCGGCTTCTCTCCCCTTTGTCGGCAGCAGCTTCTGCGATGAAGACCACAAGCAGCAGTTGAAGACCTTCTTCGAACCCCGCATCAAGAATTACTCCGGCGGACCAAGGAATTTAGCCCAGGCACTGGAGTCCATTGATATCTGCATCGGCAAGAAGAAAGCGCTCGAACCAGGCGTCGTGGACTTCCTCTCCCGGCAATAGGTTGACTTTCGGGCGGATTCTCACCAAACTGGAACGGTTTCCCCTTCCTACAGTTATGAGATCCGCCCTGTTGCTCCTCATCCTTGCCTCCTCCTGCCTGCTCGCACAATCGACCAGCACAGCCACGCTTTCGGGCGTCATCACAGATCCCAGCCATGCCGTCATCCAAAATGCGGCTGTGCTCGTGACCAACACCGAAACCGATGCCTCCCGCAAGTCCACCACAGACGGCTCGGGCTTCTACCGCATCGACCTGCTCCCGCCGGGCACCTATAGTTTCAACGTGCAGGCACAGGGCTTCGCGAAGTTTGAGCGGAAACTCACCTTGACCGTCGGCTCCAACCAGCGCCTCGACGCACAACTCAGCCTCGCCGGGGCCGACACCGTTTCCGTGCAGGTCTCAGAAACCGTCACCCTCGAACCGCAGCGCTCCCAGCAATCGAATCTCATCGGACAGCAGGAAGTCCAGCAACTGCCCATCGACCGCCGCGACTACCTCACCTTCTCGCTGCTCGCCCCCGGCGTCTCAGATTCCAAAGCCCTCGCCGATGCCAACAGCTTCCGCGTCAAGCAAACCCCGGATTCCGGACTCTCTTTCTACGGCAGCAACGGCCGCGGCAACGTCGTCAACGTGGATGGCGGCGAATCGAATGACGGCGGCGGTGGCGTTCGTCCCACCGTCAGCCAGGAAACCGTCCGCGAATTCCAGATCAACCGCTCCAATTACTCCGCCGAATATGGCGGCTCCCGTGGCGGCGTCATTAATATCGTCACCAAGTCCGGCACCAACTCCACGCACGGCAGCGCTTTCGTTTTCCTGCGCAACCAGACCTTCGATGCCGTCAACCCTTTTTCCAACGTGCTGCAATCCAACAACGTTCTGCAACGCGTGAAGCCGGATTCCAGCCGCCAACAATTCGGGGCCACCATCGGCGGACCAATACAGAAGAACAAGACTTTCTACTTCATCGGCTATGAGCAGCTCCGCCGCCGGGAATCCACCGCCGTCGATCTGCTCACCGACCTCAGCGTGTTCGGCCCCACACCCCAGCAGAAGGCCATCCTCAGTCAGTTGCCCGCCGCTGCCGCCGCGCAGTTAACCGCCGCACTCTCCACCCCCGCGGCCGTGCAGCAGATGTTCCAGCTCAACAGCGGCGTCTTCCCGTTCCCCACTGACATGTACCAAGGCCTCATCCGCCTCGACCACTTGTGGAACGAAAACAACCAGACCTCGCTGCGCTTCAACACTTCCAACGCCTCAGACAGCAATCCGAACGTCAACGCTCTCACCGGCTATTCACGCGGCTACAGGCAACAGAATCTCGACGTCACCGGCGCTGCCTCGTGGCTGCATACGTTCTCTCCAAACGTGGTGAACGAGGCCCGCACACAGTTCAACTACAACAATCCGCTTACCGCTTCGAATGACCCCTTCGGACCAGCCCTCGAAATCGCAGGCTACGGCAATTTCAACCGCGACCGCTTCCTGCCCAGTACGGAAATCCTGCGCCACCCCGAATTCGTCGATAACTTAACGCTGATCCTCGGCCGCCACACCCTGAAGACCGGAGCCTATGCCCTGATCCGCAATGAAAATGTGGATTCGAAGACCTTCATGAGCGGACGCTTTACCTTCGGTCCCCTGCCTGGCTCGCTCGTCAATCCGGTGCTCGCCTCGACCAGCATCACCGCGCTGCAAGCTTTCAACCTCGGACTCGCCCAGAGCTACCAGCAAGGCTTCGGCAATGGTGTTGTCAAGGCGACACATCCCTTGCTCGCGGGTTATTTGCAGGATGATTGGCGCGTGACTTCGAACTTCACGGTCAACGCGGGCGTCCGCTATGAAGTGGATATGCGGCATGACCCTCTGCCTACCAGCCACAAGAACTTTGCCCCGCGCATCGGTTTCTCTTACAGCCCCAATACCAAGACTGTCATCCGCGGCGGCTTCGGACTTTACTACTCCACCATTGACTTCCAAATCGATTACAGCGTGGATGCTCTCGGCGTACATGCCGATGGTTCGCGTCCCATCGCACAGGTGCTCACCACCATCCAGAGCACGGACCCCCGCCAGAACTCCCTCAATATCTTCCAGACGCTTCGCGCCCAGGGTGTTATCGGCATTCCCACGCCCACACGCACCATACTGCCGAGCGACCTGACCCAGTTCGGCATCACGGTTAGTCAAACCGGCCCCCTGCCGCCGCTCTCCGTGATCTTCGCCGCGGCACCCAATTACCGCAACCCGGAAACGCAGCAGTTCAGCTTTGGCGTGGAACGTGAAATTACATCGGGCTTCACCGCATCTGCCACCGGTATTTACGTCCGTGGTGAGCACCTGACGAATGCCTATGACAATAACCTGTTGCCCAATGCGCCCTTTGACCGCTCCATCGGCACGCAGAATTACGGTCCCGATGCCACGCATCCCTACGGCTACTTCGCCAACCCGTTGATCTACCAGAGCAACGTCTACACGTCGGATTCGAATTCGTTCTATGGCGGACTGTTACTCGAAGCCGCCAAGCGCTTCAGCAACAGCATCCAGATCCGCGCCAATTACACCTGGAGCCACGCAACAGACGAAACCACGGACTATAACACTGATTTCGAGCCCAATAATCTCTGGTGCCGACGCTGTGACCGAGCCTCATCGTCCTTCGACGAACGGCATAAGTTCGTGGCCTATGCGATGTTGGCCTCACCCACGAAAGGCAATCCATTCCTGAAGGATTGGAACTTCGCGCCGATCTACCAGTTCCACAGCGGGCGTCCGTTCAACTTACTCGCAGGCGGCTCGGATCTGAATAATGACCGCCACAACACCACAGACCGCCCTGCTTATGCTGGCCGCAACACCGGACTCGGCCCCAATTACTGGTCGTTCGATTCCCGTTTGCAGCGAGTATTCTCTATCGCAGAAAAGATGAAGCTGAACGTGACCGTGGAAGGGTTCAATATCTTCAACCGCCTGAATTACTCGAGCGTGAATAACATCGTCGGCACCATGACCGGCCCGTTCAACGTCACCGGCCGCGCCGACCGCAGCCCCACTGATCCCCTCGGCTTCACTTCCGCCCTGGAACCACGCCGACTCCAGTTAGGGGCGAAGTTGGTATTCTGATCCACTCGCCCCACACTGGACCGCGGCGATACTAGAACCTATCGTCGCGGGGCGGCCGCTGCGGCTTTCGCTGGGGGCGGTGCCTGCGGAGGCATCGGCACTGGTCCACCGCTGCTCACTGGTACTGGTTCCTTGATCAAGCCGAGCGTCTTGCGGAGTTCAATATCGATAGCACTCCGCATGTCATGGTTTTCCTTGAGGAAGTTGCGGGCATTTTCCCTGCCCTGCCCGATCCGTTCACCCTTGTAGCTGAACCACGAACCGCTCTTCTCGATCACGTTGTTCAGTACGCCGAGATCAATCAGATCACCTTCCTTCGAAACGCCCTCACCGTAAATAATGTCGAACTCAGCTTCCCGGAACGGCGAGGCGAGCTTGTTCTTCACCACTTTGATCTTGGTCCGGTTGCCGACGACAGCTTCGCCATCCTTGATGGCAGCAATACGCCGGATATCCAGCCGCAGAGACGAATAGAACTTCAGCGCGCGGCCGCCGGTGGTGGTTTCCGGACTGCCGAACATCACACCGATCTTTTCGCGGATTTGATTGATAAAGATCAGACAGGTCTTCGATTTGGACGAAATACCGGTCAACTTGCGGAGCGCCTGCGACATCAGACGCGCCTGCAGGCCGACGTGAGAATCACCCATTTCGCCATCGAGTTCCGCCTTGGGAACCAGAGCCGCAACAGAGTCGACCACCAGGACGTCAATCGATCCCGACGCCACCAGAGCCGCCGTGATTTCAAGCGCCTGTTCGCCGTAATCGGGCTGGGAGACGAGCAGGTTATCGACGTCCACACCAAGCTTGCGCGCATACACCGGGTCCAGCGCATGTTCCACGTCAATGAAGGCCGCCATGCCGCCGCGCTTCTGGGCTTCCGCAATCACCTGCAGGGCGATGGTCGTCTTACCGGATGATTCCGGGCCATAGATCTCACAGATCCTTCCACGCGGGAACCCGCCCGTGCCCAGAGCGGCATCAAGCGAGATGGAACCTGTCGAGATGACAGAAACCGGGATGATCGCATCCTTGGCACCCAGGCGAAGGATGGAGCCTTTGCCGAACTGTTTTTCGATCTGCCCGAGGGTTGCTTCGAGCGCGCGGCTGCGTTCTTTTTCGTCCATAATCTTTGAGACTTAGAGTATAACAACAAAGGCGAAGAAAAGGCGAACTTTATTCCACCCGGTAATTCGGCGCTTCTTTGGTGATGATGACGTCATGCACATGGCTCTCGCGCAAACCCGCCGGTGAGACACGGACGAAGCGCGCACTGTTGTGCATATCCTCAATGGTCGGGCATCCGCAATATCCCATACCGGCCCGCAAACCACCCACCAACTGGTACACGAGATCAGACAACGGACCCTTCGAAGCCACGCGGCCTTCGATACCTTCCGGCACCAGCTTCTTGTTGGGATCAAGCGAATAACGGTCGGGCCCGGAGGCTCCGGCGGACATCGCGCCCAGCGAACCCATGCCGCGATACGTCTTGAAGGTGCGTCCCTGGAAGAGAATCGTCTCGCCGGGGCTCTCATCGGTGCCGGCCAGCAAGCTGCCGATCATGACCGTATCGGCACCGGCCGCGATGGCCTTCGTGACGTCGCCCGAGAATTTGATCCCCCCATCGGCGATGAGCGGCACACCCGATTCGAGAGTCGCTTTCCGGACTTCCATAATCGCGGTCAACTGCGGAACACCAGCACCGGAGACAATCCGCGTGGTGCAAATGGAACCAGGGCCGATGCCGACCTTGATGCCATCCGCGCCCAAACCGATCAATTCGACGGCGGCTTCATAGGTCCCGACGTTGCCCACGATTACTTCGATCTCAGGCAGTTCCTTCTTCACGGTCTTCAGGGCATTGATGACGCGGATGCTGTGCGCGTGGGCGGTGTCGATCGCAATGATATCCACCTTTTTCGCCACCAGGGCCTGCGCGCGCTCCAGGAAGTCGCCCGTGGCACCAATGGCCGCTCCCACCAGCAGACGTCCCTGCGAATCCTTTGCGGCATTGGGGTACTTCAGCTTCTTCTGGATGTCTTTGACCGTGATCAGGCCTTTGAGGTTGTACTCATCGTCCACGACCAGCAGTTTCTCCACGCGGTGCTGGTGAAGAATCTTGCCTGCATCTTCGAGCGTGGTGCCGACCGGAACCGTGATCAGGTTTTCCTTCGTCATCACACTGGAGATCGGCAAATCGAAGCGCGTTTCAAAGCGCAGATCGCGGTTCGTGAGAATACCCACGAGCTTGCCGTGCTCCGTGACAGGAACGCCGGAGATCCGGTAGCGCTCCATCAGCGCCAGTGCGTCAGAGATCTTCTTGCCGGGCTCGATGGTGACGGGATCGACGATCATGCCGCTCTCGCTGCGCTTGACGCGGTCCACTTCTTCAGCTTGCTTCTCCACGGACATATTGCGGTGGATGAAGCCCAGGCCACCCTGCTGCGCCAGAGCAATGGCCAGGTGGGATTCGGTTACGGTGTCCATCGCGGCGCTGACGATGGGGATGTTCAAAGTGATTTTGCGCGTCAGACGGGTACGCGTGTCGGCCTCGCCGGGGAGAACTTCGCTGCGAGACGGCACCAGCAGCACGTCATCAAAAGTAAGACCTTCGGGGATTGCGTGAGGGTTCATGCGGGTGTCATTTCAGTGTAACTGGTCAGGTTGGCGCAGCCGTTCGGTTACTCTGGAGATGCCATGAAGCTCAAGGATCTGGCAGTCAAATTGGAATGTACCCTGGAAGCCGCCGACGCGGCCGCGGGTGAATTGGAAATCATTGGTTTGCAGGGGATGGAACACGCCCGCGAAGGGCAGATCACCTTCCTCGCAAACATGAAATATGCCCCGAAACTGAAGGAAACCCGGGCCAGCGCCGTGATTGCGGCACAGGCAGTGCCCGGGTTGCCGACACTTCTTTCGCCAAATCCCTACCTCGATTTTGCGCGCGCCCTCGACCTTTACTACCAGCCGCCGCGGCCCAAACCGGGAATCCATCCGTCGGCAGCCATCGCGGAGACGGCCGTGATCGGCGAAGGCGCTTCCGTCGGCGCGTTTGTTTCGGTGGGAGAACATGTGGTCATCGGCCGCAACGCTGTGCTGCATCCGCACGTGGTGATTTACGAAGGTGCCGTGATTGGGGACGATTTCACCGCCCATTCGCACTCCTCCGTGCGGGAGTTTTGCCGTGTCGGGAACCGCGTCATTCTCCAGAATGGGGCCGTGATCGGCGGCGACGGGTTCGGTTTCGCCAAGCGCGGAGACAACACCCATAAGAAGATCGCACAATCCGGCGTCACCGTGATTGAAGACGACGTGGAGATCCAGTGCCTCACCACAGTCGACCGGGCGACCATGGGTGAAACACGGGTCAAGCGCGGCGCGAAAATCGACAGCCTGGTGCAGATTGGACATGCCTGCGTGGTGGGCGAAGACAACATCATCTGCTCGCAAACCGGTTTGGCGGGCAGCACCATTCTGGAGCGTAACGTTCTGCTCGCCGGGCAGGTTGGCCTCTCTGGACACCTCACAGTCCACGAAGGCGCGATCGTCTATGCACAAAGCGGCGTCGGTCATGACGTCCCGGCCAACACGCGGATTTCCGGCTCCCCGGCGTTTGATGCCTCCGAATGGCTGCGGGCCATCATGGCCTTCAAGAAACTGCCCGAGATGTTGAAGACGATGCGCGAATTGAAGAAGAAACTGGGAGACGCCGAATGAATACGAGACCCTTGCTGGCCTACAAGAACGATGAGTTTCTGGACAAACCGGAAGCCCGCTCCGTGCGGCTTCTCTCGGAGTATCTGGAGCCTCTTTCCCACTTCCGGCGCGAAAAAGTCTCCGACACCATCGTGTTCTTCGGGTCAGCACGCATCCGCGAGGATGGCCCCATGGCCCGGTACTACGCCGACGCGCGGGAACTGGCAAAACAGATTTCACAGTGGACAAACAGCTTCACCTGCTCGAACCGCCGTTATGTGATCTGTTCGGGCGGCGGCCCGGGCATCATGGAGGCTGCAAACCGCGGCGCCGCCGATGCCGGTGCCAAGAACATCGGGCTCAATATCGGCCTGCCCTTCGAACAGTTTCCAAACCCGTACATCACCCCGGAGCTTAGCTTCGAATTCCACTACTTTTTCATGCGCAAGTTCTGGTTTGCGTACATGGCGAAGGCTCTGGTCGTCTTTCCCGGCGGCTTCGGAACTCTCGATGAAATGTTCGAAATCCTCACGCTGGCCCAGACTCACAAGATGGTGAATCAACTCACCGTCATCGTCTACGGGTCAAGCTACTGGAAGTCAGTCCTGAACTTCGAGTTGCTGGCGGCAAAAGGTGCCATCGCCCAAAAGGATCTGTCGTTGATCCAGTTTGCCGACACCCCGGAGGAGGCTTTTGCCCTGCTTCAGGCCGGCCTCCACGTCCACATTCACACGCCGACAGCCCCCTTTCCGGAGCGGCGTTCGGGCGAGATCCCCGAAGAGCCACTGCCCACTGCGCAGGAGATTCTCGGCCCTGACTTCAATAAATCGCGGGCATGAGACACTTATTCCACCTAAGTTGTACCAAGTTGGGCACTTTTCCCCCAAATTAGCGCCCTGTTCTTTGTGCAGTTACCGGACAGTCACATACATACGAGACACTCATAGCAACCATTGGAGGTCTCACGATGAGTAAGTCCACCGTCTCCTATCTCTGGCGCGAACCACAGGCTGCCCGCGATTACACCACCGGCGTTTCCCTGCACTCGCACACTAGCCAGTCCCGGGAAACCCTGAATTTTATCGCCGACCTCACGACCGAGATGCCCATGGTCAAGAAACTCATCCAGTGGGCGGAAGACCGTTGCATGCGCCACTCTGGCATCAAGCCGGACTACGAGAAGTGCTTCTGGACCCCGCCCCTGAACCCGCGTCAAGCGTTTGAGCTCGAACGCGACCAGATTGAGCACTCCCTCCAGATCACTGGCCTCGTGTCTATCTCCGACCACGACGACATCTCGGCCCCGCTGCTTCTCCGCAGCATTCCGTCGGCCCGCCACATTCCCGTCTCGACCGAGTGGTCGGTTCCCTACGCGAATCACTCCGCCGTTCAAAACGCCAAACCGACCGCCTTCCATCTCGGCATTCACAACATCCCCTCCGCCAGCGCCGCCGAGTGGATCGCCCGCCTCAACGAATTCACCGAGATGCCCGTTGAGACGCGCCCGGCGAATTTACTCCACGAGATTCTCGGCGAGCTCTACGCCATCCCCGGCGTTCTCATCCTCTTCAACCACCCGCTCTGGGATCTCTACCGCATCGGTGCCGACGCCCACGAAGTTCTGGTAAACGACTTCCTCCTCAAGCACGGCCAGTTCATCCACGCGTTGGAACTAAACGGTTTGCGCACTTGGGCCGAAAATCAGAAGGTCCACAAGCTGGCCCGCCAGTGGAACCAGATCGTCATTTCAGGCGGCGACCGCCACGGCATTGAGCCCAACGCAAACATCAACCTGACCAACGCGACCAGCTTCTCCGAGTTCGTCAACGAAGTTCGCAAAGAGCGCATCTCAAACGTCCTCTTCATGCCCCAGTACAAGCAGCCCTGGAAGCACCGCATCCTGCAGTCCACGCTGGACGCCATCCGCAACTACCCGAACTTCCCTGAGAGTTCGCAACGTTGGGATCAGCGCGTCTTCGCCCCCAACCGCGAAGGTGAACTGCGCCCCCTATCAGAGCTTTGGGCCGGCGGCGAAGCTGGTGGCCAGGTTCCAATCTATCTGGCAGCTCTACTGGGGTCAGTCCGCATACTCGGTCGCGCACCCGTCTCCGGAAGCCTCCGGATCGCGTGGAACGACAGCAACCAGATGCGCGCCGCTCTCAACCAGCAAAAGGCCTAAGAGATTCCTGCGCCATTTCCGAATCTGTGACCTGACGTTCAAACGGAAGGTGTAGCGTATCGCCATGCCGCCTCGCGTAGCCTACTTCCCCGACTCCTTCCACGAGATCAACGGAGTCGCACACACGAGCCGCAACTTCGTCGCCTACGCCTCCCGCCACGAGTTGCCTTTCCTCTGCGTGCGAGCGGGATCGAGGCCCCATCAGACCGAGCAACACGGCACCGTCCGAACGCTTGAGCTGCCCAGGTCCGAAATCGCCGTCGGCATGGAGAAAGATCTCGCCTTCGATCCCCTCTTCTGGCGCCATGCCGACACCATCGAAGACGAACTCCACCGCTTTCAACCCGATATTCTGCACATGACCGGCCCCAGCGAGCTCGGCATCTTCGCTGCCTACTTCGCCTGGAAGCTCCAGATTCCGCTCGTAGCCTCCTGGCACACCAACGTCCACGAATATGCTGCCAAACGCATCGGCTGGCTCACCAACCTGCTGCCAAATGACATGGTGCTAGCCACCGAGCAGCACGTCGAAGCTGGCTCCCTCGACATCACGACGCGTTTCTACTCCTTCGCCAAAATCCTCTTCGCACCCAACTCCGAGCTCTGCTCCATGCTCGCAAAATCTACCGGCCGCCCTTGCCACCTCATGCAGCGTGGTGTCGATACGACCTATTTCTCCCCAGAACACCGTACCCGCCCCGAACGCCAGCCCGGCGACCCCTTCGTCCTCGGCTATGTCGGCCGTTTATCCCGCGAGAAGAACGTTGCTCTCCTGCCGGTCATCGAGCGCGAGCTACGTGACGCCGGAATCAACGCCCGCTTCCTCATCATCGGGCATGGCGTTGACGAAGAGGCACTCCGCAACCAACTCCCCAAGGCAGACTTCCCCGGAGTTCTACGCGGGCAAGCTCTCTCTGAGGGCTACGCCAATATGGACCTGCTCGTCTTTCCATCGCACACCGATACCTTCGGTAACGTCGTTCTGGAAGCCCTTGCCAGCGGTGTCCCCGCAATCGTCACACCCGACGGCGGACCCAAGTTCATCGTGCACGATGCCGCCAGCGGCAAGCCCGAAACCGGGGTCGTCACCGACGACTCCGGTTTCGCCAAAGCTATAGCCGAGATCCTCCGCAACCCTGCGCGCCTCGACGCCATGCGCACAGCAGCCCGCGTTTACGCGCTCACCTGCAGCTGGGATGCAGTCTTCGACCGCGTCTAC
>CAIXXM010000058.1 GCA_903923395.1 uncultured Acidobacteriia bacterium
CGTCCAGGAAAACCGGGCCGCGCACCTCCTGAAGCGCACAGGCGCGAGGGCCGCTCCCGCACGTTTGACTAGTAACCGCAGCGCTCCGGCGGCCCGAAGGCGTCCGTTGTGCGCGGTTCCTCAGACGTCTTACGGCACCCGACCCGCCAATCGCATCCTGCTCTGCGGCCCCCTGGCTGCGGCAAAACCGTCTCTGCGGAGGCCATTGCCAACGAACTCTATCTACCCCTTACCATCAACGCTCAATCCATCTGTGAAAATCTGTGTCCATCGGTGGCGTCGCCCCGCACTCGCCAGCAATTCTCCCTTTTGCCTTCTCCAATCACATCCACTTGTGATTAATATGCATTTCATGCATACTCGGATTGATGCCATGGGACGTGGAAATCGCCGACGAGTTCGGCTTTTGGTGGAATCAACTCAGCGCCAAAGCCGCACAGGCGCGAGGGCCGCGCCCGCAACGTTGACCAGAAACCGCACCGTCCTCGCGGCCCGAAGACGTCCGTTGTGCGGCGGTTTCTCAATAGAACAGGAAAGCATCGTTCCCGTGGTAAGCTTGCGCGAAGCTCACGGACCTTCACTGCGGTTTCCTTGGTCCTCCGGCATCGTAGGCTCGAAGCATTCCCACATGCGCGAACTCCGAATCCAGCATGAAGGTCGCCCCTACCGGATTCTCTACGCATTCGATCCTAGGCGCACTGCCATCCTATTGATCGGCGGCGACAAGACAGGCGCTGACCGCTGGTATGAAGTGCATATCCCATTGGCCGATTCGATCTACGATGCCTACTGCGAACAGTTGAAGAAAGAAAGTTTACTCTAATGGCCCAAAAATTCAAAGATCTTGTTGCTGCTATGCCGCCCGATTCCCGGGAGCGCGCCGAAAGCGCTGCACGCAAGCTGATCGATGAATACGCACTCGATGAACTCCGCGAAGCCCGCGCAATGACCCAAACCCGCCTCGCCGAAATCCTCGGCAAAGATCAGTCCGTCATCTCCCGCATGGAACGCCGGGCGGACATCTATGTAGGCACACTCGCCGACTTCATCCGCGCCATGGGCGGTGAACTCGAAATTCGCGCTGTGTTTCCAGAAGGCACTGTCCGGATCAAAAAGTTTGGCGACATTGCAGCCTGAATGTGTCTCAACCAGGGGGTACTGGACAAGACGTCTCTCCTCCTTCTACGTTCCGGCCTCGACGCCAATCCACGGCAAATCAAGGCGTTATACTACGAATGATAATGAGCGTCAGCATCGAACTTCCGGAAGACGTCTCGCGGGCCCTCGAAGCCAAGTGGCACGACGTTCCCCGTCGCACTCTCGAAGCGCTCGCGGCAGAGGGTTATCGCGAAGGGATTCTCTCGGAAAGCCAACTCCGCCGCATGTTGGGCTACGAAAGCCGGATCGAAGTCCATGCGTTCTTAAAGGCCTCCGGCGTTTTCCTCCAGTATTCGGAGTCTGACCTCGAAAATGATCTCGAGACTCACCGTCGCCTCGGGATTCTTCCGGCTGCATGATTGTCATATCAGACACGAGCGGAATCAACTATCTCGTGCTGAGAAGAAATCGACGTCCTCGAGAAGCTCTACCGGACCGTCACGATTCCCCCGGCAGTCCAGCGGGAACTTCTTGCTCCGCGTTCGCCCGAAAAGGTCCGTACTTGGCTCGTTTCTCCCCCAGACTGGCTCCATTTTGCGACTCCCGCCCGGGAAACAATGTCGCTAGTCGATTCTGCTCTGGATGCAGGTGAACGCGAAGCCATCGCCCTGGCCATTGACCTCCACGCGAGCCTTGTACTGATCGATGACTCCAAAGGCCGGTACGAAGCAGAGCTCCTGCATGTTCCTCAAACCGGCACTCTTGGTGTTCTCGTCATGGCCTCTGAACGGAGCTTGATCGACTTGCGCAGCACGCTGTCCCGCCTCCGGCAAACCAGCTTCTTCGTGTCCGAAAAACTCATCCAGCGGCTCTTGAATCAGCACCCAAACTTGTGATTAATATGCATTTTATGCATACTCGGATTGATGCCATGGGAAGTGGAAATCGCCGACGAGTTCGGCTGTTGGTGGAATCAACTCAGAGCCAAAGAACAGGAAAGCGTCGTTCCGTTGTAGGTTTGCTCGAAGCATTCCCATATGCGCGAACTTCGAATCCAGCACGAAGCCGCACAGGCGCGAGGGCCGCGCCCGCAATCCTGACTAGTAACTGCAGCGTTCCGGCGGCCCGAAGTCGTCCGTTGTGCGGCGTTTCCTCACAAGGTCGCCCCTATCGGATTCTCTATGCGTTCGATCCCAGGCGCACTGCCATCCTAGTGATCGGCGGCGACAAGACAGGCTCTGACCGCTGGTACGAAGTGCATATCCCATTGGCCGATTCGATCTACGATACCTACTGCGAACAGTTGAAGAAAGAAGGTTTACTCTAATGGCCCCAAAATTCAAAGATCTTGTTACTGCCATGCCTGCCGATTCCCGGGAGCGCGCCGAAAGCGCTGCACGCAAACTGATCAATGAATACGCACTCGATGAACTCCGCGAAGCCCGCGCAATGACCCAAGCCCGCCTCGCCGAAATCCTCGGCAAAAATCAGTCCGTCATCTCCCGCATGGAACGCCGGGCGGACATCTATGTAGGCACCCTCGCCGACTTCATCCGCGCCATGGGTGGTGAACTCGAAATTCGCGCCGTATTTCCAGAAGGCACTGTCCGGATCAAAAAGTTTGGCGACATCGCAGCCTGAATGTGTCTCAACCAGGGGGCACTTCGACCTCGGCACACCATGAACGTTTTCATAGGCGGATCACGCGCGGTTTCAAAACTCAACCCAGCCATTCGTGAGCGCATGGACGATCTCATGAACCGTCGGTGTACGATCCTGATCGGTGACGCCAACGGCGCTGACAAAGCCGTCCAGGAATACCTCGCCGCCCGGCAATATACCAAGGTCTTGATATTTTGCATGCAGCACTGCCGGAATAACATCGGTCACTGGCAAACCCACGTCTATTTCACGCCCACCGCAGAATTCCACGTGCTCGCAAATGAGTCAGATCTCCAATCCTTGCTCGCACTCTGCCGAACAGTCGATCTGGAAATCGCGGCCCGTGGACTCAAACTCAAGCAACCGCGCGCACAATCCCCGCTCCCTCTTGTTGGCAGGTAACCGGCATGGCTCGTTCTGAGGAGCGCCGCCCAGTCCCTCGCTCCTGCCGCCTTCGATGCCAATTCAACCACATCTCCCCCGCATCGACGCAATTGCAACCCTCGCACCTCTGTGCCAAAGTCAAGTTTGAACCCGTCGGCAGCGTGCTGTCGACCCAAGGGCCGCCCGGGCGCAATCCCAGGCGGCCTTTGCTTTTTAGCCATCCGTGTTTATCCGTGTGAATCCGTGGCCTGGTTCAAACAATTCCCCCAATAGAATCAAACACTTACCCCCTCGCCCCAAATTCCCCCTGCTATTCTCTCCCACGAAAGGCCCCTCACCACCATGCCCAAGAAACCCTCTCGCCTCCAACTCCGCGCCAACCGCCAAAACGCCCAGCTCTCCACCGGACCCCGCACCTCCGAAGGCAAAGCCAAAGCCGCCCTCAACCTCCAAAAGGCCTACGCCGAACGCAAAGCCATCGCCCGCCAGTTCTTCATTGACGCCAACGCCATCTCTGAATCCGAAAGAGACACCCTCACCGTCATGTTCGCCGACGCCGAACAGCAACACCACCCCGTCACCGACGAAGAATTCAACATCATCGAACAAATGGTCCTCAACCAGCTCCAACTCTGGCGCTACCAGTCCGCCCTCGCCGTCATCGTCCGCAGCCTCATCCGCGAATCCACCAAATCCCTCAGCCCCTGCTCCGAAGAACGCGGCATCGAAAGCGCCGCCACCCAGCCCGGCTATCTCGCCCTCTCGAAACTCATCGGCCATTGCCACCGCCTCCGCTCCCGCCTCATCGCCGACCTCCGCGCCACCCGCCGCCTCCACGCCGAATCCGCCTCCCGCAACGCCGCGGACGAAATTTTAATAGACCCGATTTACGAAACCTTTATTGCTTCTGCCCCGGCCCCCACCCCGCCCACAACCAAAAACGTAACCATCCTCCCCACCACTTCGCCCATACAGCACGAAAAGGTGGGTTAACCCTCAATGATTTCCAAACTCCTTCCAGCATTTCTAGCCCTCGGTCTCTGCGCCCAAGCCCAAACTCTGCCCTCCGGCGTTGTCAAAAAGGCCTCCATGGCCGGAATTACCGAATATGAATTCCCCAACGGACTCCGCGTCCTCCTCTACCCCGACGCCGCCAGCCCCAAAATCACCGTCAACATGACCGTCCTCGTCGGCTCCCGCCACGAAGGCTACGGCGAAACCGGCATGGCCCACCTGCTGGAACACATGAATTTCATCCTCACCAATGACGGCCGCGATATTAAAAAGGAAATCGTCGACCACGGCTCCTCCTGGAACGGCACCACCTCCTACGACCGCACCAATTACTTCGAAACCTTCCCCGCCTCTGACGAAAACCTCAAATGGGCACTCGGTCTCGAAGCCGCCCGGCTGGTCAACGTCCGCATGGAAAAGAAGATCCTGGATACCGAAATGACCGTCGTCCGCAACGAGTTCGAGCAGGGCGAAAACAGCCCCGCCCGCATTCTCGATGAACGCGTCGTCGCCACCGCCTACCTCTGGCACAACTACGGCAAGTCCACTATCGGCTCCCGCGCCGACCTCGAACGCGTCCCCATCGAACGCCTCGCCGCCTTTTACAAGAAGTTCTACCAGCCCGATAACGCCGTCCTCACCATCTCCGGCAAAATCGACCCCGCCCAAACCCTCGCCTGGGTTAATGACACCATCGGTCGCCTCCCGCGCCCCGAACGCAAACTCGAACAGACTTACACCGTCGAACCCGAACAGGACGGCGAACGCTACGTCGCTCTCCGCCGCGTCGGCAAAGGTCAGGAAATCATGATGGTCTTCCACGGACCCGACGCCGCCAACCCGGACGCTGTCGTCCTCCAGGTCCTCTCCGGCATCATGTCCGGCGGCGGCGGTGGACGCGGCGGTGGCGGCGGTGGCCAGGGCCGCCTCTCGAAAGCCCTCGTCGATAACAAAAAGGCTGTCTCCGCGGGCTTCGGCTTCCAACTCCTCCATGACCCCGGTTACATCCGCGTCACCGCCACCCTCACCGAAGACCAGTCGCGCGAAGAAGCCAAACAGATCATGCTCGCCACCCTCAAGAGCATCGTCACCGAACCGCCCACCAAAGAGGAAGTCGAGCGCGTCAAGACCCGCCTCAGCCGCCAGTTCGAACAGCAGATGGCAGATGCCCAGCAGATCGGCCTCGGCATGACCACCCCCATCTCCCAAGGCGATTGGCGCCTCATGTTCCTCAACCATGACCGCGTCAAAGATGTCACCCCCGAAGACATCGTCCGCGTCGCCAAGCTCTACCTCAAAGACTCCAACCGCACCATCGGCGAGTTCATCCCGGACGCCGCTCCAGACCGCACCATCGTCCCCGAGAGCCCGTCTTTCGATACCCTCTTCAAGTCCTACACCACCTCTTCCACCGCGAAGACGATGACCGAAACCTTCGAGCCCACGCCCGAAAACATCGAAAAGCACACCACCCGCACCAAGCTCTCCAACGGCATGAAGGTCGCCATCCTCTCCAAGCCCACCGCGACCAATGAAGTCAGCGTCGTCGTCGAACTCCGCTTCGGTGACCTCAAGTCGCTCTCCGGCAAGAACGCTGCGGCCTCGCTCGCAGGCTCCCTGATGATGTCCGGTACGAAGAACAAGTCCCGCCAGCAGATCCAAGACGAACTCGAAAAGCTCAACGCCCGCGTCCAGGTTTCCGGCGGCGGTGGTGGCGGCTTCGGCGGTGGACGTGGCGGACGCGGCGGCGGTGGTGGCGGCCAAAGCACCATCTCCAGCGCCAGCGCCACCATCACGGCACCTGCGGAAAACCTCACCGCTGCCATGAAGCTCGCCGCGGAAATGCTCAAGGAACCGGCCTTCCCCGAAGCCGAATTCGAGAAGAGCAAGCTCCAGCGCATCAACGGTATCGATACCGGCCGCACCGAACCCGCTACCCTCGCCGCGCAGGAATTCAATCGCGCCCTCTCCGCTTACAAGAAGGGCGACCCCCGCTATGCAGGCACCATCGACGAGCAGATCGAAGAGCTCAAGAAGGTCACCTTGGACGACGTGAAGAAGTTCCACGCCCAGTTCTACGGCGCCTCCTCCGGTCAGATCGCCGTCATTGGCAAGGTCGATCCCGCCGCTTTCACCAAGACCGCCAATGAGATCTTCGGCAACTGGAAGACCCCTGCCGGCTACACCCGCATCGCTTCCGAATATGAGGCCAAGGCCCCGGTGAACCTCAAGATCGAAACGCCGGATAAGCAGAACGCCAACTTCGAAGCCGGTCTCCGCATCAAGCTCTCTGACGGCGACCCCGACTACCCCGCCATGGTCCTCGCCAACTACATGTTCGGCGGCTCCATCACGGCCCGGGCTCCCAACCGCATCCGTAATAAGGAAGGGCTTAGCTACGGTGTCAGCTCCCGTTTCGCCGCGTCAGCCGAAGGCAACAACGCCAGCTTCGCCCTCACCGCCATCAGCAACCCGAAGAACACGCCGCAGGTCGAATCGAGCTTCCTTGATGAGTTGAAGAAGACCCTCAAAGAAGGCTTCACCGCCGAAGAAGTGGCCATCGCCAAGAAGGCTTACCTGGACGCCCAAAAGGTCAACCGGTCCACCGACCAGGCACTGGTCCGCCTCCTGCTCACCCGCGACGAATTCAACCGCACCATGGCCTACGACACCGCCATGGAAGCCAAGATTCAATCTCTCACTCCCGAAGCCATCAGCGAGGTCTTCCGCAAATACGTCGACCCCGCCAAAGTAACCATCGTCAAAGCCGGCGACTTCAAAGCCGCCGGTGTCTACCGCTAATGTCCGCCAACCCACTAGTGCGCCCGGTTTCCCACCGGGCGCACGACCCCAACCACCCGCTCTCACCTCCACGCATCCCCCCCTCACTCGCCCGTCAACCATCCACCCTCACTCACCCACCCGTCACTTCCAACCCTTCGCTCCCAACCGTCACTTCCACCCGTCACTTCCACCCTTCACTTCCACTTCCAACCCTTCATTTCCACCCTTCACTCATCCCCCACCCCCTCACTCACCCCACTCATCCCCTCTCACTCAACCGCCCCTCGTTCGCCC
>CAIXXM010000059.1 GCA_903923395.1 uncultured Acidobacteriia bacterium
ATCGAGAGCTGTGCGGCGTGTGTCACCATCTGGGGAGATCTCCTCCGGGCGACCGCTTCACTCCGGGCAGAGGCAGCCGCTTTCTCCGCTGCCACAGAACTTAGCGGACAGGCGGTCAGCCTGGGGCGGGAACGTGTGCTGCGAAGAATTCGTGCCGCGGCAAGTCTTTCACCGATTGAGGCAGTTGCCCATGGAGAAGTGTCGGTCGGAAAGCTGCGGCGGCTGCAGCGGGTAGTGGCTCCCATTTGCGGCGCGCACACGGCGTTCCGGCTCATCGTCGCGGCTGTAAGTAGAACACCGGCACCACTTGGCACGCCCACTTGGCCGGGTTTCCTCGAAAAGCTGACGGAACTAACCTCTGCTCTCTGCGGAAGAGCAATCGCACGTTTGGTATGGGAGATTGGCAATAACTTGAGTGAATCTATATGATCGCGAGATGGATCAATCCGGTTGCTCTACTGACGGTTGCGGTGGTGTCCGCGGTTGCGGGCCTGGTCTTTCATGAGATACGGTGGCTGATCCACGTTGCCGTCTACTTTCTCACGTGGCTGCTTTGCCTGGAAATCGCGCGCGATTATGATCACAAACTCATGCGGTTGTCCTGGGTGCTCTTCTCGGGGGAACCATTCTTCCTGACCTTCCAGTTTCTAATCGGCACCCCGGCAGCCGCCGCCTGGCTGGGGCTGGAGAGGCGTGGCTTCTTGTCACTGGTGCTCGTGCAACTTGGCTTGACCTGCCTCGTGGCGGGTATGGTGGTGACCTGGTGGCAGTTGCGCAAATTCGGCCTCGGTTTTCATGCACTTCGCCGGGACTGGATCGCAGTGGTCTCTATTCTCCTCGCAATGGTGGTCTTCTTTGCGCTCTCCAAGCAAGGTGGCTGGATGTTCCCCATGATGGCAAGCGCCCGCATTATGCTCTTCCTGGCCGCCGCCATGAGCGTCCTGCTCAACCGCTTCTGTCAACAGATGGGCGGGGGGGAGATTGCCCGCGTGATCCGGTTCTTCATTGCCTATGTGGCAACCCGGTGCGTCATGAATCTTGTCTTCGCGGTCAACAAGACGTGGGCACCCGTAGCACGGGAACTGGAAGACGTACTGAACAGCGTATTCCCCTGGATCTTCCTCTTTGGAGTCGCCATGCGGGCACGGGTCGCCGTCCGGGCAGAGCAGGAATTGGCGAAGGTCGAACTTGCCGGCACCGCGGGATTCTAGTTTTCCCTTCCGCCAACCGTTTACGCATCATTACGCATCCTGAAAATCTTTATGAGCCTGTCAAGACGTAGTTTCCTCGCCTCCTGCGGTGCCGCCGGTCTGCAATGCGCCTCCGCAGCCGGAGAAGCAAAGCCGAATGTCCTGTTTATCCTCGCGGATGATCTTGGCTGGCGCGACACATCGCTCTACGGCAGCAGTTTCTACCGGACACCCAACATCGACGCACTGGCGCGCCGGGGCATGATGTTTTCCCAGGCTTATGCCGCGGCGCCCCTTTGTTCGGCCACCCGCTCCAGCCTTATGACCGGCCTCTATCCGGCCCGAACCGGGATCACGGGAGCCTCTGGACATCTGCCGGATGAAACCTTTGAAGCGACACCGCTGCCTCGCGCAAGGCCCTTCCAGAAAGCGATCGGGGCCAACAGTGCCAGCCGTCTGAAGCTGGAATACTACACCGTCGCCGAAGCGTTCCACGATGCAGGCTATAAGACCGGACACTTCGGCAAATGGCATCTTGGCCGCGAGCCGTATGATCCTCTCCACCAGGGTTTCGATGTCGACGTTCCCCACTGGTGGGGACCCAGTCCGCCCACCTACATCGCACCCTGGAAGTTACCCCAGCTAACCGGTGAGCCGGGGGAACACATGGAAGACCGCATGGCCAAAGAAGCGGTCAAATTCATGACGGAAAATAAGGACCGCCCGTTCTTCCTGAACTACTGGTGCTTTTCCGTTCATGCCCCGTGGCAGGCAAAGCCAGAATTGGTGGAAAAATATAAATCGCTGGCAAAACCGGAGAACCCGCAGCATAACCCGGTTTACGCGGCCATGATCGAGAGCATGGATGATGCCATCGGTACTCTCATGCGCGCCTTGGATGAGACCGGTCTGGCAAAGAACACCATCGTCGTATTTACTTCTGACAATGGTGGCGTGGACTTTGCCGACGTCGGCGGTATTCCTGTCACAAGCAATGCCCCTCTGCGTGCCGGCAAGGCAACGCTGTATGAAGGTGGAATCCGCGAACCTGCTGCGGTGATCTGGCCCGGCAAGACAAAGGCGGGGACCAAAACGGATGCCGTGATCTCAAGCGTGGACTACTACCCGACGCTTATTGAAATGACCGGGGTGAAGCCCCAGCAGGCCGTTGACTTCGATGGACGCAGCTTTGCCGGCGTATTGCAGGGCACGGCGTCAACGCGCGGCCCGCTGTTCTGGCACTTTCCCCATTACACTCCGGCGACCGGCGCGACCCCCTGCTCGGCAGTACGCGATGGCGACTGGAAACTGATCCGTTTCTGGTGCGAAGGGAAGGGGCAGGATGATCGCCTGGAACTGTATAACATCGGAGCGGATGTAAGTGAAGCCCATGAACTCAGTGCCGCCAATCCTGGAAAGGTGCGGGAACTCCTCGCCACGATGGAGCAATTCCTGACCAGCACGAAGGCGGTGCGTCCGAGGCGAAATCCCAGATTCGACGCCACTGCAAAAGCAGACCAGCCACCGCCCAGAGAGCACAAATGACGGTTTCGCCGCCTTGCTGGCTGCAGTCTGGCTGGCAGAAAGATAACCTCATTCGGCCAACCTCGGGGCTTGGCTGGCTGTAGCCGGATTGTTCACCGTGTGCGGGGTTCGAATTCGGGATAGCATGGGGGCATGACAGATTGGATTGATGTCTCGGCGGCGGTTCGAAAAGGGATGCCGCACTGGCCGGGGGACCCTGCGTTCCACATTCGCCGGGTGGCGGATCAGGCGAAGGGGGACCAGTGTACGGTGTCTCACATCGATCTGGGGGTGCACACGGGTACGCACATGGATGCTCCGTTGCATTTTCTGCCGGAGGGGGCGTGCATGGATGAGATGCCGCTGGAGGCGACGGTGGGTCCGGCGCGGGTCATTGAGATTCATGATCCGGTGGCGGTGACGCAGGAAGAGTTGATGGCGCACCATGTGCGGGCGGGGGAGCGGATTTTGCTGAAAACGGCGAATTCGACGCGTGCCTGGGAATATAACGGCTTCTACGAGGATTTTGTCTACATCGCGCACGACGCGGCGGAGTATCTGGCGGGGATTGGAATCCGTACGGTGGGTATCGATTATCTATCGGTGGGGGGGTACCGGAAAGACAGTCTGGAGACCCATACGGCGCTGTTGCGGGCGGGAATTTGGATCATCGAGGGGTTGAACTTGAAGCATATTGTGCCAGGGGAATATGACCTGATTTGTTTGCCGCTGAAGATTGAAGGGGCGGAGGGTGCGCCGGCGCGGGCGATTTTGAGGAGCCGCGGGTGAATCAGGAACAGATCCGGCTGGGGGAGGATTCGCGGCGGGAGAAGAACTGGAAGCGGTGGGGTCCATATCTTTCTGAACGGCAGTGGGGGACGGTTCGCGAGGATTATTCCGCGGGGGGAGATTGCTGGAATTATTTTCCGCATGACCACGCGCGGAGCCGGGCTTACCGCTGGGGGGAAGACGGGTTGCTGGGGTTGACGGACCGTGAGGGTCGGTTGTGTTTCGCGCTTACCCTTTGGAATGGCCGGGACCCGATTCTAAAAGAGCGGCTGTTCGGGCTGAACGGCAATGAGGGCAACCATGGCGAGGATGTGAAGGAATGCTATTTCTTTCTGGATTCCACGCCGACGCACTCCTACATGAAGGCTCTCTACAAGTATCCGCATCGCGCTTATCCCTACGAAGAGTTGTTGCGGGAGAACGGTCGGCGGAGCAAGCAGGACCCTGAGTATGAGCTGGTGGACACGGGGATCTTTGATGACGGCCGGTACTTCGATGTGGAAGTGGAGTATGCGAAGGCGGGTCCGGATGACATCTTGATCCGGATACGGGTGCATAACCGGGGTCCGGAGGGGGCGCCGGTGACGTTGGTGCCGAATTTGTGGTACCGGAATGTGTGGTCGTGGGGGCGCACCGGGGAGGGATATTGGCCAAAGCCGAAGATCCGGCTGGATTCCGAGAATACGCTGCTGTGTGAGCAGGAATCACTGGGGGCGTATGTGTTTGAGGCGATGGCCAAGCCGGATGTCTGGCTGTTTACGGAGAATGAGACGAACTTCGAGAGGCTGTTTGGGGCGCAGAGTCCGGGGCCGTTTGTGAAGGATGCGTTTCACCGGTATGTGATTGGGGGGGAGATGCATGCGGTGAATCCGGCGCTGGTGGGGACGAAGGCCGCGCCGTTATACCGGGCGGAGGTGCCAGCGGGGGGAAATCTGGAGTACCGGTTCCGGCTGACGGCGGCGAAGGAGCGGTGTCCGGTGGACTTCAATGCGGTTTTCGCGGCGCGGAGCCGGGAGGCGGATCTGTTCTATGGGATGGATGCTTCCGCGCCACCGGAGTTACAGGTTTGCAGGCAGGCTTATGCGGGGTTGTTGTGGTCCAAGCAGTTCTATCTTTATGGCGTTTATCAATGGATGGAAGGTGATCCAGCGATGCCGAAGCCGGATAAGCGACGCAAGCGCGGGCGCAACGATGGCTGGCAACACCTCTACAACCGCGATGTGATTTCGATGCCGGATACGTGGGAGTTTCCGTGGTATGCGTCGTGGGATCTGGCGTTTCACACAGTGGCGCTGGCGGAGATTGATCCGGAGTTCGCCAAGGAGCAACTGATCCTGCTGTTGCGGGAGTGGTATATGCATCCGAGCGGGCAGATTCCGGCGTATGAGTTTGCGTTTGGGGATGTGAATCCGCCGGTGCATGCTTGGGCGGCGTGGCGTGTGTATAAGATTTCGGCTCCGCACGGGCAGAGGGACCGGCAGTTTCTGGAGAGGGTCTTCCAAAAGTTGCTGTTGAACTTCACGTGGTGGGTGAACCGGAAGGACGTGGAGGGCAAGCAGATCTTCTCCGGCGGCTTTCTGGGGCTGGATAATATCGGGGTTTTTGACCGGTCGTCGCGTTTGCCGGGAGGGGCGGTGCTGGAGCAGGCGGATGGCTCGGCGTGGATGGCGTTTTACTGCGCCACGATGCTTTCGATGGCGATTGAACTGGCGTCGGAATTGCCGGTGTATGAAGACATTGCGTCGAAGTTCTTTGAGCACTTCGTGGCGATTGCGGATGCGATGAATACGCTGGGCGGCACGGGGCTGTGGGATGAGCAGGATGGTTTTTACTACGACCAGGTGCGGATGGGGCGGGTGAATACGCCGCTGAAGCTGCGGACGATGGTGGGGCTGATACCGCTGTTCGCGGTGGAGGTGCTGGAGCAGGACAGTATCGCAAAGCTGCCGGGATTCCAGAAGCGCTTGAACTGGTTTCTGGAGAACCGCAAGGATCTTTACGCGCAGATCTCCATGATGGAGAAGAATTCCGACGGGCAGCATTCGCATCAATTGCTGGCGATTCCGACGAGGGACAGGCTGTTGCGGGTGCTGTCGAGGATGTTGGATGAAAGTGAGTTTTTTTCGCCGCACGGGATCCGGTCACTCTCCGCGCAGTACCGTGATGAGCCTTACATGCTGCACGTGGATGGGGAGACCAAGCGGGTGGATTATGACCCTGGAGAATCGACGACGGGGCTTTTCGGGGGAAATTCGAATTGGCGGGGTCCGGTGTGGATGCCGATGAATTACTTGCTGATTGAGAGCCTGGAACGGTATTGCCATTTTTACGGGGAAGATATGAAGATCGAGTGTCCCACCGGTTCGGGGAACTTCAAGAATCTGCGGCAAATTGCGAGGGAGTTGAATGCGCGGATTTGCAGCATTTTCCTGCCGGATGCGAATGGGAAGGCACCGTGGCAGGGGGAGGCGAAGATTTTTTCGGAAGATCCGCACTGGCGCGGCTTGTACTGGTTCAATGAGTATTTTCATGGGGATACGGGGCGGGGTTGCGGGGCGAACCACCAAACGGGGTGGACGGCGTTGATTGCCCGGTGCATGCAGGATTGGATTGCGTTGAAGAACCGGGGGTGATTCCGCGTGTTAGCCTGAAGGTTTGAGGAATCAGTCACTTAAGTCCTCATGAGGCGCTTTCCCTTGGGCACTCCTACCGCAGTTCGTCCGATCACTCCTGCCGCTTCCGGCGTGTTTCCGTTCTCCCGCTTTGCCTGGCTCGTGGTGGCCTGGAATGTCCTGGTGATTGTGGAGGGCGCATTCGTGCGCGCGACGGGATCCGGGGCCGGGTGTGGGGATCACTGGCCGCTCTGCAACGGACAGGTGGTGGTGGGGAGCCCTTCGACGGCGACGATCATTGAATACGCGCACCGGTCGATGACGGGGATTGATTCGATTCTGGTGCTGGCCATGGCGGTGTGGGGATTCCGGCGGTTTGGGAAGGGGCATCCGGTCCGGCTGGGGATCAAGCTTTCGCTGTTTTTCCTGGTGATGGAAGCGTTTCTGGGCGCGATGCTGGTGAAGTTGCGGCTGGTGGAGAAGGACGAATCCGTGTTGCGGGCGGTTTTTCTCTCCGTGCATCTGGCGAATACGCTGACGTTGATGGCTTGTCTTACGCTGACGGCGTGGTGGGGTGACAACCGGGCGAGGCGAAGGGCAACGCTGGAGGGTTGGGGGATGTTGGGGGCGGTGGCTTTGACCGGGATCACGGGAGCGCTGGCGGCGCTGGCGGATACGTTGCATCCGGCGAAGACGCTGGCGGCCGGGTTGGCGGAGGATTTCAATCCGGCCGCGAGTGTTCTGGTGCATCTGCGGATGGGGCATCCGCTGGTGGCGGTGCTGGTGACTGGCTGGCTGGTCTATTGCAGCGTGGAGCGCGGGGAGGGTGTTCCCGGCGGTATCCGGAAGCTGGTGCCACTGTTTGCCGTGGGGCAGTTGCTGACCGGGCTTGCGAATATTGCGCTGCTGGCACCGGTAGGGATCCAGTTGCTGCATTTGTTGCTGGCGAATTGTCTGTGGGTGGTGCTGGTGACGTTCGTTTGGTATGCGAAGGCCGAATAGTTTGGGCGTCGGCATCGATTTTGGTACCACAAACAGTTCGATTGCGCTGGCGGACGGCACGGGGAACGCGGGGGTCTTGCGGTTCCCGACGCGCACAGGGCTGACGGAATCGTACCGGTCTCTGCTGTATCTGGAGAAGACGCAGGGGTGGACGGGGCCGGAGGGGATCGAGCGCTATCTGGAGGCGGATCCGAAGGGCCGTCTGATTCAATCGCTGAAGAGCTTTCTTTCGAGCCGGACGTTGTTGCGGACGGAGGTGTTTGGGCGTCCGCACACGCTGGAGTCTTTGATTGCGCGGATTTTGAAGGATCTGCGGGAGAAGGCGTCGGCGGCGTTCGGGTTTCCGGTGCGGTCGGCGACGGTGGGGCGTCCGGTTTGGTTTGTGGGGGCCGGGGCGGAGGACGACAACCTGTATGCCGAGGGGCGTTTGCGGGAGGCGTTCCGGATGGCGGGGTTTGATGAGGTCCGGTTTGAGCTGGAACCGGTGGGTGCGGCGCATTTCTATGAGAGCTCGCTGGACCATGATGAGCTGATTTTGATTGGGGATTTCGGGGGTGGTACGAGCGATTTTTCGCTGGTCCACGTGGGGCCGGGGATTCGGAAGCGCGGACGCAGGGCCAGCGATCTGGCGGCGAATGCCGGGTTGGGGCTGGCGGGGGATGCGTTTGATTCGAGGATTGTGCGGCATTTGGTGTCACCGGCGCTGGGGGCGGGGACGGAGATGCGGTCCATGGAAAAGCTGTTGCCGGTGCCGGGGTGGGTCTACATGAAGCTGGAGCGCTGGCATCATCTATCGCTGCTGAAGGCGAAAGAGACGATGAACATGCTGGAGAGTGTGCAGCGGCATGCGGTTTATCCGGACCGGATTGCGGCACTGCTCCATTTGGTGAATGAAGATCTGGGGTATCAGTTGCACAGGGCGGTGCAGCGGGTGAAGGTGGAGCTTTCGGTGGCGGAGTCGGCGCAGTTCCAGTTTTCCGATGGCGTGGTGGAGTTGGATGCGGTGATCGAGCGGCGGGATTTTGAGGAGTGGATTGCCGGGGAACTGCTGCAGATTGAGACGTGCATCGATGGGTTGCTCAAGAAAGCCGGGGTGGCGGCGGGGGACGTGGACCGGGTGTTTTTGACGGGCGGGACATCGTTCGTGCCGGCGGTGCGCAGGGTCTTCGAGACGCGGTTTGGCGGGGGGAAGATTCGGGCGGGGAATGAGTTCACGTCGGTGGCGCGGGGCCTGGCTTTAATTTCCTGAATTTTTTTGGTCCCTGTTTGGAAGTGGCAGCGCTTCCATCAGTGAGACCGAAACATGACACTTCAACGCACCTCCAAAGCACTGGCCGCCGTCGCGCTGGCCGTATTGGCTGTGATTGCCATCTACCGGGCGGAGATTTGGGTATCCAATTATCTGGGATCGATGCTGGCTTCCGGCCAGCATTCGTCGCTGCTGCAAGGCATGATTGCGGTGTAGCGGAGAGGGTCCGCGGGGTGATTCAGGCGGTTCCCGATTTTGGTATTTGTGTGTGTGAAATCTGAGAGATTTCGCAAGCTGAAACACTCTTGAAATGGTCTGGACACTGTGTCCCGACTGTGATAGAAAGCAGGGTACGTCTTGCAAGAATTTGCAGTGCGGAACAGCGCCACGTTCGCCGCTCTGTCGATATTCAAGTAATTTTCCTATAAAGGACCCTGTTTGATGGATCAACATCCACGTGAGATATACAACTTGTTATTGAGATTCAAGCCCAGAGTTGCGGCCGCGGCTCTGGCAGCATTTGTTCTACTTCCCGTTGGGGCCTGGGCCCAGAGCGGTGCGGGTTCCATCAAAGGTACTGTGATGGATTCCACGGACGCAGCGCTTCCCGGTGCTGTGGTCAAGGTTGTCAACAAGAGCACGGGTGTCTCGTTTGACACCACGGCGAACAATTCCGGTTTGTACAACGTTCCCGGTCTGTTTGCCGGCACCTACAGTGTTACCTTCAGTGCCCCCGGCATGAAGAAGTATCAGACCAACATTGATCTGCAGGATGCGCAGAACGCGGTGTTGAACCCGAAGCTGACGCCTGGTGATGTTGCCGAGCAGATCACTGTGGCTGGTGATTCGCTGCAGTTGGCGACGTATGACAGCGGCACGGTCAGCACGCAGCTGGATTACAAGCGCATTGACCAGTTGCCGCAGAATGGACGCAGCGTGCTGGGTCTGGCGCAGAATACCGTGCCTGGTCTGGAAGCTGGCGGAACCCGCGCCAATGGCTTGATGCAGGAAGGCATGGAGTATTCGCAGGACGGCGCTCCGATGACCAACCGCAACTTCGGTGGTGAATCGAACACGGCGCAGGCGATTCTGCCTGATCCGGATTCGGTGCAGGAAGCGAAATTCGAAACGTTGAACTCCAGTGCGCAGTTCGCAACGCCCGCGACGGTAATCTTGACCACGAAGTCGGGTACGAACTCGGTGCATGGTTCTCTCTTTGAAACTGCGCGCAACAATGCGATTGGAATCGCCAAGGCGCGGCAGAACCCCTCCAACTTTTCGGCTCCTCCGCTGATCCGCAACGAATTCGGCGGCACGGTGGGTGGTCCGATTTACATTCCCAAGGTTTATGACGGCCGCAATAAGAGCTTCTTCTTTGTGGCATTTGAACGGTTCTCACTGCGCCAGTCCGCCAACGAACTGGTGACGGTTCCCACGGTGGCGATGCGCAATGGGGATTTCAGCAATCTGGTGAACGGTGCCGGCATTTTGCAGGTTCTGTATGATCCGAACACTACGCAGGCTGGTTCGCTGACGCGGACTCCGTTCCCCGGCAACATCATTCCGATTACCCGCGAAAGCCCTCTGGCGAAGACATTGTATGCGGCGACTCCGCTGCCGACCAGCTCTGACAATCCGCTGGTTGCTTCGAACTTCAATGCCATCAACCAGACCAAGCAGACGGTGCCGAACTTCACCACGCGTCTGGATCACGTGTTCAACCAGAACAACCGTATGTACTTCCGGTTTACCGATATTGAACAGCAGCAGGAAGCGCTCCGCAACTATCCGGCGAATTCCCCGGCGAACATTGCGGGCGGTGGCTTGCCGGCCGGTGCGACGGGTTTCCAGGATATTCCGGTGCAGACGATCAGTGGTGCGCTGGGTTACTCCCATGTGTTCTCGCCGACGTTCTTCGTCGAAACGATTCTGAGCCAGCAGTGGATGCGGATGTATGTGCAGGGCAACCAGGCATCGCTGGCAAACTATGAACAGCAACTGGGACTGCCGAATAACTTCGGACAGATTGGTTTCCCGGCAATCGGTTCCAATCTGACCATGCCTTACGGTGGTTCGCAGTGGTATTACGGTATGAGCCAGATCATCTCAACGCTTGACCAGAACTACACGAAGGTGGCCGGCAAGCATCAGCTTGCGTTCGGCGGCCGTTACCGCCATGAGCGCTTCGGTTATCTCTCTGACCGTTCGCCCGATACCATTGCTTTCTCGAACCAGGCGACTGCGATTTATGACCCGACGACGGGTGCCAACTACGGTGCGAAGCCGAATACTGGTTTCGCGGATGCGGATTTCTTCCTGGGTGCGGCGGATTCCTACAGCCAGAACAAGAATGCTCCGTTCGGTCACTCGCGGGAACAGGAAATCGATTTCTATGTGCAGGATACCTGGCGTGTGGCGCAGCACCTGACCATCACCGCGGGCCTGCGCTGGGAAATGCATCCTGCTCCCCATGCGGATCAGGGTAACTTCGTCACCTTTGATATCAAGAACAATGCTCTTGTTCTGCCGAAGCCTGTGTCCGATTACATCGCGAATGGATACACCACGCAGGCCATTGTTACCAACCTGACGAACCTGGGTGTGAAGTTTGAAACCCCGGCACAGGGCGGTCTGCCTTCGGCCGGTATTGCCAACAGCATGGCGAACTTCTCGCCGCGCCTTGGATTTGCTTATACGTTTGGCAAGTGGGGCACGGTGTTGCGCGGCGGTTACGGGGAATATATCTATCCGGTGCCAATCCGTAACTCAGTGCGTTATCTGACTGCTGACTATCCGTTCACGGCAAGCTATTCGCAGAGCTATGTCAGTGCTGCATATGCTGCGGACGGTCTTCCGAATGGACTACTGCGTCTGCCCCAAACGGTGATTGCCGGCGTGAACAGCGCGAACGTGGTGAACAGCAACTCTACTACGGCGCTGCTTCCCGGTGTGACGCTCGGTGAAACGCTTGCATCCAACTATCCGCCCGCGAAGGTTCGTGATGCCAACGTTACTCTTGAACAGCCCTTCCACGATGGTTCGGTTCTCCGTTTGAGCTATGTCTACACGCATGGTTCCAACCTTGACCAGAACTATCAGTACAACAATGCTCCCTCCACCTATGTGTGGGAAACGGCCACGGGTACGACTCCGCCGACCGGTACTTATGCCGGCACCGCGACACGCCCCTATGACCAGACCACCTGGGGTAACAATGTGATTTCGGAGAAGACGGGCTGGTCCAATGACAGCGCGCTCCAGATTAATTACCAGCGGCCGTTCAAGAAGGGCTTTGCTTATCAGATCTTCTATGTTTACTCGCGTGCGTTCCGCCTTGGTGGCAACACTTTCCGCGACAATGTTCTGTATCCCGCGGCAAACTTTGCTCCCGGCGTTCTCCCGGCTGGCCTGGATGTTGGAACGATTCTGAATCCGAGCCAGGCTCTGAACCGTTATGAGAACTACAAGGTGGATACGGCTATTCCCGAGCATCACCTGACGTTCAACGGTATCTATGAACTTCCCGTTGGCAAGGGCAAACGGTTTCTTGGCAATGCGAACAAGTGGGTGGATGCTTTGATTGGTGGTTTCCAGATCGCGTACACCGGCCAGGTTGTATCGCAGTCCTTCTCGGTTGCTTCCAGTAACTGGGGTGCGACGAGCCAGGTGCAGATGTACGGCAGCTCTGTGCCGATCAATGATTGCACCAGCGGTGTGTGCCACCCGAGCTACCTGTGGTTCAACGGATATATCTCACCAACCGTGATCAACGCGGCAAAGAACGGCATCACGGGTATCCCGTCGAACTATGTTCCGTATCTTGCTCCGCTGAACAACACGCCGGGCACTTCCAACTTCGGCAATAACAACGTCAACATCACGCTGAAGAATGGCAGTGTTGTTTCCACCGCTTACTCCCCCGGACCCGCCGGCGCGAACCCGTTCTCACAGACGGTGCTGATGGGACCGTACAACTTCAACGCTGACATGTCGATCTTCAAGGTGTTCAACGTCACCGAGCGCATCAAGTTCCGTCTGAACATGGATGCCTTCAACGCGTTCAACATTCAGGGTCGCGTGAATCCGAACACGACGTCGGGTGTGGAGTCTCTCCAGACTTCTTACTGGACCCCGCGTCAGATCCAGCTTTCCGCCCGCTTGACGTTCTAAGAGCAGGTTGGCTGGGTAGTAACTCGAAAGGGCCGGTTCTTCCTCAGTTGGAGGGGAGCCGGCCCTTTTACTTTTGGAGTTGCTTCAAGGCGTCGAGAGCCTGCGAGCGGATCTCCTGATCCGAATCCTTGGCTGCAATTTGCAGGTGAGGAATGGCGGCGGATTTCTCGCCGATGGCGAACAAGGCGGAGGCAAGCGCGAGGTGGGCGCGTCCAGATTCCGGACGCACGCGGACGGCTTCCTGGTAACGAACAGCAGCCGCCTTGCTTTCGCCTCTGGCCATGAAGAGATCACCCAGTAACTGCTGTGCGTCAGCGAAATCAGGCTCGGTTTTGATTGCTGCTTCGAGTTGGCGCTGGGCACCGTCATAGTCCCGCATTCTGCCCAGGTTCATCGCATAGTTATAGCGAGCTGCGACATCGTTGGGGCGAAGTTTCAACGTAACTTCGAAGTGGTACGATGCTTCGGCGAATGCAGCGCGGGCAGAGAGCATGCCGGCGAGGTTCGCGTGGGCATCGGCATAGTCCGGGCGGATGCGAATGGCTTCGCGGAAAGCATTTTCGGCGGCAAGGTTCTCCGCGGTAGAGGCGCGGATGACGCCGAGGTTATTGTGCGCCTCTTCCATGTCAGGGTCAAAAGAGATCGCCTTTCCGAGAGCGTCGATCGCTTCCGGAATCTTCTTCTGTGCGCGGTAAGTCAGGCCCAATTCCTGCCAGGTGTTGGCGTTTTCGGGCATGGTGCGGGCGGCACGTTGCAGCAATGCCGCCGACTCTTCGTATTGGCCACCGCGGCGCAGGACAAAGCCGAGTTTCTGGAGGCCAAAGACGAAATGAGGATCGCGTTTGAGCGCTTCCCGGTAGTGTGGCAGAGCTTTTTCCGGCTGGTTGGCATTCCGGTAAGCTTCCGCTAGTTGGAAATAGTATTCAGGACGCGACGGGTTGGTCTTGGCTATAGCATTCGAAAGCATTTCTATCCCGGCTTTCAAGTTGCTCTTCTGGATGACTTGGGCGATCCCGAGATACAACTCATCCACGATGGTGGCGGGGTAATAAGGCACCACTTTGCCCTGGTAATCACCATTGGTTTCATGGCGTTCCGGCAATGGGGCGAGAAGGTCACCTGCAGGTTTGTTGCGTTGAATCAAATGATCTGTGGCGGCGACGTGGACGACATCTTCCGTGCGGCGTCTGGGCATGTGACAACTGGCGCAATTGGGTTGCGCGGGATGCTTCTTCGCTTGTGTCAGCTTGGACAGCTCTGGTTCGTGGCAGCGGTTGCAGGCCGCGTCATAGGCTTTTACAGCAGTCGCTCCACGCGGGATGTCGTGCGGGTTGTGGCAGGTGGTGCAGGTCATCTTTCCAGCGCTTTGTAGAAAGCACTTGGACTTGCGCAAGCGATAAGCCGCGTTGACGATTTCAAACTTATCGTCGCGTCCTTTGCCGGGCTCATGGTCGAAGGTGAGCAGAAAGTCAGCGAGTTGTTGGCCGGGCCGGTAGGAGAAAGGTCCGCGCTCATAACGCAGGACGGTGTTCGGCAGCGGGAAGCTGGTGGTTTCCAGGTGACATTGCATGCAGACTTCCATCTGTCTGTCTGTGTTCATGCCGGCGGGGTTGATGATGGAAGCTTTGATGGCGGCTTGGTTTGCACCGGATGCTTTGGCCGCTTCCACATGTTTGGCACCGGGCCCATGGCAGCGCTGGCAATCAATGCCCTCGGGCAGCGGATCGGAATAGACTGCCGGCGATAAGGGTTGTTCGAAACCGGCGGGAATCTTCGGGTAGGCATTGTGGCAGAACATGCAGTCATAGGTGATGGTGCGCCGGAAGCCATCATGGTTCGGTCTGTCATAGCCGGGGTTCATCGCCCAATAGCCGCCGTATTCGGAATACCAGGCCAACGGCAGTTCGACGAGGGTATTGGCTGGGGTCCGGCTCAGATAAGCGCGGGCATTGTTGCCGGAGCCGAGAACGAAATCGGCCACCTTTTCCATGACGTTGATGACGCGGCCCTGCGGGTCCAACTGGTGGCGGCGCTGGATGATCTTGCCATCTTTCCGCAACATGGTGAAGTAACTGTCTGAGGGCTCGTGATAGTAGGTGTTGTTCTTTGTGAAATCTTCAATGGCATTTGCAGGAGAGGGTTTGTAGAAAGACCTGCTCATGCCGGTTCGTTGATAGGTGGCCCAGATGGACTGGTGACAAGTGGCACAGGTTTCCGGGCCAACATAACCTGGTTCACTGAGAATGGTCCGGGCGGGTGCGGGTTGCGCGGGAAGCAGGGCGGGGACGATGGCCAGCAATCCAAATATTCCCCCATGCAGGAGCATGGCGGGGCGCCGGTGGAAGTGCGTCAACAGGCCTACAGAATATCACGCGGAGCGCTACTGATATTGTCTTCAAGGTATGCACTACATGCGCTTTTTCCTCCCCTTGGCTCTGACCGCGGTGGCGTGGGGACAGACCGGGCTCCGTTGCGAATACCGCGTGAATCCGGAGGGAATCGATGTCCAGCAGCCGCGGTTGATCTGGCTGGTGCAGCCGAAAGACGCGGGCCGAAAGAACGTGATGCAGAGCGGCTACCGGATACTCGCGTCATCGACGGTGGCCGCACTGGAGGCGGGCCGGGGTGACCTCTGGGATTCCGGCAAAGTTGCTTCGTCTCAATCTGTCCATGTGGAATGGGCGGGGAAACCTTTGACGTCGCGGACGGCGGTGTATTGGAAGGTTGAGGTTTGGGATGAGAAAGGGGCATCGCTGGGGTGGAGTCCGGCGGCCCATTGGTCCATGGGATTGTTGCGCGCTGAGGATTGGAAAGCCCGCTGGATCGGCCGCGAGGAGACTTCCGCCTGGCGCAATCCTGCGAGTCCCTTCCGGCACCTCCTGGATGCGAAGTGGATTTGGCCTTCCGGCAAAGGCGTACAGACGATGCGCGGGGGATTCGATGTATCCGGCGGAGTTAGAAAATCAGCGGTCTGTGTGATGGCCGCGGATAGTAGTTTCGAGTTACGGCTGAATGGCAGGAGTGTGGGGCGCGGGACTACTGTGCAGGCACCGGCTATGTGGGACATCGAACCTTACCTGCGGGCGGGCCGGAATGAATTTGAGATCACCGCGACTCCGAATGCGCGGAATACATCTGGATTGATTGGCGCCTTTCGCATCGATTATGCTGCCGGACCGCCGCTGCTGGTGACGAGCGGGGCGACTTGGGGTGGGACGGAACTCGGTTCGTATGGAATGAAGCCTTGGCGTGAGGTTGGGTATAGCGAAGAACGTGCGCTGCCTGGCAGGTTGTTGCGGAAGGAGTTCGCACTCCGCAATGGAGTTCGCCGGGCGATGGCGTATGTCTCTGGCCTTGGCCTGTTCGAAATGTATCTGAATGGCAGTAAGACAGGGGACGATGTACTTGCTCCGAATCTCACGGATTATGATCAGCGCGTCCACTATGTGACTTACGATGTTACCCGGCAAGTTCGGGCGGGCAGAAATGCCGTCGGGGTCATGTTGGGAAATGGCCGTTATTGGGCGCCGCGCCATGTTGTGCCGACGGGTATGCGCAGCTTTGGCTATCCGAAGGCCCGTGTGCAGTTGGAGATTGAGTATAACGACGGGACCAAAGAGACGGTAACTTCTGGCGACGATTGGAAGCTCAGCACCAAGGGACCTGTGGTGGCGAACAATGAGTATGATGGCGAGGAGTATGATGCGCGATTGGAACCCGCTGGCTGGACGAGACCGGGTTTTCCAGATCAGGAGTGGGAATCCGCGAAGAGCGTGCCCGCACCGGCAGGGCGGATGGTGGCGCAGATGGCGGAACCGATCCGGGTGCAGGAGACTCTTCGTCCCAAGAGCATGAGGCGGGTTCGTCCCGGCGTGTATGTCTTTGACATGGGCCAGAATATGGTGGGCTGGTGCCGCCTGCATGTGGCTGGTAAGCGCGGGACAGAGGTGCAGTTGCGGCATGCGGAGTCCACTTTGCCCGGCGGGGAATTGTATCTGGACAACCTGCGTTCCGCGCTGGCGACGGATCACTATACGCTCAAGGGTGGCGGGCCGGAAGTGTGGGAACCAAGGTTCACTTATCACGGCTTCCGGTATGTGGAAGTTCGAGGCTATCCGGGCGTTCCCAAGCTGGCTGCAATCGAAGGCCGCGTGGTGCATGACGCACTGGAAAAGACGGCTGATTTCAACTCTTCGGATCGAACGCTGAACAGTCTCCACAGTAATATCTACTGGGGTGTGCGCGGCAATTACAGGAGTATTCCGACGGATTGTCCGCAGCGGGATGAGCGGCAGGGGTGGCTGGGCGACCGGTCCGTGGTGAGCAGAAGCGAGAGTTATCTCTTCGACGTCGCTGCGTTCTACGATAAGTGGGAAACTGACATCGTCGACGCGCAGTTGGCCACCGGCAGCATCCCTGACGTGGTTCCGAATTACTGGACGATGTACAACAACAACGTTACCTGGCCGAGCACCTTCCTCCAGATCCCCGCGATGCTCTACGACCAGTATGCGGACGTGCGCAGTATTGTGCGGAATTATCCAGCGATGAAGAGGTGGATGGATTTCATGCACACCTTCTTCAAAGACGAACTGCTCCCGAAAGATACCTACGGGGATTGGTGCGTTCCTCCAGAAGACCCGAAGCTGATCCATTCCAAGGACCCTATGCGGCAGACGGAAGGCCGTTTCCTGGCGAGCGCCTATTACTACCGGATGTCTCTGCAAATGGCGCGCTTTGCACGGCAGGCCGGCAAGCCAGATGAGGCTTCGGCGTGGGAGCGATCAGCCGCCGGGTTGCGGAAGGCGTTTAATCAGACGTTCTTCCACGAGCAGGAGGGAACTTATGCGAATGGCACGCAAACGGCGCAGGCCTTGCCGCTGGCCTTTGGCATGGTGCCGCCGGGGAGAGAGTATGATGTCGCGGCCAAACTTGTGGGCAGAATCAAAAGTGAAGACAGCCATGTGGGCACGGGCCTGGTAGGAGCGCAGTGGCTCATGCGCGCCCTTACAGAGAGCGGCCCCGTGGACACTGCTTTCCAGATGGTCACGCAGAAGACTTATCCCGGCTGGGGCTACATGTTAGCGAAAGGTGCCACAACGATTTGGGAATTGTGGAACGGAGATACTGCGGACCCGGCCATGAACTCAGGAAATCACGTGATGCAAATCGGTGATCTCGGCGTCTGGATGTATGAGTATTTGGCGGGTATTCGCGCAGATCCGGAGCAGCCGGGCTTCAAGCATGCGATCATCCGGCCCTATCTGCCAAAAGGTTTGGATGCCGTGCGGGCCTCCCACAAAACCATGTATGGCAAGCTGGAGAGTTCCTGGAAGCGGGAAGGCGGAAAGGTGCACTTCGCTGTGGTGATTCCGCCCAACAGCACCGCGAGCGTTTGGTTGCCCGCTGGTGTCACGGGGGCGGGGAACAGCGCGCCCTCGCGTGCGGAACAAGGTATGTCAGTATTTGAGATAGGCTCAGGAAGTTATGAATTCACCGGGCCGGATAGGGTGAAGTGAACAAATACATTATTTGTCTGTGCCTGGGCGCAGCGGCTTTGGCCGCTGCTGTTAGTGGCAGTATTCGTTTCTTTCAAGCCGTACCTTTGGAGACGGTCGCAGAGACTACGGCGAATGCATCCATTGGGGATGTGAACGGCGACGGCATTCTGGATATTGTGCTGGCCAAGGGCAGGCACTGGCCGTTGAAAGATGTCATCCTGCTGGGAGACGGCAAGGGTCATTTTCAACCCGGGCCCGAATTGCCGAATCCCGCGGACCGGACTTACACCGCGGCGCTGGCGGATCTGGACGGCGATGGAGACCTCGATCTGGTCATCAGCAATGATCGCCCCGATGCCAAGTACATTCTCTTGAATGACGGCAAGGGTCACTTCACGATGGGCGGGACCTATGGCGATCCCGCGTGGCATACGCGCAATGCGGCTGTAGGGGATTTGAATGGTGATGGTTTTCCGGATATAGCCGTGGCAAACAGGCCCGGTCCGAGCCAGGTTTGCTTCAACGATGGCAAGGCACACTTTACCTGCAAGCCGCTTGGACCGGAAACTTCTTCGACGATTTTGATTGCGGATATCGATGGCGATGGCAAGGCAGACATTGTTGTTCCGTGCAGGGATGACTGCCAGAGCGTGATTTACTTCGGTGACGGCAAAGGGAACTTCGACCGGAAACTGGCGTTTGGCCCCGCGAAGGCATCAACCCGGGCCATGGCAATCGCTGATTTCGATGGAGACGGCAAGTTGGATATTGCCGCTTGTCATGAAGATCGGGGTTTGTTTATTTACTTCAATGAAGGCAAGGGTAAGTTCGGACAGGGGCTGTCGATTGCAGGGAAAGATGCGCTTCCGTACTCCATGATAGCGGCGGATCTGAACAAAGACGGCAAGCCGGAGATGATCGTTGGCTATGTGAATGCTCCCGGCGCGGTCTACTTTAACGACGGAACCGGGCGAATGTACAAAAGAGTACTCTTTGGGGATGACAAAGGGGCAACCTATGGTCTGGCGGCTGCGGACTTGAACAGTGATGGCTTCGTGGATCTGGTGGCGGCGCGGTCTGATGCACCGAGCCTCATTCTATTCAGTGTTCCAGGCAAGTAACTTAGACTCTTGCATTATGGACTGAAACGTTATATTGTCGTCTCCCATGAGACGCCTCGTTTGCGCGCTGCTTGCTACAGCTCTATTTGCGTTTGCCCAATCGGAACGCGGAAGTATCACTGGAGTTCTGACGGATGCCAGCGGGGCAGCCATCGCCTCCGTGCCGGTGAGGCTGGTGAACCTGGCGACTAACTCGGCCGAACAAATCACGACAAATAACATCGGTGAATACAGCGCCGCCAATCTTGCGCCGGGCACTTACCGGTTTGAGGCGGTTGCCAATGGCTTCCGTAAGTTTGTGCAGAACAATATCGTGCTTACCGCGGGAGCGACTGTGCGGCTGGATGCGCAACTGCAGGTTGGCAATGTGGCTGAGGTGATTGAGGTGCAGGCCCAGGCGGCGCAGATGCAGACGGAGGATGCGAAGATCTCCAATGCAGTGGAGGGCCGTATGGTGGACCAGTTGCCGCTGGTTGTCGGCGGAGCGCTGCGCAGTCCTTTTGATCTGGTATCGACCGTGGCGGAGGCGAAGGGTTCGGGCAATGCGTTATCGCTGGGCGGCGGCCAGGCTGCGGGTTGGAGTGCCACGCTCGACGGGCTTTCGGTGAATACCAATCGTTCTGCGGATGCTTCGGAAACTGCTTATCTAACGCCCTCGGTCGAATCGATTACGGAATTTGCCGTGGATACTGGCGGTTTCAAAGCAGAGTTCGGACAGGCGGCGGGAGGTGTGATTACTTTCGTCTCGAAGTCCGGGACGAATGACTTGCATGGTTCGGCGTATGAGTTTCTCCGCAACCAGGATTTTGACGCGCGGAACTTCTTTGCTGCTACCCGCGCGGTCTATAAGCAAAGTGATTTCGGGGCTTCTGCGGGCGGGCCGGTGTATATACCCAAGCTTTATCACGGGCGGAACAAGACCTTCTTCTTTGCGTCCTACGAAGGATTCCGGAACCGTTTGGGCAGCAATGGCAGCATCTTATCGGTTCCCACCCCGGAGATGTATCAGGGGAACTTCACGAATCTGGTGAACTCAAAGAACGTACAGATTCCCATCTACAATCCGAACACCACGCGAAACAACCCAACCGGAAGTGGTTTCGTCCGCGATCCGTATCCGAATAACGCCATCCCTGCATCGCAAATCAGTACAGTCGCACAACAGATCATCGGTTATGCCAAGGGTGTGGTGCCGAACCGGGCGGGAATCGTGCCAGGAACGTATGGCTATATCTCGAATAACTATGTGACCAGTGGTGGCGTGACTGTCAGCCCCACGGACAAGGGTAGTGTGAAGATCGACCACAACTTCAACTCCAATCATCACCTGAGTTTCTTCTATAACAAGACACGGTATGATTCCGCGCCCGGCGCGACTGGTCCGAATGGCTTGCCGGAGCCGCTCTGGAACGGACAGGTTTCAAACTACGGCGCATCGCTTTACCGGACTTCGTATGACTGGACGATCTCTCCGCGCCTCTTCAATCACTTTTCAATTGGCGGCAACCAGTTTTACAAGAACAGCTACTCCCCGAACTCCGGCGGGAACTGGAAGAGCAAGGTCTGTATCCCGAATGCAGTGGATTGCAACGTGAACTTCCCGAATATCGGGTTTTCAGAGTTTACCGGCTGGGGGAGCACGGCGTACAACGGGACGGAGCAGCCTTCGTGGTCGCTCAAGAATGATTTGAGTTATATTCGCGGTGCGCACACCATGAAGTTCGGGTATGCGTTTGAGAGCCAGCGGGCGAATGGCTTTGGTCAACAGAATATTGCCGGTCAGGCAAGCTTCAGCTTTCTCGAAACTGCTGTACCCGGTGTGACTACAGCCACGAGCGGAAGCTCCTTTGCGTCCTTTTTGGTGGGCGCTGCCGACAGTGGCGCGACGGAGACCATCCGCTATCTTCCCCAGACCTTTGATTACCATGGTTTTTATGTGCAGGATGACTGGCGGATCAGCAAGAAGCTGACCGTGAATCTGGGGCTGCGTTATGAGTTTACGCGTCCTCCTGTAGCGGGTGGCGATCAATACACGGACTTCTCTCCCACCACACCCAACCCTGCAGTGAATAACTATCCGGGCGCGTTGATCTTTGCAGGATCTGGCGCGGGCCGCACGGGGACCAGCAGTTTGATTCCAGGCTGGTATGGTGCCTGGGGGCCGCGGTTGGGTGCTGCTTATGCTCTCGATTCCAAGACCACGATCCGCGTTGGTGCGGCGAGGTCATTCAGCCGGGTTACCGTGGTTGCCAGCAGCAGTCACTACGCTGGCTTCATTGGCCAGTATTCCTTTGCGAGCCCCAATCAGGGAATTACACCGGCGTTCTATCTGGACCAGGGCCTGCCTTCGTACCCATTGCCTCCACAGATCAATCCCTCCTTCGCGAACAACGGCAACGTGGATTACTGGCAGGGCAACAACGCGACAAGGTCTCCGGTGAATGATAACTTCACGTTCTCGATCCAGCGGCAGATTTCCAACAACACGGTCTTTGAAGCGGATTACAACGGCGTGGTCGGGGAACACCTGCAAAGTGGAATTGTGAATATCAATCAGGTGCCGATGAGTGTCGTGAACCAGTTGATTTCCCAGTATGGTGCCTCGCAGGCAATCAGTCTGCTGAATTCCAGCATTACTTCGGCTGCCGCGGTGTCTGCCGGTATCAAGGTGCCGTACGCCAACTTCACGAATTCCTCGGTGCAAAGATCGCAGACGGTATCGCAGGCACTGCGCCCCTTCCCGCAGTTTCTCACCGTGGATACCAGCCAGAGTGGCGGTGACAAGAGCGGACATTCCAACTACAACGCGCTCGTACTGAAGTTGAACCGGCGTTACACGAACGGCCTGCTCTTTAACTGGAGTTACGCGTTCTCCAAATTGCTGACCGACGCAGATACGTACTACGCGAACTCCGGCTTTGCAGAAGATCAGGGGAACCGGCGTCTGGAGAAATCGATTGGAGCCTATGATCAGACGCACGTGGTGAAGTTGAATACGATTTATGAACTGCCGTTCGGCAAGGGGAAGAAATGGTTCACCAGCGGCTTCGTGAATCAGATCCTCGGCGGATGGCGTCTAAGTGGCACGCAGGTGTACAACACGGGACAGCCTCTCGCCGTGACTAGAAATGCTCCGCTGCCGATTTTCAACGGGAGCAACCGCCCCTACATCACGACTTATGACTGGAAGAGCACCTACACAGGCGCGTTCGATCCGGCGAAAGATACTTATCTGAATGCCGCCGCTTTCCCGGCACAGCCCAACTATCTGCTCGGTAACGCGACGCGATACAATCCGCTGGCCCGTGGCTTCAATGGACTCAATGAAAATATCAGCCTGGGCAAGACGTTTCAGGTAAGGGAACATCTCCGCGTGGATTTCCGTGCCGAGGCCTTCAATCTGTTGAACCGTGTGATTTTCTCGAACCCGAATAGCAACCTGAACAGCTCCTCGTTCGGGCTGGTGACAGGGCAAGCCAACTCCGCGCGGCAGATGCAGTTCGCACTCAAGCTCTACTGGTAGATCTCAGGCAAGCAGATCTTTGATGACTTTGCCGTAGACATCGGTCAGCCGCATGTCACGGCCGCTGTAGCGGAAGGTCAGCTGCTTATGGTCGATGCCGAGCATGTGCAGGATGGTGGCGTGCAGATCATGCACGTGGACCTTATTCTCCACGGCAAAGTAACCGAACTCATCGGTGGCACCATAAACGGTGCCGGGTTTGGTGCCGCCGCCAGCCATCCACATCGTGAAGCCGAAGGGATTGTGGTCGCGGCCAACCTTCGATAGATCGCCGTTATCTGGAATTTGCGCGCACGGGGTGCGGCCGAATTCCCCACCCCAAACGACGAGGGTCTGCTCCAGCAGGCCACGGGATTTCAGATCTTTGAGCAGACCGGCAATCGGCTTGTCTGTGGATTGTGCGTTGATCCGGTGTCCGTTTTCCAGGCCCGAATGTTGGTCCCAGCGGTCGAGGCCGGATCTTGCGGGCGTCAGTAGTTCGATGAACCGCACACCGCGTTCCACCAACCTTCTGGCGAGCAGACACTCGCGCCCGAACTCTTCGGTTAACTTGTCATTCAGCCCGTAGAGTTCTTTCGTCGCGCCCGATTCTTTCGAGAGATCAAGTAAGTCGGGGACAGCGGATTGCATCCGGAAAGCGAGTTCGTAATTCCGGATGGTGGCGTCTATCTCGCTCACTTCGCCAAAGCGGTCGACAACACCTTTGTTGAGCTTGCTGAGCAGGGCGAGTTTCCGTTGTTGCGCTGCCGCGGCTGCCGCGGGTGGTGTGAGATCGGCAACAGGGTGATCTCCCTTGCGGAAGACGGTGCCCTGATAACTGGCAGGAAGAAATCCAGAGGAGAAACAATCGAGGCCGCCGGGCGGGATCAGGCCGCTCTCCAGCACAATGAAACCGGGCAGATTATCGCATTCTGAACCAAGGCCGTAATTGATCCAGGCACCCATGCTGGGACGTCCCTGAAAGCCTGAGCCGGAGTGCATGAAGTAATTCGCGGCGGTATGTTCCGAATGATCCGCCACCATGGAGCGAATGATGGCCATATCATCCACGCAGCCGGCGACATGGGGGAAGAGCTCACTTACCGTCGCGCCACTTTGCCCGCATTGTTTGAAGCTGAAGGGCGAGCCAAAGACCTGGTCACTGATATTAAAGACCGTGGTGGGCGGCGTGAACGGAAGTTTCTTGCCATGATCCTGCCGCAGACGCGGCTTGGGATCGAAGGTGTCCATTTGAGACGGGCCGCCATCCATGAAGAGGAAGATGACTGACTTTGCGGTGGGTTTGTGGTGCGTACCGTTCTTCACCGCCGCCTGGGCCATCATCTGCATGAGCGCCAGTCCGCCGAAGCCATTCGCGGCGCGGCAGAGGAATTCGCGTCTACTGGACATAGAGAAACTCCGGGGTATTGAAGAGAACGTGTGCGAACTCCGCCAGGGTTCCGCCGCCAGAGAGAAACGATTGGGCTTCCGTTAGTTCCCAGGTTTCGGGGGGCCGCCCGAAGGCTTCCTGATACATCTGTGGAATCCGCTCGGCAGCGGGAAGCAGGTTGATTCGCTGCGCCCACTTATCGGCCTGTTGCAACACGAAGTCATTATTCATGAGCATCAGTGCCTGTGCAGGTACAGTGGAACGGTTCCGTACGCCGATGGTCGAGATAGGCGGCGGGTAATCAAAGGCTAGAAACAGTGGCGTGACAAAGTTCCGCCGGACTTCAATATAGATACTGCGGCGGCCATTGCCATCGA
>CAIXXM010000060.1 GCA_903923395.1 uncultured Acidobacteriia bacterium
CGCCACGGCCTGTGCCATCGCCACACCGTTGGCGGCTTCGGCTTGTTCCAAACGTATGGCGAGATGGCGGTCAGAGGAACGGAAGAACACTAGTTGGACTGTAGCGCCTTTTCCACTGCCGCGCGAATATCTTCCGGTTTGGCGAACCCTTCAAAGCGCTGGATCTGGGCGCCGGACTTATCCAGGATCACCGTCACGGGCAGTTGAGCCGGTGCACCGGTGCCCAGGCCAACAGTGTACTCCATGGGGTTGGTCTTCAGGTAGAGATTGACGGGCTCTGCACCGTCTTCATCCATCGAGATCCCGACCACATTCACACCCTTGGCTGCCATCTCCCTGTGGAGCTTATTGAATTCCGGGATTTCCTTGCGGCAGGGGATGCACCAAGTCGCCCAGTAGTTGAGCACCGTGATCTTGCCTTTCCACGATGCCGGATCGAGCGGCGCGCCGGCCAGTGTCTTGAACGGGGCACCTTCGAGAGCAGACGCGGCGGCGGCAACCGGTGCGGCTTTCTTCGTATTCAGAAATGCAATGAATTCTTCCGGCTTGCGCGTCAGGGACGGGAAGGTTGCGATGACGTTCTTATCGCCGTCATAGAGCACGTAGAACGGAATCGCAACGGTCTGGAACTGGCTCTCCTCCAGCTTTTGATTTGCGATGGAAGCGGGGTCTGTGCCGTCCGTATAGAGATCCACCAGAATCATGTTCTGCATGATTCCTTTGATCTCAGGCCGTGTGAACATGTTGGCCTTCATCCAGTGGCAGTTCGTGCAGGCATAGCCGGTGAAGTTGACCAGAATGAGCTTGCCTTCTGCCTTGGCTTTGGCAAATGCTCCATTCAGGTCATTTTCGATCCATGTAAGTTCGCTGCTGGAGGTGCCCGAAGTCCCCGCCACGGGAGGGGGAATGTAGGCCTCGATTTCGCCGAGGCGCCCTCCGAACATGCCAGGGAGCAAACTCAAGCCGAACGTGACGAAGAGCAGGCCGATGAGCAGTCTCGAAACGCCAACTTCTTCATCCCTGGAGATGCCAGGCAGCCGGATCAGACCGAGCAGATAAAACCCTGCGGTAGCGAAGATGACGACCCAGGCAGCAAGAAAGCGCTCACGGGTCAGAAATCCGGTTTGCAGGACCGCATCCAGGCTGTAGAGGTACTTGAACATCGCCGCCAGGACGAAGAAGCCCATCACCATCTTCACGCGCGACAGCCATTCGCCGGAGCGCGGCATCTGCTTCAAATACTTGGGGAAGAGTGCGAGGAAGAAGAAGGGCAGGGAAAGACCTGTTGCGAACACGACCATGCCCAGCACCGGACGGAGTTTGCCGCCTGTCACCGAAGCAGCCAGCAGCGTCCCCATGAAGGGTCCGACGCAGGCGAATGAGGCGAGGGCGAAGGTCAAGCCCATCAGCAGCGTGCCGGCGAAACCGCCTTTGCCGGATGCATCATTCAACTTGGTGAGCAGGAAGGAGGGAATCGTGATCTCAAATGCACCCAGCAGACTGAGGCCGAACACGAAGAAGATGCCCGCGATAAAACCATTCACCCAGGGGTTGGAGCCCAGAACAGCAACGCCAGCCGGACCGAGGAGGACTGTGGTGAGCAACCCGAGTCCGGTAAAGAGTACAATGATGCCAAGACAAAACGTGACCGCCTGGCCGACGCCGCCCTTTTGCCCCACGAAGAAGGACATGGTGATGGGGATCATCGGAAAGACGCAGGGGGTGAAAATGGCAGCGAGTCCGAAGCCAAAGGCGAGCAGAAGGAAGCCCGGAAGGTCCTGCTGGTCGGGTGCTGCTGCGGTGTTGCCTGCGGCTTTCGTGGGGGCCGCCGGTTTGGCTTCCTGGTAATCCGCCGGAAGGGTAGTGCTGGCAACCGTGACACCGGCAGCGACGTTCAACGTGACAGGCACTTCCCGGGTGCGCGGGGGGATGCAGGAGGTCCCCGAGCAGGTCTGGTAGCGCGGGACGAAAGTCAGCTGCAGAGGACCCGCCGGAGCATCGGGCTTCAACTGCACCTGTGCCAGAAACGTGGCCGTTCCCTCATAGGTCTCTGTATCCGCGTTGAAATTGGGGTCAAACTTCTTGACCGGCGGGCGCTGGAAGTAAGTGACTTTCGCAACCGCGGGACTCTCCAGCTTGATGGTGGTGGGAATGGGGCCCGGCGGTGTAGTCAGGGAGTAGATGTGCCACTCCGGGTCGACCTCCGCCGTGAGTTTGATCAAGACCGTCGAACCCGGCGCAACGGAGGCTGCCTCTGTGGATGCTGTCCACTTGGCGTGGTTGAACTTGTCTGGCGTCTGTGCGGTGAGGGACAGAGCGGCGAGGAAGAGAAGAGTGATTTGACGCACGATTAAACTTTCGCTGCGATACGCAACTCTTGTTCGATGCGTTGATTGAGGTTGGAGGATGCGAACTCAGCCGCAACTCTGACCGCATTTTTTATTGCATTGGCATTACTGCGGCCATGGCAGATGATGCAGGCGCCGCGGACACCCAGCAGAGGCGCTCCGCCGTACTCGGAATAATCGACGCTCTTGCGGAATTCGGTGAAGGCACCCTTCGAAAGCAGGTAGCCGAGTTTGCGGAAGAGATTCGCCCGGAGTGATGTCCGCAGGGTGGCACCGATCAGTTCCACCAGACCCTCACTTACCTTCAACGCCACGTTGCCGACGAAGCCATCCGCCACAATGACGTCCGCTTTGCCGGAGAAGAGATCCCGGCCTTCCACGTTCCCAATGAAATTGATGGGAAGCTGCTTCAGCAGAGGCGTGGTGTCATGCGTGAGGTTGTTGCCTTTGTGTTCTTCTTCGCCGATGGAGAGCAGGCCGACCCTGGGGTTGCTGGTCTTCAAGACGAGACGCGAATAGATTTCGCCCATCAAGCCGAATTGCGCCAGCATCTGCGGGTCACAATCCACATTGGCACCCACGTCAAGCACCACAACGGGTGTTCCTTCGCGGGTGGGAAAGACGCCGGAGAGCGCGGGGCGGTCCACGCCGGGAACCTTGCCGAGCACCGTTTTCGCGATTGCCATGCAGGCTCCGGTATTGCCGGCGGAGAGAAAGCCATCAGCCTTGCCGTTCGCAACCAGGCGTGCGCAAACATGCATGGAACTGTCCCGCTTGCTGCGGAGCGCCTTCACATCGTCATGCATGGTGATGTGCTCGGAAGCGTGGACCACCTCAATGGGAAGCTTATCGGCACCGGGGTGGTGCTTCATTTCCTGCGCAATGACGTCCTGATCGCCGACGAGGAGAATGGTGTGGCCGAATTGCCTGGCAGCAAGAATCGCTCCCGCAACCTCCGGCTTCGGCGCGTGATCCCCACCCATGGCGTCGATGGCAATCGTGATCATCGTGTTGTCAGTTAACCCCGGAAAAAAGATACACCTCCGGCTCAGCGGTCACAGCAGCATACTGCGAGCGCGGGACGGAGGTGCTCATGAACTTATTGTGCGGTGGTTTCGATTACTTCACGGCCCTTGTACTGGCCGCACTTCATGCAAACACGGTGAGGAACCTTCGGTTCGCTGCAGTTGGGGCACTCGGAGGAAGCAGGCTTCCGCAGGGCATCATGGGCACGGCGCGTTGCGGTGCGCTCGGCGGAATGTCGTCTTTTCGGATTAGGCATTTCGGATTACTCTTTTTCGTTGAACTTAATTAGTGTAACGCAACTGATAACTTAATCGGCAGTTGCGATGGACTGGAGCGCTTTCCAGCGGTCGTCGCCCGGGTGGGTTTCGCAGTTGCAGGCGGTCTCATTGCGGTTGCAGCCGCAGACCGGACAAATCCCTTTGCAATCCAACTTGCAAAGGTGCTGCATTGGCAGTTGCAGCAGAACCTGTTCTCTCAGGATATCTTCCAATTCGATGCCAGGCAATTCGTAGAAGCCGATTTCCGCTTCTCCTTCATCGATTGCCTCTTCTTCATCGGCATCCACACTCGCGCCCGGCTTGTAGAACAAGTCAAACGGGGCATGGACATCGTAATGCGCCGGACCAAGACAGCGGTCACATTCGGCATCAATGCCGGTGTTGACCTCGCCCTGGACGCGAATTTCTCCGCCGGTGTGTTCCAGCAATTCCGCGACTCCCGACGTGGTGAGCGGTCCCGATTGGGTGACATTGCTGAAGGAGAAGTCGATTTCTCCCGGATTGTAGGTCTGCTCAAAGACAAGCTTGCGGACCTCCAACTCTTGGACGCTCAATAACATAGTGGGCTCTTGGGAACTTTCAGTTTAGCATGTTGCCGCGGGGCTGGATAAAACCATTCCCCGGTTGTGCGGGTTAAGAGAGAATAAAAGCTGCTGCGGCACACTCCACTGATATGCGACTGCTTACTGCCCTGTTCTGTTTCGCCGTTCTCACCGCTGGTCACGCCGCGGCACAATGCACCATCTCGCTGAATCCAACCTCGGTGACGCTGTCATCCGCCGCCGCGGGAACTTCCAACTCCGTCACGATGACCACGGCCTCCACCTGCACCCGCACGGTGACCTCCAACAATCCCGACTGGATTGTCGTCACGTTCGGCCAGACCGGCACGGGCAACGGAACCTTCGGCTTCACCTACACCGCGAATCTCTCGCCATCCGTGCGCACGGGCACCATCACGGTGTCATCCGTGCCAACCGGAGGCACAGGCGGTGTGAGCACCACGTTCACCGTTCGCCAGCCCGGGGCCAACTGCACCTACACCTTCTCTCCCTCCGGCATCAATGCCCCTGCCAGGAACGCTGTCCCGGTGAGCCTCTCCGTCTCCACCAGTTGCATCTGGACGGCGGCCACCACCACGCCCTGGATCACGTTGTCCAATGGAGGTCCGTTTACCGGCAATGGCGGCATTACCGTCACCATTGGCGATAACCCGAATGCCGCCTCGCGCATCGGCTCGATACAGATCAATGACCAGACCATCAACGTGCAGCAACTCGGGGTGAGTTGCTCATATGGGGTGACGCCCGCGGGTCCGGTCGCCGTGCCAGCCACCGGCACCACGCTGAGTTTCGCCGTCAACACCGATACTGCCTGTTCGTGGAGCACGGCGAACACCATGTCCTGGATCACCATCCCCAATACCGTGCAAACCGGGCCGGGGAATGTCTCCGTGACCGTAGCTCCCAATCTTGTGCCGCAATCCCGCAGTGCGATACTCACCATCGCGGGCCAGCAGATCACCATTTCCGAGGCTGGGGTTGGCATCAACTTTACGGCGGCATCGATTCAAAACGCGGCGAGCTTCGCGGGCGGCGCACTGTCGCCGGGCGAGATTTTCGTTCTCTACGGTACCGGCCTGGGCCCTGCCAATCTGACTACGTTACAACTCACTCCGGATGGCACGGCAATCACCAGTTCGCTGGGCAACACACGGGTGCTCTTCGATGGCATTCCTTCGCCGATGATCTATTCCTCCGCGACGCAGGTCAGCGCCATTGTGCCTTATGCCGTCCTTGGCCCCATTGCGCATATGACCGTGGAATATCTCGGCGTGCCTTCCACACCTGTCACGGTCAATATCCTTCCCGCGACACCCGGTTTGTTCACGATTTCCCAGACGGGCAGTGGCCAGGGCGCGGTGCGGAATCAGGACTTCACGGTGAACGGGCCCACGAATCCGGCCACTGCGGGTCAGGCGCTCATTGTCTACTGGACAGGGGGCGGCACCTTGAGTGGTTCAGTGACCGACGGCCAACTGGTCAGCGTGAATCCGCCGTATCCCGTGGTGGCCTTCCCGATGACCGCGACTTTGGGCGGCGTTCCTGTGCAGATTCTCTACTCGGGCGCTGTGCCCACCCTGGCTCCGGGAATTCTGCAGACGAACATCCTGATTCCCGCTGAGGCTCCGAAGGGGAACAACGTGCCGCTGTTGCTGCGTGTGGGCAACACGTATGTCACGCAATCCGGCGTCACCGTCTCGATTAACTGATTAGTTCTGCACGTGGTAGAGATAGACGGTGTGCTGGTGCCCGCCGACCATCATCTTCTCCACCTGGTCCGGCTTCCAGCCCTTGATCTCAAAGTCATGTGAGATGATCCGCGCCGTCGGCTTCAGATACTTGCGGAATTGGGGCTTCAGACGCTCATTGGAACTGGTGAGCAGGTAGAGGGTCACCACATCGGCGGAAGACAGGTCTGCCTTCAAAGCATCCCCATGGATGACCTTGATCTGATCCGCCAGGCCGGCAGATTCCACTTTCTTGGCCGTCTTCTCGAAGATGTCGCGCCGGATCTCGATTCCGACGGCCTTCGCCTTGAAGTCCTGGGCGGCCGCGAAGAGAATGCGCCCATCTCCGCAACCCAGATCGTAAACAGTCTCACCGGGCTTCACTTGGGCCACGGACAGCATCTTGTCCACCACCGTTTGCGGCGTGGGGTAGTCCGGCGCCAGGGTGTTTGGATCTTTAAAGCGCTGTGCAGAGGCTGGACCAGTCGCCGTAAGCAGGATGCCGGTCAAAAGCGGGAGTGAGTAGAAGATTCTGCGGCCTGGAAGCATGGGGTTCTACTGTGAGGACGCGGAAGAGGCCCTCACAAGTTTCAACTTTACAATGCGGCCGACAATATCTGTCCACGCCGTCCATAAATCTTTCGGGCGGGAGATGGTGTATTCGAAACCACGAAGGTGTTTCACCGCGTTCCCGATGGCATCGCGCCAGGGTACCTGCTGCGGATACAGGTTGAAGTTCATGTAGAAGACAGGGTGGTTGGCGTCGGCAAACTGCTTGAGACTTTCCTGCGAAACACCTTCCTCGAGCATCACTTTCGGGCCCGCGAAGATCACGGCGTCGGCCCGGTTGCCCGAGAGTTCATCCGCAATGAGCTTGGTCAGGAATTCCGTATCGCCGTGCTTATTCACCAGGTTCTTGTAATCGACCGTGCCCGGCTTGATCGAAGACAGCGCTTTTCCCAACTCCGGAAAGTTGATCTGGTCGAGACCTTCCTGCCGGTAGACGATCCGCTGTTCGTTCATATTGAACGCCACAATGTCGAATTTACAGATCCTCGGTTCCCGCGAGATGTTTCGCAGAATCGAAACCAGCGCTGAAGTGTCCACGTACTGCATGGTGGAGGAGGTGACTTTCTGCGGCGCAAAGTTGATGAGCACCTTCACCTTGAGCGGATCTTCGATGTTAATCCGCGCTACAGGGGGCTCCTGCTTGAAGAACTCTGTCTCAAAGGGCTCAATCAGATTCGGCCCCAGCGAAAGTTTGATGCCCTGATCCTTCTGCGGCAGGCTCGCGGAAGACTCCCAGTTGAACGAGCAGACGCGCTCCATGCGGTCGCGGATCATCCAGTCGACGTGGTAGTCGCCTTCGCCCAAATCGAAACCGCCCTGCAGCAGCGCCTCGCCGCGCGCGTCAGCCGGAATCTTCGGAACTGTGTATTTTTGGGAGAAATAAACAGGGTCGCCCTTACCCGATGGCGGTGTCACACGGAACAGAATCGTCAGCAGATCCTCTTCTCCCGCCAACTCCTTCAGCGGGACCGTGACGTCATAACCGGCGTGGAATTTGAGGTCAAAACCGAGAGCGGGTTTTACGGGCGTTACCGTGCAGGGAAGATCTTTCCGAATCTCCTGGCCATCCAGAACAATGGAGTCCGTCGCCATGAGTTGCACGGAACCACTGAAGCCATTGCCGTGCATCACCGTTTGCGCCTGGCAGAGCCACGCGGCGGAAAGAACTATCGATGCTGCCGTAAAACTTCGGACTGATTCCAGCAAGCAAGCCACCCGGGAGCCTTCCGAGCAATTGGGTCTCCATCCCTCAAACATGCCGTTGCAGGCCGGTTTGATGCCCGGTACTTGAATCCCATGCTACAACGAATTGCCAAAAATTCAAGCCGTTGACATTTTTTTGACAAGTGCGTTTCAGAAGCGATCCCAATTCGGTACGGAAGCATCTATTTTGGGAAAGGGAGAAGCATGAGTTTCTGGATGGATAAAGAGCGGGAACAACCCGTGCAGGTGCCTGGACCGGAAGACGCGCCGCCGGATGCCATCATCAGTCCCGACACCCACCGGGAAGTTCGCATTCCCCCGGGCCAAAGCCGTACGCGGAAATGGCCGGTTCTCGATGCCAGTGGCCCTCCGCGAATCGATATGGATCAGTGGGAACTCCGGATCTCCGGTCTGGTTGCGGAGCCCGTCTCCTTCAAGTGGAAGGAGTTCCTCGCGCTGCCCCGCGTCAAGGTTTTCTCTGATTTCCACTGCGTCACACGCTGGAGCCGCCTCGGCAACGTCTGGGAAGGCGTTTCCACCCGCACGCTCCTCACCCTGGCAGGCGGCGCGAAACCCAATGCGAAGTTCGCCATCGCGCATGGTTACGACCGCGGCTTCACCACCAACATGCCGCTGGCGGACCTGCTGGCCGAAGATGCGCTGGTTGCGATCACGCACGACGGAGAGGAACTCACCGTAGCCCATGGTGGCCCCTGCCGGCTGATCATTCCCCAGCTCTACGCCTGGAAAAGCGCGAAGTGGCTCTCCGGCATTGAACTGCTGGATCACGACGAATCCGGCTTCTGGGAAAGCAATGGTTATCACCGCAGAGGTGACCCTTGGAAGGAAGAACGCTACAGTTGGTAGAGCGTGTCTGATCGAGTCCAAAGAAGAACCTTCCTGGCTGCCGCGGCGGGAGCCACCCTGGCCGCCTGTGGCCGCAAGCTGGCGGCGCGCAATGCGAGCTCGCTTTATATCGCCCGCAAAGGCCAGAAATCGATTGCGGTCGTTGACCTTGGGGAATTCCTTTGGTCCGGCAAGATCGAACTCCCTGCCGTGCCCTCACAACTGGTCCGTGCGGGCGGGCAGCTCTTTGCGGTGTGTCCGGATGCATCGGCGGTGTTTCCAATTGACCTGAGCACGAACCAACCCAAGCGTGCCTACCGGCTCCCTGCACCCGCTGCCTGGCTGCTTCCTTCGGAGGACAACAGGCGTGCCGTTGCGGTTCATCCGGAGTCTGGCCAAGTGGTCAGTTTGGACCTGCAGACGGGGGCCATTCTGGCGAAGGCGCTGCTGTCCAAACCCGGCGCATACGATGTGTCCAGCGATCATCTGGCGGTCTCATTGCCCGAAAAGAAGTCCATCGCGTTTCTGGACAGGAATACGCTCAAGACGCGGTCCATAGTTCCTGTGGGGATTTCCACCCAGACTCTGCGTTTTCGCAAAGATGGCCAAACCGTGCTGGCCGGTGGCTGGCAGGAACGGCAGATCGCGACGGTCTCGGTGGATGATGGCAAACTCTTGGCCCGTCTGCCGCTTTCCATTACCCCGGAGCGCTTCTGTTTCAATGACGACGGCGGACAAATGTTCGTCAGCGGCTCTGGTCTGGATGCCATTGCGATCGTCAACCCCTACCAGAACGAAGTCGACCAGACGATTCTCGCCGGCAGAACGCCCGGTGATATGGTTTACGCTCCCGATCCCCTGGGGCTGCTGCTCGTGGCCAACCGGGATTCCGGTGACGTAACGATTATCGATATCATGACGCGCCGCGTGGAGGCTTCGGTCCACGTCGGCATGCAGCCCGCGTTCGTGATGATGACGCCGAATCAGGAGTTCGGGCTGGTCATCAACCGGGAATCCGGCGATTTGTCTGTCTTCCGCATGAAGACCGTGCTGGACCACAAGAACAAGGTGAAACCGTTGTTCACTGCGGTCCGTGTGGGTGGAGACGCGACATCAGCAGTGATGATGCCGAACGGGTAATTACTTCACCAACGCAGCCCACTCCAGGTTTGCGCGCTCCATCTGTTTGTCCACGTCCTGCGGGAGCAGAAACCGCTGCTTGACCAGAGCCACGGCCGCTGCCGCCACGTGATCCAGGTAATCCTGTTTCGATTTGTAGCGCTCGGCAACGGGTGTACGGCTGTCGCCTGGGGTTTTCTTCAGCGGGAAGGGAATGAAGCTGCCCTGCATGGAGAATAATTCCTCCGGCGCACCGAGCGAAGCGTCCCGCAGGTTCCAGCCGAGGTAGGTCGCCAGTGGTACGGCAACTTCCGGCATGCGGATTCCGCCCAGATCGATTCCATCGGCATCCACCTGCGGCACCAGTGCCGGGTAGGTCTTGGTCAGCAGGGGCGGTTCCTGTGTGACGATACCTTTCGTTTCAAAGTCTGACCCGAAATCCATATCCCAGGCCAGTTTCGGACGCAGGGCCAGCTTCTGACCGGGAATTTGCGGTAATTTCACACCTTTGGGGGCGGTGAGCTCGGCCTTTGCCACGTGTGGATAGACGGAATCTGGAGGCGGCGTATTGGTCTTCACCCAGGCATCCATGGCGGTGAGCAGAGCCCGCAATGCCCAGCGGTAATCATTGGGGTTCGAGGCATTCACTGTGCCGTTCTTGCGCGGAGGGAACGGTGCCGGGCCATGTTGGCCGCCCGCGAACATGTAGACACGGGTGGTGGGTGCCAGTTGTGCATCGGCTTTTCCATCCGGCGTGGTGTGGATCAGCGCGGCGGAACGGCCCCAATATTCATACGACGAATTCGTATAGAAGATCTTCGGCACGTTCTTCGGATTGGTATTCCCGAGCAGGGCACCGGTCCTGCCGGTTTCGGGGTCCGTCTCAGGCAAGTCGGTGAACGGGAAGAGGTCGGTGGGATAGAGCACGTTCAAATACGGATGGCCATCGCGGGAAGGTTGTGCGAAGCGGTGGTTGAAACTGCCGCGGCCCGCGCCGCCAACATGCACCATCAGGCCGTCGAACACCTTGCGGCCCTGTTCATCTCCATTGAAGCCGTCATAGATGTATTTGCGCAGGAACCTGCCACTTTGCGAAATACCGAAGCCGTAAACCTGCTTGATGTGCCTGTTCTGCTCGCCCAGCACTGTGATGGTGTTGACGCCGTTGTACTTGATGAATGAGACGAAGTCACGGATCGCGGCGGGTCCCAGACCGACCACAACCGGATCTTTCGCCAGATAGACCAGTTCGTAGAACTTACCCGGCTCAAAACCCTTTTCGAGATAGATCTCCTTTCCGTTGCGGAGATTCCAGTCTTTCTTATCGACTGCCTTCCTTGGCCCCGTCGCCGTATCCCGTACGGTTAACTCGCGAATGGCGTCAGGAACATCGGCCATCGGATAAGGTACGTGGCCGCGGTCGGCCAGTCCCATCACAGGCGTGCGGGCATCGGGAACGAATTCAGAACGGACCAGTCCGGTGATGGTCTTGCCGTTGTCCTTGGCGATGGGTGCATCCAGACGGAGCAAGCCCGGCGTATTTGGCACATCGAACTGCCAGCCGAGCCACGCGATGGTATAGCCCTGCTGCATGAGCAGCTTGTCGCCCAGTTGCGCATCGGTGCGTGGATCAGTTCCCGGCGCGGCCCGGTTGAAGACACCCAGCATGCCTTTGCCGCCGCGGTTGGAGACTTCAAAGATCATCGCGTGGTTGCCCTTGGCGGGGTCGCGCGGTTTCAGGACATAGAGATCGGCCGAGAATTCCACCAGACCCTCTGCGTCCCGGGGTGCGAGTGCGATGTCCACGATGATTTTGTTGGCCGGGAGATTCGGGTCCACGCCAAAGTAGGCCTTGCCGATCAGCCTTTCATAAGGCCCGGCGGCACCGAACGAAGCTCCGTCGAGTACATCGCTGCGCTCAGAGAGTTCGATACGCAGCAGTTTTGCGGGGGCCAGGCAGGAGAGGGCGAAGAGGAGGATGGCAAGTCGGCGAAGCATCTCCGTTAGTGTAATCCCGCAGCGGTGAAAAATATTTTTGAATGTGTGATAGAAAAGCGGGACGGTTCTTGTTTACTCAGCAGGAACCGACATGCGAAACCTGAACGTGTCCCTTACGGCCTTGATCGCGCTGGGAGCGTTGGCGCTGCCTGCCATGGGAGAAATCGTCACGCAGCCCAGCGGTCTGACACCCGGCAGCACGTACCAGTTGCTTTTCGTTACCAGCACCACGACGACGGCAACCTCGGGCGACCTCAATACCTACAACAATTTCGTCAATGCGGTGGTGAATTCCACACCTGCTCTCGCCTCCCTTGGTTTGACGTGGCACGCGCTGGCTGCTGCCCAAAATGGCTATTCAGCGCGGCCAACCGCAAATGTCTATACCTTGAATGGCACTGAAGTGATCTCGGCATCTGCTGTCTCCACGATGATTGCGGTTCCCACTTTTGAAGATGGCACACTCGACAACTCCGGTGCCTTCGTATGGACTGGTGACGGTTCGAACTACATCCCTTATTGCTCTGGACAGTGCGGACTCGGCGGCACCGGCAACAGCGCATACGGTCTGCCGACCTCATCCAACAAGTGGCTGCTTGATAACATTGCCCCGGACACGAACTCCTACAGCCTCTACGCAATTTCCAGCGTGATCACTTACTCGCCAACGCCGGAACCGGGTACGGTTGGTCTGGTCCTGCTGGGTCTGGGCGCGCTGGGTCTGGCCCGGAGACGCACTACACTGACAGCATGACCACTCTGGTGATTCCGGATATCCATAACGACACCGCCGGGGCGGATGCCATTACTGCATCTGTCCCGCATGACCGTGTGGTCTATCTCGGGGATTACTTCGATGATTTTCACGACACGCCCGCAGATGCCAGGAACGTCGCGCTGTGGCTGGAGGCACGCACCGCGGAGAAGAACGAAAACGTTTTCCTCTTTGGCAACCATGACATCCACTATCTGTGGGGAGTTCACGCCTGCAGCGGCTACACCTCTGGAAAGTTCCGTGCGGTTGCGGAGGCTATCAAAGCCACTTCCGTCCGCGAACGCATGAAATTCCACACCTGGGTGGATGGTTGGCTGCTGAGTCATGCCGGACTTACCGCGCCGCTCTGCAAGAGTAGCGACGTGAAGCTATTTCTTGGCCGGGTTACACGGGAATGCCGGGATTCGCTGGATTACGGTGAAGAACACTGGCTCACTTCCGCTGGACGCGACCGGGGCGGCTGGCGGAACTACGGCGGCATCACCTGGTGTGACTTCCAGACCCTGCAGCCCATTGCCGGCGTGAAGCAACTGGTGGGACATACGCCGGGTGCCACGGTACGGAACACCGGTGCGGATGCCGTCTGTATCGATACCAGGCTGCGTCACTATGCGGTGATCGAAGAAGGCCGTTTGACGGTCTTCGAAGCCAAGACTGGCACAGCATATTTACTGCATGAGTCGCGGCTTTAATCCGGCTTGGCTTCCACTAAGGTTCGCGTTCCCAGTGCGTCGGGCAAATCATACCGGGCCACCACTTTGAGAAACACTTTCCGCTTGCGGGCTTCGCTGGCGGCTTCTGCAATTTCTGTCTCCACGTCGGGACCCTTGTAGAGCAGTGCCCGCGTACCATTGCGGAAGGCCGGTGCGAAGTATCCCAGAGCGCGTTCGATGGGTGCCATGGCGCGGGCTGTAATAATTTCCACCTTGCGGGTGCCCAGCAGGTCTTCCGCGCGTTTCGAAGATACTTCCACGTTCTTCAGTTGCAACTCATCGACTACGGATTCCACGAAACGTGCTTTCTTCTGCACCGATTCCACCAGGAGGAAGCGGGTTTCGGGGAACAGGATGGCCAGCGGGATGCCGGGCAGCCCCGCGCCGGTGCCGGCATCCATGATGGAGCGTGCGCCCGCGAAGTGTTTCCAGGGCAGCACCGAATCCAGGATGTGCTTGATGACTGCCTCGCGTGTGCCCGTGATCCGTGTGAGGTTCATATACTCATTCACGGCCACAATCATGTCGAGATGTTTCGACGAAAGTGCGGCCAGTTCGCTGGCGCGCGGAAGATCTTCCGGCAACAGGGGAATTAGTTCTTCTGCAAAGCTCATTTCTTCATCCGGCTGGTGAACTTCGCGCGGAACTTATCCACCTTGGGTCCCACGACGAACATACAGTAACCCTGGTGCGGATTCTTTTCGAAATAGCGCTGGTGATAAGACTCAGCCACATAGAACGGTGATGCGGGTTCCACTGCAGTAACCACGGGACGGTCCAAATCCAGCTCTGCAATGATTTCCTTGGCCGTTGCCTGCTGGGCTTCGGAATGGTAAAAGATCACACTGCGGTACTGCGTTCCCACATCGTTGCCCTGGCGGTTCAGCGTTGTGGGGTCATGAATGACGAAGAAGATTTCGAGAAGGTCGCGGAAGGTGATGATTTCAGGGTTGAACTCCACCTGGACCACTTCCACATGGCCGGTCATGCCGGAGCAGACTTCTTGATAAGTGGGGTTCGGCCGGGGTCCGCCCATGTAGCCGGAAAGGGCGCTGGTAACGCCTTCGGTCTGGTTATAGACGGCTTCCAGACACCAGAAGCAGCCTCCGCCGAGAGTGGCGATTTCGGTTGGCATGCTTCCATTCTCGCAAGCAGCAAAACGCCGCGGGGCTGGGCGACCCCGCGGCGCTGCCGCACAGGAGAGATGTTGTCAATTACTTGGACGGAGCGGCCGTCGGAGTCGCTGGCGTCGTGGTCTTGGCAACCTTCTTGTGCTTCTTGACCGCCGTCTTCCCGGCGACTGCGGGAGTGCTGGAAGCGGCGGAAGCTGCGGGAGTTGCGGCGGCGGGCTTGGCGGCAACGGCGTTCGCTGCCACCGGCTTCACGGCCTTCTTCGCAACTACTTTCTTGGCTGCGACCGGAGCCTTGTCCGTGGAAGGCGTAACAGCCGGTTTGGCTGTGGTGTCCTGCGCGGCGAAGCTGAGTCCGGCAACGGCCAGGGTAAGGAGGGTGGTGGTGATGGTTTTCATTTTGTTTTCGTCCTTTTCTTTCGAAGCGCTTGTCTTGTTCGCTTCTGATACTACAGACGAAAGCAATTATGAACCGGGTCTGAAGGTGCCGTTAAAGTTACTTCACTCGGGAATTCGGTCTTTGGTGGTGTTCCAGTGCTCCACAAGAAACCGCACCACCGTATGGCCAATCTTCTGGGCGGCATCAAGGGAAGGCATATAAGCAGAGTAGCTGCCGGTCACCATATTCGAAAGGTCTTCGGCGGGGCTGCCACCTGGAGGTTCCCGGTCATAGTTACTTACCGTGCGCAGGACCATCGCCCGCCGGATATCTGCCTTGCCGGCCGCTGCCAGGAAAGTAAGTGCCTGCATGGTGCCTGTATCTTCCATCGCAGAGAGCATGTAATTGCCCCGGCCGCCGGTGTAATAACTGGTCCACGCATTGGCCCATTCGTTGAGCTTCGTCCCATGCCAGAACGTGCCGGAGGACATGGTATCCCCGTGCGTGACGAAAGGCGGCTTCAGTGCGTTCGGGAAGCCTGTGTAGCGCGCTCGTGACTTTTGAATCTGTTCGCTGTCGGCGAGCGGCGTATCCTTCGTGAGCCGGTATGCCCAGGCAGTCAGGGCCGGGTTGGTCCGGTACACCTCACCTTCCAGTTCTTTCTTCACCGGCTGTTCATAGGGTTTGGATTTGCGCAAAGGAACGAAGCCAGTCGTCCAGCCTTCCGGGATTTGGCGGGCATCGATCTCATAAGCCAGATCGCCGTCGATGACGTGTTCACACCACACGGCGGAACCGAGTGAAACGTCATTCGGATCGCCGCCAGCGATGCCGGCCACCAGCCAGTAGGCTTTGGTGAGATCAAAGCGCGGGTCCATGCCGAGCGCCATGACTGATGCTGCCGCTTTGGCCGTACCCACGCCTGTCACCATTGCGAGGATGCCGTCTTTCGACATCCGCAGATTCCGGTTGCCCTGGGGGAAAGGGATGATCTGGTCGAGCGGTTCCCGTTCCACCCACAGTTGGAACTCGCCGGGGCGGTCGCCTGTATCCTGACCCGGTTCAAACATGGTCACAATCACTACTTTGACCGGTATTGGCTTGTTCTGTGCGAAGGCGGATAAGGCGAGCAGAAGGAGTAAGGCCAGCTTCATTGTTTGAATCCCCAGGTGCGTGTGGTGTAGCCGGAATATTGTGGTTTGATGCGCTGCAACTCAGTCTGCCACTGTGGTTGATCGAAGCGGTGTTCGAAAGCAGTTACCGCAGCATCATAACTGGAGAGCATCTGTTGCTTCAGCGCTGGTTCCGCGAAAGAGTAAGTCAAACTGTTGCGCCCCAAGTCCACTAACTCCTTCCATGTGAGGTGGAAGGTAGTAACAGCGGTGTAGTATTCGTCAGTAAAGTTGGAATCCCAGGAGCCCCGGTCGTCCGTATTCAAGCAGACGGGAATGCCGAAGCGGAGATACTCCGGGAAGGGATGTAGTGACGTATCCGGGATATACTCCAGGACTTTATTGGAAATCAGGTTGATCTCCACCAGATAGCGGTTCCCGCGCATCAGCAACATCGTATCCGGGTCAGAGATCAGGTTGACGCCGTGACCGATGCGCGTTGCGCCCAGTAACAGAGTGTCGCGGACTTCATGCCCGGGGTTATCTTTTTCCCCAGCATGAATCGAGAGCGGGATATCACTGTAAGTCCGGCGCAGTTTGCGGTATTCCGGCAGGAAGCGCAGTGCATAGCCTTTGTCATTATCCTCGCGCCCGGCCATGTTGATGCCTACCCAGCGGTCTCTATGTGCGGCAACCCAGGCGTAGGCCGTGTCCAATTGCTTTTCCGCATCCGGCCTGTAGCGGATGATGACCCACTGAAACCGCATCGTCACGCCGCTGGCCAGTGCATCAGGTTGGCGAAGACGTTCCTGCATGATCCGGTCTGCTTCTTCGGGCGTCACGGGATTGCCATTCACATCGAGCCCGCCGGGAATCGATTGTGCCTCAATGTAGCGGAGGCCTTCGGCCCCGAAAAGCTTCATATTCTCCACCAGTGCGTCAGCCAGCAGATACGGGTCTTTACTGAGTTCACCCAGGCGGATGACGATGCGTTCGAAGAACTCATCACGGCCTTCGCCCGGCTTATCGATATAAAGCGAAGAGAGCCATTCCTGCTTCAGCTTTGGTGTGAGATCGGTGAGCGGCTGGAACTGGGATTTCGCGCAGTCACTGAGCTGGTTCCAGGTGGCTTTTTGGATATTGAGGAAGCGTGGCGCGGAATCGGGGTAATCAGGACAGTTACGGAATTCGGTGAGTGTGTAGAAGCGGTTGCGGGCCAGGGTCTTGGGCGACGTCGCCAGATTGAACCAGACAGACGCATAGACGGAAAGCCCTCCGTGGTTATGCAAATCACCGCCCTTGGGCAGCGCGGAGAGAAACGCGTAAAGCTGTTGCGGTGTGGCCTGCTGGCGGATCTCTTCATAGCGCGTGGAAAAGTCCGCCGCATGGCAAAGAAGTGCCAACAGGCCGGTCACTGTGAGTCGTCGGAACATGAGGATGGCGGGTCCTCTTATTCTAGACGGGTGGCGTTCCTCAAAAGCGCACAGGCCGCCGTCCGCGGCGTTAATCGAATCAAGGAGCCCGATGCGCTCAACGCGGACGGCGAGTCCGTTGTGCGGCGTTCCTCAAAAGATCAGCTTGAGCGCCATTTGGATGGTGCGGTTTCCTCCGATGTTGGTGCCTACGTCGCTGTAGGTCGTGACAATGTTATTCGTGGTGACGACCGGCACGTTGACTCCGGCGGCATAATTCAAGCCTGTGTACAGCGTGAAGTTGTTCTGGTTGCACTGGAAATAGACGTGGTTCAGGACACCAAAGGCATCGGCCCGGAATTGGAGCTTCACCTGTTCGCGGATGGGGAAATCCTTCAACACGGAAAGGTTGAAGAAGTCCGTATGCGGCATGCGTATGTTATCCATCACGCGGGTGGCGTTCCCCACCTGCAGGAAGCCGGGGGGCGTGAAGACCGCCAGCACATTCACATAGGGGCAATGCTGCGTGACGGGGTCATTGCAGTCATTCTTCCAGTTCGGCAGCACCGGGTTGACGCCGGGAACAATGTTGGGACGGATCTTGGCAACATCGTCCGGATAGCCGGAACTCGCTCCTGTATAGGCTTGGAACGGCAGGCCGCTTTGAATGCCACCGTTGCCGGTGATTTTCCAGTTGCCGATGATTTCATTCACGAAAGTGGGCACATTGGCGAGCCACGTCTTCCCTTTGCCGAAGGGCAGTTCCGCGTTGAAGTTGAAGCGGAAGGTGCCGGGGATATCGAACGTGGAGATCGATTTTTCCAGTGAGTGGGAATCGCCGTAGAGTTGCGGGGCACCGGTGCCCCAGTTCTGCGTGGGGGTGCCGCAGTATTGCCCGGCGCAGGAGGAATCATCCATCGATTTCATCCAAACATAGTTGGCACTGACCTGGAAGCCGCGGGAAAACCGCCGCGTGAAGTTGATCTGCAGCGCGTTGTAGCGCGCATCAAAGCCCTGCTGCAAAGGGTCCGTGATATCACCCAGTGTGGACAGAGGACGCAGTGCATTCTGCCGTGTGACTTGAATCACTTGTCCATTCGAGCCCGTAATTCCCTGCGGATTCGGGATGGTCTGGCTGAGGTTCACCCCGGCGAGATACTGCTGCACATACTGGTTCAAATCCACGGCATTGTAAATGGCCGAGGGTCCGAACATATTCGTGCTCTTGTTGCCCACGTAGTTCACTTCGAGCCCGTAATTGTTGCCCCACTGGAAGCCGAGACCGAAGTTCCACTGCTGCACGTACGGGGAAACCACATTTGGATTCACATAATAGACGGCATTGACGTTGCTGATATTGGTGAATTTGCCATCTGCCGGCTGTACATAGCCGCCCGTCGGCAGCACCAGAGGCGCGCGGTCAATCTGCACCTGGCCCCCTGTCGCCGAACCATTGGTTGCCAGCTGGGCTGCCTTGGGGCTGAGATCCGGAATCGCGCTGTTGAACAAGCCTGCCGTGGGGATGTGCGTAATGGCATAGGCCGCGCGGATGACCTGCAAGCCGGGGAGGAACTTCGGCGGACGGTAGGCAAGCCCGACGCGCGGTTCAAAGTCCCGATAGCGGGTCGGCCAGAGAGTGTTCGAAGTGCTGGCGCCGAGGCCATCCAGCTGAATGTAGCCCTGCTGCTGGGAACCATTGGCAAGAGTGACCGGTTGATTGACGAAGTAGCCCTGCTGATGATGCTTCTCTGAGCGGGGAACTTCAATCTGGTAGCGCAGGCCGATGTTGAGAGTCAGCCGCGGAGATACCTTGAAATCGTCCTGGATAAAGCCGGCCATATACTTCCAGCGGTATTGATAAGGAATGACAGCAGGCGCGATGCTGACCGAGTTCGGGTAGCCGAGCAGGATGCTCGCGAGGCCCGTGCCGGTGGTCGCGTTGGGAATGCCCAGCACGGTCTGTGTGTTCGCTGATCCGATGTTGGTTTGCGACTGATTGAAAGACCACACGCCGCCCACATTGTTGTAGTCCACGATATTTTGCTGCACGGCGTTGTAATCTCCGCCGAAGCGGATGTTGTGCTTGCCCAGTGTCCAGTTGAAGACATCGGTCACTTGATAGAAGTTATCGATCTGGTAGGCACCGGGGTCACTGGCGATGTTCTGCACCTGCGAATCACCAAATGACGTGATTTGCGGCATGCCAGCGGTGAGGAATGAGGGCAGTCCGAACTTCTGGAAGCCATTCTGCGCCAGTTGCTCATCGGTCTGGCGGCGCACGTTGCTGGAGCGGCTGAAGCCAAGCCGCAACTCATTGACCTTGTTGCCGCCGAAGGTCTGCGTATCACTGAGCGAGATATTGGTTCCGGTGTTCGTGTCCGTGGGGACCTGCTCGGCGAGTCCGCCCTGGAAATAGCGGACGCCCTTCGTTGGTGCTTCGGAAACCCGGAAAGACAGGCGGTTCGTCGACGTGATGATCTGGTCGATCTTCACGTTATAGCGGTTGTCGGTGTTCCGGACATTGCGGAACACAGAGTAGTTCTGGTTTACGGAGTTCAGCGCCATGTTCGGCATGGGTTCCAGATTGAGCAGCGCCTGGCCAATCGGAGAAATCATGGAAGCCGGAATGATGTTCTTGGGGAATTGCGGATAGGGATTCGTCGCGGATTGGGGAATCAGTGTATTCGTGCCGGGGTTGAAGTGCTGAAAGATTTCGATGGGCTGGTTCGTCAGCGAGTTATAGACGGATTTTGAGAAGTCGCCCTGCCGCTCTGCCGCGGTCGCGACACGGGCGAAGGCGCTGGATCGCGTATATTGCCGCAGCGGTTCATAGCCCACGAAGAAGAAGGTGCGGTTCTTGCCGTTATAAATCTTCGGCAGCCAGACCGGACCGCCCACATCCAGACCTCCGCGCCAGTAACGCTGCACTCCCTTGAGCCGGAATGAATTCTGCCAGGGCGCGGCATTGAGGATGTCGTTCTGCGTGTAAGAGAACAACGTGCCGTGGAAGGCATTGTTGCCGGACTTGGTGGTCATATTGATCACCGCGCCGCCCGCTGCCCGGTATTCCGCCGAGTAAGAGTTCTGCAGAATCACGATCTCGGCCACTGCCTCCGTGCTGAACGCCATGCCGATCCTGCCGTAGTAGCTGCTGGTGTTGTTCACGCCATCCGCCTGGAATTGCACGGTGCCGGGCGCGCTGCCGGAGATGGAAAGTCCGGAGCCGGGTGCCGTGACGCCGGTGGTGATCGCGGCCTGTTCCACGCCGGGGTCTCCCAAGACACCCGGCACCAGCGAAAGCGCCGAAAGGGTGCTGGAATTCGCCAGAGGCAACTCAGAGATCTGCTTTAAGTCAATGTTGTACTGGATGGTGGACGTGCCTTCCGCAATGATCGGGGCGCTCGCCGTCACCGTGATCTCTGTCGTGGAGGCGCCCACCTCCAGCGTGAGGTCGAGTTCCACGGTGGAGGAAGCCTCCACCACCATCCGCTCAATCACCAGCTTCTTGAAGCCTTTCATCTCCGCCGTGAGCCGGTACGCACCTGGCTCGAGTGCGGGAATGTTGTAGCCGCCCGCCGAGCCACTCATCGTGGACTGCGGAAAGTTGGTGTCAATTCTTGTGGCGGTAACTTTGGTTCCAGCCACCACCGCCTTCTGGCTGTCAAAAACGGTGCCGGTGATGTTACCCGCATTCGTCTGGGCGAAGGCGATGGTACTCAGCCACGAAATGGCCAGGAGCGCGGACAGGGACGCACGAAGCATACAGAACTCCTAAAGACTGGGGATGCGTCTGATCCTATCGCCGGGAGACCCCGGAGTCCAGTGTGTTTCCGGTGTTTATACGGTATAAAGTGCCCGAATGGCAGGGGTTTGCCGTGAATCAGCACCGGAAGTCCAGCTTCGACGTTTTACTGTATACTCGTAATCGATTTTGAACCCTGCAGTCCAAATCGAAGAAGCAGCGGCACCGCCGGACCCCCGTTTTGAGGCGGCGTCCCGTGCGGCGCATGGCAAAGTCTTTGAGCGCTCGGTCCGGTTGCAGCACTTCCTGATGGATGTGGTGGAGCGCGCGCTGGCCGGCCGAGTGGATGAGATCAATGAGCAGCAACTCGGCACACGGATCTTCGGCAAGCCTCCGGACTACAATCCGGCGGAGGACAACACGGTCCGTGTCCAGGCGCGAATTCTGAGAAAGAAACTGGCCGAGTATTACGATGGCGAGGGTTTCGACGACCCCATCCATATCGTGATTCCCAAAGGCGGCTATGTGCCGGTCTTTGAACCCCGGATTGCCGCCGTGCCACCGCCAGCCGCTGCGCCGGTTCTTGCAAAGCCTTTTCCCCTGGCGGCGGTCTTGGGGTGCGTTTGCGCGGTTCTGCTGGTCTCCACCGGCTGGCTCTTTGCCGAGCGGGAACGTCTGCTCTCCATGCTGCCATCCGCTGCTCCGGATTTCGGCCCTTTGACTTCGCTGGTGGTGGGGCCGAACGTGAAGCGGACAGTGATCGTGATGGCGGACTCCGGCTTTGTGGCGGCGCAGGAACTTGCCGGGCATGAGATCTCGCTCGACGACTATTCGGGCGCCGGATACCGGAAGAGTGTGGAAGCCGGAGCCAATCCAGTGACGCCCGGGTTCTGGGGCTACTTTCTTACGCGCCGTTACACGAGCATGGCGGATGTGAATGTCTACGGACGGTTACTGCAGTCGCATCCTGAATCCTGGAAGTCGCTGGAGGTCCGGCACGCACGGGATCTGAGTGTGCGGGATTTCCGTCAACACAGTTTTGTGCTGCTGGGCAGTCCCAGATCGAATCCCTGGCTGCGGGCCTTTGATGACAAGCTGAACTTCCGTTTTGTGTCGAACGACAAAGACAGGCAAGCTTCGATCCATAACCAGAACCCGGCTGCCGGGGAACCTGCCGATTACTTCACGGATATGCCCAGTGGTTCCGGACGCGGCTTCGCCTATATCGCACTGGTGCCGAATCTGGCTGAAACCGGGAATGTTCTGGTGCTGGCCGGCAACACCATGGCAGCCACGGAGATGGCTACCGAGTATGCCTGCGACCGGGCTGCGTCCAGAAAGCTGGCGCAGTTATGGGGGCTCAAGTCGGTGAAAGATGTCCGAAGTTTTGAGCTGCTGTTTGAAACATCAATTGTTGCGGATACGGCGAAGAGTTCGAAGCTGGTGGCTTCCCGTCACGCCATGCGCCAGGGCTTATAGAAACAGGGCTACTCTTTGATCTTTACCCGGCGTCCTTCCACCGTAATCCGCCCTTCGGACACCAGCTGTATGGCCCTGGGGTAGATATCATGCTCCTGCTTCAAGATCCGCACGGAGAGTGACTCCACGCTATCGGTATCCAAAACCGGCACGGCGGACTGCAGCACGATGGGCCCGGAATCGAGAAATTCATCCACAAAGTGAACCGTGCAGCCTGTGATCTTGACGCCATGCTCCAGCGCCTGACGCTGCGCATCCAGTCCTGGGAACGAAGGCAGCAGAGACGGGTGGATATTCATGACCCTGCCGGGGAATGCTTTCACGAAGCCGGCACTGAGCAACCACATGAAGCCGGCGAGGCACACCAGTTCCACCTCATGCGTGTTCAACTCTTCAATGAGCAGTTTGTCGTAAGTCTCACGGTCCATGCCGGCGGACGGGATAACCCGCACCGGAATGCCGCGTTCTCTCGCGATCTCAATGCCTGGAGCCGCTGCCCGGTTGCTGATGACAACTGCGATCTCTGCATCCACCGTTCCCCGGTTGATGGCATTTGAAATCGCCTCAAAGTTCGAGCCGCGCCCGGAAATCAAAATGCCCAGGCGCAGGCTGTGCTTTATCGATATTCGACCCGGCCTTTGCCCCTGCGCTGCGGGATGATTTCCCCGATAATCCATGGTTTTTCTCCTGCCCTCTTGAGGGCCTTCACCGCTTTATCCACGCTCTTCGCAGGCACCGTGAGGATCATCCCCACACCGAGGTTGAAGGTTCGCCGCCAGTCATCATCGGGCACATTGCCGAGGGTCCGCAGCATCTCAAAGAGAGGCGGCACCTGCCAGGAACTCTTGTCGATGGCAGCGGCCAGTGATTTCGGGATGACGCGGGGCAGATTGTCTGAGATACCGCCGCCAGTAATGTGCGCGGCTGCGAGCAGCAAATCCGCCTTCATCAAGGTTTGGATCGCTTTCAGGTAACTGCGGTGTGTGGCGAGCAATGCTGTACCCAGCGTGCCGCCAAGTTCTTCGATTTGGGAATCGACCGTGTAACCGCCCGTCTCAAACAGCAGCTTGCGCGCGAGGGAATAGCCGTTGGTGTGCAAACCGGTGGAGGGCAGAGCCAGCAGAACATCGCCGGCTTTGACTTTCGCGCCATTGATGATCCTGGACTTCTCGACCACCCCGACAATTGTGCCGGCGAGATCATATTCGCCATCGGTATAAATGCCGGGCATCTCCGCGGTCTCACCGCCAATCAGGGCGCAGCCATTTGCCGCGCAGCCGCGGGCAATGCCTGAGACAACGGAGGCAGCAACCTTTGCATCCAGCTTGCCGACAGCGAAGTAATCCAGAAAGAAAAGTGGCTTGGCACCCTGCACGGCAATATCATTGACGCAGTGGTTGACCAGGTCTTCGCCGATAGTGTCATGTTTGCCGGTGGCGAAGGCAACCTTCAGCTTTGTGCCCACGCCGTCCACGGAACTGACCAGCACGGGCTTTTTCATTTTGGGCAGCGCAAAACAGCCGCCGAAGGAACCGATATCCGTCAGGACGCCCTTCGTGAAGGTCGCCTGGGCCATCTTGCGGATAGATCCGACTGCTCGGTCCGCCTCGTCAATATCGACTCCGGCGTCTTTATAAGACACCGTCTTTGTAGTATGTAGAGAAGCTGTAACCATTTGGAAGCGGAATTAGCCAGTATATCGAGCCAACTATGAAGCTAGACACCATCCTGAAGCAGGGCAGGCGAATTCTCCCCTTGCTGACAGTCCTCGGACTCGTGTCCGCGGCCCCGGCGTACTCTGCCGACGGCCTCGGCGCGTATGCCCTTAAAGACGCAAAGATCGTCCGTGTTTCCGGCGCACCCATTGAAAAGGGTGTTGTCGTTGTCCGCGACGGACTCATTGAAGCCGTCGGCGAAAACGTTACTATTCCGGCGGATGCCTGGGTCATCGATTGCAAAGGTCTGACGGTTTATCCCGGCATGATCGATGCCTTCAGCACCTTGGGTATCGCGTCTGCTGCATCCTCGGGCTCTGCCGCCGCTGCGGGTGGACGGCGTGGTGGTGCCGCGGCAACTCCCGCGGCCGCCGCAGCAGCAGCTGCCGCCGCCGCTGAACCGGTCGCGCGTGGTCCGGAAGACCGCCCCTCGAATGAAAGTTATGCCAAGGCGATTGATTCCGTCTCCGCGACGGACAGCCGCATTGAATCATTCCGCAACGGTGGCTTTCTCAGCGCCGCAACCTTCCCCGCCGGCAAGATCTTCAACGGCAACGGCAGCCTGATCAATTTGGCTGGTGAAAAGCCGGGCAATATGGTGATCGCGGATTCCATTGGCCAGTCCATCGTGATTGTGGCCCGTGGTTTCGGAATGAGCCGCGGCTATCCCAATTCGTTGATGGGTTACATCGCCTATGTGCGCCAGATGTATCTGGATGCCGAACGCTATAAGCAGGCGCAGGCCATCTATGCGAAGAACCCCACTGGACTGCAGCGCCCTGCCTATGACCGTACGCTCGAAGGCCTGCTGGCCAGCCCGCGTATGTTGCTGCCTGCCGTCCGCGCCACGGAAATCGAACGCATGGTTACCTTCGCGAAGGAATTGAAGCAGCCCGTGGTGATCTACGGCGCCCATGAAGCTTACAAAGAAGCCGACTTCCTGAAGAAGGCCAATGTCCCGGTCATTGTCAGCCTGAAGTGGCCCACCAAGACTCCGGATGGTGACCCCACCGCGGTGGAAGCTCTGCGCACTTTGGAACTTCGCGACAAGGCACCCAGCTCGCCTGCGGCGCTTGCGAAGGCTGGCGTCAAGTTTGCTTTTTACGCCGATGGCCTGGCGACCCCGAAGGAAGTGCTGGCTGCGGTCAAGAAGTCGGTGGACTCCGGTCTCTCCCCTGCCGATGCCATTCGCGCGCTAACTTTGACCCCTGCGGAAATCTACGGCGTGTCCGACCGTCTCGGCAGCATCGACAAGGGTAAGATCGCCAACCTGGTGATTGCGGAAGGCGATATCTTCGCGCCCGCCACGAAGTTGAAGTATGTCTTTGTCGACGGTACGAAATTCGAAGTCCCCGAAGCTCCGGCAGCAGGCCGCGGTTTTGGGCGCGGAGCCTCCGGCCCCGGTGCCAATGACTTCCAGGGAGACAAACAGTAAATGAAGCGCTTCTCAATACTTCTGCTGGCTGCTTCGGCGCTCTTTGCCGCTGAAGCGCCCGTTCTCATTCAGAACGCCACGATTCTCACGGTTACCAAGGGTACGGTCAAAGGTTCCATCCTGCTGCAGGATGGAAAGATTGCCGCCATTGGTGAAAAGGTCATGGCTCCTGCCGGGGCAAAGATTGTGGATGGCACCGGAAAGTTCATCATGCCCGGTATCATTGACTGCCACTCGCACATTGCCACGGAGGCAGTGAACGAAGGCAGCGCCTCAGTGACCGCGATGGTCGGCATTGAAGATACGATCAACCCAGATGATATTGGTATCTACCGCGCTCTTGCCGGTGGTGTCACGGCGGCGAACGTGCTGCACGGTTCCGCCAACGCGATTGGTGGCAAGAATCAGGTCATCAAGATGCGCTGGGGTCAGAATGCGGAAGGCCTCAAGTTCGCCGGTGCCATGCCTGGTATCAAGTTCGCGCTGGGTGAAAACCCCAAGCGGGCGGGCAGTTCACAGGGCGGCTTCGGTGCTCCTGCAACCAACCTCCGTTACCCGGCAACCCGCATGGGTGTGGAAGACGTGATCCGTGAGGCTTTCAATGATGCCAAGACTTACAAGGCGAAGTGGGATGACTACAACGCCAAGGTGAAGGCTGGTCAGGTCGCAATTCCTCCGGCCCGCGATCTGAAGCTCGATACCCTTGTGGAAGTTCTCGAAGGCAAGCGCCTAGTGCACGCGCACTGCTACCGCCAGGATGAGATTCTGATGCTGCTCCATGTGGCCGATGACTTTGGCTTCAAGATCCAGACCTTCCAGCATGTTCTTGAAGGTTATAAGGTCGCCAAGGAGATTGCGGCACATGGCTCCGGTGCCTCCACGTTCAGTGACTGGTGGGCTTACAAGATGGAAGCGGAAGATGCTATTCCCTACAACGCTGCCATTCTGGTCAAGAAAGGCGTGCTGACCTCTCTGAATTCCGATGACGCTGAACTGATGCGTCACCTGGACAAGGAAGCGGCCAAGACCCTGAAGTATGGCGGACTGACTGAGACCGAAGCGCTCTCTTTGATCACCATCAACCCCGCCAAGCAGCTGAAGATCGACGACAAAGTCGGTTCTCTCGAAGTGGGCAAGGATGCCGATCTCGTGGTCTTTGATGCTCATCCGCTTAGCAATTTTTCGAAAGTGGAGAAGGTCTTCATCGATGGAAAAATGTACTTCGACCGTGATAACGACATCGAAGAACGTGCCAAGAAAGAAATCACCAAGAAGGGCCTGCTCGAGAAGCAACAGCAGGAACTTCGCCGCCAGACGCCCGCAGGGAGGCCCGCACAGTGAAACCGTTTTTCCTGATTCTTATTTCCGCAGCCGCAGCTTTTGCCGCGGATGACGCATTCGCCATCAAAGGTGCCACCGTTCACACCATGAATGGACAGGTCATCGAGAACGGCACGGTGCTTGTCCGCAATGGCAAGATCACCGGTGTCGGCAAGAACCTCACCGTACCGAAGGACGTGAAGCTCATCGACGGCAAGGGTATGCAGGTTTACCCTGGCATGATCGACGCCGGCACGGAAGTCGGCCTGGTGGAAGTCAACTCCGTCCGTGAAACCTCGGATACAACGGAAATCGGTAAGTTCAACCCGCAGCTGGTTGCGCTGACCGCCGTGAACCCTTCGAGCGAACATATCCCCGTAACCCGCGTGAACGGCATTACCTCCGTGGCTGCCATGCCGCAGGGGCAGCTCATCTCCGGTCAGGTGTCACTCATGCACCTGGATGGCTGGACAACCGATGAAATGGGCGTCAAGAGTCACGCAGCCATGCATCTGCAGTTCCCCACTTATGGCGGGGGTGGTGGACGCCGTGGCGGCGGTGGCGGTGAGGGCTTTGGCGGTTCGGCCGCACCTTTCTCCGAGTTAAAGCGTGCCCACGATGCGGAAGTACAGGAACTCAACCAGTTCTTCGAAAGCGCGCGCCGTTACAAGCTGGCCAAAGATGCCAAGGCTCCCGGACTTGCCGTGGACCTGAAGCTCGAAGCCATGCTCCCTGTGATCGAAGGCAAAGAGAACATCCTTGTTTCCGTGACCAAAGAGCGTGATATCAAAGAGGCGCTGGAATGGGCGGCGAGGCAGAAGCTCAAGATCGTTCTGATTGGTGCCACCGAAGCCTATAAGTGCACGAAAGAGATCAAGGCCGCCGGTGTTCCGGTGATTCTTGGTCCTACTCTGGCACTGCCCGGCGAAGAAGACGAAGCCTATGACCGCGC
>CAIXXM010000061.1 GCA_903923395.1 uncultured Acidobacteriia bacterium
AAGAGCGGGAGTACCGTGCCGGTGGATACGGAGGGCTTTGCGACCTATACACGGGATAGCTTTTCGGGGCTGGATTATGCGGTCAACCGGTGGTATGTGCCGGGCATGGGTAGGTTTGGGAGCGCGGACCCCTATCAGGCTAGTGCCGGGCCGGGGGATCCGGGGAGTTGGAATAGATATGCGTATACGAGGGGGAACCCGGTAAACAGCCTTGACCGCATGGGCCTCATGGATGAAGACAGTTTGGAGTACAACTGGGAAAATACCGGAAACGTAGAAGTGTGCGGCGTGGATTGGATGACTAACGCCCCGCTATCTGGGCCATGTTCTGCGTCTTCGGTGGCGAGCATAGGCCCCATTTTGGATGAACCTAGTCCTCCAGCGACTTCGTCACCGACATGCGGCCAACTCACGGCATCGGTAATGCCTTCAAGCGCCGAGGGGGTAGACGAGTTAAAAGTATTGTTTGGCGAGGATTCTTGGTTCAGGATAGGTCAATCTACTCTTCCCGGAGCCAGTTCCTCGAGCGGGCCGACTATCACACAGTCTGATGTATCGCTGGAGGAAGCCATTATGGTGAAAACCATGCAGAACCTGGCTGCTGCCTATAAGCAGACCGTAGAATGGACGATTCAAAAGAACCAATTCATCGGTTTCAAGGCAGGCTCACAGCGTTTCTCTGACGCACTTGACTCTTCTGTCGGGTCCGGCGAGTGTGACCATCTCTTCTCTGCACTAGCAGCACTAAAGGTGGGGCCAACACTCAGCTACACGTTCACCCAATGGCGGGCCGCCCGACAAGGAAAGGGCGTCCGTAAGCAACACGCAGGCGACTTCCGCATCGCGGGCACCGACTTTTTCGGTGGAAATTGAGGGTTAATGGTACTCGCAGGTAAGTTGCTTAGATTGGTTCCTACTCTTTTCATTGTCCTTGGAATTCTGAGGTCTGCTCTCCCAGGTGCGGCGACACTCCACTTCGTTGCTAGCCTCCCATTGGACGGACCCGCGAAGCGGATTTACATACTTCCCGATAAAACAGGTTGGTTTGTGGGCGTGCATGGAATATGGCGGACTGCGGATGCAGGCCGTTCGTGGGTCAACTCCTTGGCTGTTGGAACTCCCTCGAGTTTGAGCTCTCAGGTGGTAGATGCGGACTTTCAGGGTGACCACGGTTTTGTCCTAAGCAGCGAACAGTTGTCGAGGGCCTTCGGCAGCGTCGCGACATGGGAGAAGCTTCCGGCAACTCCTTTTAGCAAATCGCGAGGTGTAGCTGAAGGACTTCACCTGTCTCCCGATGGGCGGCGCATTTGGATTTACGGCGGCATCTACAGAAACCTAACTAAAGACGAAGACGCCCCCAACTTCGCTGTCACCGCACGAGATGGCAAGCGCCTTGTGCTTGAAGCTGCTGTGTTCATTTCCCTGGATGGAGGAGAGAACTGGTCGCCTCAGCCGCTCCCCAATCCCGGTGAAGCAGAGGCCCGCTACGTTACGCGAGGAATGTCGGTTGATCGGAGTGGTCATGCCGTGACGTTCGGCGAATCGTGGATCTGCTTCTCTAATGATTTAGGTACTCACTGGAACGCGGGGTACATCTTTGATTCAGAGGGCAAGAACGAAGAAGATTTCTCCGAAGGGCGGTATCAGCTCAGGCATGTTCAACTTCTGGGGGATGGCGTGGGATTGCTCAGTGCAGACAATGGCGCCATCTATCGAACCATTGATGCGGGCAAGACTTGGCATCAAAGCCTTCCGGTTGGCTCAATTCGGTCGCGATCTTCTGCCCGGTCGAGTTGGTTTACTTCGATGGTATTCTCTTCCGACCTTCATGGCTTCGGTACCGATATCTCCGGATTGCTATTTGAGACGCGTGACCGCGGCATGACTTGGCATTCTGTAGCGATTCAGCCGCAAATTGAGTTGGATACTCTGGGTCAAACTGGCGCGTCAGTTTGGACCTGTTCTAAAGGGGCTCTATACAGCATAGAGGAAGGGGGCGTACCGGTGCCTCCGAAACGTTTCCGAGAATGACTATCTGTATGACATACCGTGAAACAACGACCTATACACGGGATAGCTTTTCAGGGCTGGATTATGCGGTGAATCGCTGGCATTTGCCGGGGATGGGTAGGTTTGGGAGCGCGGATCCCTATCAGGCCAGTGCGGGGCCGGGGGATCCGGGGAGTTGGAATCGGTATGCGTATACGAGGGGGGATGCTGTTAACCGCAGAGATACCCTTGGCTTAGCCGATGATACCGCCGAGTTCGAGTCGGGCGACGGTGACGGTGGAATCTGTGGTTCAGGCTGGATGACGGATGCTTCTTTGTCTGGTCCCTGCGGTCTCGGTTCAAGCGGTATCGTTGCTGCTATTCAGAACACAGCGGAATCGACGACCCCCACGGAACTGTGCCCTTTGGTATATCTTGTCGGAACCTACAAGACTTCCGGCCCGAATGTTGATGATATGTTCGCTCCCGACCTCGCTATATTAATCGATGGTGCTATCAGCGTGCTTAACCACATGGGAATCGTGCCGGTTATTACCGACGGCTTTAGAACCCGGGCTGATCAGCAAGCTAGGTGGGATAAGTATCAGAAGGCGAAAGATGCAGGACTACCCCGATGTAGCGCTACCCTGAGAACAGGATGTTGGTACCCAGCTGCGAGGCCTGGGACTGGTATCCATGAGATCGGTGACGGAATTGACTTCGGCCATTTGGCGAATGGCTCAAACTGGCAGAGAATCGCGGACGTGCTGAACTCTATCACTGGATTGAATTGGGGTAACTCTTTCAATGACGATATACACTGGGAGACCGCACACGCGCCAAGCCCAGCGCAAATCGCTAACTGCGAACGTGAGCACCCGTAAGCCCGGAATAGTGAGGAACAATGTTACTGATTCGATTAGTCGCGGCAACGCTTATATTGTGTGCGGCTGGAGGTCCGCAAGCTGTCCCGCCTGTGTCGGCAACAATAAAGTACTTTCTTCGCGATGAGCTGCAGCATCGGTGGTGTGGTTACTCCAGTGAAAAAAGATGGACGTCTCGAATAGAAGCGGCCGACCCGGAAATGATGGGTAGTCTTCAATATGACCACGGCCATATTTCCCAGATCTGTATACGGCAGCTCAATTCGACTGGGGATTGGGTGCTCGATGATCAGTATGAGGTTAGTCAGAAAGGTGAGATTGTAAAGCTGTTCAGGGTTGTTGGCTATCTGTCGGAGGATGCGCTGAAGCGGGAGTCATATGAAATTCAGGATGGCAGGGCCACCAGGAAAACCAGGTCCGTTATAAGTATGACGACTCAGGAGATCCTGCCATCGCCGAGCCCCCTGGATGAAGTCGGCTCTTGGCAGATATTCACAAGAACAAAGGATCTTCCGTTTGTCGCGTTGATCGAAAGATTTAGAAGTAGCGGCGTGAATGAGCCGGAGCTGTGTGTCCCGTTTTAGTGTCTCTCGGATTGTTCCCTTGTGACACGCTTACCTCTTTTCCTAACCGCGCGGTCCGCCCGTGCGCTTCACCCCGCCCTGGCGGGCGGGATGAAGGCAGGGCGGCGCGGCATCAAGCGTGGGTGTTTGCGCGGGAGCGCAAACACCCACTTAGCACTTAACCAAGAAAAGCCGCCGGGCGTAGGCCTTAGAGGGCGTTTGACATGAATACCGCGTTATCAGGAGCGAGCAGCGCCGCTTGCGGCGTGTGCGACCCGAAGGGCTGCTTCTGATAACGGCGATATTATGTCAAGCGCCAATGGGAGCCCGCGCGCGGTTTCCCCCTGCCGGGAGGCTATCCAGTAATTCGGCGGGGGCGTTCGTTTCCTTCAGCCGGAGGCGAAGGGAACGGACGGGCGCAGTCCCTGTCCTTTCCCAGCCGAGCGCAGGTCGTGAAGGTGTGCGACCTGGAGGACTGCTTCAGCCGCACTTCCGGTCCCGCAAACTAAAACTCCAGAGCTGCGATGCGGTTGTCGAGATCGGTTTGCAGGGCTGCCCGCTCGGTGCCGATTTGCGCGATCCGGTCGGTCTTGCTGCCGATCAGAGTTTCGCTGGCGGAAAGTTTGGAGGCATACTGCTGCACGATTTGCTGCTGGCCGCTGACGTTGGAGAGGCTGGCGATATTCTGCCGCAAACGCTCTTCTTCGCGCGTGCTGCTGGCGACTTCGCTTTCGAGCTGCTTGGATTCCGCATCGAGCGCCACGATTTTGTTCTTCACGGTCAGGATTCCCTGGAGTTGCCTTTTGGCGTTTTCACTCAGCACCTTGTTTTGCAGCAAAACGTTCAGCCGGTCTGGCGTGTAACTGGAAATAGTCGTGGAGGAGTCGTAGACGTTCTCCTCGGTGACCGTGAATTCCACCAGCGCGCCCGCGGCGAGTTTCACTTCAAAGCGGTTGACCTCCGCAGTGGTCTCCACGGGCTTGGCATCCAGCACGTGATAGTTGGGGCGGATGGGCCGCTCGATCAGCAGTGTTTTCGCCTTGGCGTCCACATTCTTGATGGTGTAAACGGTCTTTTCCACCAGGGCTGATTTCGTGGTGACGACGCCGCGGTGGGCGGTAATGTGGCGTTCGTTCGAAGTGCTGGAGCCGGGCTTTACGGTAATGCGGGTGCCGAGATCCACACCATAACTGATCAGGCGCTTGTCGTTCGCCTTGATGGTTTCCACCAGTGCCTCGCCGGCGTAAGCTCCTCCGTCGTAGACGGTGATGGGTCCGCCGTCCAGCGTTTTGCCAGTGCCGTTGATGATTTCAGCTGCGTTCAGCGGGTTCGGGCGGGAATTGTCGGAATAGATGATCAGCTTGCGGGCGGTGATCTTCTCCTGCAGGAACGGCAACATGGCGGATTCGTTCTTCTTCACGGTGACGGCGTTGCGGATGGAGTATTCAAAAAGATCCGCAAGTTCGCCGGAGGCGGCGGTGGCGGCCAGGTTACTCATCACAACACCGGGAGCACGCTGCAGGGCCGCGAACTGTTCGGCCCGCTGCATTTGCGCATCGGCCTTATCCACGGCCATGGCCGACCTCTTCGCCATTGCCATGGGTGCGGGCGGCGGTGGCGCGGAGGCAAGTCCGCCGATCACGCCTCCATACAGCTTCGGTGCCACGGCCTCATTTTCCGGGAGGTCTGCTTCTTTCCGCGCAATGTACTTCGGCTCATACAACTGGCTGATGAACGAAATGGGGCGGCCGGAGACCAGAGAGATCTTGATATTGGTCCAATCCTCACCGGTTGTGTTGTCCACAATTGCCCAGCCTTCCAGTTGCGACTGGTTCAGCGCGGCATCCAAGAGCAGCCGGTAGCTCGACTTCCAGGCCGGCATACGGGTGATATACGTCGCGCGGACTTCGCGTGCCTTGCTGTCTGTGGAGTCAATGTAGAGGCTGCGTTTGTCGAGGGATCTGGCGCCGGTGAGGGCGGCGAGAAGGTCGCGAAACTGCAATTGGAGCTTGGCATCAGTGAAGCGAACGCTGGTGGCGGCGGCGAGATCGATGATGCGGATGTCGCCGGTATCGAGCAGGAGGGTGATCTGCTGTTTCTCCTGATGGTCCTTGTCACCGGCGATGGTGCGGCCGGAGACGATGGCTCCGGCGATTTTCTGGGAGCCCAGTTCGACTTCGAGACGGGAACCTTTCAGTTGATCGAGCAGCACTACGAGGGGTTTGCCGTCTTCGAGCTGGAAGGGGAATTCCTTCAGCTTTTCTTCGAGAGGGATGCTGGAGTCATAGCGCAGACCTTTGACCGCGCTGCCGCCGCCTTCGTTGATGGTCAGCGATTTCAGCACATCGTTCATGTCGTCTGCCTTGAACTCCAGGCGCACGGATTCACCCGCGTTCAGTGTGCCGCCGCGTTCGAAGAAACCGATGCCGTGCTTATAGAGAACCACTGTCCGGACGGGGAGTTCCGCGGCCGGGGTGAGAGACACCACCAGGAAGAGCGCAGTCAGAGTACGGATGTGCATATGCCGCTATAGACCTCTCGCGGGCGGTTTGTGTTCCTATTCGCCCATCACTTTAATGATGACGCGTTTGGGGCGCTGTCCGTCGAACTCCGCGTAGTAAATCTGCTGCCAGGGGCCGAAATCGAGTTTCCCTTTGGTGACGGGCACGATGACCTGATGGTGGACGAGGAGGCTTTTCAGGTGGGCGTCGCCGTTGGTCTCGCCGGTCCGGTGATGCAGGTAGCCTTCCTGAAAGGGCGCGAGGTTTTCGAGCCAGGTATCGATGTCCTGGATGAGTCCGTCTTCCGCGTCATTGACGTAGATGCCGGCGGTGATGTGCATGGCGGAGACGAGGATCATGCCCTCGGCAATGCCGCTTTTGCGGAGAGCTGTTTCGACTTGCGGCGTGATGTTGAGGTACTCACGGAGCTTGGCCGTGAAGAAAGTCAGGTGTTCCGTGTGGAATTTCATTAAGAAGAAGCATAGCCGGAAAATGCCATTGCTTGACACCCGATTGCGCAACCAGTCAGACTTCTGGTAGCAGATGCGTCTTCCTATTCAGATCGCGGTAGCAGGGTTGGCCGCTGTTTCCTTCCTGCGCGCGCAGACAGGCACGGGTGCGGTGCAAACGCCTGTGCAGAATCCCCCGGGGCAGGTGACTCCGCCGGAGCAGACCCCGCCTGACCCGACGAAGGAAAAGCAGAAGCTGAACGACCCTTCGAAGACTCTGGACCCGTTGCAGGAACGGGAAAAGATGCTGCAGCAGTTCGATCCGCTGTCGAAGCAGGATGCGCGGCCGGACGAGAGCAAAACGCCGCCGCAGGGCAAAGCCGCGATTTTCACGCCGAATGGCACGGCACCGAACAAGAAGACGGTGACTGGTTCGGTGGTGAAGAGTTCAGCTGATCTGGATGTCGGGGATGATGTGAAGGTCATCGATTCCGGGACGAAGGATGCGGACCCGGATCTCAGAAAAGAGTATTCCGGACCGGCGGTGCTGACCCGCAGTTATGCTGTGGAGCGGCCGTCGCTGCCGGAGAATATCAAGTTTCAGCCGGTTCTGGGGTTTACGCAAATTGCGGATACCGGGCCGAACAGCATTCCAGCCTCCGCGACTGGCCGCCAGGTGGTGAAGGTTGCGTACGGTGAGCAAATTAATTTCGGGATCGCGGGACGGCAGTATTGGCGTCATGACCTGCTGCAGGTATCGTTTGATTCGAACTGGAATCACTACACAGGTACGGCCGGATACAGCGGTTCCAACGAAGGCTTTGCTCTGAACTGGACCCACGTGTTGACGAGAAAGCTGCGACTTTCCGTCCTCAGCAATATCCGTCGCACCACGCAGAGCAACAACCTGGTGAACCCGACGATCAGCCCTGACATCACGGTTGCGAATGTGAACCTTGCCACAACGTCATCGACGCAGTTGTTCGACAATACGACGAGCACGTACAGCAACACGATGAGTTTGACCTGGCAGGAATCAGCGCGATTGTCTTTTAACTTCTCCGGTACTTCCTTCGTCACCAAGCGTGCTGCGGCCAATCTGGTCAACTCGCAGGGGATGCAGGGGAGCGGGGATGTGTCCTACCGGTTCTCCCGGAGAACGACGGCTGGTGTGTATTACTCGTACACGTATTACCGCTTTTCGAAGAGCCTGGGGAACACCTCGACGAACACGATTGGGCTGATTTACTCGCACTCGTTTGATTCCCGCACGGAACTCCGTACCAGAGTGGGGTACACGCAGCTCCAAAACCTGGGAATCACGTCGGTGTCCATCGATCCTGTGATCGCTGCGTACCTGGGCCAGGCGGCGGGCGTGGTGCAGTTATTCACCAAGACCCAGCCGACCGACGCTTCTGTCTCCCTCACCCGCGATTTGAGGCATCAGCGCAGCCTTCACCTGGCCTACACCCGCGGATCCACGCCAGGCAATGGTGTCTTCCTGACGTCGACGCAGGAAGTTTACGACGGGGGCGTGAATCTACAGTTGTTCCGCAAGTATGACTTGGCCTTGAGCGCCGGGCAGACCAAGCTGAGTTCTGTGAGCCAGAATGTGGGCAATTATGGGAACGATTATGTGCGGTTTAGTTTGGCCCGGAAGGTTTCGAAGGATCTCCGTTCCACGTTGACCTTCGACTACAGGCATTTTCAGGTTTCCAACACTCCTGTGCTGCGCAACCAGTACCGGCTCACGCTGGGTTTGACGTGGCACAATGACGACTTCCCCCGGCGGATCTGGTAGCCCGCCGCACAGGCGCGAGGGCAGACACGAAACTCAGGGCTTGGGCGGAGTGGTGATCACCACTGCTTTGGCCGCCGCGGCACCAATGCCCCGGTAGCTGTGCGGTTCCGAAGAGTCGAAATAGACGCTGTCTCCATCCTGCAGCGTGTACTGCTCGCCGTGGCAGTGGATGCTCAGTGTTCCCTCAATCACATAGACGAATTCCGAGCCTTCGTGCATATGCTCCCTGCTCTCTTCGGCGGAGCGCACGGGGAACTCGGCGAGGTACGCCTGCAGACCTTTTTCCTGCGCTGAAAAAGCAAGACATTCAAAGAAGTAGGCGGGGGTGGGGGAATCCGCGCGGTCGGGGAAACGGATTCTGTCTCCCTTGCGGACGACGGTGAAGAGCTTCCTGCGGCGGCGGTCGTCAAAGAAGAAGTCCAGGCCGACGTCAAAGACCATGGCAATGCGGGCCAGGGTGGGGAGCGTCGGGATCATCTTGCCCGTTTCGAGCTGGGAAAGCATGGAGGCGGAAAGGCCTGTGTGCTTGCCGAGATCGACGAGGGCGATCTTCTTGCGAAGGCGGAGTTGACGGAGCTTCTGCCCGATGTCGTAGGTAGAGAGCACTCTTTGGATGGTTTGCTCGCCTGTTTCCTGCACGTTTAAATTCATATTAGCAGGAGTGAACGAGTCGCCTGTTTCTATAGCCCCGCTGAAATCATTTTTAACTACCATGAATTTTGTGCCTCACTTCTCGCTATCCTCAGACTGTAGACATTCAATAGGACTTCAAAGGCTTTCAATCGATGCAAAAGATTCGGCGGGAGTTAGAAGGTGTGGCGGATGAGGAACTCGTCCGGATGGCTCAGGCGGGCCGCAAAGATGCATTTTCGGAGCTGACAGCGCGGAACTACAACGTTTCGTTCAAGCTGGCCGTTTCGATTCTGCGGGACAGGGAAGAGGCGGAAGACGAAGTCCAGAACGCTTACTGGAAAGCCTTCCAGCACATTGACCAGTTCCACAGTGATGCGAAGTTTTCCACCTGGATGACGCGGATTGTGGTGAATCAGTGCCTGATGCGTCTGCGCAAGGTGCGGCGCGCGAAGTTCCTGTACATTGACGATGTACAGATTGGTGAGGAGCGTGGCTCGTTCGAACTGACCGATGAGATGCCGACGCCGGAATCGGTCTGTGGGTCGAAGGAATTGGCGGTTCTGCTGAAGCAGGAGATCCGTCGGATTCCCCCACTGCTTCGCAACGTTTTCGTGTTGCGCGATGTGGACCAGCTGCCGATGCCTGAAGTAGCGGACCGGCTGGGGATCTCGATTGCGGCGGCGAAGAGCCGTTTGCTCCGGGCGCGTTCTGAGTTGCGGCAGCGGCTGGAGAAGCATTGTGGCAAGCTCGGGCACGCCACGCTGACTGTGTAAGCCAGACGGTCTCACCCGGAATCACCAACTTCCTGAAGGAGTGGAAGCGCGATATGCTTTTCAGCACATGCGCCTTCCGCTCCTTTTGTTTTTGGCCTGCCTCGTTTGTTTCGCTGCTGACCCTGACGATGTGATCATTGACCGGGGGATTGCCTACACGTCTGTGCCCCACGGCAAGTTGAGTCTCGATATTGTCCGGCCCAAGGCGGCGGGAACCTATCCGGGCGTGATTTTGATCCACGGAGGCGGCTTTAACGCCGGCAAGCGTGAGGACTATCTGCCGTTTGCGATCCGGCTGGCCCGCCAGGGGTATGTGGCGGCGGCTGTCGATTACCGGCTGACCCCGATGTATCAATTTCCACTGCCACTGCATGATGTGAAGGCGGCGGTTCGCTTTCTGCGGGCGAATGCGGGCAAGTACTCGGTGGATGTGGAGCACATTGCGGCGGTGGGGAATTCGGCGGGTGCCACCTTTGCGCAGTTGCTGGCGGTGACCCGCAATATGCCCCAGTTCGAGGGGAATGGGGGTAATGCGGGGCAATCGAGTGCGGTGGATTGCGCGGTGAGCTGGTATGGCCGTTCCGATCTTCGCCGTGCTTATGAAGGGAGCCGGAATGCGGCCACGGCGCTGCCGCCGCTGCTGGGCGGGGACCGGAACAGCGCGCTGGAGGCACATTTCCGGGCCAGTCCGCTGAACTGGGTGACTCCGGGGGCTGCGCCGGTGCTGGCGGTTCATGGGACGCTGGACCAGAACGTGCCTTTCGAGCAATCGGTTTACTTGATTGAGCGGATGCGCAGCATGGGAATTGCGGCGGAACTGGAGACCATCGCGGGCGCGGGGCATGGCTTCCGTGGCGAGGAAGAGCAGAGGGCCTTTGGCCGGACGGTGGATTTCCTGAACCGGCACACGAAGCCTGTGGTGCAGGAGACGCGCCGGCTGCTGGTGAATGACCATGGTCCAGGGAAGGCTGTTCTCTGTGTGTCGTGGCCCTCGGGAAAAGTGCTTTGGAAGCGCAACAACGGGGGTGCGACAGAGGTGGCCGCGCTGCCGAACGGGAATATTCTGTACATCGAAGACCCCAAGGGACTTGTGACGGAAATCGATGCGGAGCAGAAGGTGGTCTGGCAGTACAAGGGTTCCGGGGTGAATATTGTCAGCATCCAGCGGCTTGGCAATGGCAATACATTGCTGGTGGATGACCTGGCCCCCAGGATCTTTGAAGTGAATCCGGCGGGGCAGGTGGTTTGGAATGTAGCGCGGTCGGAATATAAAGGACTGGCGATGCGCCGCGCGCGCCGGACGGCTGCCGGGACCACTCTGGTGGCTGTGCAAATGGCGGGTATCCTGCTGGAATTGGATGCCGCGGGCAAAACGGTGCACCAGTGGGATTTCCGGGAACGCCGTCCAGCACTGGCGGTGCCGATGCCGGATGGCGGGATGTTGCTGGGGCTCGCGGGACCGGGGGAAGTGCGGCGCGTGGATGCTGTCGGCAAGACGGTGATGACTTTTGCCGGACTGAATGACAAGGCAAGGATGGCCTGGACGTCGGGTTTTGTGCCGACGCCGGAGGGTGGACTGATTGTGTCCGACTATATGGGGGCGAGGATTGTGGAGTTCGACAGCCAGGGCAATGTGGTGCATCAACTGGCGGGAATTCCTTGGTCGGTGACGAGTGTGGCGCTGCTGCTGGCGGATTTGCTCCCCAAAGTGCCGCGGCCCGCGCTACCATAATCCAAATTGGCCACTTCCTTACGCTCTATCAATAAACAACAATGGCTGGCGCTGTTCACCGCGCAGGCGGGCTACATGCTCGATGCGATGGATGTTCTGCTGTTTGTCTTTGCGATCAATGTGATCCGCGGGGAGTTCCATCTCTCCGCCGCGCAGGCCGGGCTGGTGAGTTCGTTCACGCTCGCGTTCTCGGCGGTGGGCGGGATTCTGTTTGGAATTTTGGCGGACCGCTTCGGGCGGGCACGGTCGCTGATCTGGTCGATATTGATTTACAGTATTGCCTCCGGGGGCACGGCGTTGAGCTGGAATTTGCCCTCCTTGCTGTTTTGGCGCGCGATTGTGGGCATTGGGTTGGGCGCGGAATGGTCGGCTGGTGCGGTGCTTGTAGCGGAAACCTGGCCGCCGGAGCACAGGGCGAAGGCCGTTGGCATCATGCAGTCGGGCTGGGCTTTGGGTTATATTCTGGCCGCCGGCGTGACGGCTGCCGTTTTGCCGCGATATGGCTGGAAGGTCCTGTTTCTGACAGGGTTGCTGCCCGCGCTTTTCGCTACACTGATGCGGCGGAAGTTGCATGAGCCGGAGATCTGGACGAACCGGCAAGCTCTGCCGAAGCGGCGCACCTGGGACAGCATGGGCGATCTTTTCCGGCCACCGCTGCTGCGTATCACGGTATGCGGCACAATGCTGGCGACTTCCGTGTTGTTCGCCTACTGGGGATTGTTCACATGGGTGCCCGGCTTTCTTTCGGCTACTCCGGAGAAGGGTGGGGCGGGGCTCAGCATCGTGCGGAGCAGTGCTTTCATTATTCCGATGCAGATGGGCGCCTTCGCGGGGTATGTCACCTTTGGGTGGCTGGCGGACAAGCTGGGGCGCAGGGCTGCGTTCCTGATTTATGTGATTGGTGCGGCGATTGCGACGCCAATTTACGGTGCATCACGGGGGGAGCAAACGCTGCTGCTGCTGGGTCCGGCGATTGGTTTTTTGGGTACGGGCTTCTTCAGTTTGTTCGGGGCGATGCTCTCGGAGTTGTATCCGACGGAGGTGAGGGGAACGGGTGGAGGTTTTGTTTACAACATCGGGCGGGGGTTAAGTTCTTTGGCACCGTGGATTGTTGGTGCTGTGGCGGACGGGTACGGCATTGGCGGGGCTTTGGCGCTGAACTCAGTTTTCTTCCTGATCGGGGCAGGGTTGATATTCACCCTGCCCGAGACCAGAAAGATCAGGCTTATGTAGGAGACTGCATGCCCCAGAGTTCGTGGATCGGGCCATAGAGGTCCTGATCTGAACTGGGGACGTAGTAGAAGCCTCGGTTGAGCGGGTCATCGTGCCGGACCGAGGTCCAGTTGATGCCCATGGCGGAGTAGATGGTGGCTTCGATGTCTTCCGGCTTGACGTCGCGGTTGCGCGCCCAGCCTGGATCGACCGTGACCAGGCCCTTCGTGTCGGTGGAGCCGATGGTGGTGCCGCCCTTGATTCCTGCTCCAGCGAAGAATGCGAACTGCTGTGGGTAGTGATCGCGTCCGGCGGCTGCGGAGAGAGCGCCGGTGGTGCGGCCGAACTCACCGACCATGACGATCATCGTGTCCTTGATGTCCCCGGAAGCGATCAGATCATTCATCAGGGCGGAAAGACCATCGTCCAGCAGTTTTCCCAGCGAAGGCAGCTGGTTGTTGGAGTAGATGTTCTGGTGCATGTCCCAGCCACCCTGTGTGATCTGGATGTAGCGTGTTCCCTGATTTGCCGTGATGACCTGCTTGGCGACGAGGCAGGAATTGCCGAAGGGGGTGTTGCCGTAGCGCACGCTGTCGGCGGTGGTGAAAGTGAATGCCTTCGTGACCGTCGAGTTATACATCATGCCTTCGGCAGAGGAATAAAACTCATCGTAGTCACTCATGGGAGTGCCGTCTGGTGAGTTCACCCGGAGGGGATCATCGAGGTGGTGCATCAGGCTCCAGCGCTGGCTGAAGCGCGTTTGCCCATCTGGTGCCGTGGTGTTTTTGAGACCGGCCGTGCTGGGGGTGACCTTGAAGGGTGCGTAGGCCGCGGGCATGTAGCCGGGGCCAACTCCGCCCGCTGAGTTCAGCGCGAGGAAGGTGGGGAACACCTGGCTCGGAGTCCGCTCAGAGGCCTTTTCGATGGCGACAACACTGCCGATGTTGGGCGAGATGTTGCCCAGCACCGCGGCAGGGTTCCGGCCGATCTGTGTCCACGTCTGGCTCAGAGAGTGAACCAGCGCTGGTGCACGCATGGAGCGGACGATGGAGAAGTTCGCAGCCAGTGTGGAGAGCTTGGGGAACAATCCGGTCGGCATGTAGATGCCGTTGACGGTCGCCGGCGCGAAGGAAGACGGGGTCACGCCGGGGATCATCTTCAAATCGAAGGTGTCGGTGTGGCTCGGTGCACCTGCGAGCAGGATGAAGATAACGTTCTTCGCTTTGTTGATGGTGGTGACCGGTGTTGAGGTCACCAGCGTGGTGGCGGGCAGCTTCGAGGAAAGGAATGAAGCTGTCACCCCTGCTCCGGCGATCTGGAAGAACGTCCGGCGGGTCAGGTGCGGCCGGTGGTAGAAGTTCTTCTGCGGGTGTGGGTATTTCGCAATGTGCTTATCGAATTTCTCTTGCTCGTTCATGTCAGCCGCTCCTTCCTAGTAGTTGAAAACAAAGTCGACCTTGTTGAAGAGACTCCACAACAGATCTTCCACGTTGTTGCTGTGCACATTGGTGCCGGTTCCGGATTGCAGGTATGTCATCGCGGTGGCCATTTCGGTTGCGCTTGGGTGGCGTGACAGGACGTTGAGATAGAGTTGGTCCACGATCTGGTTGTCCGGGAGGTTCAGCAAAGTCGTCACCAGGCTGGTGCTGGGGGAATAGCTTCGGTTCGCGGCGGCATGAATGCGGCTGTTAATGAAGTTATCGTTCATCAACCCGAGTGTCTGGAGGATGGAACCCTCCGTCTTCCGGGGCTGATCATCCCGGTTGCCGCGCAGGAAGGTGTCGAGGAACTGGCTGACGGCACCGCCGTTATCGGGCATGTTGACCACATCCGGTGCCTGCATGGCGAAGGTGATCTTGCCGAAGCCGGGGGAGGTCACGCCGTAGACCGTGGAATCTGCGGTAAAGCCGGAAACCGTGTATTGGACCTGCATGCTGGTTGCCGTGAAGACGGAATCATGCAGCTCTTCGGACCACATTCTGCGGACGAACTTGCGGGCGAAGTAAGGTTCCCAGGCTGCGTTCCAGGTTCCAACGTCATAGTGGCTGGACAACTGGTAGGTGTCAGAGTTCAGGATCAGGCGGTGGATTGCCTTGATGTCGTAGTTGTTGTCGATGAAGTACTGCGCCAGGGCATTCAGCAGCGCCGCGTTGGAGGGCTGCAGCGTCCACGGTGCCGGCGGCGGATTTTTGGGGTCGAGACGGAGCGGATCGAACTGATCCGGCGGGTCCACGATGCCGCGGCCGAAGTACTGCGCCCAGATGTAGTTCACGGAAGCACGGGCGAACTGGAAGTCGCTGGTCACCATGCGGGCGAGCGCCGCTCTGTAATCTTCGCCGTTATTCGGTGTCTGGCCACCCCACATGTAGGCCGGTGCCACGGTCTTCATGGTGCCGATGGGAGCACGGGTCGGACGGTTGCCGGTCGTGGTGTTCAGTGCGTAGTCGGTTGTGTATTTGCCGAGCGCCCAGTATTGAACCACTGAGTTATTGTTGTTGGGGTCCGGCGGGGTGTTCACACGCATGGTGTTGGTGTGAGACATAAAGCTTGCGAGGCCCCATGCCTGGGTGCGGGTCTGCTGGCTGCCCCAAAGGCTGAGCGAATCCAGGTGGCCGCGGCCGCTGTGGCAAAGCAGGCAGTTCACGTGCGCGATACCGAGGAATGTGTCGGCCGTGGCCGCTGCCTGGGAATCGAAAATATCCTGCACGGGGCCGCCACCAACTACCCAGCCTGCCAGCCAGTTGATCTGGCCGTTGGACTGGTCGAAGCTGTTGGTTCCCTGGGCTGCGATCAATTCGCTGGCCATCTGGTTGTAAGGCTTGCCATTCGCCACCGAATCATGAATCCACTTGTAGAAAGCGTTCCGGCCCTCCGCGCGGCGGTTCACCTGTACCGTGCTCGCGGTGTTGCCGAAGAGGTCGCCGTAGTACATGGTCCACTTGTCGACCCACTGGGAGGAATTCAGGAGACGGTCGATCAGCGTGGCGCGCTTGTTCGGGTCCGTGCTGGCAACCCACAGCTGCAGATCATTGATGGAGGGAATCCGGCCCGTGGCGTCGAGATAGACCCGGCGGACGAATTCGTAGTCCGAAGTCTTGTTGGCTGGCGTGATGCCATGCGCCTGCAAATCGGCATAGATGTACTGGTCGATTAGATTGGCCGAACCAGTGGCTGCCTGGGCGAAAGGCCGCTCATGCGTGGCGCTGTCATCCAGCGCACGTGCGACGGTGTAATATTCCCTGGTCAGCGCGCCGCGGGTGCTTTCCGCTCCCGGGACTTTCGGTTGGAACCGCTCGCTGCCAGCTCCAAAGAATGCGCATTCCGCGTGTTCCACCGGCAGTTGATCCGGTTCCACGATCTTGTGCAGCCGCGCCTCCGATGCGACGGTTGCTTTCCCACTTTCCTGTACCAGGCTCTGCTGCGCCAGGCCATAAGAGCCAGCCAGCACACCCAACGCGGCAATACTTGAAAGCCAACGCTTCTTCATAAGGTAATCACCCTCCGAACGGTGCGCACCGAGGCGTACCGCTATTCCGTTACAGTCAGGCAAAACCCAACCACAACACAATAGTTTCATCAAATGGGCTCAAAAGAAATATTCTTTTAGATAGTGCGCAACAGAATTCGGGTATAGTACGTCATTCTGGGCTGCCTTGGCTGGTCCAATGAGGGGTTTTGTTGCATAAGCCTTAAGGTTTTCTTAGTGTTGCGGCGCGGGCAGCGGTTGCCGGAAGTTTGGGTACCGGGACTGGACGAAGGCGCTGCCAGCCCCGGTTTGGCGGTGCACGCAAGGGTGCTTACTGAAGAAACAAGATCTGGTCCGGTTATGTGTCATCCTGCGAAGAAGTTTTTTCGGTGCGCACGTTCCCGTTTTCTGTCATCGTGCAAAGAAGCTGGGATGAGAAGGAAGGCATCGTGATGGCACAGGTTGAGACAGCGGCGGATATCGATTGGCTCGCTTGCGAACTGACCAGATCAAACGGTTGATCGAGTAATCGCCGCAACGTGTGGTCAAGATTTTCATCAAGCAAGACCTTCACGGACAGACTGGCCCCGCTGACGATGCGCACGCTGGCAGTTTCCAAACAGTAGAATGCGGTACGTTCCATCGTAAGAAATAACGCCAGGCATTATTACTCCTGCCGTGGGAAGCACCGCCCAGGAGTAGACGCGGCAACCACTGTTACTGCCGATTCCTCATGCCGGGTCCGCTGTCTGCTCCCCGTCCGCGTTGACCCTGTCTGCCGAATGAAGACGCGCTCATGGCAGCCGGAGTTCTTGAGATCAATTTCCTCCAAGTGGTACCGTAACGAAATCACTATGATCTTCCGCACCAGTCGGCTCCTTGCGCTTCTTGCACTCTGTGGTTCCGCTTTCGCCCAATATCCAGACTCGCTGCTCTCTGGACTGCAGTGGCGTGATGTGGGCCCCATGCGCGGCGGGCGTACCTTTGGCGTTGCCGGTCATGCGAACCAGCCCGACACCTTCTACTTCGGCTCCGTGGGCGGCGGTGTTTGGAAGACGGAAAACTCCGGGCGCACCTGGTACCCGATCTCTGACACCGGAATCCCGATTGGTTCCATCGGCGCGATTGCCGTTGCCCCCTCCAACCCCAACATTGTTTATGTAGGCACGGGCGAGTCTGACATCCGCAGCCAGAATTCGTATGGCATTGGCATGTTCAAGTCCACGGATGCGGGGAAGACCTGGAGTCACATTGGTCTCGAAAAATCCCGGCAGATCGGGCGGGTGGTGATTGACCCCGCGGATCCGAACCGGGTGTACGTTGCAGTTCTGGGGAACATCTACGGACCCAGTCCGGACCGCGGGCTCTACCGGACGCTCGATGGCGGCAAGACGTGGAAGAAGATTCTTTCGAAGACGAATGATCCGGAGAATGTCGGTGCCATCGACGTTGCCGTGGATACGAAGAATCCGAAGACGGTGTATGCGTCGCTCTGGGCGACGCGGCGTCCACCATGGTCGGTCTATGCCCCGTCCAATCTACCGGGCGGTGGTCTGTATAAATCCACCGATGGTGGCGATACGTGGAAGCAACTGGCGGGAGGGTTGCCGACGGATCAGTTTGTGGGGCGCATTGGCGTCGCTGTTTCGCCCAGCAATCCGAACCGGCTTTGGGCGGTGGTCGATGATATCGGCGCTGCCGTGGCCAAGCCCCTGCGCGGCGGTGGTGGCGGTGGCGCGGATACTCCAAGCACGGGCGGAGGCGTTTACACCTCCAACGACGCGGGCGCGACCTGGAAACTGGTGAATTCCGAGACCCGCTTGTGGGGACGCGGCTGGTACTTCGAATCGGTAACGGTGGACCCGGCGAACCCTGACAAAGCGTATGTAATCAACACCGCCACCTATATGACCACCGATGGCGGCAAGACGTTCGTGCCGATCAAGGGCGCACCGGGCGGGGATGATTACCACCAGCTTTGGGTGAATCCGAAAGATGGCAACCGCATGGTGCTTTCGAGTGATCAGGGCACCGTGGTGAGCGTGGATGGCGGCAAGACCTGGAGCACCTGGTACAACCAGCCGACCGCGCAGCTTTACCATGTCTCGGCGGACAACCGGTTCCCCTACTGGCTTTATGCCGCGCAGCAGGATAGCGGCGGCGTGGGTGTGAGCACATGGTCGCGCGAAGGCGTACTTTCGTTCCGCAACTGGGAGCCGATCTGTCTGGCTGGCGAGAGCGCGACGCCTCTGCCTGACCCCAAAGATGGCAATATTCTCTATGGCAACGGCAACCAGCGCTGCGATCAGGCCTTGAACGCGCCGCCGGTGACGCTGGGGGAACTGCCTACGGTATCGCCCGATAATCCGGGGCGCAAGACCTGGACACTGCCGCAGATTTTCTCCGCCGCGGACGAAGCGCTCTACTACGCCAATCAATTCGTAATGCGTTCGCGCGACCGCGGCAAGACCTGGGAGCGGATCAGCGGAGATCTCAGCCGTCTGAATCCCGCCCTGCCACCTACGCTGGACCCCATCACCGCGAAAGACATTGACCAGCCGATGACGAACCGCTTCGGTGTGGTGTATGCGCTGGCACCCTCTCCACTGGATGCAAAGACCGTTTGGGCCGGCACGGATGACGGCCTGATCCACGTCACGCGTGATGACGGCAAGACCTGGAGCAATGTCACGCCGCCCGCCATGACTTCCTGGAGCAAGGTCAGCCAGATGGATGCCGGCCACTTCGATGCCTCCACCGTCTATGCCTCTGTGGACCGCCACCGCCTGGCCGATTTGAAGCCCTACATTTACCGCACGCACGATGGCGGCAAGACCTGGAAGAATATCGTCAACGGCATTCCGGAAGGCGCTTATGTGAACTGCGTCCGTGAGGACCCGAAGACCAAGGGGCTGCTCTATGCGTGCACGGAACTGCGCGTTTATGTATCGTTCAATGACGGTGAGAACTGGCAGCCGCTGCAGAACAACATGCCGCCGGTTTCGATCCGTGATCTTGTGGTCCACGTGGATGATCTCGCGATCGCCACGCACGGCCGCGGCTTTTGGGTGATGGATCAGATGAGTGCGCTGCGGCAGATCGCGGAAAAGGGGCAGACGATTCTGACTTCGAGTGCGTATTTGTTCCAGAGCAGTGAATCCTATCTGGTGCGGGCTGGCGGGATGAACGGGACGCCATTGCCGCATGAAGAACCGCAGGAATCCAATCCGCCTTCCGGGGTGGTGGCTTATTACTGGCTGAAGTCGGTGCCGGCGGGTCCGTTGAAGCTGGAACTACTGGATGGTTCGGGTGCGGTGAAGGCGTGTTCGGCCAGCGACACACCTATACGCCCCGTGGATACAGAAGCCATAAACGTGCAGGCGATTTGGGAACAGCCTGCGCCGCCTCCCGCTGCCACTGCCGGGATGCACCGCTTTGCCATTGCGGCACAGGCGGGGCGGGGAGGCGGTGGTGGTTTCGGGGGACGCCGGGCCGCACCGGTACAGGATGCGTGCACGGGCAGTATGCCAGAGGCGGCCGCTCCCGCGCGCAGGGGCCGTGGCGGTGACGGCGGCTTGCAGCCGGGCGACTATACGCTGCGGTTGACTGTGGACGGGAAGTCGCTGACGCAACCGGTGACATTGAAGCCAGATCCCCGGAAATGACGCAGCGCCCGGCTATCGTCAAAATCGCGCTTGCTTTGCTGTGCCTGCTGCTGTTCGGCTCGCTCGCTTCATGCCTGACGCAGAACCCGGTTCTGGGTGCGATTGCTCTGTTGTGCCTTGCCGCTGTGCTGGTTGCGATGGGTCGCGGGAACTGCTGGGCTGCGCTCGGTCTCGCGGCCTATCTGGGTGCTGATGCTGCCGGACTTTGGTTCCTGCCCTACGCGCGGACAGCCGGCACCGGTGAGGCAGCGATCACGAGCGGTGGTCTCGCAATACTCGCTGCGGTCTTCGTGTTTGCGGGGTTCGCTCTGCGAAAAGCCCAGCCGGACAAGACTTGGACCGCCTGGCCCTGGTTCCTGCCCGTGCCAGCGATTGGGGCATTCCTGCTGGTGTTCCAAGTGTTCGTGATTCCCACGGGCTCGATGGAGCCGACACTGCTCACAGGTGACTTCATCGCGGTCAGGAAATCCGGCAGTGCCGGTATTACCCGGGGCAGCATCGCGGTCTACCGCCGGGGCAATTCCACCACCATCAAGCGCGTCATCGGGCTTCCCGGTGACCGCATCCGCATCGAACACAAAAGCTTTTCGTCAATGGCATTGCCGCTGTGGAGCCGTTCGTGAAACATGCCACGGATTACGAGGAATCCTTCAGGGACAATTTCCCTTCCACGCCCAACACGCACCTTCTAGGGAAGGCAGAGCAGCAACTGCAGACGCAGGTGCGGGGCGGCGAATTCATCGTCCCTGCCGGGGACTTCTTCGCGCTGGGCGACAACCCCGATCTATCGCTCGACAGCCGTTACGAAGGCACTTATCCGTTGCAAGCGATCATCGGCCAGCCGGTCTTCCTTTACTTTTCGGCGGAACCTCCGGCGGACCGTGAACAAATGCGCATCGTGCTCTCGCACACACGCTGGAACCGGATCTTCCTCGCGCCCCGCTGAGCGTTGCGCGATACTGAGACGCATCATGCGCGCTCTCATTCTCCTGTTCGCCGCCGCGACCTGCCTCTTGGCGGAAAGCGGTACCTTCGCGATTTACTCCATCCTCCATTTCGCGGGGGAAGAGAAGTACGAAATCACGGCGTCATCCACGGGGCTGATGCTCAACACCACCGTGCAGATTGCGGACCGGGGGAATTCGCGCACCACCTCGGCCACGCTCCAGATGTCCGGCGACTATACGCCTTCGCGGCTGGAGATCAAGGCGGCAAAGTCCACTGTATTTACGAATGATGGCGCGAAGTTCACTATCTCCGGGCCTTCACCTTTTGCGGTGCAGCAGGCGCTGGTCCGTTACTGGAAATTGCATGGGCGGCCGGTTTCCATACTCCCTGCGCGGACGGAACCGGGTGCTGAACCGATTCATATCGAACCGCTTGGCTACGAAACCATCACGGTGCATGGCAAGCCGTTGTTGCTGGAACGGTACAACATCGCGAACTTGATGTTTGGGCGCGAAATTTTGTGGATGACGTTGGACGGCAACCTCGCCGCAGCCATGACCTTCGCGGGAGGCCTGCCGATGGAGGCGGTGCGGGATGAGTTCAAGGAATCGCTGCCGCAACTGTACAAGAGCGGCATACAGCAGGAAATGGCCAATCTGCAATCCCTCGCACGCAAGGTGGTGCCCGAACAAACCGGGAATTACGTGATTGCCGGGGCGACATTGATCGATGCCACTGGGGCTGCTCCGCTGGCCGATTCGATTGTTGTGATTCGGAATGGACGTATCGCGGCTGTTGGCGCGAGGGGCAAGACCCGGATCCCGGGCGGCCTGCCGGTGATCAATGCGAAGGGCAAGACATTGCTGCCTGGGCTCTGGGAGATGCACACGCACTACTCCGGCGTGGAGTTCGGGCCGGCCTCGCTGGCGGCGGGGCTGACCACGATCCGTGATTGTGGCGGTGAGTTTGATTACCTGGTGGCGCAGAGGGATGCCGCGGAGAAGAATGTCTATCCGGCACCAAGGTTTCTGCTGGCGGGGTTGGTGGATGCGGGTGGTTCCAAGGCTTTCGGGCACATTACGGCGGAAACGCCGGAAGAGGGCCGCGCGGTGGTGGCGAAGTATCATGCCGCGGGTTTCCAGCAGATGAAGCTCTACACTTTTCTAGCGCCGGACGTGATCCGCGCGATCTCGGAGGAAGCGCACCGGCTTGGCATGACTGTAACCGGGCATGTGCCGCAGTCCGTGAGTACGTTCGAGGGCATTGAGGCGGGCATGGACCAGCTAAACCACCTGCAGTACGCCAGCAGGATGTTTCGCGATCCAGGTGCGGCGCAGGGCACACCCATCGATTTCAACTCCGAAACCGCCCGCAAGGCGATTCAGTTCTTGAAAGATCACAAGACCGTTGTGGACCCAACTGCCAGCTGGGGTGAGATGGCCAGCCATTCGAAAGAAGTGGATGTGGCGGATTTCGAACCTGGCATCCGGCAAGCGCCTTTTGTGCTGGATATGAAGTTCCGCGGCATGGGTGGCGATACGACGGCGGCGCAGATGAAGGGCCGTCTTGCGCAGAACCTTGCGGTGATCCACGCTCTGCACAAGGCTGGCATTCCGATTATTCCGGGAAGTGATACGGGGCTGGTGGGCTGGGGGTTGATCCGTGAGTTGGAGCTTTACGTGGAAGCGGGAATGACGCCGATGGAAGCCATCCAGTCGGGCACGATTGTTTCCGCGAGGGCGATGGGGCTCGAAAAGGATTCGGGCACGATTGAGCCGGGCAAGCGGGCGGACCTGATTCTGGTGGAGGGGAACCCTGCGCAGCGGATCGGCGACCTGCGGAAAACGGTCAAAGTCATTACCGCCGGAAGGCTCTATGACACGGCCAGGCTGTGGGAGAGCGTCGGCTTCCACCCGAATATTGGGAAACCGTAATGAAAAATTCGCGGCAAATCGCCCCAAACTGCGTTACGATTACTGCCATGCGTATTGCTTCTTTCTTTACCGCCGCGCTGCTGCTTGCAGTGAGCGCTCTTTCGGCCGACGAACTGGCCGACTACACGAAATTGATGAAGGCCGGTGCGGCTGCCAACGGTGCTGTCCGCAAGGCCATCGGTGAAAAGGATGCCACCACCGCCGCCGCGAAGGCCAAGGAAATGGCTGCTGCGTTCGAAGGTATGGCTGCGTTTTTCAAGGCCAAGGGCAAGGAAGACGGCGTGAAGTTTGCTGAAACCGCCGCTGCCGCTGCCAAGGCTGCCGCTGCCGCGACTTCGCCGGAAGATATGACGGCTGCGCTGGCTCCTGCTGGTGCCACCTGCCGTGGGTGCCACACGGTTTACCGTGACGGCGACAAGTTCAAAGGACTCTAAGAGCGACAGCTCTGCAAATTGAAAAAGCCCGGCAGGTCCATTTCTGGATCCCTGCCGGGCTTTTCTGATTTTGGGTTTCGATCAGGTCTGGTTAGACCATGCTGACTTGTTCAGCCTGCAGACCCTTGGGCCCGCGGGTGACAACGAAGCTGACCTTTGCGCCTTCGTCGAGCGAACGGTAACCGCTCGATTCGATAGCAGAGAAGTGCACGAACACGTCTTCGCCCGATTCCCGCTGAATAAAGCCAAAGCCCTTCGCGGCATTAAACCACTTCACTGTTCCAGTTTCTTTCATGTGTGTCTCGTTTCTGGCTTTCTGAAAAATCCCGGCAGGAAGTCTATCCAAGTACGGTACAGCGAACAACGCAGAGGTGTTTCGTGGGAGGTTCCGGAAGATGCAAACGGCGGGTTCAAAAGCTACTCAGATAGTACCACAGTTCTGAAGCCGCCGCTTGCACACAAGTTCAATCTTTCTGCGGGTTTATCTTGGCGCGATATTCTGATTCACCCGGAAAAAGTTGTCCGGATCATACTTGGCTTTGATCTGCGCCAACCGCTCATAGTTCGCGCCATAGGTAGCGCGCACCCGGTCTTCGCCTTCCTCCATCATGAAGTTGACATAGGCACCTCCTGCCCCATAGGGATGGAGTGCGTCGTAATAAGCCTTGGCCCAGGCGGTTATTGTCTCCTTCGATGCCGGGTCCGGGTCCACACCCACAATCACCTGACTCCAGACGGCATCCCGGAAATTCCAAGGCGTTTCTGTACTGCCCACCCGCTGCGCCGCGCCGTTGACGGGGTACAGATGCATGGTGGAATGCATGGTCGGCAGCGTTTTGGCGAAATCGATATGGAGTCCAATCGCTTCATCGCTCAGTTCCTTGAAGAAATCGGCCTTCCAATACCACTGGTGGCCCTTGGGATAGAGCGCGTCGAACATTCCCTGCAACATGGGGAATGGCATGGGCACGAAGAATTCAAAGGCCGGGGGACGATACGCACGAATTCCCTGCAGTATGGTGTCCGCTTCTTCCATGGCGCCTGTGTAGCACCAGACAATGGCGCACATTTTCTTTAAATGAAGCGGCTCTGGAAATGGCGGCCCCGGAGGAACAGTCATCACCGCAAGGAACCCGGTCATTTCTTCGGGTGCCTCTTTGATGAACTCCCGATACCACTTCATCACTTCAGCGGCATCTTCCAATTCCCAGAGCATAGGGCCGGCGCAAACAGTCTTGACCGGATGGGCCTGGAATACAAACGAGGTGACGACGCCGAAGTTTCCACCGCCGCCCCGGACTGCCCAATACAGATCTGTATTCTCTTCCGCGCTGGCAACCACAAACGTACCGTCCGCCAAAACGATATCCACGGAAAGCAGGTTGTCGATTGTCAAACCGTACTTCCGGGTCAGGTGGCCCAGTCCGCCGCCCAGCGTGAGGCCACCGACACCAGTGCTCGAGATGATGCCGGAGGGAACGGCGAGTCCGAACGGATGGGTGGCGTGATCGACGTCACTCCACAAACAGCCGCCGCCAACCCGGACGGTACGGGCACCCGGGTCGACCTGCACATAGCGGATGCCGCTCAGATCAATCACAAGACCGTCATCGCAGACACCGAGGCCCGCAGCATTGTGGCCGCCTCCGCGGACGGATACTTTCAAACCGTTTTCGCGGGCAAAGCGGATGCAGGCCATCACATCGGCGGCGTCGCAGCATGGCGCGATCATCGCGGGATACCGGCTGATCATGGCATTGTAAACCTGGCGTGCGTCTTCGTATGCCGCATCCTCCTTCATGATCAGAGTTCCTCTCAATTGGGACTGGAACGTTGCGATTGCTTCCTGCGGAATCATGTCGTTTTCTCCTTCGGCGGACCAGGGTCCGCGCCGTGCTTCGCTCTCTTACGAAACCCAATGTCCCATTTCCGCCGTTCTGCAAGCGTTCTACAGCAATCGGTCAAGAGCGTTCCGCCGTTATAAACTGCGTTTGGGATCACTGCTCCTCCATGAAACAGCGCGAATTCTATATTGACCGCATCCGCGTTGTACTGACGGTGTTGGTGATTCTGCACCACACGGCAATTACTTATGGCGCGCCTGGTGGCTGGTTCTACGTGGAACGTCCGCAGAACAGCATTCTCCCCGCAGTGTTCACCGGGATCAACCAGGCATTCTTCATGGGTTTCTTCTTTCTGCTGGCCGGATATTTCACGCCCGGCTCTTTGCGGAAGAAGGGTCCGGCGAAATTCCTGCAAGACCGGTTTCTCCGTCTTGGCATTCCATTGCTGGTGTTCGGTTTTGTGCTGGGGCCGCTTACGGCCGCAATTGCCAATGAAAAGGCTGTCTTCCTCAACATGCTTCGCGACGGGCGTTTCAT
>CAIXXM010000062.1 GCA_903923395.1 uncultured Acidobacteriia bacterium
CTCATCCCCATCACCGTACAGAAGTACTTTGTCCGCGTAGAGCGCATTGACCCCCTCTACGTGCAGGTGAAGCAACCGGAAATGGTGGACGCCGTTACCCTGCAGGTAAAACAGATCCTGAAGAGTCGCCACCGCCAGGGCGCGGACTACAAGGTTGAAAACCTCACCGCCATTCTCAACGCCGCCAAGAGCATCGCCACCATCCTCAGTTTGGTGCTGGTGCTGGTCTCGGCGATTGCTCTCGTAATCTCTGGCATCGGCATCATGAACATCATGCTGGTTACGGTCACGGAGCGCACGCGGGAAATCGGCGTCCGTATGGCCGTGGGCGCATCCCGCCGCGAGATCCTCATGCAGTTTCTGCTCGAAGCGGTACTCATCAGCCTGGGTGGCGGCATGGTGGGCATCGCCGCCGGCGTCGCACTGCCGTTGAGTGTGAAACTCTTTGTCGATAACATCGATATCCCGATCTCGGTCTGGTCCATCACCATTGCCTTCACGGTTTCAAGCCTTGTCGGCCTGGTCTTCGGCATGCTGCCCGCCAGCCGAGCTTCCCGCTTGAACCCCACAGAAGCACTGCGCTACGAATAAGACCATGCGACGCCTGACACTTCTCTTCCTGCCCCTCCTCGCAATCAACGCCGAAACGCGCACCATGACCATGGGAGAGGCGGTGGCGCAGGCACTCACGCAGAATCCCGAAGTGGTGATGGCCCGCATGGAGGAAGTGAAGTCCAAGGCAGCCGTTGTCATCGCGCGGGATCCGTTCACGCCCCGCATCGGCGTCGGCAGTGGACTGGCTTATTCGAACGGCTTCCCGCTTTCGATTGAAGGCTCCGCACCCGCCGTTTTCCAGGGCCGTATCAACCAATACCTCTACAACCAGCCGCAGAAATTCCAAATCAAGCAGGCACAGGAAACGGCCAAAGCTGTTTCTTTCGGTGCGGCCTCGAAGCGGGAAGACGTGGCCTACCGGGTAGCATCGCTTTATCTGGATGCAGACCGCGCCATACGTCTGGCAGAGACGGCCCGCAAGCAAATCGACACCCTGCAAACCCTGCTCAAGAACGCGCAGGACCGTGTGGAGGAAGGCCGCAGCCTGCCGATCGAAGCCAAGGAAGCCAACGTCGCACTGCTTCGCGCGAAGGCCCGACTGCAGAGCCTGGAAGCCGATAGTGATTTTGCCTCCCGCTCGCTTGCCGCCATTCTCGGCTACCCTGCAACAGACACCATTCTGCCTTCCATCAAAGAACGCACGGTTCTCACCCTGCCGCCTTCCGAAGAAGCGGCCGTGGATGCGGCCATGGCCTCCAGCAATGATTTGAAGCGCCTCGAAGCAAACTACGCCGCCAAGGCCTATGAAATCAAGGGCACCGAAGCCCAGCGTCTGCCCCGCGTGGACCTGGTGGCGCAATACGCGCTGCTGACGAAATACAGTAACTACCAGCTCTACTTCAACCAGTTCCAGCGCAATAACGGCCAGATCGGCGCGTCGATCCAGGTTCCCTTTCTGCTGGGCCCCGGGGTGAAGGCCATGGTGCTGCAATCCACGTCGGAACAGCAGCGGCTGCGCACAGAAATGGCCTCACGGCGCAATCAGATCATGCTCGACGTGCATCAGAGCTATCAGGAACTCCAGAAGGCAGAAACGAACCGCGAACTTGCCCAAGCCGAACTCGATCTCGCCCGCGCCCAGCTCACCGTCGTCCTCGCACAGCTCAGTGAAGGACGCGCCGCCCTCAAGCAAGTCGAAGAAGCCCGCTTCAACGAAAATGAAAAGTGGATCGCCTTCTATGACGCGCAGTGCAACTCGGAAAGGGCAAGGCTCGGCATCCTCCGCTACACCGGAGACCTCTCCGCCGCGCTCCGCTAAGAAACAACTCCTCGACTGGTTCGCTTCCCGCGACTGGCAGCCCTTCGCCTTTCAGGAGGAAGTCTGGCAGGCCTACGCCAACGGCGAATCTGGCCTCATACACGCCGCAACAGGCACCGGCAAGACCCTTGCCGCATGGATTGGTCCGGTGATGCACTGGATGGACTCCGATGGCGAAGTGTATCCGCCGTTGCGCGTGCTCTGGATCACCCCGCTGCGCGCGCTGGTGGCCGATACGGAACAATCACTGCGCACGCCGATACGCGATTTCAACATCCCCTGGCGCGTGGAGGCCCGCACCGGGGACACCTCGAATTCCATCCGCGCCAAGCAAGACAAGAGACTGCCCACGGCGCTGATCACAACGCCTGAAAGTCTGGCGCTGCTACTCGCGAAACCCGAGGCCCGCGAGAACTTCGCGCACCTCGAATGCGTCATCGTGGATGAGTGGCATGAATTGCTCGGTACGAAGCGCGGTGTGCTGACCGAACTCAATCTCGCACGCCTGCGCACCTGGACCCCCAACATCCGCACCTGGGGACTTTCCGCCACTCTCGGCAACCTGGACACGGCGCTTGCCACGTTGCTCGGAAACCCCGCGCCGCCCAGCCGCATTGTGCGTGGCGTGGTGCCGAAGACGGTCCGCATTGATTCGTTGATTCCCCCGCAAATGGACCATTTTCCGTGGGCCGGGCACCTTGGAATCAACATGCTGCCGCAGGTGCTGGAAGCGATTGAAGAGGGCGAGACCACGCTGGTCTTCACCAATACGCGCTCCCAGTGCGAGATCTGGTATCAGGCGATTCTGGATGCGCGTCCCGAATGGGCGGGGCTGATCGCCGTCCACCACGGGTCATTGGAACGCAAGATCCGCGATTGGGTGGAAGATGGACTGCGCGCGGGGACGTTGCGCGCGGTGGTCTGCACTTCTTCGCTCGACCTTGGCGTGGACTTTACCCCGGTGGACCGTGTGATCCAGATCGGCAGTCCCAAAGGTGTGGCCCGCCTGCTGCAGCGCGCCGGACGAAGCGGTCACCGCCCCGGTGTACCCAGCCGCATCACCTGCGCCCCGACGCATGCTTTCGAACTGGTGGAAGTGGCCGCGGCAAGAGATGCTTTTGAAGCCGGTAAAGTAGAGAGCCGCTTTCCCGTGGAGCGACCTCTCGACTTACTCGCGCAACATGCCGTGACGGTGGCTCTGGGTGGCGGTTTCTTCCCGGATGACTTACTCGCCGAGATCCGCTCCACGCATGCGTACCGCGACTTATCAGATGCGGAATGGGCATGGGCGCTCGACTTTGTCACGCGCGGCGGAGAAGCGCTGCGCGCTTACCCGGAATACCAGCGCGTGGACGTGGAGCCCAATGGATTGCACGTGGTCTCCAACCGGCAGATCGCGCGGCGTCACTTACTTTCGATCGGCACTATTGTAAGTGACTCGTCGATTGATCTCCGCTATGTGACCGGTGGCCGTCTGGGCAGTGTGGAAGAGAGCTTTGTATCCAAACTGCGTCCGGGCGATTTCTTCTACTTCGCGGGGCACTCGCTGGAATTCGTCCGCTTGAAGGATATGGTGGCGCAGGTGCGGAAGGCACCGAAGACAAAAAACGGCCAGGTACCACGCTGGGATGGGGCGCGAATGCCGCTTTCGAGTGAATTGGCTGACGCCGTGCGAAACCGTTTGGAACAGGCGCGGATGGGCGTGTATCAAGGGCCCGAGATGGAATCCGTCCGGCCAGTGCTGGAAACGCAGGCGGAGATTTCGGCGATTCCAAGGCATGAGGAATTCCTCATCGAACGGGTCAAGACCAAAGAGGGCCACCACCTGTTTTTCTATCCGTTCGAAGGCCGTTTGGTGCATGAGGGGCTGGGTGCGCTCTTCGCCTGGCGCATCTCACGCCATGCGCCCATCACGTTTTCGATTGCGATGAATGACTACGGAATTGAGTTACTCGCACCGGACCCCGCGCCGCTCGAAGCAGCGCTCGATGCCGGACTGCTCTCCACGAATCACCTGGGGGCGGATATCCTTGCCAGCCTGAATGCCGCGGAGATGGCAAGGCGGCAGTTCCGCGAGATTGCCCGCGTTGCCGGACTTACATTCACAGGCTATCCGGGCCAGAATAAGACGGTCCGCCAGTTACAGGCCTCTTCGGGGTTACTCTTCGACGTTTTCATGCGCTATGACCGGGAGAACTTACTCATTGAGCAGGCGCACAGGGAAGTGCTGGAGCAGCAGCTGGAGCGCAGCCGCCTGGGTGCCACGCTGGACCGTCTTTCGCGCGGCAGCGTCCGGATTATTGATATCGAACGGCCCTCGCCTCTGGCGTTTCCCATGTTAATTGACCGCTCCCGCCACCGTGTCAGCAGTGAGAAGTTAGCCGACCGCATCCGCCGCATGGCCGCAGAGGCGAACGCCTGATGGATCTGCAAATCGAACTGCAGGACGAGCAACTGTTGCTGTTGCCTGAGCGCGCCGTCTACTGGCCCGCGCGGGAGACGCTCTTCGTTGCGGATACGCACTGGGGCAAGGCCGCGACGATGCGTGCACATTCGTTGCCCATCCCGATGGGGACGACGGAGGCAGACTTGAAGCGCCTCGGCAACGCAGTTACCCGCATGTCAGCCCGGCGGCTGGTGTTACTCGGGGATGCGATTCACGCGAAGGAAGGGCGCGCGAAGGTCACGCTCGATACGATTTACTCGTGGCGGCAACAGCACAAGGAACTGGAGATATTGTTAGTCCGGGGTAACCATGATCACGGTGCGGGTGACCCGCCTCCGACGCTGAAGATTCACTGTACAAATTCGCCGCATATCGAGGCACCATTCGCCTTTCAGCATCACCCGGTTGCCAGTGAGCATGGCTATGTTCTTGCGGGGCATACCCACCCGGCGCTGCACTTGAGAGGTCTCGGCCGCCAGCGCGCGACGGTGCCCTGTTTTTACTTCACGCCGAACGTAGGAACATTACCCGCGTTCGGGTCGATGTGTGGAAGGGCGCTCATTACGAAGCAGCCGGAGGATCGGGTGTATGTTATCGCGGAGGATGAGGTGCTGGGGGTTTAGCGGGACTAGTGTGATCCCGGATGTCTTGTTCGGACACACACTCACGGAACCAGAAAGCGAGGCTATTCAGGCTTCTTGTCGAGCACCCCGAGAATCTTGTACGTTTCAGACTGGAGCTTCTTGCCATCAATACTGACAGGCCATATCATTTTTGCCTTATCACCTGAGAATTCAACTTGAATCTGGTCCACCAGTGGAGTCCGACAGGTACGATGATTTCCCGCGGGTCCCGCGAACCTTTCGGCAAATTTGCTATCACAGTTGACAACCGCAACACGCCCATCTGGGAGTAGAAGGCTGAAAGTCGCACCCTTTACAGTAAAGGAACCACATACCGGTAGGTGGTGTCATGATTCTGTTGGTCGGGAATTTTAACGGTTAGCTGATTCTTTTCGGCAATTCAGTTGGCACAATGTACAGTTAGCACAAGCGCCAGAATCTTACGTAACTTCATAGTCGAGCATTATAACCGATCCGGGACAACCAAGATCTGTGGAGAAATAACTAAGTTGCACCCAGCCAACGCTACTATACGTCCTGAAGTTGAATCCGCACGCGAGCCCGGGCCTTTGCCATGATGCGCAAGTGCTCCAATTGCATAAACTCATCAAGTGCAGACACTTGGTCAGGAGATATCGTGCCCTCATGCTCCACGGCAATCAGTTCTGCGACACGGGCCTGATTCTCCCCGGAAGGGCGGAGTGTCAGCAGTGTTTCGGGGGATATGTTAGGACGCATTGCCGTCTACTTTCCCGCCTCAAGATCAAACACCCCCGTCAACACATTCCCCGCCCTCTTCATCTGCACAAACAGGCGGTACCTGCCGGGTCTCGGCACACCGTACGGAAAAGACACCGCTGGTCCGATCTGCTGCTCATGCATCCGCAGCATCGCCTCTTTTGACGCCACCTCTTCCGCCGCCATCGGCACGGACCCGGTGGGATGCACATGCGCGAAGACGCTGCCATCGGTCTTCACGAATTCCGCGTGTCCGCCCATGCCCATGTAAGGCTCCAGATCCTGCACTGGCGTGCCATCGGGACCGTCGATTTCCATCTCGAATTGCCGCACCTGCCTCGCAACGACCGGCCCGGCGGACTTCCACACCATGCGGTAACCGCCGCCCAAGTCAAACGACGCCGACATTCCGGATGCGACGGGTGCGGCAGAACCTGCGGCATCATCGCGGCCCAGTGGCTTACCCTGCACCGCAGTCAGGGTCACATCGCCGATAGCGGTTTCGGCCAGTCCGCTTTCATGCACGATATCCGTATATAAGCGGTAAGTCCCGGCGGGCACATCGGGCAGGTCGGTCGAGAACATACCGGTTGCCGTCTGCTCTGGATGTAAGTGATAGACCTGATCCATCGCGGGCCAGCGCAGCAGGAATAAGTGCATCAAATGGCCATGATCGGTGACTAAGTCATCGAGTTTGCGCATGCGCATCCAGCCAGGGTCAGTGAGTTGCAGCCGCAGTTCGGCGCCGCCACTTACCGACGCACTGATATGCAGGGGTTTGTAGAGCTTCTGCGAATGATCGCCAGCTTCCTCATTCCACCAGCTGTTCCCTTTCCAAACCATCAGGAGTAACAAGGCCGACGCGAGTAACATCGCCGCCATGGACTTCATTCCCCAGCGCTTATTCTCCACGCCGGCCTCTAACTGGGATTCCCTCGCCGCCGCCCCCACGATCGCCACCATACCCACGGTGAGAAACACCAGCATGAAGGCGAGGAAATATTCGACACCCTTCGACATCGGCTGCGTCTTGAAGGCCAGCGCAGGCACTGGCACGGGCAGTTCACCCACACCTTGATCACCGGTTACACGGATTTTGACCTGCCACGAGCCGAAACTCATCAGCCAGAGCGAACCCTCATAGAAGCTTTTATCCATGGCCGACTGCACCGCCAAATCAGCCACGGGCGGATGCTTCGCGCCTTCGCCGGTCATCGGCATTGGCGTTATCTCGACCTTGTTCACGCCCGGGGTAAGTGCCCGGATCTCGACCTGCGCCACGCCGGGGATCACATCCGGCGGACGCACAGCCACCAGCACCGTATACGGACCGGCCTTGCCCTGAAAAAACACATCGGGGCTGCCTACATGCGCGGAGGCGGAAGTGGCAAGAACCAGAAGAAAAAGTATTCTAACGACGGACACGCCGCATCCATTCCCCTGCGCCAAGCCCCAGCCAAGTGGTGAAGACGGACAGAACCACGGCCAATGCTGCATCGAAACCCCAGCGGGTTTGCGGTACGAAGATATTCCGCGCCAGGAAGCTGCGCGGTCCGGAGAAGTAATCCAAATAGTGGCTGCCGAAGATAGGATTCCGCGCCCATTCCGATTGCAGGAAGATGGCGAAGGGCCACTGCACAGCGAAGAACACCGCGAGGAAAACCAAACCACCGGACAGGGCCTGCAACAGTTTCCCGCGGCCGGCCATTTTCGACCACAGAGTGTCCATGGCCATCGCGGGCGCGATCAGCAGGAGAGGAAAGCCGCCGGGGATGAATTGCGTCACCTCGTGATACACCGGCCCGAGCTTGGGCTGCGCGGGAAACAGGGGCAGAATCCATTCGAGCCCCAGCAGAAACGCCATGTAAATGCCGGCGGAAATGGTTGCGCCCCAACGGTGCCCGGTCGCTTTGGCGGCTGAGGCCAGCACCACGGGCACCATCATGGAAACCACGCGGTAGAAGAGCGCGGTGTGTTGCATGCTGCGCTGCACGAAATCGAGAATCAACACCAGCAGCGCGACCATGACCATGGCTTCCACATACAGGAGGAGCCACTGCAGGCGTTTGCGCAGTTCGCCGGTAGCGCGGTTCATCTGTCCCGCCAGTAATAGCAGAGCACCGATCTCGACGCCCAACATGCCGAACGCCAGCACCACATGTGGCGGACTGAGAATCTTGACATCCAGACCATACGCCGCGTGCCACCAATCATCGAACGGCGCGGAAGTGATCATGGTGAAGCCGCCCCAGGCGCAGACGAAGGCACCCAGCGGTCCGCGGAAGCCGAGCACGTTGACCGAAACATCGCGCAGCGAAGCCGATTTCGCGAACGTAGTCCAGAGGATCAGGTAACCGCAAGTGATCCCGGCAATGACGCCGCAGAGTTGGATGGCCATATGGGCGGGGGTCCAGAAGGTGTCCCGGCCGATGGAGCGGTGCCAGGAGATATCCCAGTGCACGCCGATCATGGCGGACGTTACGCCAAGGACGGAGAGCCAGACAAACCAGGGAATGGCCGCCTCGCGTTCCGCCGCGCGGGTCTGCGGCAGGGTGCCGAAAGTGGTCGAAGTCGCCATACTTGCATTTTAGCCGCGAAAAACCTGTACGATTGTTAAAACCAGCAAAGAAACCGCCGGGTTTCCTATACGTCACATCAGTGAAGAAAATGACACATTTGACGCACGCCTCCCGCAGAGAATTTCTACGAGCCTCCGGCTTGGCCGCCTGTGCCGCAGGACTGGGCTTCGCACAGGACCAGGACGCCACGTTTTCGAGCGACGTAAATGTAGTCAACCTGTTTGCCAGCGTGCACCGGAAGAGCGGCGAGATTGTTTCGAATCTGACCAAAGATGATTTCCTGCTGGCGGAAGATAACCGTTCGCAGGTGATCAAGTACTTCTCGCGCGAAAGCGGATTACCTCTGACGCTCGGGCTGCTGGTGGACACGAGTATGAGCCAGCGGCGCCTGATTGCGGAAGAGCGCTCGGCCAGTTACCGCTTCTTCGACCGGATTCTGCGGGAGGACCGCGATCTCGCGTTCGTCATCCACTTCGATTTCGATAGTGAACTGCTGCAGGATCTCACCTCTTCGCGCAGGCAACTGCAGCGTGCGCTGGACTTGCTCGAATTACCGCAACAGCAATTGAACCGGCGCGGAGGCGGCGGCGGTGGCGGTGGCTATCCGGGTGGTGGCGGCTATCCAGGCGGCGGGCGCGGGACGGGGCAGCGGGGCGGCGGCACGGTGCTCTATGATGCGATCCTGCTCGCGTCTGATGAGTTGATGCGGAAGCAGCGCGGCCGCAAAGCTCTGGTGGTGCTGACTGACGGCGTGGATACAGGCAGCCGTGTGCCGATCAGCCAATGTATTGAAGCCGCACAGCGCGCCGACACACTGGTGTATTCGATTCTCTTCGAAGACCGTGACAGTTATCAGCAGCCAGTCCAGATGGGCCGCGGGGGAATGGGGCGGCGGGGTGGCATGGGTATGCCGGGACCCCGAACGGTAAACGTGGCACCGGCAGACGGCAAGAAGGTGTTGCAGCGCATTTCCCGCGAAACTGGCGGCGGTTTCTTTGAGGTTTCGAAGAAGCACACCATCGATCAGATTTATGACCGGATTCAGGAAGAGTTGCGGAACCAATACAGCATTGGTTATGTTTCTGACCGGCAGGCTGCGGATACGGCATTCCGGAAGATCTCACTGACGGCGCGCGGCAAGGACTTGATTGTCCAGACACGCGATGGCTATTATCCGGAAGCGAGAAGGTAGCTGGATCAGGGCGGTGACGTCGTAAATGATGCTGATTCGCCGCGCCTTCGTGCTCTTCTTTCTGTTGACCATTGCCGCAATCCCCTGCGTACAGAGTTTTCCGCGGCAGATTTGGGCGAAGCGGCCCGGTTCTGAGTCGAGGTTCTTTGCCTTCGAAGCCCAGGGCAAAGTTGCGGCGCTCATTGACCAAGCAGGAAAGGTGATCTCCCGCTTCCCCGGGATGCGGATCATCGACACCACCGGCGACCTGATCATCATTGAGGCAGAGGGCAAGAAGGGAATCCGATCCTTCCAGCCCGGCAAGTTTGTCTATCGCGACTTCCCCGGCTTACAGGGCTTCATGGACGACAAGGGTACGGTCATCATTCCACCCACCTTATTCCACCCACCTTCGCGGAAGTTGGTCCGTTTGTGGCAGGGCTCGCACGCGCCACGCTGGATGGTTACTGTCACCGGGTCATGAAGGACAACACCGTCAACGGTTCACCGACTTCTGGTTATCCAAGTTCCTGCGGTGGTGCGCCGGCAGATGCCGTAACCCCGTGCAAAGCCGGTTTCATCAATCGCTCTGGCCAGTTCGCGATTGAACCCCGCTTCGAAGCAGCGCAGGATTTCGCTGAAGGGCTTGCCGCTGTGGAACTCGACACGCGCTCGCACTGGGGTTTTATCGACACCAAAGGGAAGCTCATCATCCCGGCGATCTATGATGAGATGCAACAGTTCTCCGACTCACTGGCGCTGGTGCGGCTCAACAGTAAATACCTTTATCTGGACCACACCGGCAAGACAGCGCTTCGGGTTCCTTACGAAGAAGCGACGTCGTTTGTGCAAGGCCTGGCGGCGGTGTTGATGAGGCCGAATCATGTCGGCTACATCAATCACAGCGGCAAGGTTATCTTCGAATATGACCGCAAGTAAGAGTCCGCGTGGACCGTTGCATGTTCCAGTGCGGATCTTGCTGTGGACGCTGCTGCTGCGCGTGGTGTACTCCGCGCTTGCCGCCTTCTTCCTGGGGATGCCCGCTCCCGGCGACGCAGCGCGGCGGGCGACCAATTTGACGCTCCCGGTGTTTCATTCCGGCTGGAAGCTCTGGCTGCTGGAACCGTGGCAGAGATTTGACACTGCCTGGTACGTGCAAATCGCGGCATCGGGTTATCAGGACCCCAACTCCACTGTCTTCTATCCGCTATATCCGCTGTTGCTGCGGGGCCTGCCTGTGGAACCGATGCTTGCCGCGCTCACCATCTCAACCGTGGCAGCCTTCTTTTTCTTTTGGGCCTTCCACAAACTGGCGGAGCAGGAATATGGGACAAGGGCGGCCTGGACCGGCTTGCTGCTGCTCTGGCTGTGGCCATCCAGTTGTATTCTCTTCGCCGGGTATCCGGAGTCATTACTGCTGGCGCTGCTTGCGTGGAGTCTTTGGTTTGGCACACAAAAGCGCTGGCTGGCGGCGGGTACGCTGGGTTGCCTGGCGGGCTTCAGCAAGGCGACGGGATGCCTGGTGGCCATCCCGCTGTTGTTGCTGGCCTGGCGCAGCGGGAGAAACTGGAAGTCCGGGTTCGCCGCGCTTCCGTTTGCGACCTATCCGGCGTGGCAACTCTGGGTGGCAAACGCAGGCTTTCCTGGCACACAACATGTCTACGAGCAATATTGGCGGACGGCAGTGACCTCGCCATGGAACACATTCTTCGCAGGGCTGCGGGAATGGCTCGCCACGCATGACTGGCTGCTGGCTGCAAATCTTGGTGCCGTGGTTCTGGTCATCGCGGGCAGTTTCCTGCTGCGTCCGTACCTTGCGCTCTTTTGCCTCGCGGCGGTCGCATTTTTCCTTTTGAAGCACACAGATCCGCTGCTGCAGAGTTCCGTTCGGTACTGCATGGTGGCGTTTCCGGTCTTCTTCGCGGCCGCGCGAAGGCCGGGGCTGTGGCTGGTCCCGGCCGGTGGACTCCTGGGAGTGGCAAACCTTGCCGCCCTGTACTTCTTCGTCCACTGGAGTCTGGTGCTCTAAAAGCAGGCGCAGCAAGGAAAAGTTGCTGGCGTTTGGTGATACCGCATACAATTCATAACTTCAGAGGATTGATCGCATGAAAACGTCTTTACTGCTCGTGTTGCCCTTCGTTGTCGCGCCTCTGTTCGCCCAGCAAGCCTCCAGCGTTGAGGGTGCGGAGAATGATCCGGACCATATCGCCAAGATTGCCGATGACGCGATCTGGAGGCAGGAACTCAGCGATATTGCGGAGGTCCGAACGTTCCGTTACACGGGGCTTCCGAAGGGCACGGGACGCGGGAATCCAATGATCTTGTATGCCTACAGCTTCATTCCGAAGAAGCTCGACCGCACGAAGAAGGCGCCGATGGTCGTGATGATCCACGGTGGAGTGCATGCCAGCCACATTAGCGGCGGCCCGGCGAATGCGGCGAATATCACGCGCGAACTGCTGGAGCAGGGTTACGTTGTGGTTGCGCCGGATTACCGGGGCAGCACCGGCTATGGGGCGGCGTATGCGAAGGCGATCGATTACGGCGGCAAGGAGAATGATGATGTGCTGGGGGCGCGGGATTGGATGGTGGAACGCTATTCCTTTATTGATCCGAAGCGGGTCGGGCTGATGGCGTGGAGCCATGGCGGGATGATCGCGCTGTTCAATATCTTTCTGCATCCCGAAGCCTATGCATGCGCGTATGCAGGAGAGCCGGTCAGTGACTTGCTGGAACGCAGGAAATACCTGAAATCCATGCCTGCAACCATAACCGAGAGTGCCGGCGAGGAGGCCGCCAAGGACGACGAAGAGTACAAGAAGCGTTCTCCGGTCACTTATGCCGCCAAGCTGACAAAACCATTACTTGTGCACGGCAACACCAATGATGAAACCGTACATGTAAGTGAAGTCCGCAATCTGGTGCAGGCTTTGCAGGCGGCCGGACGGGATTTCCAGTTTAAGATCTATGAGGCTGCGCCGGGCGGTCACCATTTCAACCGGATTGACACGAAGCTGGCGCGGGAATCCCGTGAGGAGATTTACGCGTTTCTGAGGAAATACTTAAAGCCATGAAGACCTTCCGCCTATTCGCCCTGTTTGTGATGTCCGCGGTATCTGCCTCTGCCCAGGTCCTTTATGGATCGCTGGTCGGCACGGTGCAGGACCCTTCGAAGGGTGCGGTGCCGGGGGCTACCGTCACCATACGGCAAACCCAGACCGGGGCCTCGCGCAGCATGGATACCGGTGAGACTGGCACCTTTTCCTTCACGACTCTTGGCAGCGGAAGCTATGATTTGACCGTTGCCAAAGCGGGCTTTCAGAGTTATTCCGCATCCGGTTTGCAGGTGGTGGTGGATCAGACCGCGCGCGTCGCAGTCGTATTGCAGCTGCAGGGAGTAAATCAATCCGTCAAGGTAACTACAGAAACCGCGGCGCTGCAAACGGACTCTGCGGAAGTAAGGGCGGAATTTGACGCGGCGGCTTTGGCGAGCCTGCCCGCACCGGCGAACAGGAACTTTGAGAATCTGCTGGTTACGGTGCCTGGATTCTCGCCGCCCGCCAACCAGAACGTGGCACAATCCAACCCCTCCCGCGGACTCGCATTCTCCGTCAATGGCGGCGGGCGCAACACCAATAACGTTCGTATTGATGGTGCCAGCGCGAATAACATCTGGGTGGAAGTGGCCGGTTATATCCCGGGCATGGAAGCGATCGAAACCGTAAACGTTGTCACCAATGGCTTTGAAGCTTCACAAGGACTCGCAGGCGGTGCCGTTGTCAACGTTCATATCAAGAGCGGCACGAATCAGGTGCATGGCGTGGTTTATGGCTATAACACCAACAATGCTGTCACTGCCCGTCCGTTCTTCGCTCCCGTGGGGCAGCGTCAGCCGAAGAATATTGACAATTACTTCGGCGGTGTCATTGGCGGTCCGGTGATTAAGAATAAGCTGTTCTACTTCGTCAGTTACGACGGTCAGTTTATCCGGCAGAACGCGGGAACTTATGTTACCGTACCGACCGCAGATATTCGCGCGGGAAACATGAGCGGCTCGCCCTCCTTGATTTATGATCCGTCAACCGGTGCGGCGGACGGCAGCGGACGTACTGCATTCCCCGGCAACATGATTCCCGCTTCCCGTATCAGTCCCATCACATTGAAACTGGAGGCAATCACGCCGCTGCCGAACATACCCGGCGCTCTAACCAGCAATTACTACGGCACAGGCGATTACAGTGTTACGCGGCACACCACGGATTCGAAGATCGACTGGCGTCCCACAGACAAGCTGAGCCTGACAGGCCGGCTGGGCTGGCTGAAGCATGAAATCGCGGACCCGCCGGTTTTTGGTGATAACGGACCCGGTGTGGGCAGTGGGCGGGAGGGTACAGGCTTTGGCAATTCCTTTAGCTGGACCACCAGCGGCACCTATGTTTTAAAGCCCAATCTGGTGATTGACGGCTACTTCAGCGCCACTGCCATCGACACAACGAATGAAGTGCCCAAGCTCGATCAGAACCTGGGCCGGGATCTGCTCGGCATACCGGGCACCAACGGTCCGAGCCGCGAATACGGCGGCTGGCCGCAATTTACGGTCACGGGTTATACGGATATCGGCAATGCGGGTAACAATGGCGGCCCCATCTATTACTACGACCGCCAGTTCCAATACGCAGCCAATGTGACCTGGGTGAAGGGAGCCCATAACATCCGCTTCGGCTATGAGTGGAGCCAGCAGGATGCGAATCACTTTGAAGTGACCACGGCACCGGGCCACTTGACATTCTCAAACAGCCTCACAACCATTAACGCCAAGGGTGCGTCGGGCGGAAATCAGTGGAACAGCTACTCTGCGTTTCTGCTGGGGCTGGCTTCATCGGCGGAATCAGATTTGATGCCGTTTGACAATAACAGGGCGATCAATTACATGCCTTCTTACCGGGCTTATGTGCAGGATACGTGGCAGGCTTCTCAAAAGCTTACGGTCTCCGCGGGACTGGGCTGGAACTACTTTCCCATCGGCCACAGGGAATCGCGCGGCCTGGAACGCTATAACTTCCAGACCAATCAGGTGGAGCTCTGCGGTGTGGGCGGCAACCCTTCTAACTGCGGTTACAATCCAAGCAAGCTGCTGTTTTCCCCCACGCTGGGTCTGGCCTACCGGCCGAATGCGGGTCTGGTGATCCGTTCCGCGTTCTCTTTGAACTATGACCCGGAAACCTACGCTTACAACCGCAACATGACGCTCAACTACCCGTCTTCTTTGAGCTTCACCACAACGGGCGCAAACAGCTGGACCCCGGCGACGACACTTACGAAGGGCATCCCGTCAGTTACGGTGCCGGATATCTCCAAGGGTTCGATTCCGCTGCCGCCGGGCTTCGCAATCAACACGCTGCTGCCGAATCCCGTCCGCGACTATTACATGAGCTGGAACTTTACCATCCAGAAGCAACTGCCTTTCGGCATGGTTGCGCAGGCGGGCTATGTGGCCAACCGCGGGGTGGATATTCCGCAGGCTTTGAATTTGAATGCGGCGCAGATCGGCGGCGGCGCGGCCAGCCAGCCCTTCAACAAGCTGTTCGGTACAACGGCAGCCATCAATCTCTTCACGCCGGTGAATCACACCCACTATGACGGACTGCAGACTTCGCTGCGCCGCCGGTTTGCCAATAACTTCACCATGACCGTGAATTACACCTTCTCAAAGGCAACGGGAATTTGCTGTGATGACCTCTCGAGCGGCGCGCCAGCGATCAATCTGCCGCAGTATTGGAATCTTGCCCGCTCTGTCTCCCCAACGGACAGGAGGCATAACCTGAACGCGGTCACCACGATTGAATCCCCGTTCGGCAAAGGGAAAAAGTGGATGAACTACAGTGGCTTCAACCCCGCGGGCATTGCGGCGAAACTGATGAGCGGCTGGCAACTGAATGGTATCTTCACGCGCTACTCCGGGCTACCCTTCTCTGTCAGTGGGCCATCCACCTCATTAAACGCCACCGGCAGCACGCAGCGCGCGGATCAGGTCAAGCCAAACGTCGCCATTCTCGGGGGTACAGGGCCGGGCCAATCCTGGTTCGATCCACTCGCCTTCGCGCCGGTGACGGATGTCCGGTTCGGTACGGCAGGCTATCTCACGGTACGTGGCCCCGGGGCGACAAACCTCGACTTATCCCTGTTCCGCACCTTCCATCCGATGGAGCGGATTGCACTCCAGTTCCGCGCGGAGGCGTTCAATCTCTCCAACACGCCACACTTTGCCAACCCCGGGGCGAATGTCAGCAATCTGGTGCTGAATCCCGATGGAACGGTGAAGAGCCTGGGAAGTTATACGGTGATCTCCGCAACCACAGGCACGGGGCGTGAAGGCATTGACCAGCGCGCACTACGTTTCGGCTTGCGGATTTCATTCTGAAATAAGCCGCACAACGGACGACTTCGCGCCTGTGCGGCCAACGAAGAAATAAGCCGCACAACGGACGACTTCGCGCCTGTGCGGCCAATTACCGCTTTCGAACCGCCTTCCAGACTTCACCTTCGACGCGGGGACGGATGTGTCCATCCCCGTCGAACCCCACGGGAACGATCCCCGGTTGTTTCTTCAGCGGTGCCTGGTCGTCATTCCCGAACATCGTGCTCCACCAGGCACCCTTGGCGTCCTGAAAGAAGGTGTTGTGGCCGGCGTGCGGGACGGAGACATACCGCGCCGAGTAGGGTCCGCGAAGCGTTTTCGATTCCGCCGTCATGCAGTGATAGCGTTCGTAGTAACGTTCGGCGCAGGAGAGGTAATATCTGTCGTTGGCCTGAAACAGGAAGGTACCTTCGAAGCCCACGTGATTGTAGGTACTCTTTGCCTCTGGACGGTCCGGATGATGATGTTCGGGGTCATTGTCAGGCGGGTCACAGACCAACTGCACGGGCTTTTCGAGAAGGGCGCTCAAATCATCATTCATCCGCGCGATATAACCACTGCCGTAAACAAAGTAGATGGTGCCATCGCGGTCTTGAAACAACGAGGCATCAATGCCCTTGGTCAAGGGTGCGTCTGTGGCGGTGACACTGCGGTACGGACCTTCCGCCCGGACACTGCGCAGCAAACCTGTGCCGAGTCCAGTAATGCAGTAGGGGATATAGAACGCGCCTTTGAGGTAATGGATTTCGGGAGCCCACACGGCGCGGCGCTTCTGGCCATTCTTTTCGGTCCAGGCCTTCTGCCAGGTGGCATCCTTCTCGAAGGCCCAGACCAGCCCGAGCGATTCCCAGTGGACGAGATCCGATGACCGCCAGAGCGGGATGCCAGCGTTATCGGTCATGAAGTTCGGCCCGATGGTGCCGGTCATGTAGAAGGTGTTGTCGGGGCCTTTGCAGATCGATGTATCGCGCAGGCCAACATCCAGCAGCGGCTTCACGGGGGGAAGCGGCGGCTCGCCGGTATATGGATAGTCCCACACCGTTTTTGGCTTCTGCGCCATTGCGAAGGGTGAAGCAGCGGCACCAAGCAGGAACCCGCGGCGGGGAAGATTCATACTGGGGATTATGGCAGACCGGATTCATACGCTACTCACAAACAGGAGGTACGATCACGACGTGTTTCGCAAACTCTGCTGCCTGATCGCCCTGCTTGTGTGCCTGTTTGCTTTTGCGCAAAGGCGGCGCGTGGAGACAGCGGGCATTGCTTCCACCTCACAGATTCTGGGGCGGCCGAAAGATACTGCGATCACCCTGAGCGTGCTCGCGCCTGGACCCGTGAGCGTCAGTTATGGTTCGGAACCAGGCAGGTATCAAACGACGCCCGCACTGACTGGCGCAGGTGCACCGGTGGAGTTCGAGATCAACGACCTCAAACCAGATGCGCTTTATCACTACCATTTGAATCAAGGTGGACAGAGCGGCCCGGACTATACCTTTCATACACAGCGCGCGCCCGGCAGCAGCTTTCACTTCGGCGTACAGGGAGATTCCCATCCGGAACGGCAGGGCAAGATGTTTTCGCCGGAACTGTATCTGAAAACGATGCAAAACGCTGCCGCCGCGGGACTCGATTTCTATGTGACCCTTGGCGATGATTTCAATGTCGACCAACTCTATAACCGCGGCACTCTCAACGCTGGCACTGTCTCGCAGCTATACATCAATCAACGGCAGTTCTTAGGGATACCGGCAAGAACCATGGCACTGTTTCTGGTCAATGGCAACCATGAGCAGGCCGCGCAATGTTTACTCGATGGCAAGCCGGACAGTGTGCCGGTGTTGGCGGGAAAGGCCAGGAACACTTACTATCCACTCCCCGCGCCAGACCGTTTTTATACAGGGGATACAGAACCAGTGGAACACCTCGGGCTGCGCCGGGATTACTATGCCTGGACATGGGGAGATGCACTCTTCATTACGCTGGACCCTTACTGGCATTCGCCGGTCGAAATCGACGAGGGCATTGGTGGCAATGCCGCAAACCGGGGGAAACCAAGGAACCGCGACGGGTGGGGAGCCACGATGGGAGATGCGCAATACCGATGGCTGAAACATACGCTGGAAACAAGCAAAGCAAAGTATAAATTCGTCTTCGCGCATCATGTGCTGGGCAGTTACCGCGGGGCTGCGGAACTTACCGGATTGTTTGAATGGGGTGGACGCAACCGTCAGGGGCAGTGGGAGTTTGACACTAAGCGCCCTGGCTGGGAGTTGCCGGTCCACCAGTTGATGGTCAAGCATGGCGTTACCATCTTCTTCCAGGGTCATGACCATCTGTTCGCCCGTCAGGAAAAGGACGGCATCATCTACCAGGAAACACCGAACCCTGCCGATGACACTTACACGGCCTTTAACAGCGAAGCTTACCGCAGCGGGAACGTGCTGCCAAACGCAGGCTTTCTCGATGTTACAGTTTCCGGGAAGAGTGTAAAAGTGGATTACATCCGGGCCTGGCTGCCGCAGGATGAGAAAGACGGCCACAAGAATGGCGAGACTGCCTTTTCGTATATAGTGACTGCGGGGAAGAAATGAAACAAGCGCTTCTGTGGTGCTCTTTGTTAGCGATCGCTGCCGCCGGGATTCTGGCGCAGCAACAACGTCCGGGCGGGCAAAAGGGCGGCCAGAAGAAAGGTGGTCCGGCGGGAACCTTTGTCACTGATGTGCCCAGGCACCTCTACGATATCGTTCTTGCGCGTCCGGAAGACCGTTCCATCACCGCGTCTGTTCTGGCATATGAAGACATGGACGCCCGGATTGTATACACAGGGGGCAAAACGGAAGTTACGATGCTGACGGCCGGAGTGCCGGAGAATATCAAGCTGGAAAACCTGAAGCCTGATACCGCGTACACCTATCATCTGGAATTCCGCAAGCCCAGGACGGAGCCATTTGATCCTTCGCCCACTTACAGCTTTCACACGCGCCGTGCTCCCGGAGCATCGTTCACTGTCACCATCCAGGCAGATTCCCATCTGGATAACAACACCAACCCCGAGGTTTACAAGCGCGACCTGGAGAACGCGGCTGCGGACAAACCAGATTTTGAAATTGATCTGGGCGATACCTTCATGACGGACAAGTATCCCGATTACAAAGCCGCCGCGAAGCAATACCTCGCACAACGCTATTACTTCGGACTACTGTGTAGTGCAGCACCCCTCTTCCTGGTACTGGGCAATCATGACGGCGAGCAGGGCCGCTTCCTGAACGGGGGCGATGACAATATGGCCGTGTGGTCCAACATGATGCGCAAGAAGTACTTTCCGAATCCGATTTCGGGCGGCGAGGACCCTAATGCAGGCGTGTTGCAGGATTACTATTCCTGGGAGTGGGGAGATGCGCTCTTCATCGCTCTGGACCCGTTCTGGAACACGAAGCGGCGCGGCGGCGACGGCGGCTGGGCATGGACACTGGGCAAGCCGCAATATGACTGGCTGGTGACGACTCTAGCTGCCAGCAAGGCGAAGTACAAGATGGTCTTCCTGCACCATCTGGTCGGTGGCGCGGAATCACAGCGCGGCGGCGTGGAGGCGGCCAAGTTCTATGAATGGGGCGGACAGAATGCGGATGGTACTGAAGCCTTCGCCGCACAGCGGCCGGGGTGGCCGATGCCCATCCACGAGGTCCTGAAGAAGTATAAAGTTGCCGCCGTGTTCCACGGACACGATCATCTTTACGCGAAACAGGAACTGGACGGGATCGTGTATCAAGAGGTCCCGCAGCCCGGCTTCAACCGGCAGGGACCCGCCAACAGTGCGGCAGAGTACGGCTATCTTGCGGGTAAGATTCTGGGCAGCCCGGGACATCTGCGCATGCGCATCTCACCGGAGGGAATGAAGGTGGAGTTCACCCGGCCTGTTCCTCCAGAAGCCGAGTCCGCAACCCGCCATAATGGTGAGGTTGCGGACTCGTACTGGATCAAGTAGCTATGCTCCTGTTGTAGAGCCGGGGTCTCTCCTAAGTATTCGCCGGCAAAACGGACCTCGGGGCGGCGGCGAATGCTTGTTTGTGATGAGGCCGCCCCGGCCTTTGCCGGCTAGTTAGGCTTCAGAGTTCTTCTTGCGCTTGCGGCGGTACGCGCCAAGCCCAATCGCGCCAAGCCCAATTAGCAGCAACGATGGAGTTCCCGGTTCAGGCGTCGTGAAATCAACGGCACCGCCTGCCAGCCCTTCTACGCCATATCCGAGCAATGACACCGAGTAGTCCGTATTGACCTGAATCTCCGCCCAGCCGTAGTAAGTATTGCTGTTGGCAAACATCTCCAGTGCAATATAACCGCTTGTAGGTCCATCTGCCGGATTGAACTTCCCGAGCGACGCGCCTTGATAAGCCAGTGTCGAATAGTGGTGGGAGTTATTACTATAGCCGTCAATGTGGTTGGTAAGTTGCGAACCAAACTGACTCTGGGTCAGATTTTGTATAGAGCTCTGGATGATACCAAAAGCATCAATATTGCCAATCGGCTGCAGGGTTACCTTGATGGGGCCGCTGTCGATGGAAGTGGATTCCAGGGAGTAGCCGGTACCGATGCCAGTTGTATTGAAGCTCGTTGTGCTGCTGATCAAAAGAATCGGATCAAAATAGACAGTGGTCGAACCGGTCGCAAGTGCCCCGGAAAGATTTATGCCACTGGAGTTGAATGTACTGGCATTCGCGGCCGGAGAGATGGCGGCAATACCCGCAGCAAGCGCCATCGCCATCTTCTTGTAATGATCCAGCCTTTTCTCTATCTGGTCTTGCTTGATGTCTTTCATGGCGTTATTGTTTCATCCCGTAAACGAGGACTTGGCCCGAGAACGTTGCAACGTAGACTTTACCATTCGCGATGGTGGGAGGCACCCACTTTGCCCACGAAGAGGCTGTATTCGAAGAATCGGCATCGGAGCTGAAGAGAGGAACGAGCGTGGTTGCATCGAAAGCGAGCAGAACACCGTGAGAGCTGTCATCGAGAGACTGGCCGTTCGTAGAGGCGGTGGCCCATACGATACCGTCCGATGTTCCATTCGCGGAGATCGACGTAGGAGGAGACATCCTGAAGCTGTGGGTGAAACCGGTGGTGGTCGCCGTGGTTGTGGTGGAGCAATCACTCGAAGTACATACCTTCTGATAAGTGGGGGTTGTGCCGAGATAACCTGCCATCGGATAGTAAGTGAAGTAAGTTAGCACCGTGTTCGACGGCCAAACGTAGATGTTGTTGTTAAAAAAAGACATCGGGCCGAAGACAGGGCCGCCGGCATACAAGCGCTGGTGGACATAGGCATAACCGTAATCCACGCCTGGCAGCGCCGTGGTATCAACCATGAACATGTCGTAATTCTTGGTGGCGAACAGGATGTAGTTGGTCCCGGGGATCATCATGGGGCCGCCTGAGCCGAGGTCGCCGTCATAACCGCTTTCGGCAATAAAATCCGAAGGCGTATAAAAGCCCGCTGTCTTCAGACCCGCCTTCGGGTTGAGACGCATCATGCTCATGCCGTAGTTGCGGCGGTCTGCACTGATGTACGCAGAGGAAAGGGATGACGAACCGGCATTGTTGTCACCGTTGCCGGTAACTGCGTAGACATAGCCGGCCGAGTCTGCCAGTGGACCAACGCCGCTCTGCCAAATGGCACCGTCGCCCCCATCCGGGGTAGTGCACTTGATGCCGAACCGCTTCAATGACAAGTGATCGTAAGCAAAAACCCAGCCGTGGTAAGGGGTCAGATCCTGATGGCTGCCGAAAGTCACGTAGACCAAGCCCCCTGCGAGGAGCAGTGCCGGGCGCTGGTGGTGCTGTTGCGGAGAAAACGTGAGGGTGGTTCCATCTGAGGAATCCGAATGCGCGGTATCCCCTGTTCCGGGCACCGACCCGGTGATCTCCATGGGGCTGTTCACCCGTTCATGGCCAGTGGCGATATCGATGGAATGAAGCTTGAAACGCTGCGCCTGGCCAGTCACACCGGGAGACGAGGCCGCCACCACAAAAATAGCATTGATATCTGTAGCAATGACAGGGGTCGAGGTAATCCCGATCTGTGGGTAAAGATCCTGGTATGAGCCGTAGCCAGGTATCGTGTTGCAATTCACAGGATTGCCGAGCAGGCTGGGGCCAACGGTCCAAAGGGAATCGCCGGTGTCGGCATCGAATGCATAAAGATAATTGGCTTCCGTCGCAATAAAGACGACGTTATGTACACCGGCATTCGCACCGGTGGTAATAGTCACATTGGAAAGGTAAAGAGGCTGGGCGTAGACTTGGCCGGTAACACTAAGCGAAAAGAGCTTGCCGAAGTTGCCACCGGAAACGCTGGCGGGAGTTAAAGTCGTCTCCGAGGCGTTCAAGCCGGTCCTCAGATTGTCATTGTGATACGTTGTAACGCTTACTTGGCCGGTCAGTAACTGGGAAAACAGCAGGGCGAAGCCCAAACTGGATATTTTCTTACACACGGTTTCATCTCCTCCGAGATCGCTGGTACGCCCGCGCACACGGCCCACCGCACGAGGGTAGCCGAAGTACTAGAGCGCACAGCAGGTGTTTTAAGATTAAGCGATGATAAAGAGTTTGGCAACTACCAACAGTAGGTTTCTGAGAGAGGCCATACACTCTGATTTCGCCAAGAGCAAAGGACCGTTACGGCTGCGTTTCGCATGAAGCACAAGCGGTTCTTACTCATTGGCTGGGATGCTGCGGACTGGCGGATCATCACACCCCTGCTGGAGACTGGTGATCTTCCGTACCTTTCTTCTTTGTTGCAGAATGGCGTGGCGGGAGACCTTGCCACGCTCGAGCCCTCTTTATCTCCTCTGCTGTGGAATTCTATCAGTACTGGCAGGACCGCAGACCAGCATGGCGTACTTGGTTTCACGGAGTACGAACGTACTACCGGCAGAGTCCGACCTGTCTCCAGTCGCTCCCGCCGGACCAAGGCTCTTTGGAATATCGCCTCGCTGGCGGGACTGCAATCGAACGTGGTGGGATGGTTCGGCAGTCACCCCGCTGAGTCCATCCGCGGCGCGATGGTGACCGATGCCTTTGTGCGGGATGTGCCGCGTCCTGGAGAAGATTGGCCGATGGTCGCGGGTTCGGTGTCCCCCCGGCACCTGGCAGAGGCACTGGAGGAGTTCCGGGTGCGTCCAGAAGAACTGGATGCCGAAATCCTGCGGATGTTCGTGCCCCAGGCGGGCAGAATTGAGCTATCGAAGAAGGGCGCACTGGATGCTCTGGCGACGGTCATCGCCGAAGCAGCCTCTATCCACGCAGCCGCAACCTGGCTTATGGCAGAGCAGCCGTGGGATTTCATGGCCGTCTACCACATTGCGATTGATCACTTCTGCCACGGTTTCATCAATTACCACCCGCCGAAGCTCGATTGGGTCCCGGAGAAAGATTTCGAGGCCCTTTCGGGCGTGGTTGCCTCGGGCTACCGGCTGATGGATTTATTCCTCGGGCGCATGCTGCAATTGGCCGGACCGGAAACCACCGTGATGCTGCTCTCTGATCACGGCTTCCATTCGGGCGCGGAACGTCCGAGGTATATCCCGATGGTGCCGACGGGTCCTGCAAGCCAACACCGCCCGCTGGGTATCTTCGTGCTGTCGGGCCCGGGCATTCGCAAAGGGGAACGCATCTACGGGCTCAACTTGCTGGATATCGCACCCACGGCCCTCGCGATCCTCGGTCTGCCGGCTGGGCAGGACATGCCAGGGCGGGTTTTGCTGGAAGCGTTTGAAGAGCCACCACGGCTGGACCGGATTCCATCGTGGGAGACCGTGCCCGGCGACTGCGGCATGCATAGTACCAACGCGCCCGAACCGGCAGACTCGATGGATCAGGCGACGGCGGATCGACTGCTGCAGCAATTCGTGGCCCTTGGCTACGTGGACCCCGCCGAACCGGGAGGCGCGGAAGGCAAGTCCTCAGTCCGGGAAATGAATTGGAATCTGGCCCGGGTGTATCTGAACACGGGCAGGCCGCAGTTGGCGCTGGAGATGCTGGAAGCGCTATACCTGCAGAATCCCAAGCGCCGGGACTTCGGCATGGCACTGGCGGACTGCCAGCGGGTTTTGGGCATGTTCGTGGAGGCGGAAGCCACCGTGCGCGCGGTGACGGCGAGTGACCCGGATGCACCGCGGGCACACGTTATCCTGGGCGCGATTGCGTTCGAGCAGGGGCGCTATCAAGACGCGCTGCGGCATTATCTGGATGCGGAGCACGTGGCCAAAACGGCCGCAGTTTACACGGCAACCGGCAGTGCGTATCTGCGGCTGCGTCGCTGGCAAGATGCCAAACGGGCGTTTGAGCAGAGCCTGACGCTGAATGACGAGCATCCGCTCACGTGGCAGGGAATCGCGCGGGTGGCTCTTCGTTTGGGCGATTATCCGAAAGCACTGGATGCCGCTCTCTATTCGCTGCAATACCGCCATGATCTGCCCCTGACGCATGTGCTGCTGGGCATCGCCCTCTACCATCACGGCAGGCACGGGGAGTGCTTCCAGGCCCTCCGCACCGCGCTGCAACTGGAACCCTCCTACCGGTTGGCCCACAGGGTTCTGGGGCGCTTGCTGCCAACACAGGAGGATCGCCGCCGGCATGCGGAAGCAGCCCGCGAAATCCAGAAAAGACTAAAGGCCGCCGCGGCACAGCGCGCCGCCATCCGGGAAGCTGCCCGCGAACGGGCTCGGGCGCGCGCTGCAAATCCTGTGGCCGGCAGCCGGGAGTTCATTGTGGTCTCTGGACTGCCCAGAAGCGGCACATCCCTGATGATGCAAATGCTGGAAGCGGCCGGGCTGCCGATTCTTTCGGACGGCGAACGGCGTGCCGATGAGGATAATCCAGAGGGCTACAAAGAGTGGGAAGCGGTCAAGACGATCGCCTCAAATCCGGAACTGATTCGCCAGGCGGAGGGCAAGGCGGTGAAGGTGGTTTCTCCCCTGCTGCCCGCCCTTCCCGGGGGACACCGCTACAGGGTCTTGTTCATGCAACGCCCCATCGGAGAGGTGCTGGCGTCCCAGGAAAAGATGCTCCAGCGCCGGGGCGAAGCGCCGGCAGCCGACCGGGAACTGCTGGAAGAACAGATGACGCGCCACAGAGAGGACATCCTCAGTTGGCTGCTGCGTTCGCCGGACCATGAACTCATGGTGGTGGACTATCCGTCGCTCATTGCAGAGCCGAGCGTCTGGATGGAACGGATCACCACGTTTCTCGGCTCATTACCGAACCCGGAAGCTATGCTCAAGGTCATCCGGCCGGACCTTCACCGGAACCGCACCGAGCACTAATCAGGCCATGTAACTTGCACGCCGTTCACATTCGCGGATTAACATGCAGAATCATGCGAGTGTTTCTGCTCTTCCTCACCGCTGCGCTGGGTGCCAGCCTTCACGCCCAGGACGAACCAGCGTTTACTCTTTCGAGTCCAGCGGACGAAAATGGAAACTTCTCTGCCGATTACACCTGTGACGGCACTGGTTCCACGCTGCCGCTTGCGTGGTCCAACGCCCCGGCGGGCACCAGGGAATTTGCCGTCCTGATGACAACGCTGCCCCCGGACGGAGTAACGAAATGGAACTGGGTGCTCTACAACATTCCCGCTTCCACGACGCGGCTGGTTAAGGATGCGTACCATGCCGGGACGCTGGGCAATGGCAGTGACGGTCCTGGCAATCAATACAATCCGCCGTGTTCCAAAGGGCCGGGGCCGAAGCGTTATACGTGGACGGTGTATGCGCTATCCGCCAAGCCGGTAATTCCAGCAGGCACGCGGCGCGTCACCGGGGATGTGATTACGGCTGCGATCAAGGATATTACCCTCGCTTCGGCGTCCATCACGCTGACACATACGCGCAGGACCGATGCGCCGGGCTACAGCGCTGAATGCCGGCAGATTATGGATTCCATCCGGGCTTCGAGACAGGGCAGCGCGACCGTGACCTGTGACAACACCTACGCTTATATCGCCTCGGATGCATTACCGAACCATCCGATGATGGATGGCATTGTTTCGAGCAACTTACAGGTGCCAATTGCACAGAACTTTCATGGTGAGAATGCCTGGAAGATTCCGCTGCACCCCCAAATGGCTGAGAAGCCTACGAATGTTGTGGATGGCCCCATTGGTGTTGCGGTAAATGGTGTGCCTATCTTCAACCCATGTACGCAAGGCGGTTGTGTCACTGGAGGAGATACCAAAGTTCTTGGCCAGCTCGATACGTGCAACGGGCACGCGGGCCGCGCCGATGACTATCATTACCATGCTGCACCGAACTGTATGATGGCCGCACAGCCGGATAACTTCTGGAACACGCATCCGGTGGGCTGGGCGCTGGATGGCTTCGCGATCTTCGGATATAAAGATGCCGACGGCACCATGGCGGAGCGCGATGATCTTTGTGGCGGGAACAGGAAGCAAGTCCCCAATGCACCGCAAGGTTACAGTTATCACCTGACGGATGCTTCGCCTTATGTGATGAACTGCCTGGCTGGTTTTCCCAGTCCGGATCTCGCCAATCAGGGACGTAAGTTCCGCCCTTTGCGACAGCCGCCTGTGCGGCCGTTCCGTCTGACGAATATGACGCTCCGGGTCGATCCTTCAGACGGCTATCAAGTGCTGGAATTCACTTCCAGGATTCCCTTTGTTTCCACGGAGACCGGCAGGGATCAGTACAATAACGCCCCTGGCACTTATAAGATCCGCTACAAAGAAATCATCGGGCAGGAACTGGCGGATCTGATTCAGATGCGTGGAAGGCCGGCCACCGCGTGCTGGAATTTCCAGTTCCTGGACGCATCGGGCAAGGTAACGCAAAACCCTGTCGATTACTGCCGGTAAGGCTTGATCTGTTCCAGAACATAATCACTGCCGCGTTTCTTTACACCGGCCGTGATTCTCACTCCCGGCTTTAAGTTGGCGAGCAGGGACTTATCGCGCACCAGGAACTCACGGGGCTTGGCCGCGGCGTCCAGGAAGTTCTCTACGGCGGCATGGGACACCAGCACGGACCCGGCGTCAGGAAATACTTCCCGCACCACACCGCGCAATACATGGCTGGGTGGAGGCGGTTTGGTTTGCAGCGGCGGACTCCAGGGATCAGACCATTTGGCATTGGAAGCAATCTGGGGATCCGTAAGACTCTTGAGAAAGTTAACCAGGTCTTCCTTTTCCTGTGCGGTGAGCGCGAACGGCTTGACGAATTCGCTCTTGTTCTTGTTGGCCGCAGCACGGCCGCCCGAAGCGTAGTGCTCCACGGCTTCTTCCAGCGTCTTCACACTGCCATCATGCATATAGGGCGACGTCAGCGCGATGTTCCGAAGCGTGGGCGCTTTGAACTTCCCCCCATCTTCGGGCTTTCTTGTGAACTCAAACAGCCCGGGGTTATCGGCGGGATAAGAGGACTCGTTCTTCAAGTCAAAGAGCCCTGTGTTGTGAAACTCCAGCTCCGGCGTTGCCTTGCCCAGGTAATCGACGGTGCCTGTGAGATTGAAGCCGCCGTGGCAATGAAAACATTCCAGCCGCTCGCTGAAGAAGAGTGATTCTCCGCGCTTGGCGGAAGGTGAAATCGCATCGGGATCGTCGCCGCGCCGGTATTCGTCATAGGGAGAGTCGCCGGATAGCAGGGTCCGCTCAAAAGAAGCAATTGCATTGACAGCATTGGCGAGCGTGATCGAGTCCGGGGTCTCCGGGAAGGCACTGGCGAACATCTTCGGATACTTCGGTTCCTCTTTGAGCCGCTGCACCAAGAGATCTTCTTTGCCTGACATACCGAGTTCCACCGGGTGAGTGCCAAACAGCGGAACCAGAATCTGCTGCTCCAGTGACTTCAAGTTCGGATTCGCCCAGCCGAGTACAGGGCTGTAAGCGACATTGATCAGACTCATGGCACCACGGGGATGAATCTCACCCGTGGAACCTTCAGCTTGCAGCCGGGCGTCAGTAAATGCTTTGCTCTGCTGGTGACAACTCCCGCAGGATTGCTTTTGATTCTGAGACAGCCGCTTGTCATAGAAAAGGTATCTGCCGAGTTCCACCTTCTCCGGTGTCATGAGATTGGTGTAGGGAACTTTGGGGTGGGGAAAACCGGGCGGCAGATCCCACTCATAACTCCCCAGTTGCAGGCGTTCGGCGTATAACTGCCGGATGCGAAGTTCTCTTACCCAGGCCACCAATTCCCAGCGCTGTGTCTCTGCGAGTTGGGCAGTAAAACCGGGCATGCCTTTCGGGTCACCATTCGAGATAATCCAGTAGATCTCACCGTCTTTCATGCCCTGCATGAAGTAATTCGTCAGATCGGTAGGGCGGTTCGGCAATTTCCCCGCCTGCCGCGTCTTTGACTTGCCATCGGCGCCATGACAGTCGACGCAGAGCTTGGCATAATTCGCCGCTGCGTTGTAGAAGACACTCTCGGAAGCCCGCACTGGATTGACCAGGCGCCTGGATTCAATCGGGGCACTGGAGCGGCCGCTGGCATCGTGCGCCAGCAGTGGAAGGTGCAGCAATAACAGTAGGGCGAGAGGCTTCATCGTTTGCCCGTCCTGAAAAACTTCTGTGGCACTGTGGCGGCCTTGCCATCGAACGGCAGCCCGAGTTTGGCGAAGATCGCCGCACAGGAATCGGCCCCGGGCGTGGATTCGCAAGCACCGCCGGCGTCCACATCCGTACCGTCGAATAAAACGGTGAGATCAGCCAGCACAACATCGCGATCCGGATCGAAGTTCGGCAACTCGACTTCGACTCTATTGGGTGAAGCACACTTCAAAGGCGCTGCGTTTGCCGGGGAATCGGGCGAGCACCCCGTACTACCGAGGTGAAAGGCAAAGCCACGCGGATTGGCGGCACTTGCGGCCTCGACGCGGGCGAAGCGCCGCCCCGCATTCCAAACCCATGCCATCGCTGTCAGATTCAAGGGCGATTCCACGGCCAGCAGATCACTGTGGTTCTTTGCAAATGGGACACCCAGCGTAAAGCGAAGGCCTTTCAAATGCTGGCCGGACGCCACCGAACCCTTCGCCAGAGCGTTCATCTCCGGCGTACCGTTGCTGCAACCGGCGGTACCATCTTCCAGATCAATCAGCACCACGTCATCCAACTGCCACTTGCCATCCTGATCCAGTTCCAGCGGCACTTCCCTGCCCTGTGTATCCAGCAGGCGAATGTCGTGGACGTAGAAGCGCAAGTCTTTCAAAGTAACAGGAGACTTACCGCTGCCTATGCCCGCATAGGACTTGCCGCAGACCACTGGTTCCACGCCGGAGACGGCTTGAAAACGGATCGAGATCTGCTCCGCACCGAAGGCGGAACACAGACAGCACAAGGGGATTGCGAAGAGCTTCCACATCACTGGGATACAACAATGAATTGTCCCATCATGCCTTCGTCCTCATGGTTCGAGAAGTGGCAGTGATACATAAAAGGGTTGACCACATCGGCGTAGTCCGCAAACCGCGCGACGAAGGTCACCGTTTCACCCAGCGGGACCGCTACCGTATCCTTCCAGCCCTGCTCAAAGACGCCCACCGAACCGGAACTGCGGGCCACGATCTTGAATTGCACGTCGTGAATGTGGAAGGAATGGCTGAAGACACGGTCATTCGAAATAGTCCAGGCCTCAGTGCCGTTCAAAGTGACCGTCTGATTGATGGTATTCGGATCATAGGCACCATTGTCAAAGAAGAAAGGCGTTCCGGGGCCTGTATCGGAGATCTTCACCGTGCGCGACTTGGTTGCATCTGATGAGGTGAGATAGGTGTTATTCACCAGCGAGGCTGGCAGTGTGCTGATACCGTTTCCGGTTGCACTGCCCACGTTAATGTGGAGCAGGTTGAAAGTCGTGTTATTCAGCAGACTGCCAAACGTGCCGCTCGTGGCAGGTTCGCCGCCGGGGAACCCGAACGTCTGGTTGCCGTTGTAGGCTTTTAGATCCAGGCTCGCACCCACCGCATCCCTGGTCAGATCCACAAGAATCTCATAGCGCTCTCCCACAAAGACCCGCAGGCTTGTTACAGGCACAGGGGCATTCAACAGCCCGCCATCATTGCCGATGACGTAGAACGTGCGGTTATCACTGAAGCCGATGTTATAGGCCCGCTCGATTTCCGCGTTCAGAATCCGCAGGCGAACGAATTGCTTCGGCAGGGTGATCTGGGCATTCATCGTCCCATTTGTCAGTTCGTAATCGCCATAAGGGGAAATCGTCGTGTCGATGTTGATCTGGTTCCCGCCGGAGAGGAACTTCCGACTCGTCAAGACAATGGGGAAATCATCGACGCCGTAATTCCGCGGCAGGGGCAGTGCCGCTTCCACAGCGTCCCTGACAATAATGAAGCCACCCGCACCGTATAGAATCTGCTCAGCGGTTTTCGTATGCAGATGCGGATGATACCAGTAAGTCGAGGCACTGTTCTTGATCGTGAATGAAGGTGTCCAGGTCTCTCCCGCGGCGATGGGCTGGTGTGGACCACCGTCCGTCACTGCCGGGATATGGAACCCATGCCAGTGCGTCGTGGTGCTCTCACTCAGATTGTTGGTAACATTCATCTGCACAGTGTCACCCTGGTTCATGATGAGTGTTGGGCCCCAAAACCCCGCGCCGTTGTAACTGTACGTCTTAGTCAGTTCGCCCGTGCGGATCTGTTTGGTGCCGGGAGCCAGGGTAAGGTTGAAAGTCGTCCCTGTCATGGTATCTGGAATCCACATGGTGTTATAGGTCGCAGAAGTGCCGGTGGATGGAGTGAGAGTTACAGCAGCCGATGCAGTCCCCGTGCCCGCTGCGGTTACGGCCGAGACAGTACAGCTATAGGTGGTTCCATTCGTGAGACCACCAATCAGAAAGGGACTGGAACTTCCGGTGGCGGTCTTCGTTACGCCGGCCGCGCTGCACGAAGCCGAATAGGAGGTGACCGTCTGGGCAGTGGATGGGGCGGTGAAGGATATCAAGCCGGTCGTGTTCCCCGCGGTGATCGAGACGGCAGTGGGTGCGGGGACGGTTGTGCCTGTACCGGTGACCGGCAGGAAGAGAGTTTGTCCCGTGTTGACCGTTCCATTCAGCGCCGTCTGGACCGGTACATCCCCTGAAGCTTGCATGGAAGGTGCCACCACGTTGAACTGGTACACGCCGACCAGGCCCGGAGCAATACCTGCATAAGAGACCGCCGCGGTAGAGCCGCCAATGGTCATGCTGAAGGTATTGGTCAATGCCGCCGCCGATGCAGCGGTCTTCCCGGCGACACCGGAACCGTTCACTGTGCCAAAGCCGACACCATAAAACACCAGCGTCTCTCCGGCGACAGCAGGGGCGGCTGGTACGCCAGTAATCAACCCGTTGCCGACATAAGCACCAGTCGAGTTATGGATCGCCACCACGTATTGCTTGCCGGATACATTGAAGGTGGAGGGGGCAAGCAAGCCGGGTTGCTGTGCTTTGATGGTGAGGGTGGAGGCTGGGCTCGAAGCACCGCCGTAAGTAACAACGACCGCGGCCGACCCGGTCGGGACCGAGTCAGGCACTTCCACATTCAGCTGCCCCGGACTGACATAACTGATATAAGCCGCAACGCCGCCGATGGTCACCGTCACACCGTCGAGAGTAGTGGGTGCCGTGGAGCCACTGAAGTCGCTGGATGCCCAGGAACGTGTGGTCCCGGCCATGTTATAGCCATAAATTTCAATCCACGACCCAGGTGCTGCCACGCCGGAAAACGCTCCAAATCCACTGGCTGTGACAATGTGGTCAATCGCCGGCGCTGCGCCAAAGCCCAACAACGGAAATATCATCCACACAGCCATCACAATCTTACGCATGTTACCTGTCCCCTTAGAACTTGATGACGGAAGAGACCGTCTTCGGTTCCACCCATGTTTGATTTGGCTTGTAAGCCACTACGAGTACTTTTTGAAACTCCGCCGGGAATAACACTTTGACGGAGACAATCTCACCGGTAGATACCGCGTCCGCATGGATCTCCAGAGGGTCTTCGTGAAAGTGCCCGGCAGGGTCTGTAAGTGCCTGCATGATGCACTTCTGCAGCGTCGCCTGCACCTGCTTTGCATCCGGCCAGATCCAATTCGAGATCGCAGCTTCGCCGCCGGGAGGAAGATAGATCTTGATTCCAGCGCGCAACTTATCCTGCGCTTTCATCAACTCCCGGTTCAGGTCATCGGGCCGCATGGAAGAATAGACAGCCAGGAACTCCGCAAGCGGCCTCTGTGGGGCCAGCGTCTGGTGTAACACGGCGGAGTAGGCAAGATAAAACGTCACAGAGATATGTGTCTTATCCCGCAGCACAAGCGTTGCACGGTTATCCTGCAACTCATGCCCCGCACCGGCGGAGGCAAATAACAGAGCGGCTATAAGGAAGCGTTTCATTTGCAGTATGACACCGTGGGCTGTGTGGTAACCCCATTCACGTCAGTAAACTGGAAAGTCCAGCAGGCCGTTGCCGTGCCGCCCCGGCTCTGGGCCAAAGCGGTGGCCAGATCGGAACCGGTGAGTTCCTTGTAGCGGATTCGATACGTGCCCGGCGCATTGTTATAGCTGTCCGTCCCGGTCTCATTCGTCACGAAGGCCCGCGCGGAAGTGAATTGCAAGACTTGATAGCCATCCGCCGCAGTGGTCAGGGTCATGTTCGTGTTGTTGAACGGAGTAACAGGCGGCTGCCGCATGGGATGATACTTCGCACCCTGCCCGGCAAGATCAGGACTGGGCACGCCGGCAAGACAGGACGCCACATATGGCGACGCATCGGTCACGTGATAGCTGTAGCCTTGCGGTGCGTTCTGCACCGTCTTGGTGTTTCCGCCGCAGATAGTGTCGCGCTGAGCAGTGGTGCCATCCGCATCGTGATACCCGAAGATCGCGAAGCCATCCAGCGCCCAGCCGATCGGATGGGTGTCCCAATAGCTGGGGGGCTGATCCGCCATCATGCAGGTCGGCGCGGCGTGGTAATGATAGTCATCGGCACGGCCGGAATGTCCGTTGCAATTATCCAGCTGACCCAGTGCCTTGGTATCTCCACCGGTAACGCATCCACCCTGCGTGCAGGGATTGAAGATGGGCACACCGTTGATGGCAACACCCAGGGGACCATCGACAACATCCGTGGGAGTAGCCGCCAGCTTGGGTGCCAGCGGGATCTTCCAGCCATTCGCCCCCTGGAAGTTAGTCGGCGTCGGCACTTGAAGATTCGTGGATGTTATCCCGTTCATCATGGGCTGTGTGGTGATTCCCAGGGAACTGATATAGCCATAAGTGTCATCGCAAGACACTCTGGCCGCGCCGGATTTCGAAGCTTTCAAGGAATTCGAGATATAAGTGCACGCCGTGCCGGAGCCCGTCATTGTAGTCCGGCTCGCTCCCAGAGTAAGGGAAGCAGAACCCAGCGTGATGGCGCCAATGGCATCCGTGACATTCTGGCCGGTCACCTGCGCCGCGGGGACACTGAAAACCGGCACATCCGACAAAGCGTAGAGCGTGAATGTATACAATTTCAAGCCCGGACCCTGTGAGCACGGCGGATTGTATACAGTGCCTGAGCCATCACTGCCCACGCCCATGGTTCCAATAAGAAACGCATCCTGCGGCAGCGATTTCTGCGTGGACGGAATGTGATAAACGACCCAGTTCCACTTGGTGGTTCCATCGCCCGGCAGCGTGGTCATCAACAGAGCAAATTCCTTGGTTCCAGCGGGCGCGTTCGCCCAGGCCAATGGGATGGTGGAACCCATTCCGTCACAGGTGGCGTAATTCGGCAGCGTGCCGCCATTCGCGCCTGCGGAACTGGTGAGCGTGAAGGCGCCCGGTGTGGTGGGCACGGCCACGCCCACAGGGAGATAAAGCGTCTGCGGCAGAACCGTACCGTTGAGGCTCACCTGGACGGCGGCGTCCCCAAGCGAAAGGGATTGCGGCACCACCACATTGATCTGGTAGAGGCCGACGGACCCCGGCGAAATCCCCGCATAAAGTACAGTTGCGTTTGCATTGCCGATCTTCACTGTCACCGTGCCGGCAAGCGCGTTCTGACTCCCGGCAACAACCCCGCCGACGATGCCCTGCTTCAACGCACCGAAGCCGATGCCGTAGAGCACGATGGCTTCCCCGGGCAGCGTCTCCGAAACGGGCAACCCGGTGATTCCAGGAGGCACGATCAGGGACCCATTCGTATGCGCCGCGGCCATATATTGCTTGCCGCCCACGTTGAAACTGGAGGGGGCCAGTAAGCCCGGTTGCTGTGCGTTGACTGTCAATGAAGCGGCGGTACTGGCTGCGCCCTGGTAGCTCAAGACCACCGCCGCGGTACCGGTGGACAGCGCGTCCGGGAGTTGCACATTGACCTGCCCCGGGCTGACATAACTTACATAAGCAGGGGTCCCGTTCACCGTAACGGTCACACCATCCAGCGTGGTGGGCGCATTTGCGCCGGTAAAATCACTGCCTGCCCACGCGCGGCTGGTGCCAGCCAGATTAGAACCGTAAATTTCCAGCCACGAACCGGGGGCGCAGGTGCCGGCGTAGGCACCGTAACCGCTGGCTGTGACCATGTGGTCAATGACCGGCGCAGCCCCTGGCAACAAAGCCGGGACGAGAATGAGGAGAGCAGCAATCGATTTGTTCATCTAAATACCTGCCCCATGATTAACGTCCGAATCTAAAGCTTATATGTGGAATGGAGCTGTTTTGTGAGCTTACTGTGAGTTTTGCGTGGATTTTACATTGTCTTAGCTATTCTGGAGCCAAAGCATGAGCGCCTCTCTTCGAGCACTGGTCGTGGATGATGACCGGCTCATCTGTCAGTTGCTGGCGGAATATCTCGCCCCACATGGCTACGACGTTGTTACTGCCCACAACGGGCTCGACGGCGTGGATCGGGCCGCCGCGCCTGATATCGATGTGGTGATCCTTGACGTGATGCTGCCGGGGATTGACGGCTTCGAAGTTTTGAAGCGCATCCGGGTCCGCTCTTCGGTTCCCGTGATCATGTTGACGGCGCGCGGCAGCGAACGGGAACGTATCTCCGGCCTCGATACCGGTGCCGATGATTACATCCCCAAGACCTTTTCCCACCGCGAGTTGCTCTCCCGTTTGAACGCCGTCATGCGGCGCGTGAAGCCTGCTTCCTTTGACAATCTGGAAGAGGCTTTCGGGATCACACTCGACCCCAGCCGGCGCATCGTGAAACGGGAAGGCAGGCGCGTCGAACTGACGGCTGTGGAATTCGATATTCTGTGCGCTCTGATGCGGGCCAAAGGCAGAGTGCTGAGCCGGGAACAACTGCTGCAGGAAGCATCGCAACGGGGGCCGGAAGTGTCTGACCGCTCGATCGACGTGCACATCTCCTCCGTCCGCCGAAAGCTTGGTTATGAGCGGACGGCGGGTTGCATCGAAACGGTCCGCAGTCTGGGCTACAGGTTCCGCAACCCGGAGGAGGCCTGATGCGTTTCCGGCTCTGGGCACAGGTGTGTGTGGCGCTCGCTGTGAATCTGCTGCTGCTCTGCACGCTGGCGGCGATTCTGATCGCCCAACAAACGCGCTCCGGGGTCCAAAGCTTCCTGTACGCCCCGGCGCGGGAACGCATTCGGGAATTGGGCATACAGGTTGAGGAAGAATTTCCCGGTAAGCCTGAGGCTGAGCGCACCGCATGGCTCGCGAAACTGCAACAGGGGACGGGCGTCACGCTGGCCGTTTATAACGACAGGGGCATGCTGGTCGCGGGGCCGGACCTTGGGCCGCCGCCTTCCGTGATGAAGGAAATCCAGCGCGAAGAGAACAACAGACCACCCCAAAGGCAGAACCGCCCGGCGCGCCGGAAGCGTCCGCCGATGTTCTTCCTGAAAGATGGAACGCCTTCTCAGTATTGGTTCGGATATAACTTCCCCATCGTGCTGCAGCAGGGCAATCCTCCGGTTCGGCACACGCTTGCTGTGGCAGCACCCTCGCTGCTTACGTCGCCGTTCCTGCTCAATTGGTATCCGCTCGCTGGCGGTGCGGCACTGGCGCTGGTTCTTACCACACTTTGCTGGATTCCCGTTGTCCGGCGCGTGACTCGTTCCATCCAGATCGTCCGGAATGCCTCCGCGGAAATTGCGCGCGGCCGTTTCGATGTCGCGATCCCGGTCCGCAGCGGCGATGAACTGGGTGACCTGGCAGCGTCCATCCGCAGGATGTCGGAACAACTGGCGCACCTCGTCCAGGGGCAGACGCGCTTTCTGGCGGATGTAGCGCATGAACTCTGCGCGCCGCTCGCCCGCATCCAGCTCAGTGCGGGCATTCTGGAAGAGCGCGCCCCGGCGGATCAGACGGCCCTGGTGCAGAGGCTCGAACGGGATATTACGCAAATGTCCGCCCTGGTTGCGGATCTACTTTCCTTCACCAAAGGCACGGTCCGCAAGCCCGAACTGGTGCCTGTAGCGATGGAGGGTTTGGCGCAGTTGGTGGCGCTGCAGGAGCATGTGGAAGGGACGCAGGTCCGGGTGGAGATTCCCGGGGCCTTGAAAGTCCTGGCGGATACCGAGTATCTGCAACGTGCGCTGGCCAACCTGGTCCGCAACGCGATTCGCTATGCCGGTGACAGCGGACCGGTTACGATCTCAGCGCTCTCGCAAGGCGGTACGGTGAGGATCTCCGTGCAGGACAGTGGCCCCGGATTGCCGCCATCGGATCTCGAAAACATCTTCAGCCCCTTTTACCGCCCCGATACCGTGCGAACCCCTGGCAGCGCGGGCGCGGGGCTGGGGTTGGCGATCGTCAAAGGCTGCGTGGAGGCGTGCAACGGCTCAGTATCCTGCCGGAACAGGAACCCGGGGCTGGAAGTGGTTATTGAACTGGCGCAGGCGGCGTAACCGTAGCCCAGCGCTCGACGATCTTGCCATTGGCGAACCGCCAAAGCACGAAGCCGTGAAATTCAATCTTGACCCCGCTCGAGGCCTCCGTGCCGCGCCAGATATTGCGCACCATAACCTTGTCGCCTTCCGCAAGAATGTCTTCGACGGAGACATGCAGGTCAGGCCAGCGGAGATACACAGCTTCCATCATGCGCTTGGCTGCTTCCGGCCCTACTGCGACGCCGCCCGGTTCGTCATGATCCAGAAAGTCTTCACTGAAGCTGCGGTAGGCAATCGCAGAATCCTGCTGGTTGACGAAGCGTTCGAAGTGGTTCTTCACAAACGCCTTCATCTCCTCAAGAGTCAAGCCCGGCGGGGCAACGGCGGGCACGGTGTAAGTCACGCTCATGGCTCTATGATGAGCCACACATAGCTTCTGGGTTCTGGAATCTTTACTTTGACCGTTGTCTGATTCACGGTTGCAGCGCCCGAGCCGCCCAATACGGAGACTTTGTAGCTGCCCTGTAACAACAACGGCACGTCGACGATCCAATCCGCGGTGCTGTTCTCTTCCCGGAAGACCAGCAGTTGGGCACTCTTCCTGTCCTGGGCGACCGACGCAAAGCCTGTCCACGAAGTACCGTCCGGCGCGCTTCCCAACGGCACGATGTTCCCTCTGTGAATGGCTTCTCTGTTCTTCTTCCACACGGCAACCAGAGGACTCACCCTGGCAAAATATTCCGGACCCAGATTCGAAATTTCAAACCAGCCCAGAGGGTTGGCGAACATCGTGGTGGCAAATAAGTAATCTGGACTGAACTTCGACGGGGCGAGCGGGTCATTGGGATATAAGTTGCCGTTGCGGGCATTGTTCAGGAACTCGATCCGGAGCCGCAGCGGGTCAACATAATGCGCCAACTCCCATAAGTTCCGCAGTGTCTGGTGCGGCCAGTAACGGTGGAGGTCCGTGTATCTGTTTTCGACAAACAACGGGCCGGTTGACATGGAACCGAAGTAACCCGGCCGTATCTCGGCGGTAACATCCAGATCGAAGGCAATCTCCCCTTTTGATTCGGTGAGAATCCGCTCAAACATCTTGTGCAAACGCTCTTCGCCAAGTGTGGTGGTAGATTTGACACCGTCGATTTTGTAATACCGGACACCCTCATTCTTCCAGTAAGTCAACAACTGTGCGGCGTCTTTCTCCCAGTTGGCGAAGTCGTTACTTGAATCCGGAGCGAACCAAAGTCCGAAGCGCATGCCGCGGGCCTTTGCGGCTTCCACCAGAGGCTTCAAGCCGCCGGGGAAACGGGTTGCATTCGCATTCCAGAAGTGCGGATCCGCCGCCCAGAAGCCATTCCAGACACCACCGGCATTCACAGAGTTGGCGCTGCGGCCCTGTTGCCAGCCGTCATCCACCTGAATCACATCCACACCGAGGCGGGCACCGGCTTCAATCTCTTTGGTCAGGAATTCCGTGTTGATCCGGGCATCGCGCGAACGGTCCCCCCAGGTGTTGCTCAAGAACATGCCATCGCGGGAAGGATCAAAGATCCGAAGCTGGCGCTGGTAATTCTGCAGGGTCACCACACGGCCGCCCAAACCGCCGGTATAAGCCAGGGTTGTAACACGCTCCGTGCCCAGTGCAGCCACTCTGCGCCGGTTGGGGTCAATCTCGAAATCCACGTCGCGCTTGACTGGCCTGGCGTGGGGCAATGGGGCTTCTTTCAACAGAATCAGGCCTTCGTGCGTGAAGGTGTTCTCCACGATGAGAAGGTTCCCGGCAACCTGAATCTTCTCATTGGAATGCAAGAGCCATTCGCGCTCCTGCACGAGTTCGTTATGAATATCGGTCTGGTCGGCAAGGTTGACTTGAATAACACGCAGATGCTGGGGAATGAGTGCCAGTGCCTCGGCCACGTCTCCCTTGAGCCCGCCCTTCGCGGCAGCGGCGGTTTCAATCCCGCTTGCCTTAACCTGTTCGCCAGTTGCAACCGCAGGGCCGCCACCAGCGAGCACCTGCACGGACAAACCATCAGCACCGGGATAGATTTGAAACCGGTAATGCGCGCTGCCAGCGGTAAGATCTGCCGTGAGTGACTCTTCCTCGACCGGCGTTCCCCGCCCTCTGCGCACCGCCAGCTTCGGCGTCTCCGCGGCCGGAGTGCCATTCGACGGTGCCGTAGAATCGGGAGGCCCGGACAACCACTCCGCGCCGGACTTCAGCCGGAACGAGACAGGATACAGACCGCCTTTGGTGAAACGCCAGACACGCTCCACGCGGGTATTGCCGATCTTGAGTTCAGAACCGTTGAACGTGGCATAGCACTGCTCGGCTCCGGCACCATAGACCAGCGAGGAGGCAGCAAAAAGTGCAGCAAGAACAATACGCATGGATCGCATGATTATATCGGGGTGTAAGCTCATCCCATATGAAGTATCTTCTGGCCGCCATTCTTGGCATGCTTGCGCTTTCTCCGGCGAGTGCGCAGCAAGGAAAAGAAACGCGCTATCTCGCATTCCAGATCTTCACGTATTCGCCCGATCCGCATGCCGCCTTCGGACCGGATAGCGGCCCCACCGCAGGGCTTCCAGACAAAGCGTCGCTGCGTACTTATATTGGCGACATCCGGCAAAAGGTCGGCACGGCAGGAACTCGTTCTGCCCGTCTGGCCGTGATCCTCGGGCCGGTGTCCTTCGAACATACTGACCAGCAAGTGACTCGGTTCCTCGAAACCGGCTTCGATCTCGCTCTCGAAACGGGTGTTGCGGTGGGCTTCCACATCGACGACTCGATGTTCTGGGCGCGCAGGAAGGATCTGGCGTCTGATCCGGCGAACCTCGAAGTGATGGATTGGAACGGCACCGTCAACACCGGTCGCCGGCTGGACTGGGGCAAGGTGCCGGCTTCCGCTCCACCGCAGTTATGCTTCAACGCCAAGGCAGTGCGGCAGGCCGTGGAGGAACGCTCCGCGCTCATCGGCAAAGCGATTGCGAAGGGTCTGGCGCGCCTGGAGCAGGAGGGGAAGCCGGAACTGTTCGCGGGCGTCATCGCGGGCTGGGAAACCATGATCGGCGAGGACTTCAAGACAGGCAGCGCGCTCGGCTACCGGGCATTGATGAACCGCGGCTACTCGGCCAACAAGCCGCCGCAGGATATGGACCGCGAGCGCGAATCGGTAGTCTCGGAGTTCATCGCGCTCTGGGCGAAGGGCCTCGAAGCGGCAGGGGTTCCGGAAGCGAAGGTGTACTCGCATATTGCCTTTCAGCCGGGGCGCGTATTCGAAGCGGGGAACCACAAGGACGCAACTTACTCCCAGCGCAACCACTTCACGCCGCCCAGCGCTGCTTTCGGAGAACCCTACCGGCCGGGATTTTCCACGTATCCGCAGCCTGGCCTCTTTGAAGATATTCATGCGGAACTTGCCAAGCATCCGCAAACCGGATGGGCTTCGAGCGAAGGCACCAACCTGCGCCTTGGCGCGAAGCCCGGTGAATCCGGCATGACGATGGAAACCTATCTGGCCAAGGTGTTCAATCATGGCGGCACACTGGTGAATCTGTATTCCTGGGGAGTTGGCGGCGATGCCCACAAGGACATGGATTTCCGGGTGGTCACTGAGGGCGAGGAAGCACTGCTGGCCTACCGGCGGTTCCTGCGCGGCGATCCGCTGGTGGAGGGTGAGGCGATCCAGACCTCGTCTCTCGCGGACCGGATGCCCGCGAAGATCCAGCGCATCCAGGCGGAAGCACCGGCGTGGATTCAGAGCAGTCCAGAGAACCGCGCGAAGGGCTTCCCGCTGATCCAGAAACTCCGCCAGCAGATGGGGGACCGGAACTTCGCGGAAGCAGAGGTCACCGCCGACGCGATTCTGAAGATGCTGGACGCCAAACCATGAACGACAAGCCCTGATCCCCTACAATCTGTGCATGCGCTTCCTGCTGTTAGTCTTCGCCGCTGTCATGATGTATGCACAGGACCGGATTGTCCTGCAGACCGGAACCCTGCTCGACGGGAAGGGCGGCACCCTCAAGAATCAACAGATCGTGATTGAGAAGGGCCGCATTGTGTCCATCGGCACAGGCAAGGCCAAGGCCGATTACAACCTGTCCAAGCTGACCGTTATGCCCGGGTGGATCGACACACACATCCATCTCAACTGGCATATGGATGCGAATCACAAGTCAGTGTCCAACGGTGGAAAACCGGAAGACATGGCACTCTACACCGCCGCCGATGGCTGGATGACCCTGCAAGCCGGCTTCACCACGGTGCAGAGCGTGGGTTCCCCCATCGACGGGCTGGTGCGTGACCGCATCAACGAGGGTGCCATTCCAGGCCCCCGCGTGCTGACCTCTCTGGGCCAGATTCAGGCGATGACAGGAGCCCCCGGCCAGCAGCGTGCCCGCACGGTGGAAGAGTTGAAGCAAATGGTGCGCCAGAGCAAGGCAGATGGTGCGGATGTGATCAAGCTTTTCGCCACCGCAGGACTTGGCGCAGGTGGCGGGCAGACGATGACCGATGAGCAGGTGCAGGCGGTCTGCGGCGAGGCCAAAGCCCAGGGTCTGCGGTCCGTGGTCCATGCGATTGGAGATTCCGGCGCTAAGGCCGCTGTGCTGGCAGGCTGCACGGCGATTGAACATGGAACCTTTGTCTCCAATGAGACCCTGGACCTGATGGTGAAACGCGGCACTTACTTTGACCCGAACTTTCTGGTGCTGCATAACTATCTGGAAAACAAAGCAAGTTACACCTTCACGGATGCCGCGCTGGCGACTCTGGAGAAAGGTCTCGCTCCGACCGCCGACGTGCTGCGCCGCGCCAGGGCACGCAACGTAAAGCTTGTCTTCGGGACAGATGCCGTGGCGGGTGCGCATGGCAGGAATTACGAGGAGTTTATCTACCGGGTCAAAGATGGCGGGGAAAAGCCGATGGATGCAATTGTAAGTGCAACCTCCATGTCTGCCGAATCGCTGGGGATGGGCAAAGATACAGGCACTCTTGCGGCAGGCTATCAGGCAGATATCATTGCGGTGGAAGGCGATCCGCTATCTGACATTACTGCTGTGCGCCGCGTGGTGTTTGTAATGAAGGGCGGCAAGATTGTGAAGAACTTGGTGCGCGAGTAACCTCAACGCACGCCCAGGAACATCTGCGTCAAATACCAGTGGTCGCCGGGCTTGCGCGCGATCCCGATCCCGGTCATCGTCACATCCGGTAAAAGGATATTCTCCCGGTGGCCAGGACTTGTCATCCAGTGGATCACGGCCAGCCGCAGAGGATCTTCCCAGCCGTAAGAGTGGAAGATATTTTCCGCACAGCGCGCCCAGACGATTCCCGCATCCTGCAGGCGCATTTGTAAGTTGCCGAAGTCCGGGTCCTGGTGGCTGAAGAAATCGCGTGTCATCATGCGGATGCTGTGCATGCGGGCGGCATCCGCAAGCCGCTCCACGAATTGCAGCGGACCAAGATCCCGTTTCGTCCGCTCGTCATTCACATAGCCGCACAGCCGCTTTTCCGCGGCACGGATTTCGCGCTCCAGCGGGAAGCCGGTCATACAGGGAACTGCACCGTGGTCTTTGGTTTCGGCGTACCGGTCTTAAATGGCGTCAAGACCACATTCAGCCGCAGGTTGGCCGTCTTCTCACCAAGCCGAACAATCAGCTTCCGGTAACCCGCTGAGCGCACCGGTTCGATATCAAACACGGCATGACGGGGCGAGCGGAGTTCAGCGCTCAACGTCCACTTGGCCTTCTGCAGGGTCGCGGTTTGGCCGCTGACAGTAATATCGGCGTCTGTGATCATGCCCCAAACCACATCAAGCGGCTTATCACTTTCGACCTGGTCTTCAATCAGCACGGCCTGCCGCTGGGCCAGACCGATCCGCCGCTGCCAGAGACGGGTCTTATTACCGTTTGCCTTGGAAAGATCCAGTTGCACCCAGCTCAAATCCACGCCGGACTCCTGCCGGGTAATGCGCGACTCCGCATTGATGTCCTGGTTCTCGTTGTCGATCAGCAGGGTGTTGTGGATCTCCGTCCTGCTGCGGTAAGTTCCGGGGCGCTGCCTTGGCGCGGGACTGCTGGGCTGCAAGGCGATATCTTCCGGCCCGAGGTCGGCTGCGAACCGGACGCCACCGGCTTCGAGGATGAAGCTGCCCAGATCGTAATGCGTGTGGGAGACCTTGTTGTCTCCGCCCTTCACCGCGAGGAAGATCGCATTCTGGTCTTCCCAGGATGACCGGAACGTCGCGACGTTGATGCCGCGTAAAATGCCATCCAGTGGCCACTGTGGCGGCGCGGGCACCTTCGCATCCTTCGCAAACCACAGCAGATCATAGAAATCCTGGTGCGTGGAATGCTCAGCGAGTCTCTGCGCTTCCCAGGCCGCGGGCGGATTGTTGAAGCGGCGCGCGATCCACTGCAGATGCGGTGCGGGCTGCAGTTCCTCGGAAGAATCCCCAAAGTTGAAGGTCCGGCCGGAAGGTGCCGTTGTATAAACCCGGTATCTCGCGGAGCGTTCAAAGCCGCGGTTGGTGCCGATCAAGCCCAGATCACTGCCGAATGCTGTTTCAAGCGCAGCCGTCAGGATGGTCATGGAGCGCCCGGCGAAGTCACCGTAATAGGGACCTTCCGGCCAGCCGCCATCCGAACCCCAGGCGGTCAGGACATGCGAGAGGGAATCCATGGCGGACTTCAAGATCGAACTGGACTTTGGCGCGAAGTCTTCGGCAACGGCCAGCGCCCCCAGAAGGATGCCGCTGTTGCAGACCGGATTCCAGTAGTAGCGGCTCGTCGTCCAAGTCGCTTTCGCCTGGTAGGCGGCGATGGCCGGGTCCAGACCTTTGCCGACAATGGCACCGGCAATCCAGGCGCGTTCTTCGAAACTCAAGGCCGGGTGCAGCCAGTCATAACCGAGGGCCATGGCGTGACTCATTTCGGCGGTATCGAGAAAATGTGCCGGGTTCCAGTCCTTGAAGTTCGCGCAGGCACGCATTTCCAGAACGGCGCGGTGCAGATAGCTCTCTTTGCCGGTCACGCGGAACATCAAGGCGAGGGTGCCGATGCGGTCGACGGCCTTGCGGCACTGGGCCAGCAGCCGGTTTCCGGTCAGCTTATAGTCAACAGGAAGGGCAGTCTGCAGCTTTTCGCATTCCTTCTCGAGTTCCGTGTAGATTCGTTTGGCGAGAGGATTATCGCGGATGAGCAGCTTGATCCGGTCGAGATCACTGTCTTGTAAGAGAAGGCGGGAATGGGTCTTTCGCAGACGGGACCATGGATCTGTCTCCTGCGCAAGACACGCCAAAGCGCTTGCGAATCCGCCGAGAATCGCACGCCTCGATATCCTTTTTGAGGAACCGCGCACAACGGACTCGCCGTCCGCGTTGAAGCTAGCGAGTTCCTTGACGCGGTCTAGCGCCGCATACGGCGGCCTGTGCGCTTTTGAAGAACCCGCGCACAACGGACTCTCCGCCGGCACCGAAGCATCCGGGTTGCCGGACGGCGGCCTGTGCGCTTTGAAATGCCCCCTCATGTCTCAACAGTTTGACATATCCGCAGCCCGCAGCCGCATGACACAATACAGGGTTGATCGAACAACTGCCACCCTATCGAACCGCCCCCGGCGCACGCGCGGTCCTCTTTGATTTTGACGGCACACTCTCCCTGATCCGGTCCGGCTGGATGGAAATTATGCTCGACATGATTATGGAAACGCTGGGGCCACTTGCCGACCCCCGCGGTGAGGACCATGCAAGCGTCCGGGCGGAAGCCCTGGTCTACGTTGCGAAACTCACAGGGAAAGACACAGTGCACCAAATGCAGGCCTTCGCCGATCATGAAGCGGCCCTCGGCGGGACCCCGGACACGGCGCAGAACTACAAGTCTGAATTCCTGCAGCGTCTCGAAAAGGTCCGCAGTGCGCGGCTGGATGCGCTGCAGGCGGGAGAAAGAACCGCGGCTTCGCTGCTGGTGCCCGGCACGTTGGAAATCCTCAGCAAACTGCGGGCCAGCGGAGTAGCGCTTTACCTTTCGAGCGGCACAGATCATCGCGCACTGGTCTTCGAAGCCGGGTTGCTGGGACTGACACCATTTTTCGAAGAACGCATTCTCGGCGCTGGCCCCGGCGGCTCCACGAAAGCGGATCTACTGGCCCGCATTGTGGCGGAAGGCACAAACCCCGCCGATATCGTCTTCTTTGGAGATGGCCCGGTGGAAATCGAAGCGACGCGAGAGATTGGGGGCGTCGCGGTGGGTCTGGCCACTGATGAGCCGGAATGCCTGGTGGTCCACCCGAAAAAGCGTGCCTGGCTGATTGACGCCGGTGCGGATTTCATCGTTCCCAACTATCTGCCGGAAGGCCTTGTGGAGGCAGTGATTCCCAGTGTCTAAGTACGCGCAGTTTGACCGCAGCAAACTTCTGGTGCAGCCGCTGGCGGAGCGGATCAATGACCTGCAGCTGGAGCACTGGCTGGCACTCGACGCAGAGACCCCGGCCTTTGCATCGGAATCTTTGGATCACGTGGCCGCACGTTTGGAGGAAGCCCGTCTCCGTGGCAGCGCCAGAATCCTGATCATGGGTGCGCATCTGCTGCGCGCTGGCGTGAGCCGCCACCTGATCGACCTGATTGAACGCGGCTGGTTTACTGCCATAGCCTTCAATGGTGCGGGGGCGATTCATGACTACGAACTCGCGCGCATTGGCGCCACTACGGAAAGCGTTGCCAAGTACATTCGCACCGGTGAGTTCGGGCTCTGGACGGAGACCGGCGAACTCAATGACTGGATTCGCGACGCGGCCGCTTCACAGGAAGGGCTTGGCGAACACATCGGCCGCCGCATCAACGAATCCGATTTCCCGCACAAGGAACTGAGCGTCTTCGCCGCGGCATGGCGGGCCAGCGTTCCCGCGACGGTGCATATCGGCATCGGCTATGACATTCTGCATGAACACCCCAACTTTGACGGGGCGGCGGCGGGAACTGCCAGTTACCGCGACTTCCTGATCTTCACCAGAGAAGTGGAGAACCTGGAAGGCGGCGTGATGCTGAGCTTCGGTTCGGCGATCATGGCCCCGGAGGTTTACTTGAAGGCTCTGGCGATGTCCCGCAACGTCGCGCGGCAGGAGCGGCGGGAAATCCGCCACTTCGCCACAGCGGTCTTCGATATGGTTCCGATCCACGGCGATATCCACAAAGAGCTGCCGCGCACGGACCCCGGCTATTACTTCCGGCCGCACAAGACGATTCTGGTCCGGACGGTTGCGGATGGCGGTGAAAGCTTCTACATCTGCGGTCACCACCGCGCTACGCTTCCCGCACTGAGGAGGAAACTGCTGGCATGAGCATGACGGATGCGCAAATTCTGGAACGAATTCCCAACTTGTCTGTCCTGATTGTGGGAGATGTCTGCCTGGACCGATGGTGCCGCTATGACCCCGCGCTCGCACTGGCCTCAAGGGAAACCGGCATTCCCCGCACCGCCGTTGTCTCCGCGGAAGTAACCCCGGGCGCAGCCGGCACGATTGCGAATAACCTGGCCGCCATGAAGTGCGGCAGAGTGGCACTGCTCAGTGCAGTGGGAGACGATGGCAACGGCATGGAACTGCTGCGAGCCTTGCAGCAGCGCGGCATTTCGACGGAATACATCCACAAGACGGGTCTGATGCCGACCTTCACTTATACGAAGCTCATCAACCTGGAAACCGGCCAGGAAGACCTTCCCCGCATTGATTTCATCGCCGCCGGAGGAGTGCCGCATCACGTGGAACACCACATTGTGAATACATTCCGGGCGATCTTCGATAACTTCAATGTCATTCTGATCTCAGATCAGGCGGAAACCGAGCAGGGAGGGTTAGTCACGGCTGCAGTCCGCAAAGTTGTGGAAGAGGCGGCCCAGACCTATCCGGACAAAGTGATTGTAGTCGATTCCCGCGTGCGTGCCACCGAATATCATGGCGTCATTCTGAAGCCCAACCTGGATGAAGCCGAAGCCTCCTCAATGAAGCTGCTGGGGCGCATTGACTTCCCGGCCATGCGCCGCAAACTCCGGGCGCCGGTGCTGATGGTGACCAAAGGAGCAGCGGGAGTTACAGTCTACCGCCCTGATTGCGAGAACCATGTTCCGACAGAAGCGGTGGAGAAGCCCGTCGACATCTGTGGCGCCGGCGATAGTTTCTCAGCTGGCTTTTCGCTCGCCATGTCAGTCACCGGCGATGCGATCCGCGCTGCCCAGTTCGGCAACAAAGTGGCCTCCATCACCATCATGAAACCAGGTACGGGAACCGCGAGCCCGGAGGAGATTCTGGCCAAGTGAGAGTCCTGGCAATTGATATCGGGGGCACCAAATTTCAAGCTGCGGCGTTCGAAGACGGAGTCATGATCCGCCGGGAAACCCGCATGACAGACCGCGAAGGCGGACGTGCTGCGCTGCTGGACTCCCTGGGTCCGTTAGTGCGGACGTGGCAGAGTGAGCTGCACTTCGACCGCTGCGGCATCGGTTTCGGCGGCCCAGTGCATTGGGCCACGCAAATGGTGGTCACCTCCACGCATGTGGGCGGCTGGCGCGATTTCGATTTCGCGGGCTGGGTGCGCGAACATATCGAAGGCGCGCCAACGGTGATGGACAATGACGCCAACGTGGGGTGTTTGGGGGAATATCTCTACGGTGCCGGAAAGAACTGCAATCCGCTGCTGTTCCTTACCGTGTCCACGGGGGTCGGTGGCGGGGTATTGATTGATGGGAACCTGCTGCGCGGCGCGGATTCCTTTGGTGGCGAGATTGGCCATATCAACGTGGAACAGGACGGCCCCAATTGTCTCTGCGGCTCCAATGGCTGTCTCGAACGGATGTGCTGCGGGCTCTGGATGGAGCGCGATTACGGGAAGACGGGGAAGGAGTTGATGGATGATGCGGCGTTTGTGGAGCGCTATGTGGTCCGCCTCGCCCGTGGCTTGAAGGCTGGCATCATGCTCTTGAACCCCGAACGCATCATCATCGGAGGCGGCATCAGCAAGGCGGGCGACAAGTTGTTCGGGCCGTTGCGCAAGGAACTGGCACGCCAGATGCCACCGTGGTCACAGGCGCGGCAGGACGTGCAACCGGCCCAACTGCCGGATGACTGCGTTCTTTACGGTGCTTTGGGACTGGCACTCAGGATTTGAGCTGCCGTTACCACCTGGCAATATTCTTCATGTAAGTTCGCCAGAGAGAGTTCATGAAC
>CAIXXM010000063.1 GCA_903923395.1 uncultured Acidobacteriia bacterium
GAACAGAATCACCTGCCGCAGAATGACAAACTCTGCGCAGAAGCAGTCTGGATGACCCAGAATATGCTGCTCGGCTCACGCTCCGACATGGAGCAGATTGCCGACGCATTCCGCAAGATCCAAGCCCATTCGGGAGAACTCCTCAAAGCATGAAGCCTTTTTTCTATTTCGCGCTCGGCCTGACCGCCGCGGCCGCCATCGTCGCTCTGCCGCAGGCCGCATGGACGGCAGCACCGCCCAGTGGACGCCTGACCGCTTCCATCATCACGTCCGGTTTCAAAGACGCGCACGACAGTTATAACGCTGTTTCAACGGCGAGTGACGGCCGTATCTACTACGTCCTTTCTTCTGAGAAGCCCGACCTTGCGGCGCAGATGTACGTGTATGATCCTTCCACCAACAAAAGTAAGTGGGTGGGAGATCTCAATGACGCATCCGGCGAGAAGAATTTGCATGCGATCTCCCAGGGAAAGAGCCATGTCAGCTTTGCGGAAGCAGATGGCAAGCTCTACTTTGCAACCCACATCGGCTTCTACACCATCATCGATGGCATGGAAAAGCCAGGCATCCCGCCCAAGGGGATGAAACCCTATCCAGGCGGGCATTTCCTGTCCTATGACATGAAGACGGGCAAGTATGAAAACCTCGCGATGGCCCCCGGCAATGAAGGCATCATCGCCTTCCAGATGGATACCAAGCGCAAGCGGCTCTTCGGTTTGACGTGGCCCGCGGGGCGGCTGATCACGTATGACATTCCAACGAAGAAGTTCACGGCCGTAGGCGATGTGTCGGGCGCCGGCGAAGCGGGCAAAGGTGCGGACTTCCGCACGATTTGCCGCTCCCTCACAGTAGACCCCACCGATGGGTCACTCTACTTCTCCACCTCCGATGGCAAGATTCACCGCTATCTTCCGGCTTCGAACAAGCTGGAGATTGTGCAGGGAGAAGATCTGAAGAAGGATTACTTCGGAGTGTATGATCCTTCCAGCTCAGGTAACATGGGCTATAACTGGCGGCAAACCTTCTGGTATCAGGCCGATCAATCCATCTACGGCGTGCATGGAAACTCCGGTTATCTCTTTAAGTTCCATCCCGCGGATGGCTCTGTCGAAGTGATCGACCGCATCACTTCTGCCATTTCCAAACGCAGCGGCATGTTTGATCAGTTCAGTTACGGTTACCTTGGCTTTGCTTTGGGACCGGACCAGCGGACGATTTATTACCTGACCGGCGGACCCATCTATAAAGGCGGTAAGCGCCTTGCCGGCAAGGATTCCACTGCGAAGGGGGAAGCCAAGGGGATGGAAGATTTGCACTTGGTCACCTGGGATATACCTACCAAGACTTACACCGATCACGGTGCCATCTACTTCCCCAGTGGACAGCGCCCGAACTACGTGAACTCCATCGCGGTCGGAAAAGATGGTTCCGTCTACTGTCTCTCCCGTGTTTCCGAAGATGAGCATGCAATTACCGATCTCATCCGGATTCCCCCCGTTACACTGACACGCAAATGACACGCCGTTACTTTCTCGGTGCAGCAACAGCGATCTCCGCGGCCAGGGTTTGGGGCGCGAATGATCTCATCGACGTCGGCATCATCGGACTCGGCAACCGCGGCGCGGACCATATACAGGCCCTCGCCAAGGTTCCCGGGGCCCGGATCGCCGGCTTGTGTGATGTCAACCAGCCGGCACGCGAAAAAGCGGCGGCTCTGGTGAACCGCCTGACCGGCGTGACCCCGAAGACCTTCGACGGGATGAAGCGGATGTTTGATGACCAGTCCATTCCGGTTATCACGCTGGCCACTCCGAATCACTGGCACGCCCTCGGTACCATCTGGGCCTGTCAGGCCGGGAAAGATGTTTATGTGGAGAAGCCGGCGTGCCATGACATGTTGGAAGGCACCCGCATGATTGCTGCTGCCCGCCGGTATAACCGCATGGTGCAGGTGGGTTCCCAGGGGCGCAGCCAGCCTTACCGGATCGCTGCCATAGAGAAGTTACAGCAAGGGGTCATTGGAGACATACATACGGCCAAGGGGCTCTGTTATAAGAAGCGTATCTCCATAGGTCATACGCCGGATGAACCCGTACCTGCCGGGCTGGATTGGGACCAGTTCCTCGGCCCCGCGCCGATGGTCCCCTATAGCTTAAACCGCTTCCGGTATAACTGGCATTGGTTCTGGGCTACCGGCAATGGAGATATCGGCAACCAGGGTGTGCATGAAATGGACTTCGCACGCTGGGCTTTGCAGGCTGTGTCGCCCGCAAAAGTGGTTTCCACCGGCGGTAAGTTTCTGTATCAGGATGATCAGGAAACGCCCAATACACAGCTTGCCGAGTTTGACTACGGCAAAGCGCAACTCGTCTTTGAAGTTCGCGGCTTGCCGACGCTGCCGGAAGAGAATGTCACGATCGGGAACCTCTTCTTCGGTTCCAAGGGGTGGATGGCCGTCGATCAATTCGGCTACCGGATTTACAGTGCGGAGAGCAAGGAGAAGGTCTTCGAAGAGAAGGTCGATCCCGTCGCTGCAGTGGACCCGGCTCCGCACTTTGCGAACCTTCTCGATGCCGTCCGGAAACGCGACCGCTCTATCCTGCATGCTGCTGTGGAAGAAGGCGTTGCATCCGCAAATTTGTGCCATCTGGCGAATGCGAGCTACCGCGTGGGCAGGGTCCTCAAGTTAGACGCACTCTGGCAAGTGGCTGGCGATCCTGCCGCCACCAAACTGCTGACGGGAACGCACAGGGCGCAGTATACACTGCCAGCCGTGTAGCAGGCTGCACTGCGCTACAATCCGAAGACTGTGATTTACCGGATACCGCTCGCCTGCCTGTCATTATTGGTTTTCATTAACGCTGAAAGTCTCTCCGCCGCTGACAAAGAGTGGCCCGTCAACGGCGGGGAGTACAACATCCGCTATTCCAGTCTGACTCAAATCAACAAATCCAACGTTAGTCAGTTGAAGGTAGCCTGGTCGTACGACTCCCACGATTCCTTCCCCGGTTCGGAGATGCAGAGCAACCCGATCATTGTGGACGGCGTTCTGTATGCAACCACCCCAAAGCTGCATGTCATCGCTCTCGATGCGAAGTCCGGCCGCGAGATCTGGAACTTCGATCCTTCCGGTGGCGCAGGCCCGCAGCGCCGCTTCCGGCACCGTGGCGTAACCGTCTATCAGGACCGCGTCTTCGTCACCTACCGTAACTGGCTCTACGCGCTCGACCGCAAGACAGGCCAGCCGATTCCGTCCTTCGGCAATGCCGGCCGCATTGATATGCGCGAAGGTTTGGACCGTCCGGTGGAATCGATGAGCGTCAGTGCCAGCAGCCCCGGCGTCATCTTTGAAGATTCCCTGATTCTCGGCAGCACTGTGCCGGAGACCCTGCCTGGATCGCCGGGTTTTATCCGCTCTTTCGATGCCCACACCGGCAAGCTCCGCTGGGTCTTCCGGACCATCCCGCGGCCCGGCGAATTTGGCTATGAAACCTGGTCGAAGGATTCGTACAAGATCTCCGGTGGTGCCAACGCCTGGGCGGGCTTGAGTATTGATCCCAAGCTCGGTATGGTGTTCGCTGCGACTGGGTCCGCCTCGTTCGACTTCTACGGGGCCAATCGCGTCGGTGATGATCTCTTTGCGAATTGCGTGATTGCTCTGGATGCCCGGACTGGCAAGCGGGTCTGGCACTTTCAGGGGGTGAAGCATGATGTCTGGGATCTTGATTTTCCTGCTGCTCCAAGCCTGGTGACCGTGACGCGCGCAGGTAAGAAAGTGGAAGCTGTCGCGCAGTTGACCAAGACCGGCTATGTCTATGTGCTGGACCGCCGCACGGGCAAGCCGCTGTTCCCCGTGAAGTACCGCAAAGTGCCTGCCTCCAAACTGGAAGGCGAGCAGTTGAGCAAGACACAGCCCTATCCCGTGAAGCCGCCGCCTTTTACGCGCCAGACCTTCACGGAAGATATGATCACCAACCGCACGCCGGAAGCCCATGCGGCAGTACTCGAACAGTTCCGCAAGCTCGATTCGAACGGCATGTATACGCCGCCCAGCACCAGGGGCACCATCTTATTCCCTGGCACGGATGGTGGCGGTGAATGGGGCGGGGCAGCCTATGATCCGGAAACCGGTTTGTTGTATGTGAATTCCAACGAACAACCCTGGGCGATCCGCATGGTGACGCATGATACGAAATCGCTCTACCAGAATAACTGCGCGGGTTGTCATGGTGCCGATCTCAAGGGCGCGCCACCGTCCTTCCCGTCACTGGTGGATATCGGCAAGCGCCGCACCAAAGAGGAGATCGCCGGAGTCATTCGGGAGGGCACCGGGCGCATGGCGGGTTACGGTCATCTGGGGAAGAACATTGATGAAATCGTCGAGTTCCTTGTTACCGGCAAAGATACCGGCGCTGCGGATACTTCGAATGCCGCAAATGATCCAAACTGGCTGAAATACCGC
>CAIXXM010000064.1 GCA_903923395.1 uncultured Acidobacteriia bacterium
CAAAGGCCGTTCTCCTCTCTGACTCAACTCGTTCTAGACAAACCAGTTATGCCAGATCAGACGGCCTTTTGCCTAATATTGGTGAGAATTCCGGGTTAGCTGAGAAAGGGCACCATGAAAGATGATCTGCTGACCGTCGCCGCGATTGGGATCCTCGCCTTTCTCTGCACGGATCTCGCGCACGAGGTCGCCGGCCATGGCGTTGGCATGTTGCTGGCAGGCGGGCGCACCGGCATCTTCACTGTCACCCGCCTGATTCACGAACCGGGCTTTCCAGACCCTGGCTGGAGACTCTTCGACCTCGGCGGACCCTGCGGCAATCTCCTTTGGGCCGCACTCTGCTTTGCTTTGCGCAAGCGCTGGCGGCTTTTCGGGGGAACTGCCGCACAACGGACGTCTTCGGGCCGGCAGGACGTTGCGTTTTCTCGTCGGGATTGCTGGCGGCCCTCGCTCCTGTGCTGCTTCTGGAGTTCGATGACCTTCAGCCTGCTCTGGGAAACCGGCTATCTGATGAAGTGCGGCGTCACGGGCGACGGCGATGCAACGGCGCTGGTCCGCGGTTTCCTGCCCCCAACGGTCTGGCGCATTATCCTGTTCTCCGCCGGCTTGTTTCTGTACCGGAAAACCCTGCTGCTGGCCGCCCGCGAAATGCCGCCGATGGACCGGACGCGGCTGCTGACCCTCTGCGGCGCAGCCGGTTGCATCGCCTGCCTGGGCCCATTCTTCGACCCGCGGGGCCGCATGGAGATGCTGAACTCGGGCTTCACGACGAGCTTCCTCTCGTGGATCGGGCTCTACTGGCTGCCGACAAAAATCCCGGCACCGCCCGTCCCGCGGAATAGGGCAATCGTTGCGCTGGCGATTCTCGGGTCGTGCGCATACGTATTCCTGCTCGGCCCTGGCATCAGGGTGTGAGACCTTCAGGTGTCACTGTTCGTGCGCCATCCAGAACCCCGTCCCCACGCCCCTGTTCGTGCGCCTTTCAGGCACCCGTGCCCCCGAAGTTCGCCCAAGGGTTCCCCGTGGAGATCCATGCAGGCCAGTAAAACCCGTGCTTCGGGCCGCTGGTCGAGAGCATCCGCAATCAGAAGATTCGTAGTAAAACTTCGCACTAGAAAATTCGGGCTCAGCGGCGGGACATCGGTTACACTACGTTGTCAAGATGAAACTGGCTGTGCGGTTTGCAATTCTTTCCGGCTTGTTGTTCCTGTCCCATGCCGCAGGGCAACCCTCCAAGGTCACTACTCCAAGGCCCTCCGACGCAAAGTCACAGGAGCAGCCAACGCCGGCTTACCTGATCCTGTTGAGCTCCACCGTAATTTCTGCGGCCCTGACGCTGAGCGGTGTAATCTACACACAAAAGGTGACAGTGCGTCAGAAACAACTCGATGAACTCAGCACCCGAAAACACCGCCTGAACAATCTTCGGGCTACGCGCAGCGTTCAGTTGGACCAGCTAATAGCCATGCTGGAAAAGGAACTGAGACGGCTGGACAATTCTGAAGAAGAGTTCACGTGGCTCCCCGTGCAGGACTGCTTTGAGGCTTATCGCGAAAATAAGGACCTCACGGGCCTGCTTACTCCCGCTGAAGTAGCGAGTCTTACAGAGGCCATGTGGACTCTCGAGGAACGGCTCGGTTATATCGTTCGCAGAGCTTCGAAACCTGACCTGATGCAATCCTACTCCCACCCCATCGGGCGGAACATCGAGGTCTTCTACGGGGACAGCCGCGACGGTATCAGGGAAGACCTCAGCGAAATCCGCGATGCTGCCCGGAAAGCACAGCAGTGCCTCGGGGAAGTTCCAGTGACCACCTCGGATGCGTGGTCGAACCTCATCACGACTGGATAGTAGGTTTCGCACTGCCGCAAACGACGATGTTTTGTGATCGGTTCCCACTCATCGCCAAGGGATTTCGGCCACCGCATTGATCTGCATGAAACGCACCGGACCCGCACAGCGGACTGTCAGGCCCTGGCAAAGTGGCGGGTAGACGTAAACAAGCAGCGCCTGTCTGGCATTCAGCGGAAGAATCCGTTTGGCCCGCGAAGAGATGGCATCTCTGCGCTACAGACACACAGATAATCCCACGATCACGAGCCAGACCGTCCGCACGCTCCGGCTTGAATGCCCCTAAAGAAACAAGAAGCCGCCAAACCATTCCTCAAAGGCTGGCGGCTCGTGTCTTTCACGCAAATCCCCTCTTACCGCCGCCGCAGCAGCGCAAGCCCTCCAAGCGCCGTCGCAACCAGAACCACACTTCCCGGCTCCGGCGCATCCCCTGCACTGGTATCCGTCAACGCCACTCCATCCACCAGAATCACGCCGCTCGCACCATCCGCACCCAGCGCGAGTGTTTCGCTCGTGCTCGCCGCCGTGAAGCTGTGCGAATAGGACTGCCAGCCGCCAAAGCCCTCGAACGGCAGAAAGTCAGGACTTCCATAGTTCGAATCACTCCCGAGTGATGCCGTGACGCCAGGTGCCACCGGCCCAGTCTGGTTCGTCGCCTCCGCAGCCGCCCAGTAGAAAGTCAACGAGTAGATGTCGCCAGGGTTCAGACCGCCAATAGTCTGAGAGACCGTGGAGGAGGTACTCCCGATCATCACGAAAAAGCCGCCATCCGGACTCGTTGCGAACCCGTTGTTGACTCCGCCATCTGCGCCAAAAATCGAGCCCGCCGCAGAACTGCTCGTGAAAATACTTACCGTCCCCGTCGTAGCCCAGTTGTTGAGCGACGTCACCGCTCCAACGCCACCTGATCCGAGATTGTCTTCAAAACTGCCGTTAGTGACCAGCGTGGTTGCAGACGCAATTGCCGAACTCGCCATCACTAACAACGTACGCAGAAAAATACTTGTTAGTTTGAACATCGCGCTTAGTATAGGGAATCTCTTTTGCGTCACGCTACACCCCAAAGTCCACTCGGAACGCTCAATCGTAATGGTCCGCACCAACAGCCTCAACGCCAAGCGTTCCACCGGACCCAAGACCCCCGAAGGCAAGGCTGCTGTCGCCGCCAACCTCGAAAGAGCCCGTGCCGCCCGCCAAAACTTCATCGAATGTGTGGCACTCAATGACGCCGAAACCGAAGCCCTCAAAACCATGCATGACCGTGGCATCCAACAACATAAACCCGCCAATGACGAGGATCTCGATCTTGTCGAACGAATGGTCCGCAACACCCTCAACCTCTGGCGCGATGAAGACGCCCAGACCTGCATCCTCGAAAATCTCACCATCGAAGCCGCCCGCGCAGGCCACCCCGCTCCCTCCGTAAGCGCCGCACGGGAGGCCTCCCTCGACCCCGCCTATAAAGCCCTCGATAAACTCATCACCCGCTGCGAACGCCGCCGCCTCCACGCAGATCTCCGCCTCTGCCGCAAATACCCTGCAACCCACTGCGTAACGACCACCAAGAGAAGCATTCCGTGCAGGTGGATCAGGTTCGCCGCCCAAGCCGGACCTGCGCCTAACGCACCAAACACGGCTTCTTCGGATCAAACTTCCAGCCCGGAATCAGGTACTGCATCGCCTGCGCGTCATTGCGTGCACCCAAACCCAGCGTCCGGTAAAGCGCATTGGCTGCGGCAACCTGTTCCATGTCGATTTCCACACCCAAACCCGGCACCTCCGGCACCTGAATCTGCCCGCCGCGGATCAGCAAGGGCTCCTTCGTCAAACGCTGCCCATCCTGCCAGATCCAATGCGTGTCGATCGCCGTAATCTTCCCCGGCGCCGCGGCGGCCACGTGCGTAAACATCGCCAGCGAAACATCGAAATGGTTGTTCGAGTGCGAACCCCACGTCAGCCCCCACTCATTGCAAAGCTGCGCGACCCGGACCGAACCCTGCATGGTCCAGAAATGGGGATCCGCCAGCGGAATATCCACGGACTGCAGTTGGATCGCATGGCCCAACTGCCGCCAATCTGTGGCGATCATGTTCGTGGCAGTGGGCAGTCCGGTGGCGCGTCGGAACTCCGCCATAATCTCCCGTCCCGAATAGCCGTTTTCCGCACCGCAGGGGTCTTCCGCGTAGGCCAGCACATGATCCTGCCCCTTACACAGCTGGATGGCCTCCCGCAGTGACCACGCACCATTGGGATCCAGCGTGATGCGGGCCTCCGGGAAGCGTTCGGCAAGCGCCGTCACAGCCGCAATTTCCTCCGTGCCGCTGCAGACACCGCCCTTCAGCTTGAAATCACGGAAACCATAGTGCTCATATGCCGCTTCACCGAGCCGCACCACCGCTTCCGGCGTCAATGCCTCCTCATGCCGGATGCGGAACCATGCAGGGCCATTCGGAGGCGGTGCCTGATACGGAAGATCCGTCTTGTTGCGGTCCCCCACGTAGAAAAGGTAGCCCAGAACATCCACGGCCTTCCGCTGCTGGCCGGTGCCAAGCAAGGCCGCCACGGGGACTTCCAGATGCTTGCCCAACAAATCCAGCAGGGCGGCTTCCAGCGCCGTCACCGCATGGATGGTGGTCCGCTGGTCAAAGGTTTGCAGGCCACGGCCCCCGGCGTCACGGTCGGCAAAGCGGGTGGCAACCGTGTTCAGGATGTTGTTGTAATTCCCGATCGCCTGGCCCGCCACCAGCGATGCAGAATCCGCCAGGGTCGCCCGGATCGCCTCTCCCCCGGGCACCTCACCCACCCCGGTATTCCCCGAAGAATCCTGGAGGATCACCAGATTCCGGGTAAATAGCGGAGCATGCGCCCCGCTGAGGTTGAGAAGCATCGAGTCATATCCGGCAACCGGAATGACTTCGAGGGACTGGATAACAGGAGTGGCCATGGAACCCTGATTTTCTCACGCCCCTCCCATAAGCCCC
>CAIXXM010000065.1 GCA_903923395.1 uncultured Acidobacteriia bacterium
ACCGGAGGCAGTATGGATTCCAGGCCCTTGCCGCACAGCCGACCAACCTGTATGGCCCCGGCGATAACTTCGACCCGCAAAACTCCCACGTGCTGCCTGGGTTGATCCGCCGGTTTTATGAAGCAAAACGCGACGGCACGCCAGCCGTGACCATTTGGGGAACCGGCAGTCCGCGCCGTGAATTCCTACACGTGGATGACCTCGCTTCCGCCTGTGTCTTTCTCATGCAGCATTACGATGACGAGTTACCAATCAATGTGGGGACCGGGGAAGATATCGCCATCGCAGATGTGGCGAGGATGATCCAGGAGGCGACGGGTTACCAAGGCCAAATCGAATTCGATACTTCGAAGCCCGACGGCACACCGCGCAAGTTACTGGATGTTAGCCGACTCACCGCATTAGGCTGGCAGGCACGCATTGCCCTACCCGATGGAATCCGGCAGACCGTGGAGTGGTACGCAGGCACGCGGGCTGCAGAGAAGTAAGAGTGCATCCCATCGGAGCAAATCTGGTAAGATCATGAGTCTCTAAGGGGTGAAGCTCAACTTTGTATGGATGGTGACGTAACACTTCTGCTCAATCGTTGGTCGGCGGGAGACCCGGCGGCACTCGATCCCATCATTGCGCGTCTCTATCCCGACTTGAAGAAACTTGCGGAACATCGTATGTACCGCGAGCGTTCCGATCATACGCTGCAGGCCACCGCGCTCGTCAGCGAATTCTTCCTCACCATCGCCCAGAACCAGGGCATGCTCTGGAATGGCCGGCAACATTTTCTCGCCGTTGCAGGACGAGTCATGCGCCGCATGCTGGTAGATTATTCCCGCTGGCATAACGCCGCCAAAAGGGGAGGCTCGCAGCTCCTGATGACGATCGACGGCATGGAATTTCCAGACCGCTGCACAGGCGTTGACATGATCGAGGTGGACCGCGCCCTGGATCTTCTCGCCAAACGGGATGAACGCGCCGCCAAAGTCGTGGATATGTACTGTTTCAGCGGCCTCACCCACCGCGAAATCTCATCCGTAATTGGCGTGGACGAACGGACAGTGCGGCGCGACTGGCGATTCGCCCGCGCCTGGCTGGCCACACAACTTTCCGCGAAAGCCTCCTGAATGAAGACTGCGGACTGGAAAAAAGTCAGAGCTGTCTTCGAAGCCGCGCTGAGCGCCGCAGAACAGGACCGCCCCGGTCTCGTCAATCAACTGGCAGGCAGTGATTCCACCCTGCGCGGTGCCGTCCTCGAACTGCTCGCAAATCATCAGGATGAATCCGGCCCGGACGCCGACCGTCCCGCGCCTTCCAGAGTTTTCCAGGATGGAGAGTTAGTTGCCAGCCGCTTCGAAGTGATCCGTTTTATTGACCGCGGCGGCATGGGCGAAGTCTATGAAGTGTGGGACAGGAGACTGAGGCTCCGCTGCGCACTGAAAACCGTGCGGCCCGAACTCACAGGAACTCCCGCCAGCCTGGAACGCTGCGAGCGCGAAATCCGTGTCGCCAGAAACGTGTCCCATGAAAACTTGTGCCGCGTGTTTGAATTCATTGAGCACACGCCCCAGGAACCGGAAGCACGGGTCGTCCCCTGCCTCACCATGGAATTTGTGGACGGCATCAGTCTGGCGGCACGGCTGCAGCGTGATGGTCCGTTCCCCTGGCAGGAGGCTCTTCCGCTCATCCGTCAGATGGCCTCGGGACTCGCTGTTCTGCATGCCGAGGGCATCGTCCACAGGGATCTGAAGCCCTCCAACATCATGGTCACGCGGCGCCGCAGCGGCGAAGACCGGGCCGTACTGATGGACTTCGGTCTGGCCAAAGACCTCTCTTCAGATTCGTTTGAGTCCACCGGCATCTCCAACGCTGGAGCGCCTTATTTCATGGCTCCCGAGTTACTCAGGAATACTACCCCTGGAGTGCCTGCCGATATCTACGCCTTTGGTCTGGTGATCGATGAGATGGTGACTTCGCGCAGGGCCTTCGAAGGCGGCTCTGTGCAGGCCATTTGTTACGCCAAGCTATTTGAAAGCCCAATCCCGCCAGCACAGCGTGCCGCCCATCTACCGGACAGTTGGAACAACACCATCCTCCGCTGCCTCGACTCCGATCCGGCGAAGCGCTTTCCGCAGGCGCAGGATGTGATTGCCGCTCTGTCCGCTGCCCCCGAGAGTCCCCCGAAGCGGAGGAAGCTTTGGATTCCGGCGCTGCTGACCGCACTGATCCTGCTCCCCTGTATCCTCCTGGCGCTGCTCGCGCTGCGCCCCACGGCAGCCTCGATCAGCGTTTTCGAAATCGAGAATCAGACCGGAGAACGGAATCTCGAATACCTCTGCACTGGGTTGACAAACGAACTGATCCGGCGTTTGGCAAGCCTTCGCGAAACGAAAGTCATCCCCATGCGGGCCAGCCGTTCGAAAACCATCGGAACGGATCCTGGCAGATTCTCGCTCGGCGGCAGTTTGCAGCAACATGCCGGCCAGTTGCAGCTTGCCGTGTCCGTGCTGGACAACCGCACAGGCAGTCTGCTGTGGTCTGGCAACTTTGACCGGGGGAGCATCAATGAACCGGTGGAAACGCAATCGGAAATAGCGTCCAGCACGGTCATCGCTCTCCAGCAAAACGTGATCTTTGGCAGCGCAGGGAGAGCCACCGGCGCGGGTGTTGTGGCGCGGGCTTTGATCCGCCTGCGGTCTCTACTGCAGTTGCCTGGCGGTGCGGCCATCACAGCCCCGCCGACGACCAGCAATCTCGCTCTCGACAAATACATGCGTGCCCGCGAATTGATTGTTCAGGATCCCCCGGAAGCGATTCAGTCAGGCATCAACCTGCTCAACGCAGCCATTGCGGAAGATCCCGGTTTCGCGCTCGCGTATGCTGCCCTTGCCCAGGCCAATATCAATTTCACCGGCTACGCCTACAACCAGACCCAACGCCGGATCGCTCTGGCGCGACAATATGCTGACCGCGCGGTTTCCATCGACCCGAATCTACCGGAAGCACATGAGGCACTCGGCATGGTGCTCGAACGGGAATGGGCCTGGAACCAAGCACGGGAACAGTACGCGCTGGCCCTGGGCCTGAAGCCCTCTCTCGCCAGTTCCAGACGCAGACTGGGCCGGTTGTTGATTGAAACCGGTCACATTGAGGAAGGCGTATCCGAAGTCAGGCGCTCCGCACAGGATGACCCTTATGACCCTTCCGGGCCGAACTATCTTGGGCTCACCCTGTTTCTTGCAGGCAAATATCAGGAAGCGCTGCAGGTACTTGAGAAAGCTGCGCAACGGCAGGAGAACCTCGGCGGCATGCACAATCTGGCAGACGTTCACGCCGAATTAGCGATACTCTCCACCGGTGCCGAACGGGACTATCATTTGCACACGGCCTTCGGGCTTGCGGACCGCGTTACCGCACTCGAAACGCAGATCCGGACCGACCCGCGCATCCGCACGCCATGGGGCGACAAGATGCATGCCCACTTCTATTCCATTCAGGGGAACCTCGCCGCGGCTGCACCCTATCTGGAGCGGATGCTGACAGACATGAAAGAACATCTAACCTCGCCCGCCAATGTCGCCATGGTCCTAACTGCCCAGGGCAGGAACCGGGAGGCACTCGACTTATTGGAACAATGCCTCGAGCAGCGTGATCCCTACCTGCCACTTACCCCTTCCATGCCATTCTTTGTAACTTTGCGCAAGGAAGCCCGCTTTCAGAGCCTGATCAAGAGCGTGGGAATGTAAGAAAGGGTACGCTAACAGAAAACAAAATCGAAAGTGAGAAACCGGAAATGACTCTGCCTCCCTACGGCAAAATGACCGAGACCCATATGTTCGCTATGCGGGAATGTGCCTTCGTGCCTTCTGCCTGGCGTGGTCCGGAAGGCTCCCCGAAATCCGCGGATCAACAGTACCAAGAGTTTCTTCAGCAAACTCTTGAGGTCATCAAAGAAAACCTCTGGCCGGAACACACTTCTTCCGGCTGGCAAGGTGCCAGTGCCCGGCATATGGTGGAACTCACCAGAACAGACCTGGACCTCATGCTCACCATCCAAAGTGACCGGCTCCTGGATCAATCCATTTATCCGTCTGATCCGAATGTAAGCAAAACCCACCGCGAGTTATTCCTCCGCGAAGATACCGGCTCAGAATCCTTCGGTGCGCACTATGGCGATTACGACCCCGGCGCTTTGTTTGCTCTGACAGATCGAATGTCGAAACTGGGAGATGTGGGGCTCGCAAGAACCGTGGCAAACGGCCCGCTCACTCTCAAGTTGAAGCTGCAGCGGCCCCGCGCCTATCAAACAGCCATGATCTTCGGCCTCACGGATTTCATTTACCTTGAGGCAGATACAGCCTGTACGCCTTCCATTTTCAGCGGCCATTGTTTGCAGGGTGCCTTGTGCCTGGGCTCAATTCTGGAACAACTGCTCAACTCCGGGACGCCGGTCACGGATCGAATGCTGCAATACACCGCGGATATTGGCGACAGGCGCGTCATGGCAGGTGCCCACTATCCCTCCGACAACCTCGCCTCCTGGCTGATGGTTTTCCTGAGCGCACCGTTCGTCTTCCGCAATAAGAACGTCCGGCCACTGCTCTGGAAAGCCCTGCAGGAGCACAGCACCGTTTACAAGCGCATCGTGGATTCCGGCAACTCCATTTATTCCCCCGCTTTGCAGGCAGTGCACGACGCCTATTCCGGGTCGCTTGCGATTTGCCTGTAACTTCCGCCTAAGTATTCGCCGGCAAAACGGACCTCGGGGCGGCGGCGAATGCTTAGTAGTGCGTTACTTACAACTTCCGCAACACCAGCGCCGAATTCTTGCTCCCGAACGCAATGCAATTCGCCAGCGCATACTCGGCTGAAAAAGGCCGCGCGGCATTCGCCACATAATCCAGATCGCACTCCGGGTCTGGATTCTCCAGATTGACCGTCGGCGGCATTACGCCATCCCGCAGGGCCAGTAATGTCGCCGCAACCCCGGCAGCGCCGCAGGCACCCTGCGGATGTCCAATCAAACTCTTCAGCGATGACCCAGGCACCTTATACGCCATGTCGCCGAACGCCAGTTTCATTGCCCGCGTTTCAATGCGGTCGTTCAGCTCCGTCGCCGTGCCGTGATAACTGATGTAACCAACCTGCTCCGGCCCAATCCCGGCCTCATCGAGCGCCATCTTCATCGTCCGCGCTGGTTCTTCGCCACACTCTTCCAACCGCACGCGGTGAAAGGCCTCGCAGGTGGAACCATAACCGGCAATCTCGCCATAGACATACGCGCCGCGCGCCTGCGCATGCTCCAGATCCTCCAAGATGAAGAACCACGCACCTTCCGCTACAACAAAACCACTGCGGTCCTTCGAAAATGGCCTCGACCCGCGCTCCGGTTCTTTGTTCCAGTTCGTGGTCATAATCCGCATCACCATAAAGCCGCGCAGAATCAACGGCGCAATTGGCGCATCCACGCCACCCACCAGCATCCAGGGCAGCCGGCCCGATTGAATCTGCTGGTAGGCGTGTCCAATCGCATCAGTCGATGAGGTGCAACCCGTCGAAACAATGTGGCTCAAACCCCGGAAACCGAAGCGCATGGAAATTTCACTCGCCAGCGTTCCAATGGTGGAAGTCGGGACAGTGTAGACGCTGCACTGCTTCTCATGCCCGGTGTAAAAGAGTCTGTACTGCTCTTCCGTGAAGTCCTGCGAGCCGCCGCCGGAGCCGACGATCACACCAACCTGCCGCAGTTCATCTTTCGACATCCTCGCAGGCTCCATCCCGGCATCCGCGACTGCCTCCCGTGCGGCACAAACACCCAGCGGCACGCAGCGCGAAATATGCTGACGGTCTTTGGCATCCACATAGGCCAGTTCGTCGAAGCCCTTGACCTCGCCCGCGATCTGGACCTGCATCCCCGCAGGATCAAAGCGTGTAATCCGCCCGACCCCGCTCACCGCACTCTTGGTTGCGGACCAAAACTGCTCCCGGCCGATTCCGTTTGGACTGACGGCCCCAATCCCCGTGACAACGACTCGACGTCTCATGCGGATTCGCGTGTTTTGCGTTTGCCTCACCGTAAGTATAGGCTGAGGGTAATGGCGTCTGACGCAAACGCGAGGGGAAGAGCAAAACTCCGGCACATCTTGTCTGGTTTGGAGGCGGGGATCACGGGAGCGATCTTCATGTACCTCCTGTCGCTTGCAGGGGGCTTTCTGGCACGCCACACCGCATGGTCACTGGCCAACCTCTTCGCCACAACCTTCTACGGAGAATCCGCCTATTCCGGCACCCTGACCGCAAAAACGTGGCCCGGACTGGCTCTCTTCTTCGTCATCTACGGTGCACTCGGCATGGTCTGGGGCTGGATCGCCAGAGAAGGCAGCGATGCTTTGTTGCCAGTGAAATCCATGCTGCCATTGTGGGGCGGGCTGTTCGGAATCCTTTGCTTCTACTTCTTCTTCAGCTTCGCGTGGAACCGGATTAATCCGTTGATCCCGCTCTATGCGCAAATCTCGAACCTGCGCGCCGGACACTTGCTGTGGGGCGTCTGCCTCTCTCGGTCCGCCGTTTACGCGAAGCGCATCGCCGGAGTGAATGCGGACCCCGCCGGCGACCCCGAAGTCAAAAGCGGCGAAGTGATCGTGTAAAGCGGAGAATCCCGCAGCAACTCACCCCAACCACGCGCCGGACTTTGGTTCTCCAAAAGGCACCGGCGCCCCTCTTCCCTGCCTTCCACCCGGACTCCCAGACCCGAACGGCTCACACGGTAAGCCGTTCGGGCACCCATCGCCAGCGCGGTCGAGTCAAGCGCCGGCGTGTTCTCCATGAGGATGTGCAACCCGCCATCAGGGCGGACCAGTACTGCAAACTCCTCATGGCGATCCCGCCCTGCATCCGAGGCATCGGACGTCGCAACCTCAAAGATTCGCCGGGCGTTCTCAAGAAATGTATCCACGCAAGTGACTTATCGGCCCGCAACGCGATGGTTTGAGGAAAATCCGGCAAGAAATTGAACCACCCCGTCGAGCGAAAACTTCCCCCGCCGCAAATCATGCCCCGCGCCTGCCACAAACTCCAGCCGCGCCCCACCGGGAATCACGTGGGTCTCCCGCTCCAACTCCTCCGGCGTGCCAAACTCATCCTTCGTCCCGCTCACGAATAAAGCAGGCACGTGTACCAGCGGGAAGTGACCCGTCCGCAACTGCTCCGGTTTCCCCGGCGGATGCAGGGGATAAGACAGCAGCAATAAACCTTCGGCAATCTCCGGCTCCTCACTTGCCAAAATGCTGGCCTGCCGCCCGCCATAGGAATGGCCGCCGAGCACCACCGCCCCACCGCACTGCCGCCGCAACTCGCGGGCCAGCGCCGCCAGCCCGCTGCGATCCGCCGCTCCACCAGACGGATGCGGAGGCCCGGAAGGCCGCTTCTGCCGGAAAGGCAGGTCATACCGGGCCACAAGCACCCCCGCCGCGCAGCAGGCATTCGCCACGGCCTCCAGCAATGGCGTCCGGCAAGTCGCGCCCGCACCATGCGTCAACACCATCCCCGTGCCGTTCGGCTTCTCCGGGCGGTGCCAAACGACCGTGTTACCGTTTCCCCATGAACCTGAATCCATATGAGTCCTGTCTTGGAGATCGTAACGCCCTCGAAGTGATCGCCGATACTCCCCGTCTCATCCATGATTTTGCCGCAGTTTTGGGAACCGCCGGTCTCGAACGTCCCCTCGCCCCCGGTAAATGGACCGGACGCGAAGTTATTATCCACCTTGCAGACACCGAAATTGCCTTCTCGTTCCGACTCCGGCAGGCTCTGGCCGAAGATCACCACCTCATCCAGCCCTTCGATCAGGACCGCTGGGCACTCAACTATTCCGCCTATTCCGCACAAGCCGCCGTTGAAACCTTCCTGGCCCTGCGCCGCTGGAATCTGGCCCTCATCGCCGGCATCACCAAAGAGTCCTTCGAACGCCCGTTGACCCACCCCGAACGCGGCCAGATGAAATTCCAAATACTAATCGATACCATGGCAGGACATGACATCAACCACCTGCGGCAGTTGGAAATGCTTGCTGGCTAGCCGGCGAACACTAAAGAGAACGGTACTCCAGCTTCTCGCCCTTGCCGTGGCCGGACTCTCATGCGCCGCGGCACCGCCGACTTTCTCGAAAGACGTCGCACCCATCTTCTACAAGAAGTGCACCGGTTGCCACCACCCCAATGACGCCGCGCCGATGTCACTGCTGGACTATAAATCCGCACGTCCCTGGGCCGCCGCCATCGGTGAAGCCGTCAAGCTCAAACGCATGCCGCCCTGGTTTGCCGATCCACACAGCGGGCCGTTCTCGAATGACCCCAGCCTGACCGCCGCAGAGCGCGCCACCATCACTCAATGGGTCGAACAGGGCGCCAAAGAAGGCAACCCCGCCGATTTGCCCGCCAAGCCTGTGTACACCGATGGCTGGCACATCGGCAAACCCGATGCCATCTTCGATATCGGCGAAACCCACACCGTCAAACAGGACTTCCCCGACGAATACGTCAGTTTCACCGTCCCCACCAACTTCACCGAAGGCCACTGGGTGCAGGCCGTCGAGATGCTGCCCGGCAACCGCCACGCTGTCCATCACGGCCACGTCTCCGTCATCGATCCAACACCGGCACCACCCAAACCAGCCGGACCCCGCAAAGCCGCCAAACCCCAATCCTTCAGCGACTTCATCTTCACCGGCGAAGACAAGATCCGCCACATGAAGCCGGAATCGCCCGTGGTCAATGATCCCTGTTCCTACTCCGGCCCGGAGTTCCCCAACCTGCGCAGTGCCGCCCCCGGCGCACTGGTTTCGTTCCTGCCAGGCATGCCGCCGGACAAGTACCCCGCAGGCTCCGCCAAGTGGATTCCCCCCGGTGCCAGCCTGAAATTCACGCTGCACTACCACGCTGCAAAATCGGCCGATGGCACCCCGGTCACGGACCGCACCAGCGTCGGCCTGATTTTCGCCAAAGAGCCACCTGCAACGCCCATCCGCCGGCTCGGCGTCGATAACTATTTCTTCGCCATTCCGGCCGGAGCGGCGAATCAGGAAGTGCGGCAGTGCGCCGAATTCGACCGCGACTCCCTGCTGATGACCTTCACCGCCCACATGCATTACCGCGGCAAGGATGCACTCTTCCAAATCCAGCGCCCCGGCGAAGCACCGGAGAACGTCCTCTATATCCCGAAATATGACTTCAACTGGCAACTGAAGTATGTGGAGAAAGAGCCCGTCTTCGTCCCCAAAGGCACGAAGCTGATCATTACTTTCCACTACGACAACAGCCCCAACAATCCCGGCAACCCGGACCCCGCCAAGCCCATCCGCTGGGGCGACCCCAGCGCCGAGGAGATGATGAGCGGCTGGCTGGATTACATCGACGCACCGGTGCGAACTTCCCGGAAGTGACATCTCAGGGTCTGGTCCGCGGGATTGCCCCGCGATGTCGGCGCACTCAGCGTTTCCGCTGCTGTTCTTCCATCAACTGCTGAATGACTTTCGGAGTAAATAACCCGACTGGTTTGTCACCGGAACCATACACCCAGTCACTGATCTCCGCAGCATTTACTTCGACCGTTGAATCCAGATGCAATCCATCCAGATCAACAGGTTCGTTGCCCAGACGGCCGCCAATCGTATCGCCCTCGATGCGATTTACAAGAATCCAGATATGTTCGGAGACGGAACCTGCCGTCAACTTCGCCTTCACCGCGAACTTGTCGCCGCTGCCGCGTTGAAATGCTGCCTGAAATTCCGGGAAACGGCGGCGCGCCTCCGCGATCGCCTCATCCAGCCGGGGATCGGATTCGACACCCAGCACCGGCGGCTTCGCCGATGGGCTGAAAAACAACGTCTGAATTGGATCCTCTGCCTGAAGCCTTTCCACGGTTGTCTCATCAACCACCGCGAGCAAACGTTGTGGCGGATAGAAAATGGCCATGGCGTTTTCGTTGACCAGTCGCGCAATCACCCTGGCAGCGAAACGGTACGACCCGGGCGCAGGCACCTTGGGCTCGTGGATATCCATCGCGAGCCAGGCTCGATTCTCCAGAATCGCCTTTCGCAGCCGCAGGTCAGGATAATACTTCGCAATCCGCTCAGGATTGTCGCCGTAACGGCCGGCAAAGCTATGAAATGCATACATTCCGCCAGCAACAAAGGCGATGAAGTGAGGAGACGTACCCGTGACGAAATCACCTGCCGGACGTTCCTCACCCGGGTCAGCCGGCCCCTCCAGTGCGGCGACCTCAGAACCGGATTCCTCACTTAGAATCTGCGCCAGTTGACCTGCACTTACCGCAGCCGGCTGCTTGAGCAACAGGACGAAGCCCGATGGGCCTTCAGTTCGTGACTTGAGAACCCGCCAAATGACCGCGAGCACGGCCACCACAGTTACAACGGCAGCGATAACAAAGGGATTCCCGAAACCCATGGGGGCCATGATACCGGCACCGCGCGCTTGCCCCCAAACCCTCTAAACTAAAGGCAGTGCCCACCCAACACTCCGTCTGCGCTCTCGATTGCCCCGATTGCTGCAGCCTGTTGCTCGAATTCGACCCCGCCACGCAGCGCGCCTCGAAACTGCGCGGCAACCCGGATCACCCGGTCACGCAAGGGTTCCTCTGCGCCAAAGTCGCCAAATACCTCGACCGTTCCTATCACCCCGACCGACTGCTTCACCCTCTGCGCCGCACGGGCCCCAAAGGCTCCGGCCAGTTCCAGCGCGTCAGTTGGGGCGAAGCCATCGCCGAAACCGCTGAAAAATTACTCGCCGTGCGCGATCAGTTCGGCCCCGAAGCCATCCTGCCCTACTCCTACGCCGGGACCATGGGCCTGATTCAGGGCTCGGGCATGGACCGCCGCTTCTTCCACGCCCTCGGTGCCTCACGCCTTGACCGCACCATCTGCTCTTCGGCTGGCACCGTCGGCATGACTGAAGCCACCGGCGACCGGTTCGCACCGGCTCCCGAAGATTTCATCCACGCGAAGCTCATCATCGCCTGGGGCGCGAATATCCTCGGCACCAACGTCCACCTCTGGCCCTTCATCGTGGAAGCCCGCCGCAATGGCGCGCGCTTCTATGTCATCGACCCCCGCAAGGACCGCACAGGCAAACTCGCCGACCGCCACTACGCCATCCACCCCGGTTCCGATACCGCCCTCGCGCTTGCCCTCATGCACGTTCTCATTGCGGAGAACCTCGTCGATCACGACTACATCTCCCGCCAGACCCTCGGCTATGACGACCTGGTGCGCAAGACAGCCGAATGGACGCCGCAACGCGCGGCTGCACTCACGGGAATCTCCGCCGAAGACATCGTTCAACTGGCCCGCGAATACGGCACCATCCAGCCTGCGGTGATCCGCGTCAACTATGGCGTGCAGCGTTCGGAACGCGGTGCCATGGCCGTGCGCGCCATCGGTCTGCTTCCCGCGCTCACGGGAGCGTGGAAGCACCAAGGTGGCGGCGTGCAACTCTCCACCTCCAATGCCTTCCGCTTCAATTTGGCGGCACTCGAAAGGCCGGATCTCGCCCCGCCCGGACGCCTCGTCAATATGTCCCTGCTCGGCCAGGCGCTCACCGAACTCGACCATCCGCCCGTGAAGGCCATGGTGGTTTACAACTCCAACCCCGCCGCCATCGCCCCAGACCAGACCGCTGTCCGGCAGGGCCTCGCCCGCGAAGATCTCTTCACCGTGGTCCTGGAACAGTTCCAGAACGATACCGCGGACTTCGCCGATATCGTCCTGCCGGTCACCACTTTCCTCGAACACTCTGATCTGTACAGAGCCTATGGACACTACTACGTCCAACTCGCCCGGCCCGCCATGCCCGCCCCCGGCGAGTGCCTGCCCAACACCGAAATCTTCCGCCGTCTGGCAGCGAAGATGGGTCTCGATCACCCGGCCCTGCGTGACTCCGACGATGCTCTGATCCGGGCCGCTCTCGATTCCAGCCACCCGCACATGCAAGGCATTACTCTAGAACGGCTGGAGCGCGAACACTCCATCCGCCTCAACCTGCCCGATCCCTTCCCGCCCTACGCCGAAGGGCCGTTCGGAACCCCCTCCGGCAAATGCGAATTCCATGCGGAGACGCTCGACTACACGCCCCCTGTGGAATCGCGCCTGGGCGATGCCGAACTCCGGGCGAAGTACCCCCTGGAATTGCTCTCCGCCAAGAATCCAGACAGTATGAATTCCACCTTCGGCAACCGCTCTGCGGTCGATGCGCAGACCGCTCTCGTCACCCTGCACACCGTTGACGCAAAGGCGCGCGGGATCTTCTCCGGTGACACAGTGACGCTCTTCAATGACCGCGGCGCACTGGAGGCCACGGCCATGGTGAATGAAGACATCGCACCGGGCGTCATCAACGTTCCTGCCGTTCGCTGGCCGAAGCTTTCCCCGGGCGGCACGGCGCTGAACGTGCTGACATCGCAACGGTTGACGGACAAGGGCGGCGGACCGGCACTGTACAGCTGCCTCGTACAGATCAAAAAATCCACCCCGCTGCCCGCAGTGGATTAAAATCGTACATTAGGACCGAATACAACAGGACCGAATACAACCATGACGAATTCCTTCACTGGCACACGCCGGTACATGCGCTACATCTGCGTCTCCGCCTTGATGCTTTCCCTCACCGCCGCCGGCTGCAAGGGCAAGCGCGAAAAGATGAATGTTGCCGTTGAGGAAGAAGCGGCACCGCAGGTTGCCTCCACCATCAACATGGGCAACCCCAAACTCTCCGCGCAGCTGTTGAATGGTTTCTACGGTATTGAAAACGGCCAGTGGCGCTGGACCGCAGGCAAGTTCGCCGTCATGTTAAAGCCGCCAGCCAATGCCGCCACCGCAGGCGCCACGCTAAAGCTCGCCTTCTCGCTGCCTGAAGTGATCACCTCCAAAGTTCCGCCGCCCTTCACGCTTTCCGCCAGTATCAATGGCACTGCTCTGAAGAGCGAGAAGTACGACGCTGCCGGCACCTATACCTACAGCGTCGATGTACCCGCCAACCTTCTGGCAGGGGAAGCCATCCGGGTCGATTTCACGAGCGACAAGAGCATGCCCCCCAGCGGCGCCGACAAGCGTGAACTCGCGCTGATCGCCGTCAGTGCCGGTTTGACCGCCAAATAACGGGTACCTTTGGCAAAATCGCACAGGCCGGCGAAAGCCCATTACAACCTCATCGCGGGCGAAAGTGTCGAGCGCCTGGCAGCCTTGAGTGACGGCATCTTCGCCGTCGCCATGACCCTGCTGGTGCTCGATCTTCGCGTTCCCGGCGCACAGGCAATCCGGACCGATGGCCAGTTGCGGGCTCAATTACTGACTCTGCTGCCCCAACTCGCCGCCTACATGATGAGTTTTCTCACACTCGGCATCTTCTGGAACGGACAGCAAGCGCAACTCAACCGCTTCTCCCGCAACAACAGACACCTCACTTGGGTTCACTTGTTGTTCCTGTTTGCCGTAACCATGATGCCGTTTTCCACCAAACTGCTGGCCGATTTCATACGCTACCGGACGGCGCTCGTCTGTTACTGGATGAACATCGCCGCTCTGGGTGCCGTCCTCTATGGAAGCTGGATCTATGCCAAACGGGCCAACCTGCTCAAGCCTGACACCACGCACGAAATCGATTGCGCGGTCCGCCGCCGTATCCTCACCGCACAAGGACTCTACGCCTTTGGAGCGCTTCTCTGTATCTGGGATACTTATGCAAGTATCGGTTTCATCGCACTGGTCCAATTGAACTTTGTCATCGCTCCGCCCCTGGGAATCTTGAGACGCATATGAAAGTAAATTACGACGGCCGCATTTTCCGCTCTGTCTCCAACTCCGGTAACGGCGACGTGGACAATGACACCATCTTCAAGTACCACCAGGTGGACGATATCGTGATGGCAACTTACTCGGGCGGTGCGATCCGATTCGGCACGCTCATCGCAACTGTCTCCCCGGAAGGTACACTCGACATGCGCTATTCGCACGTCAACAAGGAAGGGCAACTCGCGACCGGCATATGCTCCAGCGAGCCGGAAGTGCTGCCCGATGGCCGCATCCGCCTCCACGAAGAATGGCAATGGACCTCAGGCGATCTTTCCGAAGGCAGTTCTGTGATCGAGGAGATCGGGCGCTATCCAGGTGAGTCGGGCTTCGATACTGCGGACGACATCGAAACTGTAGAACCGGCGGTGTAAGTCCCGCGCGCCGCCGAACTCACACACGGCAGCGGCAGCGGCATCCCATTCCTGCGTCATTCCCTGCAGATAGGCCTGCAATACCTCATACCAGAACTGCGCCAACGTCGCATGGTAGCCGGACGTTTCGCTGTTCACCGTACCAACCGCTTCGTTATAGCGGATAATCCCTGCACTCATTGCTGCCATCCCATCGCCGGGGTAACGAACAAGCATGCAGGCGCACACGGCCACATGTGCAGCATGCGTCCATTCGGGCTTCGGCAATGTCCCGTTCTCCCAAGCCGCGACGAAACGCTGCAAGGCCTCAGGAGATTCCAGCATGGACTCAGAACCCGGCCAGCAGCTTGGACACAGCGGCGGAAAACCCGGGCAGGAGTGGTGTTTCGAGCACCGCATCGCCGCCACGCAGCAACCGGATTCCGGTCTGTGTCTGGATGAAGATCTCCGTGTTCTCCGAATCCAGCACCCAAACTTCCTGACTGCCGCCATCCAGATACTCAAGCACTTTGCGGTTAACGTCGAAGGCAGTTTCCGAGGGCGAGAGAACCTCGACTGCGATATCCGGCGCGAACGGCACGGGGACCTTCTTCGGATCAACATCCCGGAAGCGCCTGGCGAGAAAAACGGCTACATCGGGACGGCGCACAGTGGCAGGACCCGTGCGGCAATCCATCTCCGCAACCACGACGGCAACGGGATTCTCGCGTAGATATAATGCCACCGTCAATTCGATGTTTTGGCGAATTTTGGCATGAAGCGGATTGGCACTTGGCAACGGAATCAGTTCTCCTTCCACCAGTTCAAAATCCTCAGTGTCGGAAGTAGACATCTGGGAGAACTCATCAACAGTCATCAGCGTTTTCGTACTCACGCGCTCAGCTCCTGCATTATCGTAACCCAATCCCCTTATACCGATGCGTACCAGGGCACATTAATCACCACGATCCGCTGGCTTCCCTTGACCAGCAACAGCGTCTTCAGAACACTCGCCCGCTGGTTGTGCAGCAGGTAGTGATACCAGTGCTTTTCCACCAACTCCGGCAGCACCACCGCGATCTGCCGCGACGGATTCTCGCGCTCCACCTGCAGCACATACTCCATAATCGGCAACAGCACATAGCGGTAAGGCGAATCCAGAATCACCAGTTCCGGCGCCGGCAAACCAGCCTCGCGCGCGGGCACCTCGGCATACATCGACCAGTCCTTGCAGAACGCGGAATCCGTCTCATCCCCCGCCGATACGTGCACCGCCCGGATCTCATGCGAAACCGCATAACAGAACCGGAGCGCCTTCTGGGTGACCTTGTTCCAGCCGGCAATCGGGGTAATCACAATCGGCTCTTCCACATTCGTGAAGTCCGCCGGACTATGGCTGGCCACCTCATCACCAACTTCCCTGTAGTGTCGCTTCACCAGCATCATGACGCTCAACATCACAGGCACCAGCAGCACCGTCACCCATGCGCCTTCCAGGAACTTCGCTCCCAGCACAACGATGGTCGTCACGCCCGTGGCCGCCGCTCCCAGGCCGTTGACCAACATGTTGTGGAAGTGCTTGCCAGGGGTCTTGCGCCAATGCAACACCATGCCGGCCTGTGACAGCGTGAATGCCAAAAATGCTCCGACGGCATACAGCGGAATCAATCGATCCGTGACGCCATTGAACAGAACCAGCAGCGCTCCCGTCAGGATCGCCAACACATAAATGCCGTTGGTGTAGACCAGACGCCGCCCCGTGGAAGCGAAAGAGTGCGGCAGAAAGTTATCGCGCGCAATAATCCGGCAAAGTCTGGGGAAATCCGCGAACGCGGTGTTCGCCGAAAGGGCGAGCACCAGCAAGATCGACCCAATCGATACGTAATAGAACACGCCCTTGCCCGCCACCGCGCGCAGCAGCATGGAGAGCACACTCTCATAATTCTTCACCGGGTCAGTGGCGCCGATGTGATAAACATTCGCCAGCCACGCAATACCCGCCAGCAGGATCATGAGAATGATGATGATGATGGTGAGCGTCTTCTGCGCGTTCTCTGACGTGGGTTCCCGAAAGGCCTTCACGCCATTGGAGACCGCTTCCACCCCCGTCATCGCGGCACAACCGCTGGAGAAAACCTGCAGGATCAGCCAGGCACTGACCATGGTTGTCGCGGGGGGCAACGCCGGCAGCGCTTCCACCGGGACGGGATGACCACCCGCCATCACGGCCTTGATCACGCCCCAAACGATGGTACCCACCAAACAAAGCACGAACAGATAAGTGGGAATCACAAACACCGCACCAGCCTCCTTCAACCCGCGGAGATTGATGAAGGTAATCACGGCAAGAATCCCCAGACAGAGATGCAGCGTCTGCGGCTGCAGGCTGGGGACGGCGGAAACCAGCGCCCCAACACCCGCCGAGATGCCCACCGCTGCGGTCAGCACATAGTCGATCATCAGGGCCGCGGCAGCCAGCAACCCGGCCCCTTCGCCGATATTCTCCTTGGCGACCGTATAGGATCCGCCGCCATTGGGATACGCGTGAATCGTCTGCCGGTAAGAAAAGTAGAGGATCGCCAGCAGCAACAGAATGCTGCCGGTAATCGGGACGATGTAAGAAACACCCGCCGCGCCCAACGGAATCAGCAGGGTTAATGCCGCCTCCGGGCCATAGGCAGCGGAACTCAGCGCATCCAGACCAAAGACCGGTATGCCCGCAACGGGTCCGATCTTTTCCGCGCGCTCTTCGTGCGTGGCTAATGCGCGGCCAAACAGGAAATCGGTAATCGAGGTCATGGACCTCTATTGTCCCCGACCCAGGGCACAAACGCGCTAATTCTTGCGCTCGTCCACCAGATTTTTGAGCCGCGTGAGTTCCTTATCCATCTTCTGCCCGCGCCGGACCAGCAGAATCACGTACGCAATCACAATCAACCACGCCGCCGAATACCCGTAGAACAGAAACCGCAGATTAATTTGGTCCATTGTTTAGAAAATCTCCTTAGAGTGCGTGCACTTCGCGCCGCACGGAATCCATCTCGCGCCGTGTATTCTCCTGGTGCAGCCGGACCAGCACCATCGCTCCGGAGATCAGGATGAACGAAAGCACACCCAGCCAGAACGGACCCTTGAATTCCGGAGCCAAGCCACCGGTTTCGAGCACCGGCGCAGGGTGCTGCGTGCGCGCATCATGCCAGCGGATCGCCATGAAAACAATCGGGATATCGACAAACGCGAAGATCGACAGAATCGCCGACATCGTCGCTCGCTGCGTCGGTTCATTCACCGCCGGCCGCAGCAACAGATAGCCCAGATAGAGCAGGAAGCAAATCAACTGGCTGGTCAGCCGCACATCCCAGGCCCACCAAATCCCCCACATCACCCGGCCCCAGATACTGCCCGTCACCAGATTGACCAGCGTGAACATGGTGGCCACTTCAATGCAGGAAGTCGCCATGGAGTCATACGCGAAGTCCTTCTTCACCAGGAACATCACACTGCCCACCAGGGCCACCGTGTAGAGAATCCAGGCAGCGAAGGCCGCAGGCACGTGGATGAAGAGAATGCGGTAGATCGCTCCCTGCATCGCCTCATCCGGCAGCACCATGAAAACGGTGAACAGGTTGTAGAGCAGAATCAGCGAGCCGATGAGCCCGAGGGTGTAGACGGTTTTTTCACGCATATCAGACCACCAGAATAAAGTCGATCAGGAACAGAGCCAGCGACGTGTAGATCAAGTCGAACGCAATCAGCAGCCGCAGCCAAGCATTATTGTCGCCGAAAATGGACTCCCGGTTGAGTAAAGCTCCTGTTAACTGCATTGCCCCCAGCAGCAGAGGAATCAAAATCGGGTACAGGATCACCGGCAACATCAGTTCGCGCAGTCGCACATTCACGGTCACCGCACTGAACACCGAGCCCACAACGGCAATCCCCCACGTCGCAATCGCGGCCACAAAGACGATCATCCAGAATGCGCCATCCCAGTGGATGTTGTAAAAGATCCCGAAGACCGGCAGCGAAATCAGCTCAACCATCATGATCAGGACGAACCCCGCGATCGCCTTGCCGAGGAAGATCGACCAGCCAGGCACCGGCGACGCCACCAGCACATCCAAACAGTCATTCGGCAGTTCCCGCGAGAAGCCGCGGTTCACAATCAACGCCGAGGCGAACAGGAACACCATCCACAACAACCCGCCCGCAATGGACCGCAATTCTTCCCGGCCCAAATCAAAGGCGAAACTGAACAGCACCAACACCACCAGCGAAAATGACACTGCGGCGTTGAGCGATTCCTTGGTGCGGAGTTCCGTCCGCAAATCTTTCCACGCAATCGACCACGCGGCAGACAGACCGTAGTTCACGAGGCCTCTCCATATTGCCGGTAAAGCCAACCCGGATCCGCCAGCATTTCCGGTGTTTGCGGGCCCTGGTGAACGATCTTGCCGCGCTCCAGCAGCGCAACATCTGTCGCCAGTTCCATCGCTTCCCGAATCTGGTGCGTGGACATCACAATCGTGCAACCGGCATCGCGCGATTCCCGCAAAATCGTTTGGAGGACATGAATCGCCCGGTCATCAAGTGAAGTGAAGGGCTCATCGAGCAATACCATTTCCGGCTGATGCAGGAAGGCCCGTGCGATAGCCAACCGCTGCCGCATCCCGCGGGAGAACTCCCTTGCCATGCCGTCACGAACCCTGGTGAGGCCGACGCGCTCCAGTGACTCTTCTGCGGCTTTCTTCGGGTCAGGCAACTGCAGCAACTTCCCAAAGAGCAGCAGATTTTCCATCGCACTCAAGTCGTCGTAGACGCCGATGCCGTGACCGAGATAACCGATCTTCCGCCGTGCCGCTTCATCGCGCGCCGGTGCCCCCAGGATTTTCACATCCCCTTTGGCCGCCCGCGAAAGACCTGCCAGAATGCGCAAAAACGTGGTCTTCCCGGCCCCATTGCGCCCCAAAAGCGCGAGGCACGAACCCTTGGCCACCTGAAGAGTTACGCCGCGCAGCGCAGGGTAATCGCCGAAATACTTCCAGACATCCGCCGCGTCCGCCGCAATCATTTCTTCGCTTTCGTTTGCGGTGCACTTTCGTTGGGATTGCCCTTGCGGTAGAGCAGCGCGAACCCGCAGCCCAACATGCCGATCACCGTCAACAGAAACCACTTCACGGAATTCACGGTATCGGGCAAACCCGCCGTGCTCGACATCAAACCGTAAATCTTCGGCAGATTTTCCGTCAACCGCGGCGCACCATTGTCCTCGCCGGATTCCGCGGGCGCATCCTGCTTTAACAGCCCCACGCCTTCCACAACCACCTTGTACGCAGGTCCCTTCACGCCATAAATCGTGGCCTGTGACTGGGGCTCAGTACCCTGATCCTGTACGCCATCGCCTTTGATCACAACACCCTTCGGTGCCACAATCCGCGTCTGCCCGCCCTTGAACAGATCTCTGCTTTCAAAAACCCCGGGGCTCTTGAAGGGCATCGACCAGGTCAGGTCAATGCGTGAATCGCCGGGCTTAATGGGGAAATCCAGTTTGAACGTACCCGGCTTCGGACCCGGATCCGCCGCCTTCCGCACCGGCACAGAACCCGGCCCCGTCGCGTTGATTTCCACTTTCCCGCCAGCACCTTCGGGCAGTACGAACTGCAGCGTGCCGGCATCCGGATCATTCCAGGTTGAGGTGCCGTCGTTCTTGAAGACGTAGCTTTCACTCACGCGCAGAACACCTTCGGGCGTTGGTTCCAGCAGCATCATGTGCTGGTCCACGTGCGCAGAGCCGGGCTTTTTCGACGATTCATACACCGGAAGGTTTACCCCGTTCGAAGGCATGCCCGGCGGAATCATCTTGTTGTATGTCACGCCCTTGTACGCGGCCTGCACCAGGCGCGGCCCCTGGAATTCCTTCGCGAAGGCAAACTTGCCCTCCGCATCAGACTTCACGGAATCGACCATTTGCGGACCGTCTTTGGTCACCTGGAACAAACTGACCGTGGCACCGCCCTGCGGCTTGCCCGTGGACGCATTCACCACCACGCCATCCACACCTGCCGCCTGCAGCGCGAAGGCCGCCAGAAAACCAGCAAACAGCAATCTCACTTCGCCACCGCCATCGGTTTGCCACACTCTCCGCAGAACTTCAAGGTCTTCTCAAAGGATGCCCCGCAACTGGGGCAGGTATTCTTCCGGGCCGGAGCAACCACCGGAACAGCCGGTGCCGAGCCCGTCTTTTCAATCTGCGCCTTCACTTCATCAATGGCAGCAAGCACACCGGCCAGTTCCTTCTGTAAATCGAGCTTGACCGCAAGATAGTCGGCATCAGAGAGCTTGCCCACCCGGTATTCAAACTGCAAATCGCGCAGGTTCTCATAGATCGAGGCCTTGCGCTCATCCAGATGCTTGAAGGGCGAAACAGGGGCGGGCTTGGGTAAATCCTGATTGCGAATGAAGAGCAGGAAGACGAGCGGCACGGCGCCCAGCAAGGCTCCAAGCGTGATCAGCAGGTTGACGTCCATTATTCGAGCTTCGCGAGATCCCTTTCAATGGTTTCGCGGTACTTGGCAAGCGCGGGGTCGTCGATTTCAGGCAGAGCAGGTTCACCGGTAGCCGCGGCAACGGGAGCCAGCGGCTTCCGCATCATCCGCTTCAGCACCATCCAGATCAGCCCGACACCCGCGGCAAGCGAGGCATAGGGCACGATCCAGAACGAATTGTTCGGATCCGGCCGGAAAATCGCCGGACCATATTCGCGGATGAACGAATCGATGACCTGTTTATCGTCCAGCCCCGCCGTCTGCATCTTGTAGATCTTGGTGCGCGCAGGCTTGCAAAAATGACACTGCCCCGCCGACATCATGCAGTTCAGATTGTCTTTGCAGGCACCACACTGGCAAGTCAGGTGACTAGCCACACGCTTGACCTCATCGCTCTCAATCTGCGATGCGGTCTGCGCGAGCGTCACCACTGCCAGGGCAAGCCCCAACAGCACCCGCTTCACGGAATTAGACTTCAACAGGGGCATTCTTCCTCGTCACACCGACAACTTCCGTCCGCGCGTAAGACCGCGCTACTTTCGCCGGAACCAGAGCAACCAACGTACCAAACACCAGCACCAGCACACCAATCCAAACCCAGTTCACCAGCGGGAATACATAGGCCTGCAAAACAGCCTTGTCCCCTTCGCGCGACGCATAGTTGATGTAGAGGTCTTCGTTCAGCCGGGGGCGCAGCGCCACGTGTGCCGAACCCTCCTTCGACGCCTTGTAGAAGCGGCGGGTGGGACGAAGCTCGCCCAGATTCTCGCCATCCTTCGCGACCTTCAGAACAGCGGTGTCCCATTGGTAATCCGGCGTGTCACCATCAATCAGATCAACAACTTGCAGGGTATAGCGGCCCACATGCATCACAGACCCTTTGTCCACCTCCGCCGTCGCCCGCTGATCGAAAGGCTTACCGCTGAAACCGATGAACATTAGCACAATGCCCATGTGCACCAGATAGCCGCCGTAACGCCGTGTGTTGCGGTGCGTCAGTTCCACGGCCGCCATGATGGGGTTCATCCCGGTCTTCTCCCGAATCGCCATCGAACCACGGAAGAATTCCATTGTGATGGTTGCCGCCACGAAGAAGCAGAGACCGAAGGAAATTAACGCATAGGGATGGCGCATGCCTGCGGCAAACAGCGCACCAACCACCAGCAGCATCCCGATGCCGGGGCCCTGGAAATTCTTCCGCAAACTCTCCATCGAGGTCTTCCGCCACGCAAACAGCGGACCCACCCCCGTCAGGAACAGCAGGAACAGGCCAATCGGCACCATCAGCCGGTTAAACCAAACCGCGTCGAGCGAGATCTTCTCCGTGCCGAACTGTTCGCTGATGATCGGGAACAAAGTACCCCACAAGACAGCGAAGCAGCTCGCCAGCAGAATCAGATTGTTGAACAGGAAACTGGATTCGCGCGAGACCACACTTTCGAGCGGCGCTTCGCTCTTGAGGAAGTCCAGGCGGTCAATAATCAACCACACCACCGCGGCGATGCCCGTCGCGAGGAACACCACGAAATACTTGCCAATCGGCGACTGCGCGAAGGCATGCACCGAACTCACAATACCGGAACGCGTCAGGAAGGTGCCGAAGATGCAGAGGAAGAACGTGGAGGCGATCAACACCATGTTCCACACCTTCATCATGCCTTTCTTTTCCTGCATCATGACCGAGTGCAGGAACGCTGTCCCGCCCAGCCACGGCAGCAGCGACGCATTCTCCACCGGGTCCCACATCCAGTAGCCGCCCCAGCCGAGAACGTGATACGCCCAGCCGGCACCCAAAGTGATCCCAATCGACTGGAACAGCCAGGTCACCACCGTCCAGCGGCGCGTGATGTGGATCCAGCTGTCACCGGGCGCGCGGGAGATCAGGGAAGCCATCGCGAACGCAAACGGAATCGCGAAACCGACGTAGCCCAGGTACAGAAACGGCGGATGAATCACCATCGCCCAATACTGCAACAGCGGACTCAACCCCATGCCATCCGGCACGTTCACGATCAGCTTGCCTTCCGCCAGCACCTGGAACGGGCTGACCACAAAGCAGTTCAACGTGAGAAAGAACAATTGGACAGAGGAGATGATCGCCACCACCCAGGGCATAATGTGCCGGTGGGATTTGCGGTTCAGCAGAACCACCGTGGCACCGTAACACGAAAGCAGCCAGCTCCAGAACAGCAGGGAGCCTTCCTGGCCGCCCCACCATGCCGCGAACTTGTAAAACACCGGCATCGCCTTATTGGTGTGGGACGCCACATAGGCCATGCGGAAATCCCCCGTCAGCAGGGAATACACCAGCACGACCGAGGCAGCGGTTACCAGCAGACACACCGCCAGCATTGCCCGTTCTCCGCTCAAAAGCAGGAACGGCTTGCCCTTCAGCCTCCCCACGATGGATGCCGCAATGGCGTACAACCCGATACAGAAGGCAAGAAGAAGCGCGAGCGCGCCGATGTTTTCCATGTCTTAAATGCTCCTAGAGGCTGCTGCGAAGGGAATTGCCCGCGGCCGGTTGCAGGCGCTGCGGCGCTTCACCCGGCTTCGGCGCATACTTCGATGCGCACTTGGCCTGAATCTGGGATGCATGAAATACACCATCAGGACCAAGACGTCCATCCGCCAGCGCCTGCGCACCGTCGCGGAAGGTATCAGGCAGCGGGTCGCGGCCTTCATAGGAGACATGCAGGACACTCTTTTCCTGCACCAGATTGAATTGCACCTGTTCGCCGGTCTTCTTGATGGAATTCGCCTGCACATCTCCGCCAACGCGAATGTGCCGGATCTGAGCGTCACTGCCCATTCCGCGAAGCTCGGTGATGGTCTTGTAGTAGGTTTGGGAACCCTTGAGGCCGGCGGTTGCCAGCCAGACAAGCGACCCGACGATGATTGCCATCAGAACCGCGAATTTGCCGTACTTTTGCATAGGCCCTCTTTACGCACAAGTATAACCCCGCCGCAACGTTCAAGAAGGGTTCTGCGCGCCCGTCAACCGGAACATCACGCGCAACTGCGACCGCCAATCCGCCGCCAGACCAATCCGCACAAACTCAATCGACGGATGGATGTACTTCAACAACGTCTCCGAGGTCGAATGAAACTCCAGAGACGGAGCAACCAACAAGATCCGCGGCGCTTCCCGCAGCAGTGTCACTCCCGGAAAATACCCCTGCCGCTCAAATTCCCCGGACTCCAGAAAACGCCTGACACCCGCCCAGTAATCCAGGGCCTGAAACGGCAACTGGATCTCCGCCGAGGCCTTTAGCTCCAGAATCGCCAAACGTCCCGCTGTATCCACCGCCAACAGATCCGCAATCCCCCGGTCCAGCCCCAGAGTCAGCCCAACCTGCCCATACACCGGCGACACACGCAAACCCGCATCAATCACCAGCGGATTCCCCCGGACCAGCGATTCCATCCACCCTTCCGGATACTGCAAGTACAACGGATGCTGCCGGTCATCATTTTCGACCGCACGGACCCGCACCAACTCCCGCGCCATAGAAGCGACGGTGTCCGGAGTGCATCTCCGTTTCCGCCCGATCCCGCACGTGAAGGTGCCATCCTTCCAGCGGGCGAACTCCAACCCCTTCACCTCAAACCGGATGGACCCATCACTCTGCGCCACGGAATCCACCCCGGGCAACTGCAACACTGGACCGGCTGCCGGTCCCCGAAGACACGGCAACAACGCACCCGCGGCATTTCCCGCCCCCGGATCTTCCACCGCGCAAAGACGGTTGCGTCCGTCATAGACCAGCAGGGAGACCTGAACTAAATCCTTCCGCAACCATCTCGCCCGCCCAAAGACCTGCGCCTCGCTCCCCTGCGGCGTGAGAAAGACCAAACGCCGGATGGTGATCCCCGGCTCCCGCCGTCGCAGATACTCGAGCCAAATCAATCCAAACGCAACCACCGCACCAGGGTCCGTGGCATCGGGAGGCACCCCCATCGCCGCTACCCCGCCCGAACCCAGCCGGAGAAATGCCCGCGCATAAGCAGGCGTGAGACTTTCCTCCAAATTCTGCTCTGTACTGATATCGAGGAGCTTCCAGCCCGGGAATTCCCTTTGCAACATTATCTGGAAGCGTTCCCGGAAGGCCATCCGCGAACCACGCCGCTCCACCTCACGCCCTTCCGGCCCCGCCAAATCGCAGATCTGCGTCTCGCCCTCCGCCTTGGGGAAACGTTCCGTTGTCAGAACCAGGCGGTGCCGCTGCCGGTCTTTCACCCCGGTCACCTTGCGGACGATATTGCGCTGTTCATCCCAGGCCTGCAGGACCACGCGGCCATTCCACTCCGACAAACTCCAGCACCCAACCACCAGCCGGAACGGTTCCGCACCGACATCAATCAACGCCGGTTGTTCACAGCGGGCCACGAACTCCGTGAGCACCTCCTCGAGCCCCGCACTCAAGACTCCACCCCGACTTCGGCTTCTGTCTCATTCCCCGCCAGTGCGGCAGACCACCCCGCCAAGGTGACCCCCACCTGACTGTCATCGGGCAATTTTCCGCAAGCAAACGCATACCGGTGCCCGCCCAGGCGCTTGGCGACATACATCGCCTGGTCCGCATGCCGAACCAGATCCCCCGGAAGCTCCCCATGATCCGGATACATGCTGATCCCGATACTCGCGTCGCCCCGCAGTTGATGCGTCTCCACTGGGAACACCGCCTGCAGAGAACGCAAAATCTCCCCCGCGCGGCGCTCGGCCTCATCCTGCCCCCGCAGCCCGGAGAGAAAGATCAGGAACTCATCCCCGCCCAGCCTGCCGACGACAGCCCCGGGTCCCGCCGCTTTCTCCATCCGGCGCGCCACCGCACAGAGAAAAAGATCACCCACCCGATGCGACAACCGGTCATTGATCCCCTTGAAACCATTCAAATCGACATAGAGAAGCACCAGCTTCTCCCGCCGCGCCCGCGCCAAACCGCTCTCCAGCAATTGGACCAGCGAGAACCGGTTTGGCAAACCCGTCAGAAAATCGTGCTTCGCAATCCGGGAGAGCGTGTGGTTGTCCACCACGCGTGAGAAATATTCCTTGTGCATGCGCCCGCCGTGCACCACAAGAAAGAGCGAGTACAACGCAAAGGCCAGAGCAGAACCCCAATGCCCCGGCGTGCTCGACCACAACAGTGCAGTCACCTGCGGACCGTACAACAAACACACATAAACGCGGATCAGAACCGCGTTATGCACCAGAAAGCTGGCACCCGCAGCAGCCACAGCGGACAGATAGAGCAGCAGCACCATCACGTCGGGATCGTGATACCCATCCACCGCTGACAAATACGCCCCGAGCAGCCCCCAGCCCGTGCCATTCCCGATAACCAGCCCCACCGCCAGCCGCCGCCAAAGCAAATGCCGGATATGGCTGATTTCCTGCCGCCAAACCAGTAAAGCCAGCCGCGCCGCAGCCAACACAAAGAAGAACAGCCCCGCAAAGAGCATCAACCGCGGATGCCGCCACGCCAACCTTGTCGTCACCGCGGTCAAAACAAAACACAGCGGGTTGCCCCAGACGCCATCCCAGGAACGTTCCGCAAGATCCTGATCGATCTTGCCTGAAACACCCTGTTCCAACTCCTCGCTCGGCTGCCGTTCCCGGACCATCTCATGGTCCTTATCGGCTGTTTCTTACCGGAAGTTTAGCCCGGATTCGAGTCCGCGCGTTTCAGCCGCAGCTCCACCCAGGCAGGAAACAATGCCGGGTCCCCCAGCCACACCAGCATCCACTCCACCATTTCGGCCTTCACTGCGCGCTTCTCCACGGAAACCCGCCCGCTCAATGATGCAAACTTCGCCCGGTCCTTGGCGGCAATGACCTCGCGCCGAGCCAACTTCCGAAGCCCCTCATCGCCCCCCGCATAAACCGCGCTCATCGCCACCAGCGAATCCGCCAGTTCCCCGAAAGTGTGTTGTTCCACGCCGCGCCAGGGCTGCTCCACCGGAATACCAGCTTCCCTCAAGCCAGCCCGCAGCGTTTCCGCGGCCACATCCGGCAAACCTGCCCGCAACAAAGCCCACTCAGCACCAGCCACGCCAAGCCAGCCGCGCCCCCGCGCAAACTCCCCCACCCGCTGCTTTTTTGTGAGCTTCTTATGTTTTGCCTTTGACTGCACGACGATACACCGCCACGTTCGCCTCATGTTTGGCCGAGGATTCGGCGAAGTTATGCCCGCCCGAACCATCCGCCTTGGCCACAAAATACAGGAACTTCGTCTCTGCCGGTGCCAGCGCCGCCCGCAGCGCCCCTTTGCCCGGATTCGCAATCGGACCCGGCGGCAAACCTTCGTGCTGATACGTGTTATACGGATTCAAACTCGCCAGGTCAGACTTGTAAATTGTCCCCCGCCAACGGCCATCCAGAATCGCCGCATAAACCACCGTCGGATCACAGCCCAGCCGCATGCCCAAGCGCAAACGGTTCGCGAAGACACTCGCCACCAGCACCTGCTCCTGCGGCAAACGCGCCTCCCGCTCCACCAGCGACGCCAGCGTCACCGCCCGGTGCGGATCACCCAGCCCCCCGGCCGCCTTCCACTGTGTCCGAAACTCGCCCGTCATCATCCGGCACAATTGCTGCGCCGTCGTATGCCTGTAAAGCCTGTATTTACTGGGGAAAAGATAGCCTTCGAGCGTTTGTGCCTTCGGATCCAGATCCCGGATCAACGCAGGGTCCTTCGCCGCGGCCAGAAACTTCTCCTGTGGAATCGTCCCCAGCTTTGCCACCGCCTGCGCGGCTTCCCAGCGGTTGTAGCCCTCTGGAATCAGCAACTCCAGATAGAAGATATCGCCCTTGATCAACCGCCCCGCCACTTCCAGAGCGCTCGCCCGCTTCTCGAACTTGTATTCCCCCGCCTGCAGCGCCTTGCCACGGTACAGCGCCCGGGCCGCCAGGAAAACCCAGCGGCTCTTCACCACACCCTTCGCTTCCAGCACCCCTGCCATTTGCCCCGTCGCGGTGCCCCGCGGAAACTCCACGAAAACCGGTTCCGTGAACCCCTGGTACGGCGAGTTCACTTCCTTCCCCACATATGCCGCACCGCCCGCCAACACAAGCAGCACCAACCCCAGAAGGTATTTCATTCGCTCCGCCCCCAAGCCGCCGAATCCAGATAGCTCTGCAACAAAATCACGGCGGAAAGCTTGTCGATGGTGGGCTTCCTCTGACCGTTCGCCACACCACTGCCCCGCAGGACCCGCTCCGCCTCCTTGCTCGTCCAGCGCTCATCGCGGAACGTCACAGGCAAGCCCGTCTTCCGCTCCAGCTCCGCCGCAAACTCGCGCGTGTACTCACCCTGCCGGCTCGCATCGCCACTCATGTGCAAAGGGTCGCCAATCAGCAACTCCGTCACACCCCTGGCGACGATCAGCTTCCGCAACACCTCAATATCATCGCGCCGCCCGGTGCGCTCCAGCGTCTCCAGGCCCTGCGCGGTAATCCCAAGCTCGTCACTCAGCGCCAGTCCGATCCGCTTCCGTCCGACGTCCAGCGCCAAAACGCGCCCCGGTCTGCTCATGCATTCAATTGTAGGGAAGAGGGTAGTGCTGCGTGAGGTTTTGCGATGTGAGGTTTTGCGATGTGAGGTTTTGCTGTGAAAGGAATGGCAGGTGCCGGAGAGGCGAAACCCCGGCACCTGATAACTTCAGCCCTCGGAGGACATTACGGCTGAAGCGACCCGGTGATCGGAGGACGTCCGGGTCATCAACACACTTGCGTTCCCAGGAAGCATCCAGGGGGCCAAAGCCGACGGGCACGGCGAATCAAGCACTTACGCGAAACAACCTCCCCGTGGACGGCACGATTCGCAACAGGCCGGAACAGCCGGGTGTCCTGTTTCGGAACACTGCCAGTGCCGCCCCCGAAATGCTAGTCTCGAAGTTCGAGTCCCCTGCACCGTGTTTGACACCCATAATGAAAGCAAACCCAGCTTTCCAGCTGCCCCGATCCAAAGCTGGTCACTGACCGTCATTGCCGCCGGTGTCGTCCTCGGCATGCTCTACTGGGCCCGCTCCATCTTTATCACCGCCATCGTCTCCACCATCCTGGCCCTGATCCTCGAACCCTTCGTCGCCGCACTCGTTCGGATTCGCATCCCCCGCCCCATCTCGTCCGCGCTTGTCCTTACCCTCGCGGGCCTCGCCCTCTATTTCGCCGGTGCCGCCGCCTACAACCAGGCCTCCTCCCTCGCCAGCGACGCACCCCAGTTCCGCGACCACATCACCGATATCGCCACCAACGTCGGCGACCGCATCCAGCACATCCAGGAAGCCACCACCCGGCTCATCCCGGCCAAGAAAGACACCAACCCGCCCGCCACCGCACCCAAAAAGGCCCGCGGCAAAGCCACCGCCCCCGCCCCCATCCAGGAAGTCCGCATCCATCAGGACTCCAACCCTGTCGCGGACTTCGTCTTCGCCCGCCTCGGCTCCGTCTACGAGTTCATCCTCATGGCATCCTTCGTGCCCTTCCTCGTCTTCTTCATGCTGAGCTGGCGCGACCACTTCTACAAAAGCTTTCTGCGCTTCTTCGACGGCCAAGACCGCGTCGCGGCAGCCCGCAGCCTGGATAGTATCTCGGCCGTCGCCCGCGCCTTCGTCGTCGGCAACTTCCTCATCGGACTGGCCTCGGCCATTCTCAGCGCCCTCGCCTTCGCCATCATCCACGTCCCCTTTCCCTTCCTGGCCGGAGGCCTCAGCGGCTTCCTGACCATCATTCCCTATATCGGCGTACCCCTCGCCATGCTGCCCCCGCTTCTCACTGCCATCGCCGAAGGCCAGAACACCAGCGCGCTTCTCCTGATCGTTGTCATCGTCCTGACCCTGCACGTGGTTGCGCTCAATGGGCTCTACCCCAAACTGGTCGGCGCCAGAGTCCACCTGAATCCGCTCGTCGTCACACTTTCCTTCATGTTTTGGGGCTTTTTGTGGGATGCCGCCGGACTCGTACTCGCGATTCCACTCACTGCCGGACTCAAAGCCGTCTGTGACAATGTCGTACCGCTCCGCCCCATCGGACGCTTCTTGGGAGACTAGAAGCATGACGCACCCCTTTCTCGAATCCCTCAAAGAAAAAGCCCGGGCCGTGCGTCGCAGGATCGTTTTCCCGGAAGGCGATGACCCGCGCGTCGTCGAAGCCGCCCGTCAGTTGCATGCCGAAGGCCTCCTCACCCCAATCCTGATTTCCCGGAACTCTGTTCTCGAAATCGAATCCGTGGAACCGGCCTGCTCACCCAGACTTTCGGCCTACATCGCTGCCTTCCACGAACGGCGCAAAGCCAAGGGCACCACCGAAGCCCAGGCCGAAGCCGCCATCCGCAAACCGCTGTGGTTCGCCGGCATGATGGTCGCCCAGGGACATGCCGATGGCTTCGTGGGCGGCGCAGACACCACCACCGCCGATACCGTTCGCGCAGCGCTCCAAACCATCGGCCCCGCCCCCGGCGTCAAAACCGTCTCCAGTTTCTCCCTGCTCTGCCACCCCGAACCCGAATTCGGCCATAACGGCGTCATGCTGTTCTCGGATTGCGCCGTCGTGATTGAACCAACCGATGAGCAACTCGCCGACATCGCCATCGCCTCCGCCCGCTCCACACGGCTGTTCCTCGAAACCGAACCCCGCGTCGCGCTGCTCTCATTTTCGACCCACGGTTCAGCCAGCCACCCCGATATCGATCACGTCCTGAACGCCCTCAAAATCGTCCGCGAACGGGAACCGAACCTGCTCATCGATGGGGAAATGCAATTTGACGCCGCCGTGAACCCGGCCATCGGACGCCGCAAAGACCCAGGGTCAAAGGTCGCGGGCCACGCCAACACGTTTGTCTTCCCGAATCTGCCCGCAGGCAACATCGGCTACAAGATCGCGGAACGCCTGGGCGGCGCGCTCGCGGTTGGCCCCATCCTGCAGGGCCTCGCCAAGCCGGCCAATGATCTCTCGCGCGGTTCGCGTGCCGAACACGTCTACAACACCGCCCTCCTGACAGCGTGTCAAGCTGGAGCGTAGATGAAGCACTGGCTCCTGCTTTTCAACATCTGCGCACTCGCCGCCGCCCAGGAACCCACCAAGCTCGGGCAACACACCATCGGCGAAACCATCCAGCAATGGGCCAGCGTCACGCACGCGCTGGAAGAACTCGGCCCCGCCTGCAAAGGCAAAACCAAAGACAAGGCCAAGTGCACTTACCTGACGGAAATCAGCAACGGCACCGCAGCCAGAACCTTCTACCTGGACGTGGACCGTTCCTATGTCTTTGACTTCCTCAACGGCAAACTCGCCATCGTCACCATCAAGCCCAATACCCTTGCCGTGGACCCGAAGGACCGCGTGCTCGACTTCGAAGACGAAGTGGACCTGCTGACCGAATCCTACGGCAAACCCGCGGAAACCACGCTCATCGATAAATACAACGCCTACGGTGTGAAGTGGAAGCGCCGGATCTGCGTTTGGACACTGCCCGATGGCACGCAAATCACCGCCACTGAGGACCCGGAATTGAACGGCGAAGATAAGTTGCTGAGCATTGTCTTCACAGCGAAAGATGCCATGGTCCGCCGGAATCCCTACAAGTAACCAAGCTCAGACCAGGGGCGTGATCAAGTCCCGCACCAGGTTCGACTCCAGCAGAAACTCAGCGCGCTTGTCAGGAAAATCCACCCGGAAATGTGCGCCCCGGCTCTCTTCCCGCCACAACGCCGCCTGCGCGATCAAGTGCGCCACTTCGTAAATGTTCCGCAACTCCAGTGCGGCAAGAGTCGGTTCCAGCATCGGCGAAAGGGACACGCCATCCAGCACGTCCAAAAACTGCAGCAGCCCGGCCCGCGATCTGGAAATCCCGCAGAACTCCCAGGTTAGTTGCCGCAAATCACTTTCGGAAATATCGGGGATCATCGTGGGTGCAACCGAACCGGCACCCGCGCTGCTCCCCGCCGTGCTCCGCATCTCCCGCGCGGCCCGCGCCCCGAATACCAGTGCCTCCAGCAGGGAATTGCTGGCCAAACGGTTCGCCCCGTGCACTCCGGTGCAAGCCACTTCACCGGCCGCGAACAACCCCGCAATATTCGTCCGCCCGTCCAGATCCGTCTGCACTCCGCCCATCGCATAGTGCGCTGCCGGGTGCACCGGCGCCGCCTGCAGGGAGATATCCACGCCATACGCCTTGCAGGTTTCATAGATCCGGGGAAACCGCTGCCGGATGAAATTCGCGCCCCGCGCCGTCAAATCCAGGAAGACGTGCGGCGCATCCGTCCGGCGCATCTCCTCCACAATCGACCGCGAAACAACATCCCGCGGAGCCAGATCCTTCAGCTCGTGATACCTCGCCATGAAGGCTTCGCCATGTTTGTTCCGGAGCACCGCGCCTTCCCCGCGAAGTGCCTCTGACAGCAGAAACCGCGGCGCACCTTCCACATGCAACGCCGTGGGATGAAACTGCACAAACTCCAGATTTGTGATCGTCGCACCCGCACGCCAGGCCATCGCGACACCATCGCCCGTCGCCACATCCGGGTTGGTCGTCTCCTTGTAGACACGCCCCAGCCCGCCCGTCGCCAGCAGCACCGCCTTCGAGTACACCCGGTCAAATGAGCGCGTTCTCTCATCAAAGAGTGCCGCGCCGGTCACGGCACCATCCGCCGCCGTAATCAGGTCTGAAACCGCGGAGTAACTCTCAAACCGCACATTCGTCAGCGAAGCGGCTTTGAAGTAGAGCGTCCGCGCAATCTCCCGCCCTGTGGAATCCCCATGCGAATGCAGAATCCGGTTGCGGCTGTGCGCGCCTTCCCGGGTGAAGGCCAGCTTCTGCCCGTGCTTGTCAAACTCCGCACCCCAGTCAATCAATTCCTGGATCGCCGCCGGACCCTCTTCCACCAGCGCATGCACTGCTTCACGGTTGCAAAGTCCATCGCCGGCATAAAGCGTGTCCTGCTCATGCAGGGCAACTTCATCCTCGTCGCTCAACGCCACCGCTATTCCGCCCTGCGCATACTCTGAAGACGATTCGCGCAGACTGTCCTTCGCGATCACAAGCACGGTGCCAGATTTTGCCAGCTCAATGGAGGCACGCAATCCAGCCACGCCCGCACCGATGACTACATAGTCGAAGTCCATGATTTACTTGGATTTTAACAGCCCGGGACCAACTGCCCGCCACAGCTCATTAACACAGCTTTAATGCCTGCCTGTGCCCCGTTGTTACTGCACTTTCACACTCTGTATGCAATGCTGGAGGGGAGCTTAGTTTGCTCCCCGTGTTGTTTCCCCTGGCCCCCTGGTCCAACCCCGTCCTGCACTTAGTGCGCTGCTAACCGCGGCCCCGTTCTCTTCTCAACAACAACAACGCTGGCCGGAGGTGTCTTGCCACACACCCGGCAAAAGAAAGGAACCCTCATGCGCATAAACGCAGCGCTACTGCTATTCGTGTATCTACCCCTCACCGTGTCTGCTGCAACAGACAGCAAAGCATCCCCGCATGCGGTTTGGGACCAGCGCCACAAAGAAGGCAAGCAGGCTTACAGCGCGAAGAACTACAGTAAGTCGGAAAGTCTCTTCCTCGAATGCTTCCAACTGGCGACATCCTCCGTGGAGCGCGGCATTGCGGCCAATGATCTGGGGCACGCCCTGCATAACTTGAACCGCGAACGCGAAGCCCGCGTCTGGTTTGAACGGGCACTCAGCATCTGGCGCGAACAGCCCGGCTACAACGATCCCGCTGCCCACACGGCCATCGGCCTGGCGGACGTGCTGCGCAGCATGGGCGATTATCCCGGCGCATTGAAGATCCAGGCCGAAGCGCTGGCGTTCCAGAACATCTCACCGGAAACCCGCGCGGAAATTCTCAACGCGCAAGCCGATCTTGTCCGTGAAACCGGCAGTTTCGAACTGGCCTTTCATCTCTTCTCGGAAGCGCTCGATACCCCCGGCATCCCGGAACAGCGCCGATTAGATTCACTGCTCGGCCTGGGCGAACTCTCCCGCCATTTCGGTGACCACGCGAAATCCGTCGAATACTTCCAGCAGGCGCAGGAACTCGCGGACCAACTGCACAATGGCCTGCTCTCCGCGGTTGCCATGCGCGGCCTCGCACAAACCTACGTCGAAGCAAGAACCTTCGCCCGTGCAGATCCGCTTTACCGGCGCGCACTCAGTCAACTCGAAGCTGTCCGGGCACCAAGCCAGCAGATCGCCATCACACTGGCCTGCACCGGCGACCTCTACCGCCTGGAAGGCAAGCTCGCTCTGGCCGAAGATGCCTGGAGCCGCACGATTGCAATCGAGAAATCCTCCCTCGGTGAAAACCATCCGCAGGTTGGCCTCATCATGGCACAACTGGCGGAACTCTACTCCAGTGAAAACCGTATGGAACTCGCCGAAACTTGTGCGCGTGACTCTTACCGCATTATGTCCAGCGCACTCGGCAGCAACAGCGCAGCCACCGGAGCAGCCCTCGCCTCCGTCGCCCTGGTGGAAGCCCGCCAACAACATCTGCAGGACGCCGCGAAGCACTATGAAACCTCCCTCACCATCATGCGGAAGGCAAACATGGCCAATGATACGGCCATGGCAACCATTCTTGACCGCTATGCCGCGGTGCTGAAAGCCATGCACCGCGGCCGCGAAGCCAAGTCCGCTGAACTGGAAGCCAGAAACATCCAGAAGAATCAAAACTTCCTCGCAGGCGCGGCCGGCACGCGTCACTGACCACCGCACTTTGACCCTATATGGTCAATTGACACCGTACAGCCGCTTCTAACAGCAGTTATCAGCCGGAAAAACCACGGCCCTCGAAATGCTCATTGTTCTGTGAACTTTCCGTTCGACAAGGAGCAGGCATTTATGAATATGGATCAACTTGAGGGCAGCTGGAAACAAATCAAAGGTGAGGCTAAACGCAAGTGGGGCCTTCTCACGGAAGACGATCTCACGGCCGCCGCAGGCAAGCAGGAAGTACTCGTCGGCAAACTGCAGGAACACTATGGTCTGGTCAAAGAAGAAGCACAGAAACAACTGGACGATTTTCTCAAAAACCTCAAGCATGCAACGGAAGCCAGGTCCGAACATCATATCGGCTGAGTGCTGTTAATACGCTGCGGACGAGTTTGTGGTGGCCTCTTCCGCAGTACGTTTCATTCAAGGAGCAACCGTTACCACCAGCCTCACATAGGGGTACCCGCGGTCTTGAAGACAGTAACCGTTCTCCTGGTTGATATAGGCATCGTCCTGCCCGTACCAGTTATCAGACCAGTCAGCAGGATAGGGAGATATATACACCGCCATCCCCCGCGCTAACTAATCCCGGGATCTTTGATCCATATTCCAATTTTTCGAGCGATGCTCTGAAAAGGTCGCATAGCCGGATTTGCCCCTGCACGGGCTCCACCCGCTTACCCTGTTCTTGCCGGCCTGCCTGTCACTGGATGTAACTGCACCCAGATATCCATTGGCACGCTGCGTGCAAGGGGAGGCTGCAGGGAATTCATCATAATAACCGCCAGAGCCCGGAGCAAGAGCCGTATCTACTGGAAGAACGGGCGCGTCTGGCAGGTTCGCTGCAGCGCGACGAATCCAAAAAGAAACTTACCAACCATGTTATGGACACTCGCAGTCATTTTATTCGTACTTTGGGCACTAGGAATGGTAACGGCCTACACAGCTTCCGGCCTGATCCATATCCTTCTCGTACTCGCGCTCATCGCAGTTCTGATCCGCGTGATACAGGGAAGGAGTGCCATCTGAACACTTCCCTCAGTAATCAAGAAGTAGCTGCAGGAGCCAGGTTATGTTAATCCTGCTGATCGTATTTATTCTTCTTCTGAGCGGCGGCGGCGGCTATTATGGCCATAGCCGCTGGGGTTATGGAGGCAGCGCGGGCATCGGCCTCGGTACAATCCTGCTGATTCTGCTCTTGCTCTGGTTTATGGGTAGTTTGCATTAATGTCCTGCCAGTAAAGCTGCATAAACCTTTTCATAGCCCGCGACCATGGTTTCGATGGAGAACAGTTCCATCACGCGGCGGCGGCAGGCGGTCCGGTCAATTTCAGACAACCGCCCGACTGCTGCCGCCGCTTGATCTGTATCATCCACCAGAAATCCCGTCCGGCCATCCGCTATCACTTCCCTGCAGGACCCCAGATCCATTGCAATCACCGGAACGCCCGCTGCATTCGCTTCCGCCAGAACCAGGCCGAAGCGCTCGGGAATCGTATTTAGATGGAGCAGCGCGGCCGCCCGCGCAAAGAGACTGTTCTTCTGCTCCACAATCACGGGACCGGTATAAGAAATCCGTTCACCGTCCAGGTGCGGCTCGATCAACCTCTCGAAGTATTCACGATCCTGAATGATTCCCGCAATCAGAAGACGCCGTCCCGTCATGCCGGCAACCTCAATCGCGAGATGAGTGCCTTTATCAGGATGAATCCGGCCCAGAAAGAGCAACTCCCCGCCGCCTGTCGGCTGAAGGGGATACAGACCGGTATCGATCCCGTTATAAACAGTGGCAACATAGTTCAGGCCCGCTGCCCTGTCCGCATTGCTGACCGATACAAAGTTACTGTTCCGGTATTTCTCATATACCGGCATGATTTGTGGCGATGAAAACCCGTGGATGGTTGTCAGCAGCGGCGTCTGCACCAGCCGGGAGTAAGTCAGCGGCATGAAGTCATAGTGGCTGTGGATAAGATCGTACTCCCCCGCATGCTCAAAAACTTCTGAAATGTGGCGGTATTCGGCCACTTTGGCATCCACAGTTCTGTCTTCCTCATAACCCCGCGGTACAACCGCATGCAATTTGGCGGCTGTGATCGAGTCCCCTGTCGCGAACAGAGTCACATCCCAGCCTCTGGCGGCGAGCCCTTCAGCCACGTTTCCGGCCACCGTTTCCCACGCGCCATAGTCCCTCGGCGGGGTGCGCCATGCGACGGGAGAAAGAACGGCGATCCGCCGCTTCAAACTTCTGTCTCCATCGCAGCCAGCACATCCGCGAGCGGAATCATGGCAAATGTGGCCGAGTGGTCAGCCATGGCATAGGGAATGATCAACATCCCGTTGTGAACCAGTGCCCCGCACGAGTAGACTACATTCGGAACATAGCCTTCACGCTCCACGGCGTTTGGCTCGAGCAGTGGTTCGCGCAAACGCCCGATGACGATTGTGGGGTCCGCAAGATCCAGCAGGAAGGCACCAATACAGTAGCGCCGCATCGGGCCCACGCCATGGCTCAGAACCAGCCAGCCGGCCTCCGTTTCGATTGGCGAACCACAGTTGCCGATCTGCACCATCTCCCAGGGATACAGCGGCTTCAGAATGAGCGTGTGTTCGTTCCAAAAGTGAGGGTTCCCGGAAAACATGATGTAGATGTTCTCGTTGTCCTGCCTGGAAAGCATGGCGAAGAGACCGTTGAGCTTCCTGGGAAAGAGCGCCATCCCCTTGTTGACCGCAGCAGGCCCGTTCAGGGTAGTAAAGCGAAAGACAAGAAAGTCCGCCGTCTCGACAAGCTCCGGGAAGATAGCCCTGCCATTGAACGCCGTAAAGGTGGCAAAGTAGATGTAAGTGCCGTCCTCCTTCGCGAACCGGACGAACCGGGCATCTTCAATACCATTGCTCTGCTCAGGGGTCGCTGGAAACAAAACGCGTTCAGAAAGCGGCTGACCAGGATCAAACCGGACCTCATGGTTGGAACGGGCCAGCGTCCAGATCCCGTCCGCAATGTTCTTCGACAAGTTACAGTTCGCGGCACCCTCGCTATCCAGCGCGAGGCGAAGCTCCCGCAGGGTAAACTTATTCGCCAACTTCTCCAGGACGCACTTCGCGGCTTCGGTTTTCAGCCCGCGGGCATACATCGTCCGGGAAAACAGCGCCTTCTCATAGACCGGATTGGGTATCTGCTTCGGCTCTTCCAGAAAACCACCCGGCGCGTCTACGTTGATGGAATAGTCCACATGAACCGTTCCTGTCCGGAATGTAATCGAGGAGACATGACCTTCGCCTGTGGCGCGGAGACTGAGAATGAAACGCACGCCGCCGGGCGCAACGCCCTCCTGATCCGGATGTGGCACGATCGAAGGATTGAACAGCGCAGCCGATTCCAGTGAGTATTCCGCCAGGAAGTAAGATCCGATCAGCATCTGGCGGGCCGGCGAAATTCTCACATGCGAAGGCGTCAGCAACCGGAGTTCGTCGTACCTTGCGCGGAAGCGTTCCCGGATATTGCGGTGACGCAGCGAGAATTCCTTGCAGACCGACTCCAGTATCTTCGGAACCTCTTTCTCCGGCAGCAGCATGATCCTTGCGATGATGCGCCGCGCCCGGTCGGCATCTCCAGGATCGAAGGGCCGCAGCAGGACGCGGGTTTGATCCGGCGCAATTACAGCGCCGGTACGGATGGGGGAAAGGCGCACTTAGTCTCCCACCGCAACCGGCTGCAGGAAGCTTGTCAGGATATCCGCGGAAAGCCGCATTTCCGCCAGCGAAAGCAGAAAGGCGAGCGTGGATTCCGCACCTTGGTTCCAGTTCACACGGTCCACATGCAGGCCGTCACAACAGCCGCCCGTTTGCGGAGAGTACAACTCCTTGCCCAGATCATTCCAGCCAAGGAACCAATCGAAAGCACGCTGCGCCTGTTCATTCCACCAGAGATCTCCTGTGATCCGGAAGGCCGCCAGACAAGCGGAGACCGTGGCATTGGCCTCCACCGGCTGCTGATCGAAGTCCGCACGGGCGCCGCCGCGTACGTGGAAGCCATTGCTGCCAATGGGGCGGAAATGTCCCTGTTCGGAGGTTTGGATTTCCACGAGCCACCGCAAGGATTCCAGACCCAGTGCGAGCACGTCGTCACGCCCCATGGCACTGCCGCTTAGGATCAGCGCATGAGGAATCTTCGCATTGTCATACGAAAGGCTTTCCTCATACCAGCGCCAGTCCTGCTGGGCGGTGCGGTGATAGATATCCGTGAGCCTCCAAACCAAGGTATCCCGGATCTGGTTTACCATGCTGTCGCCGCCCAAACGGCGCAAATATTCATGGATTCCGATGAGCGCAAAGGCCCATGCCCGCGGCGACCGGCATTCCAGCAACTCCGGTAATCCACGGGAGAAGATCTGGCCCGCCAGCATCTGAAAACTGCGGTAAGGAGAGCGGCCCACCGCCGTGCCAAGTGCCCACAATGCGCGGCCCTGGCAATCTTCGGAACCGGCCTGATCAAGCCAGCGGCGGTCAAAACTCATGAAGTTGTGAAACCTGCGGGTTCCCTGGTCAAACGCGTGATGAAGAAATGCTGCACAGGTCGTAGCGATCGACCGGACTTCATCTTGATCTCCGCCCAACTCACTCAGTTGCACCGCCAGTACAAGAGCGCGTGCATTGTCATCCGCGCAGTAACCTTCCGCGAAGTTCGGCACCGTGAAGACTGCATGCTGGAAAACACCGGTCGCGTCCGTCATCCGGCGTAAATGCGTGAGTTTCATCTCCGGCAGTTCGCGGGGCTTGCGGTCCACGGTCTTGGCGGCGAGGAACTTATGGGCCAGTGGCGCGCCCTCCAGCCGCGCCAGTTCGAAGGAATGCATATAACGCTTCGCGGCGCTGCTCCAGATCATGTCCCGGCCAATCCTGTAAGCATTGCGCCGCATCGCATGCCGCCGGTTGTCATCACCCAGCAAATCGATGATCGCCTCGGCCATCGCGGCCGGATTCGCAAAGGGAACCAGGGTTCCGCGCTCTTCATCGAGCAGTTCGGCGGCATGCCAATAGGGGGTGGAGACCACTGCCTTTCCCGCTCCAAACGCATAGGCCAGCGTACCGGAAGTAATTTGCGCCTCCTGTAAGTACGGAGTGATATACAGGTCTGCCGCGCCAATAAACTCTTTCAGATTTTCCAGATCGACAAACTGGTTGTAGAAGATGACATTCGCTCCAACCTTGTTCTTGCGCGCCAGAATCTCAAGACTGAGCCGGTATGCCTCGCCGTGTTCGCGAAGTTCGTTGGGGTGGGTTGCCCCAAGAATGACATACACAACGTCGGGAAACTTCGCGACAATCGCCGGCAGAGCGTTGAGCACATGTTCGATTCCCTTATTGGGCGAAAGCAGACCAAAAGTAAGCAAAACGATCTTGCCTTCCACTCCGAACTGATCTTTATAGTAGGCAGGGTCAACAAAGCCGACATCGGGAATGCCGTGGGCAATCAGATCGATGCGGTTCGCGGGTGCATGATAAATCTCCCGCAGCATTTGCATACCGCGTTGCGACATCACCACGAATCTGGTGGAAAGTGAGATTAGTTCCTGCATCACACGGCGCTGGGCCGGATCGGGATCGCGAAGAACTGTATGGAAAGTCGTCACCACAGGCATTCTCAGTTCGCGCAGCAGAGCCAGAATGTGACTGCCGGCAACCCCGCCAAAGATGCCGAACTCATGCTGCAGGCAGACGATGTCCACGTCGGAGATGTTGAGAAAATCCGCCGCCCGCAGATAAGAGGCGATATCCTGCTCCTCAATTTCAAAGCGGACGACCTCGGGATATTCGTAGCCGGTTTTGATGTCATTGACAGAAACGCAGAGGCACTCACTTTGGGGATACTCCGTGGCCACCGCGGCCAACACATCAGAAGTGAACGTGGCGATACCGCACTTTCTCGGCAGGTGATCGCCGACGAACGCTATTTTTTGGATTCCACGGGTCTCAGTCATAGGGTCTTCCTTGATCACGCGGTAACAGGGTGCAATCGGCGCGCCGAAGGTTTAGTCCATAGCTCTCAGTGGCAGAGCGGCTCCGGCAGTGGCCGGCAGTGACCGCCGGCGGTCATTGACCTGCGGAAATGTCATTCCCACGGTCCCCCAAAGAGGGGAAGGCCCAGCCGATTCAACGAGACGCAGTCGGGCAGCCACTTGCACTCTGGAAAGCGTAAAGAAAAGGAACACTAATGAAACGAATCAAATTGACTCTTGCCATTCTTGGCGCTGCTGCTCTGTGCAGTGCTGAAACTTCCGCGGAGCGCCTGGGGCAGGCAACCAGCGTACTCAGCGATATCATGGACGCGCCCGATGGCGGCGTGCCGCATGAACTGATGGAGAAGGCCCAATGCGTTGTGATTATCCCCGGCCTGAAGAAAGGTGCCTTTATCTTCGGTGGCAAGTATGGCCGGGGTTACATTACCTGCCGCGCAGCCTCCGGCAGAGGCTGGTCGGCTCCCGCCGGTGTCACTGTGGAAGGCGGCAGCTTCGGTTTCCAGATCGGCGGTGAAGAAGTAGACGCCCTGATGCTGGTGATGAGCAAAAGCGGTGCGACCAAACTGCTGCAAAGTAAATTCACGCTGGGCGGGGATGCCTCTGTCGCAGCCGGTCCTGTAGGGCGCACCACAGCGGCTGCCACAGACCTGCAGATGCATGCCGAAATTCTGACTTACTCACGAACCCGTGGTGTCTTTGCCGGCCTGTCCCTCGGCGGTGCGACCATGCGCCCCGATAAACAATCCAACCAGGAGCTCTACCACAGCAGCCGCAGCAACCAACAAATCGTGTTCGGCAAGACAGTTCCCCCGCCGGCGGCAGCGCAGCTTCGCGAGAATCTCTCGAAGTATTCGATGCACAAGGAATAGCCCGTTACTGCAATTCACTTCGATCCGCGCAGGGTCCATCGCAGAGATGGGCCCGGCGCGGATTTTTCATTTCAGTACGCATGTTTTGTGCTGATATGCTTTGATCGCCATGCTCCTTCCGCGCCTCCTGTTTGTTCTGTCCCTTGGCCCACTGGGCTGGGCGGGTACCGATATCGTCCGCACCGGGCAGGGTGCAGTGGAAGGTTTGGGCGCACAACCCTCCGGCGTGCGGCAATTCCGGGGAATTCCATTCGCCAAACCACCCGTGGGTGAGTTGCGTTGGACAGAACCACAGCCTCCCGCCAAGTGGACAGGGACGCGTGCCGCCAAAGAGTTTGGCCCGCGCTGCATGCAGTTGCCCATCTATGGCGACATGGGCTTCCGCTCCAACGGCGTCAGCGAAGACTGTCTTTACCTGAACGTCTGGACGCCCGCGAAAGCAGCCAATGCCAAGCTGCCAGTGCTCGTGTACTACTTCGGAGGCGGCTTTCAGGCGGGCGACGGCTCGGAACCGCGCTATGACGGAGAGAGCCTGGCGGCCAGGGGCATCGTGACGGTGACCATCAGCTACCGGCTCGGCGTCTTCGGCTTCCTCGCGCATCCGGAATTAACCAGGGAATCCGCCCACCACGGGTCCGGCAATTACGCACTGCTGGATCAACGTGCCGCGCTGCTGTGGGTGAAAGCCAATATCGCGGCGTTTGGAGGAGATCCGGCACGGGTCACCATTGCCGGAGAATCGGCCGGGTCCATTGCAGTCAGCGCACAAATGGCATCACCGCTTTCGAAGGATCTGATGGCAGGTGCGATTGGCGAGAGCGGCTCGATTCTGGGCGCACTGTCCGCGGTTCCTTTATCAGAGGCCGAAGCGCAGGGAGTAAAATTCGGCGAGTCTATGAAAACGCCGGGGCTGGCAGCACTCCGTGCCATTCCCGCGCAACAATTGCTGGAAGCAGCAGGCAAGCCCGGCGCGGCCCGGTTCAGTCCGACCGTGGATGGGTATTTCTTCCCGGAAGACCCTGCGGCAATCTTCGCGGCAGGCAAACAGGCGCATGTGCCACTGCTGGCCGGCTGGAATTCCGAAGAAATGAATGGCCGTGCCGTGCTGGGGCGCGACGAGCCAACACCGGAAAACCTGGAAAAGGCCATCCTGCGACTCTACGGAGAGCACGGTGCGGCAGTCGCAAAGGAATACCACGCATCGACCAATGAGGAAGCGCGCGACGTCGCAACAGCGCTGGCCAGCGACAGGTTTATTGCCCTGAGCACCTGGAGGTGGCTGGATCTGGCCGCAAACACGGGCGGGAAGCCTGTGTACCGCTATTATTACTCCCGCCCCCGGCCGGCCATGCGCGCAGCCCTGGGCAACGCAACCGCTGGACTAGCGGGCGGAGTGGTTCGCGCCACCGGTACTGCCGCAGCCGCTCCAAGACCCGCGCCGCGCGGGGCGGTCCACTCGGCCGAGATCGAATATGCGCTGGGCAATCTGGCAGGCAACCAGGTCTACGACTGGACGCCGGATGATGCCAAAGTCTCGGCTCTTATGGAGAGCTACTTCGCGAATTTCATCAAGTCCGGTGACCCGAACGGAGACGGCTTGCCCGTGTGGCCCGTGGTAAGAAAGGGCGGCCCGGCGGAGTATATGCACATCGATGTGGAGTCCAAGGCCGAGGTCGAGCAGCACCGCGGACGGTACGAGTTGTTGGACCGTTTGGGCAAGTGAAGCTGGAGTGAGCCGCTGCCCGCCTGTTAACGTGGGAAGTGGACCATACCTGTGAAGCAGCGAATTCTTATGATCGAAGACGAGGAAGGTCTCGTCCTTACGATTTCCGACCGCCTCATTTCCGAGGGCTACCAGGTGGATTCTTCGGGCGACGGTGACGAAGGCCTCCAGAAGGCCATGACCGGGGCCTATGATTTGATCCTCCTCGACATCATGTTGCCCGGCCGCAGTGGCTTCGATATCTGCCGCCGCCTGCGGCAGGCTGGCATCCGGACCTCCATCCTGATGTTGACCGCCCGCAGCCAGACCATCGACAAAGTCGAAGGTCTGCAGATTGGCGCGGACGACTACATGACCAAGCCGTTCGACATGATGGAACTGCTCGCCCGAATCGAGGCACTGCTCCGCCGCAGCGCTCCGGCACCGGTGAAGCAGGCCGAAAGCCAGATCTTCCAGTTCGGTGGCGTCACCGTGGATTTCCGCAGCACGGAAGTGAAGAAAGATGGCAAGGCTGTGCTGCTCAGTGCCCGCGAGTTCCAACTGCTGCGGTATCTCATTGAGCACCGCGGCGCATTGATCACCCGCGAAGAACTGCTCTCGAAGGTTTGGGGCTACGCGCCGCATCTCTTCACCCGCACCGTGGACGTCCACATGGCCTGGCTGCGGCAAAAACTGGAAGACAACCCGCGCGCGCCGGAGTTTCTGCTCACCATCCGCGGCTTGGGATACAAACTGGCAGCGTGAAGTCCGTCTGTCTATTACACGCCCCGGCGGACCGTGCTGCAGCCATGGAACTCAAACTGTTTCTGGAATGCGGCTGCGACGTCGATTGCTTTCTCGAAGAGGCAACCGACATCGTCCATTCGGCCGCACACCGCGGACTCTCCGGCGATGTCCTGCTCCTGCTGCTCTCGAAAGCCCTCGGTCCGTGGCCGGAACGGCGCCACTGGGAACCGGTGCTGACCGGCGAGGCGCAATCCATTGGCGTGGAAGTTCTGGCGCTGGCACTTGAACCCTGCAGCTATCCAAAGGTGCTCCACACGTTCCATTCGCGCCGGGCTTTAAAGCGCTGGCTCTGGCACCGCAGTGCGGCCGATAAGGAATCGCCGGAATGGGAAGAGTGCTACCGTCTGCTCAGTGACCAGCCGGGGCGCATGGAAATGCCGCTCACGGCCGCCCGCAGCTTTGTCTTCGAAGCAGCCATGGAGTTCGCGCAAGTGATCTGGGTGCCATGCGCCGGCAGGACGCCAGTGCAGCAGTGCGCCACGGCCGGACTGGCGCTGGGTCTGGAGTTGCGTGACGAAGCAGAAATCATCCGCGCGCGCGTGGAAGAAACGCTGGCCCGATCGCGGGTTCTTGTGGTCTTCGAAGGCCTGACCGGAGCAGCACCGTTTGCAGTCCACGGCCGGGCCTCTGCCTTGCTCACCAGCGATACGGACTCACCCGCACCACCGCCCGCCACCTATGCCGCGGCACGCCAGTTCGTTCTGGCAGGCAGACTGGCCGAAGCATTCGAGATCTTCTCGTCGCTCCCGCTAACGGAAGATACCCGCCGGGAAATGGCCTGGATTCTCAATGAATGGGACCGTTGCGATGAGGCGAACATCATCCACCCCGGTCACCTGCATGCCAATCAATTGAGTTTGTTTTAGTGTATTGCGCCGTAGTCCCGAGTCGCCCATGGGTCACAGTCTCACTCATGGCAGTTAGCAGACGGGCTAACTAAGCGCGCCCGACAATCGTTTGAACACCGGTATTCTGCTTGATGCCAACCACTAGTTGGAACGTTCCGGCACTATCGCGACTCCATAGAATCATGCGGATCATTGTGTTCCTCATACTCGTCCCACAGGTCATTGCCAGCGCCGCCGTGCCGGTGATCCAGAACGTGACCGACGCAGCGGCTTACGGCCCGCGTGTAGCACCGGGTTCTCTGGCCGTGTTGTTCGGCGCGGGTCTCGCCAGCTCCACAGCATCCGCCAACACCCTGCCCCTGACCACGAATCTGGCAGGGACCACCCTGACCGTGGCGGGAAAGACCGCACCGCTGCTCTATGTGAGTCCGGCACAGATCAATTTCCAGGTACCCGCCGCGACGCCAGCCGGCACCGCGAAAGTAATTGTCAACGGCCCCGGCGGAGCCAGTGCGGCCTACAGCTTGACCATAACCGCGCAGGCCCCCGCGATTTTCCAGTACGGCACCAACCATGCCATGGCCCAGAATGCAGATGGGTCACTCAACAGCACTTCCGCGCGCGCCGCTTCCGGCTCCTACATCACCGTCTATCTGACCGGACAGGGGGCCGTGAATAATCCAGTGGCCGATGGACAGGCGACCCCGGCGAGTCCGCTGGCCACCGCGACCGCGACGGCGACCGCAACCATCGGAACAACA
>CAIXXM010000066.1 GCA_903923395.1 uncultured Acidobacteriia bacterium
CGATGTGGTGGAGGCTCTGCGCTTTTCCTTGCGGAAGGCAGGGGAGCAGCTATCTATTGGGAATACGTATCTTGACGGGAAGACGGCTGTAGAAACCTGTTGAGATAGTAAACTATGCTGGATGGAAGATCTGGACCAATGGACGCCGTTTCTCGTCTTGCTGGGGCTCTGTTTGGGCGTTGCCGCCCTCGCACTTATTCTGGTACAGATATACCGCACGAGTAAGAAGCGGCACCGGAAGCCGGTCCAAATGAGAAAACGCTCCTGCCCGACGTGTGGTGTGAACACGCTGGTCAGGCAGACGCCACGCCTGCCATTTTGGATGGTTGCCTGGTACAAATGCAACAGGTGCGAACAGGATTTTTGGCGTCTGCGCTGGAGTAACAACTTGAGGCGACCGCAGCGGTAACTGGTTATTAACCGTCGCTATCCCCGTCAGCATCACTGGCAGTCAATGCCGCTTGCGCCTGTGGACTCAGGTGGATACTATCCCCCGGTCTATCCCCCGGTCTATCCCAGGGTGAAGCGGACTTCGGCGGCGCGGCTGTTTGAGCCTTTCCGATCACGGCGGCCGCGATGGCACTCGCAGAGACAGGATGAATCATGCTCTACTTATCGGCCTGATCCCGAAAAGCTTTAGTATCACGCTTCGCTGAGCGGGTCCACCTTGTGCTTCGGCTTGCGCTCATCTTTCGGAACAATCTCACGCGACGGCTTGACGGTACCGACCCGCTCCCGTGCGATGGCCCGCACTTCTTTGGGCGCACTGAATTTCTTTGGCTTCTTCGCCATAATGGCTACGACACTAACATCTCTGTGAGCTGACTGGCAAGATCATCCAGCGTCACGACGTCATAGAGCGAAGAGTCCGACATGATCCTGGCGACAAGAGCCGCATGCATCGCGTGCCCTGCACGTTCCGCAATCACATAACCCAGCAGCGGCTTGCCCAGCAGTGCAAGATCTCCAATGAGGTCCAGGGCCTTGTGCCGCACGCATTCATCGGGGAAACGCAGGCCGCCAGGATTCAAGACACCGTCCGGCGTGAAGCATACCGCGCAATCGAGACTCGCCCCGCGGATCAGGCCCATATCTCGCATCTGCGCCAGTTCCTGCTCAAAACCAAAGGTGCGGGCGGGAGAGAGCTGCGCCGCGTAACTCTCTGGAGTAACCGTCAAATCCATCGACTGTTTCCCAACCAGAGGGTGCGGAAACTCAACGTCACAGGTCAGACGAAACTCCCCGGCGGGAAGAATGGAAATCCGTTTCCGCCCGTCTTCCACGGTGACAGGCCGGCGGATTTGCAGGAATTTGCGCTTCTTGCGAAGCTGCTTGATGCCCGCCTGCTGCAGCAATTGGACGAACGGCAAACCAGAGCCATCGAGGATCGGCACTTCGAGGTTATCGATGTCCAGGTAGAGATTATCAATCCCAAAACTGTACAAGGTGCTGAGAAGGTGCTCAGTGGTGGAAACGAGAACGCCCTGACGCATCAGACTGGTCGCATAGCTGACACGCGCCACATGCTTCCAACTGGCCGGGATGGCAAAGTGATTCAGATCCGTGCGGCGAAAGACGATTCCTGTTCCAGCCAGCGCGGGCACCATCCGCAGCCGCACGGGCACACCATGATGCAAACCGACACCGGAAACTTCCACAGTCTTCTGGAGGGTTGTCTCAAATCGCATTGACTCCAGTTTACTCCCTGGCCTGCACTGCACTTTGTAAACAATTGAAAGGCAAAGACTAAGACAATTCTGACCGTGTCATAAAAGCAACACACCGAGGTTTTTCTGCAACTGCACCGGGATTCGATATCATGAACGGCAGTGGCAAAAACTACTTCCCGTCCCCGCCTGTTTCTGATTGACAGCTTTGGCTTTATCTTCCGCGCCTACCACGCCCGCGCCCGCACCGGAGCCCCACCCATGCGGACCACCGCCGGGCTCTCCACCGAAGCCGTGTTCATTTTCAACAACATGCTCCGGAAACTCTCCAAGACCTTTGAACCCGAATATTTGGTGGCGGTTTTTGAAAGTGTCGGGAAAACGAAGCGCGAGGAAGAGTTCGCGGAGTACAAAGCGAACCGGACGGCGATGCCTGAGGATCTCGCACCCCAGATTCCTTACGTGCAGCGGCTCATTGAGGCCATGCGCATCCCTGTCATCAACAGCGAAGGCTATGAGGCCGATGACGTGATCGGTACTCTCGCGCGCAAGGCGGAAGCGGCAGGCTTCGATGTCGTCATCGTTTCGAGCGATAAAGACATGCTCCAACTGGTCAACGGGCACGTCTCCATGCTGAACCCGGCCAAGGAAGACACTTGGTACGATCCTGCCAAGGTGAAAGAGTTCATGGGTGTGGAACCGCACCAGGTGGCCGATCTGCTGGCACTGAAAGGGGATGCCGTGGACAACATCCCCGGCGCGCCCGGCATCGGGGACAAAGGTGCCAAGGATCTGATTGACCAATTCGGCTCAGTGGAAGCCGCCCTGGACCGCGCCGCCGAGGTCGCGAAGAAGGGCTATCGCGAGAGCCTGCAGAACAACCGGGAACGGATCGAGTTGAGCAAGCGACTGGCGACGATTGATTGCAGCGCGCCCGTGGAGTTCGACGCCAATGCCTTTCGCGTCCGGGAGCCGGATGTGGAATTGCTGAAGCCTGTCTACCGCGAATTGGAGTTCTTCAGCCAATTGAAGGAACTCGGACCCAGTGATGACCTTCGCGTCCGCGACTTTCAGCGTCTGGAAACACCGGAGGCAGTACAGGCCTGGCTGGAGAGTCTGGAAGCAGGAGTGCCTGTCAGCGTTGTCTACGCTCCGGCACTGGCGGAATTCGGCTTGTGCGCGAAGGATGGGGAAGCCCGTGCCGTTCCCTCAAGCCTCTTGGAGGCACTGCGCAGCTTCTTTGAGACCGCGGAAC
>CAIXXM010000067.1 GCA_903923395.1 uncultured Acidobacteriia bacterium
CTGAGCCAAGGGCATTCCGCAGCCGTCTGCATCGGGTTAAGATAGTGAGCGGAGGAATGGGTGAGCGGTTTAAACCGGCAGTCTTGAAAACTGTTGGGGTCGAAAGGCCCCCGGGGGTTCGAATCCCTCTTCCTCCGCCATATCTCAGCAGTCTCCAGTAATGCTTAGCGGAACTCACCGAAGCGGGCCTTCTCCGGCACCCAGCCTTCGGTGAGCACCTGGATGATCGTGGAGGGTCCCAGGTTCACCGGGTCCTCCCATGCCCGCAGCGCCCAGACTACTTTCCTTTCCGGCGTGATCTCCAGGACTTGCGGCGGAGCCGTCGCGGGGTCGATCTTGCTGCTCCACATATTGACCCAGTTATTGACCAGTACATTCCCATTCTTGAGCTTCGCCGCCACTTGAAAGCCGCTGATCTTGTAATCGGGAATATCTTCCTGCCGCAGTTCCCAAACCGTTTCACCCTTTGAATTCACCTCGCGCACCAACTTCTTATTCGTCGCGATGAGCGTATTGCCGTTGGGGAGCCGGGTCGCTGACCACGGGGACTCAATTGCATAACTCCAAACCTCCTTGCCCTTCGAGTCATATTCCACGACTTTCTTGTTATCCATGTGGGCGATCAATATGGTCCCGGCGTCCGTCAAACGCGCATGGCGGAAGTGACCGTGAACAGGTTTCGGATTCCCCACAGCGAGAGGAAACTCCCGCTCTGTTGCACCGGTCTTGATGTTGACCACACGGAGCAACGCCGGGTCACCGTTTTGGACCAACACGACGCGGTCTTTGCCAATGGGCTGCGCGGTATGGACCTCCGTACCCGCCGGGGCATCGTAATGCCAGAGAACCTTCTTCTCCCTGGAGAGCAGCGTCACCCCATATTGGTGGGCAAACAGAACGCTCCCATTCGAAAGCAACACGGCATCACTGATCTCACCCTTGCTGTTCGGATCTTTGTACTCCCAGACGACCTTGCCACCCCGCACGAGGAACATCCAGTGCTGCTTCTGTTCGCCGGCATAGAAGAAATCATGTTGCGCAAGACCCTTGCCTGGAAGGTCCTTCAAGCCGGTATCTTGCGCGAAGAAGGAAAGCAAAAACAGCAGTGGCGTCATCACGGCACTTACTTTATCAGGGAATGGTGCAGGCGTCCTGCATATGGTGTGCTCTGGAGCCATCTGATCCGGTGCCTGCGAGCAGTTCCTCGAAGGTCTGCAGGGGTACGGAGTTGCCCCCTCTGCCTACCGCTGGAATCCCCGCCCACTTATCGGAAGAACTTAGCGGGAATGAGCCATCCACCAGGCCGGTGCTGCCATTTGGAACGCATAACTCCGGATGATCAAAAGGCGCACGCTCATAACGGACCCGGTCATCCGACATCGCTTTCATCAGTGCAACCAGGGCCTGTTGATTGCCGGCGCTCAGATTCCGACGCTCAATTCCGTTGCCGACGCCGCCCTGCGGGAAGTCACCGCCGCGGCTGTAAAAGGCAACTACCTGTTCCAGTGTGGCCTGGCCGCCATTGTGGAAGTAGGGTCCTGTAAATTCCACGTTGCGGAGGCCGGGAGTCTTGAACAGTCCCTGCACTCCGGACGTGGCAGCGGCGTTCCGGATGACGGCTAGAGAGAGGGGATTGCCGAATCCGTCCAGTCCGCCGATGCCAGCGTCTTCAGAGATCGGCCGAACACCGGTTCGGAAGAACCCTGTGTCGACACCGATACCGTTATTGCCGCCACGCCCGCCCACACCTGTCACTGTGCCGGCATTCAGAATGCCGGTATAAGTGGCCAGAGTAAGTTCCGGACCGGTATGACAGCTCATGCAATCACCATTCCCGGCGCCGTTATTAAAGGCTCGCAGGCCCTGTTGTTCCAGGGAACTGAGTGCACTGGTAACTCCCTGCTGAAAGCGGTCATAGGGGGAATCATCCGCAATCAGGGTCGATTCATAGGCCTGAATTGCCAAGCCCCAGAACAGCCCGAAGTTATATTCCGCGGCTGTATACTCATCCAGCGATTGCGGTGTTCCAGTATTTCCTGTCTCAATGCCGTTGACGTCCACTAACTGAATTGTGTTCCAGTAAGTTGGCTGAAAAGCAGCCTGGACGAGCGTGAGATAAGTGATTCCAGGGGCAAGTCCGCGGCCTTGCGGGTTGACATATTGCGCCAGAAGGCTGTCATCCGGCGCAACATTCTGCAGTGCCAGCGGTGTCAAGGCCAGCATCTTCTTCCCCATTTTGGGCCAGGTCTTGCCGGCATAAGCCATCTCCACGCCGCTGAGTGCCGGACCCACCGCCTGTGACGCCAGGCTCGAATTCGTAATTGCCACCTGCTGCGGTTGGGCGTGACCGTTCACTACCGCAACCACATTGGCTCCTTTGTCAGAAGTGCCGAATGGCGTTGCTCCCGTGAAGATGTTACTGGCGCGGCCATCCCAGAAGTTGCGGTAGTTGAAGGCCGCGTTGATGACGGAGGGTGCGTTGCGTCCCGTGGCTTGCCGCGTATTCAGTCCGTTGGCGTTGAACAGCGGATCGGCCGTCTCCGTGGCATCTTCCCAAGGCAGGCCGGGCAGGATATCTTTGAAGATCCGGCGTAACATTCCCATGGAACCGGCGATGGCTGGAGAATCATTGACTACCCTTGAACCATTGTTTGTCGGGTCTGACAACTGGTGAAAAGGAAACTGCGCGGTGGAGAACGTGCTGTCGGGTGTAAATGATCCTGCCGGGCCGGAGAGTTGATTCTGAAGCCTGTGGTCCGCACCCGCATGGAAGTGGCAACTCGCACAGGCGGTGCGTCCATCGCTTCCCGCCTGCATGTCCCAGAAGAGCGCTTTGCCCAATACGGCGAGAGTTTGCGTGTCCTGCACATACTGGCTAAGATTTCCCGGTTGGGGCACGGTGACGGTCTTCAATGAACGAAGATTTTGGGCGTCGAGAAATGGGGCTGCGCAAAGCAGCAAAACGGTGAAACGGTAAGTCATGGAAGAATCCCTCTGCTGGTTAGAACACGCGGGGTTGACATTCGGGTGGTTAAGGAATGTTATGGCCGTGCGCTGCCGCTGGATACCGCGCGAAGAGTGTTGTCTGATGTAAATAAGACAACAATGAGCAGGCAAGTGATTTTGGAATGGAGTCTGGCGGGTGTGATGGTGCTTCTCTGCGCCGGCATGACTGCGCTGCAATACCGCTGGACCGGAGATCTTGCCAAGGCGGAGACGGCCCGCATCGCGGCCACCCTGGCGCAACAGGTTCCCCGTCTGGCCACTGAATTCGACTCTATTCTCGAAACGAACGCCGAAGCTTTGCAGCCCGAAGGTGATCTGGTTGCTGCGCAGGGTTGGCAGGCGGCATGTGCGGCCACCCTGCATAGATGGAATCAGAATCCCAAGGCGCGCCCGCTATTCCGCAGGGTTCTGGCCGTCGTTCCGAAAGACGACGACTTGGAACTGTTCGAACTTGGCTTATCCGGGAATGCGAGGCCCGCGGTTTGGCCCGGCGAATGGAGCGCTCTGCACGCCAATCTTCTCACCATGTACCGCAGGCAGGGTTTTCCCCGCCGGATGATTGAAGGTGTTACTCCGGTGCTTGAGTTTCCTATCTTTCAGGAAGGCGGAAAGGAACACCGGGAACTGCTTTGGATCCTGCTGGAACTGGATACCTCCTACTTACAAAACCAGCTTCTGCCTGCACTAACAAAGCAATATCTGAACCCTGGTCCTGATGCGGAATATGACGTACGGCTGAACGCCACGGCGGGCCAGCCTGACGCCAACGCAACCGTTCTGAACTTCGAACGCAGAAACGAGAGCGAGGGCCGCTGGAACATGAGCGTTTACCGCCGCGGAGGCAGTCTGGATAGGGCCATTGCAGCCGCCCGCTGGAGGAACTTTGCCGCATCGGGTTTCCTGATCATCCTGATGGGGCTCGCCGGTTTCGCGCTCTTGCACTACACCCGAAGCAGCAGGCGGCTGGCGGAGATGCAATTCCAGTTTGTGGCGGGAGTTTCGCATGAATTCCGCACGCCTCTGACCGTGATCCGTGGTGCGGCCATAACTTACTGCACGGCGTGGTGAGTGATCCAAAGCACGTGGAGCGCTATGCACGTGCGATCATCCGCCACGCTGATGACCTGGCGGAGATGATCGAGAACGTGCTCGCTGCCGCGGGTTCCGGCAAGCGAAAGCCAAAAGCGGAAGAGACAGCGGTACCAGTGCTGGAAACAATCGACCGTGCGATTGATGCCGCGTCCGCCGAAATTGAGGCCTCCGGCTGTGAGGTGGATCTACAGATCGCTCCGGATCTGCCACCGTTTTGGGGAGACCCCGCCGCCCTGCGCCGTGTGTTCCAGAATCTGGTCAGCAATGCAGCCCGCCATGGTGCGGAAGGCCGTTGGATCGGTGTCTCCGCGGCACTGGCTGGAGGGAAGCTGGAAGTCCGGGTTGCTGACCGTGGACCCGGCATCGATCCAGCCGAGGAGCCGTACCTGTTCGAGCCCTTTTGGCGTGGCGAGAGAGCCAAGCTCGACCGTGTCCGTGGCACCGGCCTTGGCCTCAGCCTGGTCAAAGAGATCGTTGAGGCACACGGAGGCAGTATTAGACTCGTGAATAGTACAGGGGAAGGCACGGTCTTTGCGGTCATTCTGCCCGCCGCCACATCCGATCAATGTGATGACTTTACGAATCCTGCTGGTTGAAGATGAGCCCGATGTCGTTCTGGTGGTCACTGATCTTCTGCAAGCAGAGGGTTATCAAGTGGACCGCGCCGCGAACGGCGATGAAGGCATCCGCATGGGCCTTGACCACCGGTATGACCTGATCCTGCTCGATGTCATGATGCCCGGCGCGGATGGCTTTACCGTTTGCCGGACGCTCCGCCAGCGCGGTTATGACGGAGCCATTCTGATGTTGACGGCCCGCGATCAGGCACGGGACAAGATTGAAGGTCTGCGCGGCGGCGCGGATGATTACCTGGCCAAGCCCTTCGACCCCGGCGAACTTTTGGCCCGCGTGGAAGCCTTGCTGCGGCGCACAGGTAAAGCGCAACTAACGCCGGTACAGCGCTTCGTTTTCGGTGCCGTGACCGCGGACTTTGTGTCAGGAGAGGTCTGGAAGGGCGGGGAACGCGTCAACCTGGCGCAGAAAGAACTGCTGCTGCTCCGCTGTCTGGTGGATCACCGGGGGCAGGTTTTGAGCCGCGAGCGACTGCTCAAGCTCGTCTGGTCACAACAGCCCTTCATTAAGCCAAGAACGGTGGATGTTCATGTTTCCTGGTTGCGGCAAAAGTTGGAGGATGACCCCGCTGATCCGAAATTCATCAGTACCGTGCGGGGGGAAGGCTATCGCTTTGAGCGCTGATCATTTCTGAGGAACCGCCGCACAACGGACGCCTTCGGGCCGCCGGAACGCTGTGGTTACTGATCGATGTTGCGGGCGCGGCCCTCGCGCCTGTGCGGCTTTTGACAAACCGCCGCACATACGCTGCGGTTGATCGGGATTGCCTGCGGCTACCGGCGTGCTGCAGCGAGAAACGCTTCGGGGTCGGCAACGCTGAGCAGGATTGAGTAATCCTCCGTCGTCGGAATATAGACGACGCTCGATTTATCGGTCAATGCCAGCAGCGCTTTACTGCCATTCTTCAGGCGGAACCAGCCCGCGTTGTAGCCGGGCATCGCCGTCCCTACGGTCTTGTAGCTGGGTTTGAGAGCTGGTTCGTTTTGCAGGTCGACTTTGCGCGCTTCACTCCAGCGGATCTTTTCCGCAGGAATCTTCCGCGCGTAGATATCGCCTTTGATTTGCAGACTGCCGCCGGCAAGAATGAACTCCGTGTTCTTCGCGGCCCGCAGTGAGAAACCCACCAGCAGCATACCTCCCAGCATCAGCAGAAACACCGGAATCATGATCCAGTAAGCGGCGTTGCCTGTCGCGGGGATCATTGGAAAAACTTGCTCGCCCATATGTTCAGTTTCCTACAAAACGGGAGTACAAACTGCGGGCCACTGCCACATCGGTGGTTCCCTTCAAAATGGCGCGGCCATCCGCGAAGACCGTGATCTCATAGGGGTCCTGGATGAAGCGCAGCGCGAACTCGTTCTTGCGAACGGTCCCCAGTCCGGCGAGGCGCTGGGCGAGTTGTTCGAGATCCACACCGCGGGCCTTGTCGTGGATCTGCACCGCATTCCGGCCACAGAGACTGACAGGGATGCGGCGCGCGCCTTCCAGATAAGGGAATGTCCGCAGTCCGCAGGCAGGGCACGCTGGGTCCTTCGCGGGAAGTTTTGTCTCGCGGATGCGGCCATCCCAAAGATCCACGGTGATGATGGAGCGGCGCACAGCATCCCGCTTTCCCGCCAGCACCTTCAGCGCCTCCATGGCCTGCAAGGACCCCACAACGCTGGTGAGCGGCCCGAGCACGCCAGCCGTTTCACAGGTTGGCTGGGCACCTCCCGGGGGCTCTGGAAACATGCAGCGGAAACAGGGCGTATCGCCGGGAAGGATGGGCATGACCAGGCCATAGCTGCCTACGGCCGCACCGTAGATCCAGGCGGTGTTCTCCCGCACGCACCAGTCGTTGATCAGCATGCGGGTCTCAAAGTTGTCGGTGCCGTCCACAATGACGTCCGCGCCTTCGAACAGTTCCCCGATATTCTCCGGATTCAGGTCCGTCACCTGGGCCCCTATGGTGATGGAAGAATTTGCTTCCACGAGATGCCGGCGGGCCGCTTCCGCTTTGGGCAGGGCTTCGTCGGCGTCGCGTTCCGTGTAGAGCATTTGGCGCTGCAGGTTACTGTGCTCCACGTAGTCACGGTCCAGCAGTAAAATCCGGCCTACTCCGGCGCGGGCCAGCAGTCCGGCATGAACTGTGCCGAGTGCTCCGCAGCCCACCACCACCGCACTGGCTTTCGCCAGGGCTGCCTGGCCATCTTCCCCGAACGGCGCAAATCTTGTTTGCCGACTGTAGCGTTCCTGTTGCATACAATACCCAGTCTTAGGTTAAGCATGAGCTTATCCGCGGCATCTTCAGCTAGGATTGGAATGGTGCCGCGCCCTTTTGGATACAGCCTTGCCGGGTTACTGCTGCTGCTCTCCCTGATGCCCCCGCACGCTTCCGGCCAGCCATCTTCCTTAAACCAACAAGCCGCACAACGGACGCCTTCGGGCCGCCTGGACGGCGCGAACGGCGGCCTGCGCGCTTTTGAGGGCAAGCCCGTGGTGAATGTCGCGTTTGACCCGCCGGAGCAGCCCATTGAGGGCCGCGAATTGTTTGAAATCATGCCCGTGAAGCGGGGCGAACTCTATTCGGCCCAGACCATCCGCGCGGCGGTGGAACGGCTCTACCGCAGCGGCCGCTACCGCGATATTGCCGTGGATGTGACCCCCGTCCCCGGCGGAGTTACTGTACTTTTCCAGACAAAACAGGCGTGGTTTATCGGCAAAGTCTTCCTTTCCGGCGCGCCGGGTGAGCCCCCGAACTCCGGGCAATTGGTGAATGCCTCCCGGCTGCTTCTCGGCCAGCCCTTTGATGAGTCGCTGCTTGCTCCGGCAATTGCGAATATGCAGAGGCTGCTGCGGCAAAACGGTTATTTTCACGCGGAGATTACGCATCAGCTCGAATACCTGAACCGCTATCAGCAGGTCAATGTCAGATTCCAAATCGTGGCTCAAAAGCGGGCCCGGTATGACGAGCCGGAAGTCACCGGAGATCTCAGCGTTCTCTCAGAAAAGCAAATCGTCAGCGCCACGCACTGGAAACGTTTTCTCCTGCCCGGTTTTCGCGGCATCACGCAAAACCGCACCCGCAGCGGCGTGGATAGTATCCGGTTAAAGTATGAGAATGCGAACCGCCTGCTCGCCACGGTGGCCCTGCGGGACATTGAGGATGAGACCAACGTTGACCCGAAGCATCCCGCGGCCAAGCCCCGTCTCGTGGTAACTCCCGGGCCCAAGGTGGACATCACCGCGGTGGGCGCCAAGGTCAGCCGCCGCAAGATCAAACAGAATATTCCAGTTTTCGAGGAACATACGATTGATCAGGATCTGCTGGCGGAGGGCGCCACCAATCTCCGCGATTACTTCCAGTCGCAGGGTTACTTCGAAGCCGAAGTGGAATTCAAAGAGCAGCAGATCCGGAATGGCAAGAGTGAGATCGTTTACCTGATCAATCTGGGCAGCCGTCACACCTTGATGAAGGTAGATATCCGGGGCAACAGTTACTTCAATGACAGGGCGATCCGCGAACGGCTCTTCCTCACGCCGAAGAGTTTTGAATTCCGCCGTGGCCGTTACAGTGAAGCGCTCCGGCGGCGGGATGAGGAAGATATCGCGGAACTCTACCGCTCCAACGGTTTCCGGGATGTAAATGTTACCTCGAATGTAGTGGACTCCGGCGGGAAGACAGAGACCCTCGCCGTGACTTTCCAGATCAAAGAAGGGCCACAATATACCGTTGCCTCTCTCGATGTGAGCGGCCCCACACCGGAGGCGCGCAAGAAACTGGAGCCTCTGCTGAGCCGGCTCAGTTCGCAGCCCGGCCAGCCCTTCAGTGAGTTCAGTGTTGCCGAAGACAGGGCGGCGATTCAGCAGTTCTATTACGAAAGCGGCTATACCGGCGTCTCTTTCGAATGGGATTCCGTACCTGCCTCAAAACCCAATACCATCGACTTGAAATTTGTGATCACGGAAGGCCCGCAGCAGTTTGTGCGCGAAGTGGTTACCAGCGGCCTTGCCACCACGCGTCCGTCGATTGTGAACAAGCAGTTGATGTTAAATCCAGGAGACGCTCTTTCCCCGACTTACATGGCGGAGACACAGCGCCGGCTCTATGATCTGGGCATCTTTGCATCCGTGGATATGGCGGTGCAGAACCCGGACGGCGACACCACCCGGAAGTATGTTCTGTATGAGATGGAAGAAGCCAGCCGGTACTCCATCACTGGCGGTTTCGGTATTGAATTCGCCCGCATCGGCGGCAGCAGTGCGCTGAATGACTTCTCAGACCCTGGCGGCGCGACCGGCGTCAATGCCCGCGTGTCGCTCGATCTTAGCCGACTCAATTTTCTCGGGCTCGGACACACGGTCAGTTTGCGGACACGTTACTCGACGCTGCAGAAGCGCGCGCTGCTGAACTATGTCGCACCCCGTATCCAAGATAATCCTAATCTTGAGATGACCTTCTCTGTTCTTTACGATAATACGCACGACGTCCGCACCTTCCAATCCAAGCGCGAAGAGGGTTCCGTGCAGTTATCCCAGCGCAAGTCGAAATCCACCACCCTCTTCTACCGCTTCAATTACCGCAACGTGGGTGTTTCTGATCTGAAGATAGACCCTCTGCTGCTGCCGCGTTTGACGCAGACCGTGCGGGTTGGTATCTCGTCCTTTAACATCGTGCAGGACCGCCGCGATGATCCCACTGACTCGCACAAAGGCGTTTACAACACTCTGGATGTTGGTCTCGCTTCCAAGATCTTCGGCTCGCAGACCAGTTTTGTGCGCCTGTTGGCCAGGAACGCCACTTATCACCGCCTGGGTGAGAAGTTTGTTCTCGCGCGGGAAACACAATTCGGATGGGCACCTGCCTTCAGTGTTTCCAGCAATGCTGATCCCTCGGATGCCATTCCTCTACCGGAACGCTTCTTCGGAGGCGGCGGGAATACCTTGCGTGGGTTTCCTGAGAATCAGGCTGGCCCGCGCGACTTGCGGACCGGCTTTCCTCTCGGAGGTTCCGCGCTCTTCTTCAACAACACGGAACTCCGCTTCCCCCTTTACGGGGCGAACGTGAATGGCGTTCTCTTCCACGACGCCGGTAACATCTATTCGAGCCTGGGGAACCTCACCTTCGGGGTGAAGCAACACGACGAGAGCAGTTTCAATTACATGGAGCATGCGGTGGGCTTCGGAATCCGTTTCCGAACTCCCGTGGGCCCTCTGCGCCTCGATCTGGCTTACAGCATCAACCCGCCGAAGTATAACGGCTTTGCGGGAAACTATGTACAGTTAGTGCAATGCTCTGCCGCGAATACCTGCCAGGCATCCCTGCAGCGCATTAGTCATTTCCAGTTCTTCTTCTCGATCGGGCAGGCCTTCTGATGATGTGGAGAATACTCCCATGGCTGCTGGCGATTCCTTTGTGCGGCGAGATTGTCGACCGGGTCGCGGTGTCTTTTGGAACCGAAGTCATTACTGCCAGCGAACTCGATGAGCGCATCCGTCTGACGGCATTCCAGAACAGAACCACTCCAGTCTTCAATCCGGCCAACCGGAAGCAGGCGGCTGAGCAGCTTATTGACCAGCGCTTTGTGATGCGGGAGATGCAGCTCGGCCATTATTCGGCACTGGCCGAAGCCGATGCCGCCGTCCTGCTGGCTAATTACGTCAAGGCCACTTATCCCCAGCCCGCGGATTTCCCGAAGGCTCTGGCAGATGCCGGACTTAAGCCATCACAACTGCAAGCCGATCTCGCGCGTCAGGCGGATTTGTTGACCTTTCTCAATCTGCGCTTCCGGCCAGCGGTTCAGGTAACCGAAGAGGATATCCGGAAATATTACAGTGACCGCGTGGATCAAAAGACCGCGTACAATGACGTTCGCTCTGTCATTGAAGAAGCGCTGACTGCCGCCAGGGCGGATCAGGAACTGGATCTCTGGCTGAAGGATCAGCGCCGCAGAGTCAAGATCGAATATCATCCGGAAGCCTTTGGGGGGAAAGTACCTTGAAGCTGAGCAGACCGGCAAAAGCAGGGTTGTTCGCGGCCAGCGCGCTGGTGCTGTTCATGCTCCTCGCGGGGATTGCGGGTATCGTGTTGCTCCGCAGTGAATGGCTGCGCGAGAACGTACGTACCCGTATCATCACGGAGTTGGAGAGGGCGACCGGCGGCCGTGTGGAACTCGGGGCCTTTGACTTCGACTGGGCTGCAAGGATGGCGGAAGTCAAGGGTCTGGTTATCCATGGCAAAGAACCTGCCGGAGATCCGCCGCTGCTCTCGATTGACCGCGTGGCACTGCAGTTCAAGATCCTCTCGCTGCTCCGGCAGGAATTCGATTTGACCGCTTTAGCGGTGGAGCACCCGCAGACCAGAGTCATTCTCTATCCCGATGGCAGCACGAACGTTCCTGAGCCCAAGGTGAAGAAGCAGTCTTCCCGGCCTTTCGCAGAGACCATACTGGACCTGAAGATCGGTTCCTTTGTTCTAACCGGTGGAGAGGCCGTTGCTGAGACCCCGAAGGGGAGAAAGAAGTCCACCGGGTGGCAAACCAAGGCGCAGAATCTGGCGATTCATCTGGCATACGATGCAGCAGCACTCCGTTACTCAGGCGACTTACAACTCGCACCACTGCACTTTGATTCGAAGGAGACCGGCCCTATGGACTTCCGAATTCAAACGCAGATTGCGCTCGAAAAGAACCGCCTGCTGGTCTCGAAGGCAGAAGTGAAGAGCAAACTCGCCGATGTGACGGTAACCAGCTTCGTGCTGGATAACTTCACAGACCCTGTGATGACCGGTGATCTCTACGCCAAGGCCTCTCTCTACGAGGTTGGGATTCTTGCGGGCTGGACAAGTCATCAGGCGGCGACCGCTATCCTGCGCGGCAAAGCGCGATTCGTATCTCTCAGTGACTACGAAGTTAGTGGAACCGTTCACAGTGATGCCGTTGATTTTGCGACAGGATCAAGACGCTTCCAGTTGAAAGGTGCCAGAGTCGACTCACGCTTCAAAATGCTGGCCGATCATGTGGATTTGGACGGAATAAGAATTCAGTCCCTCGGTGGCACTGTTACCGGCAAGGGAGTTATCCGCGGCTGGGACGCGTTTCAGGCACAGGGGAAAGTGGAAGGGATCGGCGTAAGGAATGTTGCTGCGACTTTCACCCAATATGCACTCCCCTATGATGCCTCCGCTGCAGGCGATTACGAGGTGCACGGTGCTTTCTTCCATATTGGAGATACACAGGTCAGTGGCCGCTTTGAGTTAACCCCTGCTGCAAACAGTCCTGCAGTCACAGGCCTGGCAGGTCTGCAGTATAACGGCACCACCGGTGATCTGACCTTCGGCGAATCTTATGTCAGCTTCCCTCACACCCGAGTCGACCTGACCGGCGTGCTGGACAAGAAGCTAAGCGTCGATGCATTTTCGACGAATCCCGTGGACTTACTCCCCTTCTTTGGCATCACGACACTGCCGGTAAGTCTCAAGAACGGCTCCGCGACGTTTGTGGGCACTCTCCAGGGAGATACTCTGGACCCTGTTATCCACGGTCACCTTGAAGTACATAATCCCGTCTATAACGGGCAGATGGCAGACAGCGCGACGGCGGATGTGACCCTGGACCACGCGGGTGTCAAAGTTGCATCCGGACGTCTTGTGCACGGTAGCTTTTCCGCGCAGACGGAAGGCTCGCTCGCATGGAAGGATTGGACACTGGACGATCACGGCCGTCTGGACGCGCGTATCCAAGCCAAGCAGGCAGATCTCGGACGCTTGATGGGTGTTTTGAATGCTGGCGATTTGCCGCTAAAAGGCGCACTCGACGCCACTCTCCGTGTTGCAGGGGAGATGAGTAACCCGCGAATCACGGCCGATCTGCGTGCCAGTGCAGGCAGTTATTCCGGTGAACCGTTCGACAGTATCACGGCCCATGTGGAATCCCCCACATCCAGCCAGCAAACTGCCCAGGGCGAAATTACTGCTGGTCTGCGGAACGCCAAGGTCAGTCTGCGTTATGACCACGCGGCCGATGCGCTGGTACCCGGCGCGCTCTCCATTCATGTCGAAACCAATCCTGTCACGCTCAGCCAGATTCAGATGTTTCACGAGCAACTGCCATCTTTGACCGGCGATGCTGTGCTGCGTGCGGATGGCTCTGCGTCGGTTGTGCAGAATGCGAAGAAAGAAACCAGAATCCGCTTTTCCCGTTTGGATGGGGATTTGCAAGTCAATGGGATCGATCTCGCCGGCCGCAAGTTGGGCAGCTTACATGTGAGCGCGGTGACCCGCAATGACATCATGACCGCCAAGCTGACCGCCAATGCGGCAGGTGCCAACATCTCCGGGGAGTCCACCATCCAGCTTGCCGGTGACTATAACATGCAGACCCGGATCGCTGCGTCCAGGATTGACTTAAATACTGTCTGGAATCTACTCAATCCCGAAACAGCAGCGGGGTCTTTTAACTTCGGTGGCAATGCTGAGGCAGCAGTAAACTTATCTGGTCCGCTGACCAGGGTGGACGACGTTACTGGTTCTCTGGAGATTCCCAGGTTCGAACTGAAGCCTCTGCCCGCCGCCGGTACACCCCGGAACCTACAGACCTTTGCTGTGAAAAATGCCGGAACCTTGCGCGCCAGGCTGTCGCAAGCTGTGATCCGTCTGGAAGATTTCCGCTTCGAAGCGCCTAACACCAACTTGGCACTCACCGGCAACATTGCCTTGCGGCAGGCCAATCCGCTGGACCTGCGGGCGCAGGGCAAGGTAGATCTGAAGATACTGGAAGGCTTCAGCACCGACCTCGCCTCTGCCGGCGATCTGAATGTAAATGCTGCTATGCGCGGCACCTTTGACAGCCCCGATTTCTCAGGCCGCGCTCAACTGGCCGGTGGTGACTTCCACTTAGCCGACTTTTCTAACGGACTCACCAATGCCAATGGCCTGATTCTATTCAACGGGTCACGTGCCACCATCCAGAATCTTTCGGCGGAATCCGGCGGGGGCAAGGTTGACGCCACGGGCTTTATCGCTGTGATGAAGGGGATCTTAGCCTTCAATCTCGAAACCCATCTTTCCTCTGTCCGTGTCAGATATCCGGAAGGGGTAAGTACGGTCGCCGACGCCAATATCAAGGTCGCGGGGACCTCGCAGCGCAGCCAGGCATCTGGCCGCGTGTCGATCCGCAGGATGACGATCAATCCGAAGTCTGAAGCTGGCGGCATCCTGGCGAAGTCCGTGGAACCCGTGCGGACTCCATCCGCAAGTAAGGGTTTGCTGGCGAATCTGAATCTTGACGTGCAGGTGGAGACGGCGCCGGATCTCGCCCTGCAGACCAACCTGGCGCAGACCTTGCAGGCGCAGGCCAACCTCCGCCTCAGCGGTACCGCTGTGAATCCAGCGCTGTTGGGCCGCGTCACTGTAACCGAAGGAGAAATTGTATTCTTCGGCAATAAATACACCATCACGCAGGGCACCGTATCGTTTTTTAATCCGGTCCGCGTGGAGCCGATTCTTAATGTGGATCTGGAAACCAAAGCCCGCGGCGTGCAGATTATCATCACAGTCTCGGGCCCCGTGGATAAGCCTTTGAACGTGACTTACCGGTCTGATCCGCCCTTGCAGTTCTCTGACATTGTGGCGCTGCTCGCAACGGGCCGCTCCCCTACGGATCCATCCATCGCCCTGCGGGATTCCGGTGGCAACCAGAGCCTGCAGCAGATGGGGGCATCGGCGCTGCTCGGGCAGGCGATTGCGAATCCCGTGTCGGGCCGCTTACAACGCTTCTTCGGGGTAAGTAAGTTGAAGATTGATCCCCAGTTATCCGGCATCACCGGAAGTCCGCAGGCGCGTTTGACCATCGAGCAGCAGATTACTCCAGATATCCTGTTCACTTACATTACGGATGTCTCCAGCACCAGCACGCAGTTAATCCGGGTGGAATGGGCGTTTGACAAAACCTGGTCAGCAATTCTCACACGGGAAGAAAACGGGTACGTAGGTCTGGACTTCGCGTATAAGAAGCGGTTCAAGTAACTTACTTCTGGCAAACCCCGCAATAGTGCGTGCCGCGTTGCGCCAGGATGATCCGCTTCACGGGCATGCCGCACGTGGTGCAAGGTTCCCCGTGCCGCTGATAGACCCTGTGGCTGTTCTGAAAATCTCCTTTGTTGCCATCAGCATCCACATAGTCTGACACCGAAGATCCCCGCGCAGCAATGGCTTCGGAGAGCACTTCCCGCATGGCATCGAAAATCTTCCGGATGCGGTCCTTGGCAAGCGATGCAGCTTTCCTGCGGGGCAAGACACCGGCACGGTGCAGTAACTCATCGGCATAGATATTCCCCACACCGCGCACCACGGCCTGATTCAACAACACCGCTTTGATCGGCGACTTCCGTTCTCTCACCCTGCGTGTGAACTCTTCCAGCGTAACTTCGAGTGGTTCGGGCCCCAGTGCCGCCACGCGCTCCGGCAGAGTTGCGCCATATTCGATCCGTCCGAATTGCCGGGGATCATCAAAGAGCAGCATGTTGTGCTCCAGAGTGAATAGCGCATGGGTCCATTTGGTCGGTTCCGGGTCAATCAGCAGGCGCCCGGTCATGCCGAGGTGTACCGTCAGAACCCCGCGCTCCAATTGGATGGCGATGAACTTGCCGTGCCGCTTGATCCCTTCGATCTTCTGGCCGGTGACCGCCTCCACGGTCGCCTGTGCTTCGCCCTTCAGAATCCGCAACTGCCGGAATTCGGCGTGTTGGATCCGTTGCCCCACTATCACCGGGGCAAGGCTTCGAACCACTGTTTCTACTTCGGGAAGTTCAGGCATCAGGGGTATCCAGGTAGACGACGCCGTCTTCCACCTTCACGGGGAAGGCCGGCACGTGCAGTTTCGGATTGAAATCGCATTCGCCTGATTTCGAGTCAAAGCCCCACATGTGCCAGGGACAGAGGATCACGTCTCCATGCAGCGTACCTTGCCCCAGAGGGCCGCGGGCATGCGGACACACCCCTGAAATCGCCCGGATCTCCCCCGCGACATTGCACACCGCGTAAAGATCATTCCCCCGGATCACCTCAATCACAGCCCCCGGGGGGACCTCATTGACCGTTGCTGCTCTCCAAAATGCCATCGCTTCCTAGAAGCATAGACGATGGTGCGAAAATTGTAATCAGTGGACTTTCTCTCTGGCCTGAACCCCCAACAGCGCGAAGCAGTGGAAACAACCGAAGGTCCCGTGCTGATTCTGGCTGGCGCGGGCTCGGGCAAAACCCGCGTCATCACGCACCGGATCGCGCATCTGATCACCGCCAGGCACGTGCCGCCGTCGTCTATTCTGTCGGTCACCTTCACGAACAAGGCCGCCGGAGAAATGCGGAACCGCATCGGCAACATCCTGGCCGGAGTCGGCATGAACGGGCAGCCCCTGCTCGCCACGTTCCACAGCTTCTGCGTGCGGTTGCTGCGGCGTGACGGCGATGCGCTGGCACCCATCCGTCCAGGCTTCTCCAAAACCTTTTCCATCTACGATGATGACGATCAGCTCGCCATCATCAAGGCTGCCTATAAGCGTATGGGCCTCGATGAGAAGGCCATGCCGTACCGCAACACGCTTTCCGCCATCAGCAGCGCGAAGAGCAACAAAGAAACCCCGCAGGACCTCTACAACCGCGCGACTGACCCCCGCGTCACCAAAATCGCCGCCGTTTTCGAAGAATACGAGACCGCTCTGCGCCAGGCCAATGCCCTCGACTTCGATGACCTGCTGCTCGAAACCGTCCGCCTGCTGTATCACGATGCCGAAACGCGCGAGGCCTGGAACCGCCGTCTCAGCTACATCATGATCGATGAGTATCAGGACACCAACCGCTCGCAATACGAATTGATGCGCCTGCTCACCCAGCGCCACAGCAATGTCTGCGTTGTCGGTGATGAGGACCAGTCGATCTACAGCTGGCGCGGCGCGGATATCCGCAACATTCTTGATTTCGAGAAGGACTTCCCGCAGGCGAAGGTGATCCGTCTGGAGCAGAACTACCGCTCCACGAAAAATATTCTGGAAGCCGCCAGCGTCGTTGTGGCCAACAACAAAGAGCGCAAGGGAAAGTGGCTCTGGACCGATGCCGATGAGGGGGATGTCCTCACCATCTACCCGGCCTACGATTCCGAAAACGAAGCGCTGTTCATTGCTGACACTACGGAGAAGGTACTTCGCCAGCATCCCGAATACAAGGTGGCGATCCTTTACCGGACGAACTCACAATCCCGTCAGATTGAAGAAGCGCTCCGCCGCTATAACCGGGCTTATGTTGTGGTTGGCGGCACCAGCTATTACCAGCGCGCGGAAGTGAAGGATATCGTTGCGTACCTCAAGCTTGCGGTGCAGCAATCCGATTCCATCGCCCTGGCGCGGATCATCAATGTTCCCGCCCGCGGCATCGGCAAGACCACCGTGGAACAGGCCGACAAGTTCGCGAACGAGGGTGGCATCAGTCTCTGGGATGCGATCAACCACATGCTGGAGACAAACGCCTTTGGCACACGCGCGCACGCCGCGGTGAGAGTCTTCCGCGATCTGATTGTGGAACTTGCGGAGGCCGTGGAGCGCCTTCCGCTGAATGAAGCACTGGCCTTCATTGAGGAGCGCACTGGTTACCGGCGCATGCTGGAACAGGAAAACACTCCGGAATCCCAGGCGCGCCTCGAAAATCTCAACGAATTGATGAACGCCGCGGCGGAAGCGGTGGAGCGCGGCGAATCTGTCGCGGACTTCCTGGATCACGCGGCCCTGGTCGCCCAGACCGATTCCATCGACGCAAATGCGCAGGTCACCCTGATGACCATCCACAATGCCAAGGGTTTGGAATTCCCGATGGTATTCCTCGCCGGCATGGAAGAAGGGCTCTTTCCGCACAGCAGGTCTATCAATAGTGAAGCCGCCATGGAAGAGGAGCGCCGCCTCTGCTACGTGGGTATGACGCGCGCGGAAAAGCGCCTCATCATGACATGGGCGAAGTACCGGCGCCGTTTCGGGGGCGGGGAACAGGAGCGCACCATGGCCTCCCGCTTCCTGAAAGAAGTTCCGTCGAATCTTGTCATCAATATGGGGGTGGATGAGGACGACGTTCCGAGCGTCGACCTCAGCAGTGAACGGCAATTCGTCCGGGACGAATCGCGCAAGAACCTCTACACGGGCAAAACGTACAATTCACTCGAAAACATTTCTGCGTTCTTCAAGGAGCGCGGGATCAATACAACGCTGCGTCCCAGTTCGCCGCCGCCTGCGCAAAGAAGCGCCCCGCCTGCGATGCGGCCTCCGCAGGCCCCGGTTGCACCCCGGCAGACGGCGTTCACGCGTCCACCGGTTGCCCCGCCTGCCCCGCCGCAGGTCAGCGATGATCTGCCGCCCTGGGAAACGGGTCCATCAAAATCACCCACTCCGATTACGGCAGGACGCCCTGCCACACCCGTCGGCACTCGTCCGCCCGGACCCGCTCCGGTGCGCCCAATCGGACCACCTCCGGTCGTCAACAGGCCGCCGATGCCTCCCGCGCCGGTCCAAAAACCGCCCGTCCGGCCCGCCGGACAGCAAATGATTCGGCAGCCGGAGCAAACTGGGCTATTTGGAGATGCAAACAGCCTCTTCCCCCCTGTACAATCAAAGACAACGCTTCCCAAAGCGCCCCCGTCCCCGAAATCGCCTCCGCGAACAGGAACAGTGGTTGAACATCCGAAGTACGGCACTGGCACAATTGTTCGGCGGGAAGGCGAGGGAGATGACGCCAAAGTAGTCGTCATATTCCAGCGATACGGGATGAAGAAATTAGTGGAGAAATACGCCGGCTTGAAGAAGTCCTGACCAATGCGGGGCGCCGGTGGGCACATTTTACAGATGAATACGACGACTCTTGAACCAACAGAACGCAAAGCAGCCAAGCGGGCAGCGCGGAAGAAAGCAGCGCCCAAGGCGGCGCGTCCTTCCAACGTGGCACGCGGCTCCATGAAGAAAAAGATCCGCAAGATGGCTCAGGGCACCCGGAAGCGCTAGGTGAAAGGGCTCCTTCGCACTCGCAGCATTGATGCGCTGATCGCCGCTTCGGAACTTCCGGAGAACAGGCTGCGCAAGACGCTCGGGCCTTGGAGCCTCACCGCTTTTGGTGTGGGAGCCGTCATCGGCTCCGGCATCTTCATTCTCACTGGCACGGCCGCCGCCGGTCAGACGCTGCAGTTTAAGTCCATCCTCAACGCCACTGTTCTGGACCTGATGATGCACGGGGGCGATGCCCTCTCGCTCAAGGGCCGTCTTGGCGCGGGGCCCGGCATCTCGCTGTCGTTTCTGGTGACGGCATTCGTGTGTAGTTTTGCAGCTCTCTGCTACGCGGAACTCGCCTCGATGATTCCCATCGCTGGCAGTGCCTACACCTATGCCTACGCCACGCTGGGTGAAATCTTCGCCTGGATTATCGGCTGGGATCTCATTCTCGAATACGCTGTCTCGAATATGGCCGTCGCAGTGGGTTTTTCAAACTATTTGAATGACCTGCTCGACGGCGTTTTCCATTACCATCTCCCGGCGGTCATCGCGAAATCACCGATAGGTCCCGGCGGGGTCTACAGCGGAAGTGTGTTCAATCTCATGGCGCTGCTGGTCTTGCTGGTGCTGACGTGGGTGCTCGTGCGCGGTGTGCGGGAGAGTGCGCAGACCAACAACATCATGGTGGTCGTGAAAATTGCGGCGATCCTGATCTTTGTGATCGGCGCGGCGCACGCGGTGAAGGTGGAGAACTGGCACCCCTTCCTGCCCAATGGCACCAGCGGCATGTTGACCGGCGCGGCGATTGTCTTTTTTACCTATATCGGGTTTGATTCGGTGTCGACGGCTGCGGAAGAGTGTAAGAACCCGCAGCGGGATATGCCCTTCGGCATCATCGCCACGCTCATTGTTTGTGCTCTGCTCTATATTTCCGTCGCCCTGGTGCTCACTGGCATTGCCAATTGGAAGACGTTGAACTCTGACGCTCCGGTGGCCGATGCGTTGAAGGCTCTCGGGATGAACGGCATCCGCGGCTGGGTCAATGTTGGGGCGCTGGTCGGGATGATCTCGTCACTGCTGGTCTTCCAGTACGGCCAGGCGCGCGTTTGGTTCGCAATGTCGCGCGATGGTCTGCTGCCCAAGTTCTTCGCGCGCATTCACCCCAAGTTCCAAACGCCGCATGTCAGCACCTGGATTGCGGGCTTGTTCGTCGGTATTCCCGCTGGCATCTGGGATATCGACACTTTCGCCGATCTGTCCAACATCGGCACCCTATTCGCCTTCATCATTGTCTCCGCTGGCGTTCTGGTGCTCCGCAAGACGGACCCCCACCGCAAGCGCGGCTTCCGTGTACCGTGGTCACCAGTGCTGCCAATTCTGTCGATAGTTTTCTGTCTGACCCTGATGCTGGCCCTGCCCCTCGAAACCTGGCTGCGGTTCTTCGTGTGGCTGGCGATTGGTCTGGTGATCTTCTTCACCTTTGGCAGGAAGAACAGCACGCTGCGGACGGACGAAGCAGTCTAATCTACGCGATTGAGTGTATGACTCACCACGATCCCAACAACGACCAATTGGGAATCGTTACCGCCTTTTTTGAGCGAATCTCACTCAAAAGTGGTCTGCATGCATTTGTGGCCGTGCTGCTCATGGCACTACTGATGATGGGTTTTGGCTGTAGTCTTTGGATGTGGGGCCCAGGCACGGCGGCCACCGTTGCCTCGATTTTGGTTTATGCTGGGATTGGAATCGTTGTCGCTGTCCTGTCGGTTGGCATGTATTGGGCCGTCGCCAACCCGGATATGCTTCGTTCCGAGGAACATGTCAAGACTCAGAGGGACCAGTTACTACGGGCGCAAGGGTATGGTTCATTGAATATGACGTCGATGAAGATTAATGAAAACCCACTTCTGGCACCAGTGCAGCCATCGGGCGCAGAGAAGGGAGAAGAGTAGATGTACGCCCACACAGGATTTAAAGTTTATTCCCTCACATTCAATGCCTTACAACTTAACGGCGTTCATCTATCTCAGTTTTTAGATGGTCGGCCAGAGGTTCGGAATTGGATCACCATCTTTCCGGGTCAATTCCTGATTGTGTCGAACCACAACGCGGGTATGCTAACCGAGGTGCTTCGCGGATTCTTCGCTAGTGAACTCATGCTTTTGGCGGAAATTCTTCCAGGAAACGCAACTGGCTGGATGCCACAGGCTATTTGGGACTTCATAAACAACCCCGCGCCATCGGGCTATGATTTTTCCAGTCGGCCAAATGGTTTGGCGTCGGTCTTTAACATTAACAAGCCAATCCCCCCTGCCAACTTGCTTTCGCCGCTGAAGTGATCTTCTTCACCTTTGGCAGGAAGAATAGCACGCTGCGGACGGACGAAGCAGTCTAATCTGGTGTCTTGCGCACACTCTGCATTTCCTTCTTCCTCGCATTCGCGGCCCCGGCCCAGACGATTCCCGCGGCTGATCTGCAGCAGGATCTCGTCATCCTCCGTCAAGCCTACGAAACACTGCACCCCGGACTCTACCGCTACAACACCAAACCGGAGATGGATGCGAAGTTTGCCGCTCTCGGCAAGCAATTCCAGAAGGACCTGACTCTCCGCGAGGCATACCTTGCCCTCTCCGTCTTCGCTGCGCAGGTGAAGTGCGGCCATACCTACGCCAACTTCTTCAACCAGACCAAGGCGGTGAAGACAGCCGTCCTGCAGGGACAGAACCGGGTGCCTTTCTATTTCCGCTGGCTCTATCGGACGATGGTCGTCACCCGCGATTTCACAGTGGACCGCCAGGTTCCCCGCGGCACCGAGATCCTGTCCATCAACGGGGTCAAGACGCCCCAAATCCTCGCCCGCTTGATGACGATCGCCCGCGCCGACGGTTCCAATGATGCGAAACGGATCGCTTCGCTGGAAGTCTTTGGCGACAGCCTTTATGAAACCTTCGACGTGTACTTCCCGCTGTTCTTTCCGCAGAAGTCGATGCGTCTGGCGATGACAGTCCGGCTCCCGGGTGAGAATCAGCCACGGAACATCACGGTGGAGGCGCTCACGTATGAACAGCGGATCGCCCCGATCCAGGCACGGGAATCAGCGCGCAAAGGGGGAAGTGACGCCCAGTTTTATTGGAAGAAACTGGCCGATGGTTCCGCGGTTCTGACCATGCCGACCTGGGCGCTCTATGACAGCAAGTGGGATTGGAAGGCCTGGCTGAATGCCCGATTGGACGAACTGGCAGACAGCAAGGCCCCAGCGCTGATCATTGATCTGCGGGGCAACGAGGGCGGCAACGATATCGGTAATGAGATTTTGAAGCGTCTGGTGAAAGAAGATTTGAAACTCTCGCAGGATCGCCGTTTGGTCCGGTATCGCGAGACTCCTGCTGCTCTGAATACCTACCTCGATACCTGGGATCCGAGTTTCAAAAAATGGGGAGATGCCGCAGTGGATCTGGAGAAGCCCTGGCCCACTGCTCCCGGGGCCGTTCCCTATTTCCTGTTGAAGCGTTATGACGATTCGCCCGGGGGCGATGTGATTCACCCGGAAGGCAATCCCTTTCCCGGGAAGGTCTTTGTCTTGATCGATGCCAACAACAGTTCTGCAACCTTCCAGTTCGAAAGAATCGTGCAGCGCTACAAGCTTGGAACCCTCGTTGGTCAGCCCACTGGCGGCAATCAGCGCGGCATCAACGGCGGCGCGTTCTTTTTCCTGCGCTTGCCGAAATCAGGCCTTGAGATAGACCTACCGCTGATCGGCAGCTTTCCCACGGAACCGCAACCCGACGCGGGTCTGACACCGGATGTCGCCGTCGTTCCGACGGTGCAGGATGTGGTCGATGGCAATGATGTCGAAATGGCGAAAGTGGTCTATCTCCTCGGAAAGAGATAGCGGATGACGACCAGCAGGATTCCAATGACACCTGCAGTGGTGGCTCCGATGATGGTTTGTACTGTGGCTGGCTCTAGGTAAAAGCCCCACAAGCGGAACCCTTGCAGGCCTACAAGGCCGATGATCGTGATGAGCCAAATGGCGACTAGTGCGAAAATCCGGTCCGAGTACGTCTTGCGCTGATCGGTGTCTTGGCGGTAGCTCTCGATATGGGCCATTTGTTGCTCGCGTTCCAAGTCGAGATATTCGTCTTCGAAGCCAGAATCCGGCTGACCGCTGATCGGCCCCAGCGATTTTCTCTTCGCAAGGGCGAGTTCTTTGAACCTCTGTCGATTGACCAGTGGCTCGTTAGCCTGCCCGTCAGGCAGCGAACCACTCCTTTAGGCGGTCCTGGGGGATATTAATGCCTTTCCTGCCAGGATTTTGTTCCACGGTAACTGACCATGGCGTTCCCGGCCTGTGGGTGAGGTTGGAAAGTTGGACGGCCGAAAGATCACCGAACGACTCCCAGACGGCATCCAGCAAGTCCCTGGTTTCTTGATTCTCCTGGGCATTCGGGTAGCTATCGATGGATGGAGTAATGAAGCGGTACTTCAACCCATCCTCGAAGTGAACCACACGGGCCTTCTCCTTGATCCCGCCGCTGCCGTATTTCTTGAACTCGTGATAGATCGACGGGATCACGGGACCATACGTCCAGGCTTGGATTTCTTCATCGATCAACGGACGGTTCAGTGCGGCCAGGCAGAAGCCGTGAGCGTTGTACACCAGCTTCTGCAGCTTCATCGGATTCAGGGTTTCGCCATCCATGGCCGCCCTGTCGATGAGGTAGTTGGCTATGGCTCTTGCATCGTATGCCATGCCTTTATGCTCCCACGCAGTAAAGAGAAACGCAAAAGTTACACTTGCCCCTCACTCCTTCGGCATCGACTCTGCCGCCAGAATCTCCACCGCATTCCCCGCAGGGTCATCCACATAGCAGCTGCGTGTCCCATCCCGGTGCAGTTTCAACTCGCCGTACTTTTCTGCTTCCGGACTCACAAACCCGATATGCGCCGGGTGCTGGCTGGGAATCACCAGCGCCAGCCGGATGTTGGCGAAGCCCAGCAGTGCCCAGGTGTCGTCCTGATACTTGATCTCACACTGGAACGTGGCGCGGTACCAATCCACCGCGGTCTTAATGTCAGTGACGGGGATGGCGACGTGGTCAATCGAATCGAGGGGACTCATACCCCTATTCTGATGCAGTCCGGCTATAGATCGATGGAACAGCCTTCATAAGCGGCAATCGTGTTTTCCCAAACCCTCGACGCATCCCAGGCGATGTTGTACATCGTGTCGTCGTCGTGCTCTGGATCGTGATGGAACAGAACGAGTTGCTTCGCCCCGGCATCCTTCGCCACGCGCGTCGCGTTTTCCCAAGTGCTGTGTCCCCAGCCGCGGTGCGTCTCATACTCCGCTGGTGTGTACTGGGAATCGCAAATCAAAATGTCCGCACCGGCAGCGTAATCCCGGAGGGTCGCATCCAGGTTTTCGTTGCCGTGTTCGTAGTCCGTGGCATAGACGATAACGGCACCGTCCGCCTCAATCCGATACCCGGCCGCACCTTGCGGATGATGTAGCGGAAACGCGTGGATCTTCAAATTGCCCACCGTCACCACTTCGTTCTCTTCAATCTCATTGAAGTCACGCTTGGAAGAGACCTGGCTGAAGCTCACCGGGAAGTACGGTTGCGCCATCTGGCCTTCCAGCGTCTCAATCAACGGCAAGGCCTTCTTGGAGGAATGGAACGCCACGCGGTTCTTGGGTCCGTAAAGCGGGGCGAAGAAGGGAATGCCCTGAATGTGATCCCAATGGAAGTGGGTGAGGAAGATCTTGACGTCGATGGGCGCGCCGGCAGCTTCCTGCAGCAGTTGCTGGCCGAGGTTCCGGATCCCGCTGCCCGCATCAAAGATGACCGATTCGCCGGTGGACGTCCGAACTTCCACGCAGGACGTGTTGCCGCCGCATTTCAAATTCGAAATGACCGGCGTGGGCGTCGACCCGCGAACTCCCCAGAATTTGAGTTGGGCTCTCGGCATTCGCTTCCTAGAACGAAATCTTCTTTCTCAGGCGGTTCTTGCCAGACTTTTCGATCTCCAACTCCATCGCTCTACTATACGCGTCCCGTGCTGCCTGGGTATTATTGCGCACTTTTTCCGCATCGCCGAGTTGTTCCCAGAGCTGTGCATTCTGGGCGTCCAGCTTGGTGCACTCACGAAGTTGCTCCACCGCGGCGTCCATCTGCTGGTTCTTTGCATACTGCCCGGCCAGTGCCACCCTGGCCGCTACATACTGCGGTTTCGCCTCCACGACCTTCACATATTCAGCGATGGAAGCCGCCGTCTCCCCGCGCTTGGCGTAGAACTCAGCCAGGCTCAACCGGGAAGGCAGATAATCCGGTTGTGTGGTGAGGTTCTGCTTCCAAAGGTCCGCAGCTTCTGCCTGCCGGTCTTTCGTTCCGGCCAGCAGCAGAGCGTAGTTGTGGCGCGCGGCGAGCAGATTCGGATTCTTGGCCAGCGCCTGTTTGTAGAGCTTCTCTGCTTCCGCCGTCTTGCTCTCGGCCGCCTTGAGTGAACCCATCGCATTCAACGGTTCCGCGGAATCCGGAGCCAGTTCAATGGCCTTCTTGTAGTTGGCTTCCGCTTCACGCCGCTGATTCAACCGCTGATACACCAGGCCCAGGTTGTAGGGCAGATAGGCGAACTGCGGCGTAATCTTCATCGCCTGTTGATAGGCGCGGATCGTGCCCTGGTAATCACCAGATTCCTGATATGCCAGTGCCAGATTATGCAGCGGGTAAGACCAGTTCGGAGCGCGGCGCACAGCATCGCGGAAGGCCGGAATCGCCTTGGTGAAATCGGCCTGCTCCAGGTACGCGATGCCAAGCGCGTTGTACCCGTAAGCCTCGCCCGGGTCAATCCGCACGGACTGTTCCAACAAATCCTGCGCATTGGCATAGGTCTTGTCGAAGAGTTGCGCACGGCCTTTGAAGAAGGCATCCCGGCCTTGCAGATACAAAGACTCCGGGGTCAAACGCATGGCGGCTTCCATGTACCGGGAGCCAAGGTCGAATTCGGATTTGCCCTGCGGGGCTTGATCTCCCGCCAGATACTTCAGCAGCACCTGTTGGGCCTGATCTTCCAGAGCCACGCGCAGATAGTTCTCCTGCAGAAAGACCTGCTGCGGACTCAGTTCCCGGCGCAGCTTCTCAAGAATCGGGAAGGCCGACCCGGTTTCATCCGGCAGCAAACGCTTCGCGCGGATCGCCGCCTGGAATTGATCCACATCAGCCTGCGCTTCAGACGACAGAGCTTGTGCGGCACTCTGCGCGGCGAGGAAGAGCGGGCCGCCATTGCGGGAGTCAAACATCACGGGAAAGTGAGCCAGTTCGATGCCCGGCTTGCTGAGATCGGCGAGCTTGGTCGCGTTTTCCATGTTGCCGAAATCGCGGGCGTGCTGTTTGTTGTCAGTCAGTTTGCGGACGGAATCCGTCACGTAATCGATGAGTTCCCCGGCGCTGACGAAGCGGTCATCGTCGCGGTCGGCATTGCCTTGCAGGCCTTTCAGGACGGAGTAAGTGAACGCACCATGACCGCCACCGAACTGCGGACCTTCAATGGAAACTTCCTTGGGGCGTGCTGCCATCAGGCCCAGAATTTCTCCCGTTGCTTCGCCAAGAGCGGCAACCGCATTCGACAGGCTGGCTGTCTTGAGGCTGCCAATAGTGGCAGCGCGGCAAACATCCGCCATCAGAACGACGCGGCCTACCTTGGACAACTCCTGTTCCACGAGGGTCTGAATTTCCGCCATGGGAACGGCGGTGGAGGAAAGGTCCTGCGGGTCACTGTCATTGGTGAGGATGTAGGCACCGCGGCTGTCGACCGTGCCATGCCCTGCGAGGAAGATGAAGACCGTATCCTTCTTGCCCGCGCGGTTCTTGAGGAAGGTTTGGAAGCCATTGCGGATCGCTGCAGTGGTGGCCATTTCATCCGTGAGCACCAACATCTGGTCCGCGGGAACACCGCCGCCGCGTCCACTGGCGAGGTGCTTCGAGAAAGCCAGAGCATCGGAATGCGCGTAGTGCAGCCAAAGATCCTGTGGCAGTTTCTGGTATTTCGAGATACCCACGAGCAGAGCATAAGTCTTCGCATCCGGCGCAATCTCGGCCGACTTCAATGCGGCTTGCACCGCGAGATCTTCTTCAAGCTCGAAGATGCGGCCGCGGACCCAGACGGCGTCGGCCCACTGGGCGGCTACTTTCCGGTACGCGGCGAGGGCGTTCGGTTCCAGCTTCTTTTTTTCGAAGAGAGCGGCTTTGGCCACCAGCGCGGAGGTATCGTTCGGATCGGCATTGATCTGGGCCTGGATGGGGGCAAGCTCGGCGCGAACATCAGCGGGCAGTGCATCGTCCGCGATCACATCGCCTTCCGGCTTGGCGAGGCCGCGGGTCATGCTGACCCCGTAGTGCTGCTGGCTGGCGACGGCGACGCGGACCAATTGCGGCAGGAAGCAGGCGTTGACGGGCTTGGGCGGGGCGAGTTTGCCGGTCTTGAGCTTCAGGATTTTCGCATCGAGACTGACTTCACCGTTGGGATCCAAAGTCTGGGAGGTCTTGGACGGGCAGTAGAGAAAGCTCGCGGGCGCGGCACCGGAACGCAGCACGTCGCCGGAGAAGAGGATATCTCCCGATTTCGCGGCCAGCGGCGTTTCCGTATTCGCGCGCAACACTTTGCCGCCGCCGGGATTCAGCACCAGGCCGACGGGTTCTTCCTTGGGCTGCTCCGCGCAGAGGATTCCCGCAGCGGCAACGGCCAGCATGAAAACACGCAATTTCAATTCACTACCTCTTCCAAATTGGACGGCTGCACCTTGACTTCGACCAGAGACCGGACGGTATAGAGCTTCATTGGCACCGTTTTTCCCCGCACAGGCACTTCGCCCAAGTAGTGTGTGTCAATCGCGCCGCCAATCATTTCACGTGTCTCTTCACTGAGCAGCAATTTCGTCTTGTTTTCTTTGTTCAGACTCTCCAGACGGGAGGCAAGGTTCACGGTATCGCCCAGAACGGTGAATTCCATCTTGTCTTCACTGCCAACGTTGCCGATGACGACCTCCCCGGAATGGAGGCCGGCACCGGTCTTGAATTCGCCCACCGGGATACTGACCATTTCCGCGGCGCACTCTGTGGCGCGGCGCGCGTGATCGCCCGGTGCGGCTTGCTCATCGTCATCAGAGAATACCGCCAAAATGCCATCGCCAATGAACTTGTTGACGTGACCGTGATAGCGGACAATGATGCCGACCATCTCTTTCATATAGACATTGAGCAGGTCGACGACGACGGCGGGGTCTTTGGATTCGCAGAAGGCCGTGAAGCCGCGGATGTCCGTGAAGAGAATGGTCACCTTTTGACGCTTGCCGGTGAGGCCGATCTTTTGGGTCTGTTCGAGTGACGTGGCCACCTGCTTGCCGACGAAGAGGGCGACCGCAGAACGGAAGAAGCTGCTCTTCCGCTCCGCCGTGGCGATGCGGTAGACGATGGCCCCGAAGAGCGCCGCTGAGTAATCGATCAGAATCTCTGAAGTGGAAAGCAGCCAACCTGTGCGAAACAGGACGTGTGTCGCAGCGACGACCACGGCAAACAGTATGCCGGACCAGATCACGGACGGGGTGACTCCCAACAGCGCGACAATCCCGACGCAGGCGATTGCCGTGAGCAGCAATGCTGCAAATCGAACCCAATCGGGAACTGGCTGCAGATAGGAACCGTCGAGCAGCGTCTGCAGCGTATTCGCGTGGATCTCCACCCCGGGCGTCTGCCATTCATTGCCGGCGAAGAACGTAAAGAACGGGGTGGAGTAACGGTCGGTCTTGTTGTCCGGACCCAGCAGAACCGCCTTGCCTTTGACCCATTTCTCCAGTTGGGCCTTGTTCCCGGCGCGGTAGGCGTTGATGAAATCCACCATGGAGATGCGGGGGAAGGTTCCGGCCGGTCCGGCGAAGTTGATGGTGAGGTCGTTTTCGGCACCAAGCGGGACCTTCTTCCCTTGGAAATACAGCCCGCCGCCTTTGAACTGCGCTTCCTGATTGAGGAAGCGTTCGGCGGTCCGAAGCGCCATGCCGCGGGTGAGATTTTCTGCCGGCGCTCCCTTATCGGGGAGTTCAATCAATTCCTGGCGGCGGATGAAGTCGTCCTGATCTGTGGTCAGATTCGCGAAGGCATTCATGCCCATCGCGGCGGCCAGCATGTTCAGCGGCACGGCGAAGAGCGTTGTTTTCTCCTGTTCCGTTGTGCCGGGGACAAAGGCACAGACCACGGGCATGGTCTGGTTGGCTTCCGTGACGGCACCGGCGAGCAGGGAATCATTCTCCGGTTCCCAGCGTGTGACAGGAATCTGGAAGGTGACATCGAGCGTGAGCACCTTCGCGCCGCCCAAAGCCGCACCCCGGATCGCGTCTGCGTAATAAGGATGCCAGAACGAATAGAGTTCGGGGAAGCTGTTCAGGGTCTTTTGGTCGATGCCGATGAGTACGATGTCGTGCGTTGGTTGCTTGCCACGCAAAACGAAGTGGGCGTCCCGGGCTTTCAGGTGCAGCAACTGGACGAAGCGCAGGTTGTCGAGGCTGAGCGTGAGCAGCGTGCTGCCGAGCGCGAGAGCGCTGCAAATGGCCGTCTTTTTCCAATTCCGCGCGAGCATGACGTACCCTCGAATCTTACTGCATGTAAGCTACCGCTTCTGTACTGCGTGCGGGACCTGCTCTGAGAAATGCCGGGGCCATTCTCCTACTTACCTCCTGCTGTGGCAACCCGGCGACGCCTGAAAGTGTCGCGGACACTGCGCCGTCCGACGCGACATGGACCGGCCTGCGACGAAACTTGCCTGGGCCGCGAGGGACAACGGTCATGAGCGTCGGGAACGCTTCGAACAACTCCCGCAAATACAGGGCCCTGTGTTTGCGCCGTGCCGGACGATGATAGGTCATTTGGGCATTAGATTGCCTGGTCCGGTGGCAGAGCTCGCGCGCCGAATGCCGCGCCGGTTGAATGCCGGCGCAGATTGTGGATACCTATTTCTGGTGAAGTTTACAGCAGCCAAATCCAAAGGCCTCCTGTCACAAAGCGGCTCTCCAGTACACTCAATGGGACGGGCAACATGCTGCAGCAGCTTCGAATTCCGCTCCTCCTTTTGCTCGCTGGCGTAAGTCTGCGGGCGCAGACCACCCAGGGCCTGATCTCCGGGCGGATTCTCAATTCCGTCACTGGACGGCCTGTCGCGGGTGCGGTCATCACTTATTCCACGGCAACTCTGGTGGCTTCCGGGAAGTTCCAGAGCGATGCGGCAGGGTATTACTTTCTGCCACTGCTCTCCGCGGGACTCTACAACATCCGGGTGGCGGCTCAGACGTATCAGGCCGCAGAAGTGCAGCGGATTGAACTGCCTGTGGCCGGACGCATTCAGCTGGATGTGAAGTTGCGTCCACTGAATGATGTTTGGGAAACCGGCCAATTCCGCAGTGTCTTCCTGCCGGGCACCAAAACCATAGTGACGTTTTACGGGCCGGACGTGGATTCAAGCCGGTCGGGCTCCTTTGAAGCGCTGCGCGGGCAGAAGGGCACGCTCGATACTTCGGCGTCCTATGTCATCGATAGTGGCCAGTTGGATTCTCTGCCCATCGCGGGCCGGGATGTTTACACGAACCTTGTCAGTCTGCCGAATGTCACTGCCGACGGCGGAACTTCCCGCGGGCTGGGTCTGAGCGTGGCCGGGCAGAGGCCTTCGGCTTCGAACTACCTGCTCGATGGCGTGGAGAACAACAACTACCTGGTGACAGGGCCGCTCAGTCCGGTGGCTCCGGAGGCGGTGCAGGAATATCGCATTTCGACGAATAACTACTCCGCGGAATACGGCCGGACGAGCGGCTTCATCGCCAATGCCGTGACGCGCGCGGGTTCGAAGGAATATCACGGGACGGCTTACGGCTATCTCAAGAACGATGGTTTCAACGCGGCAAACTTTGCCGATAACGCCGCCAGCTTGGGCCGTCGCCCGGTCAAGGAGTACCAGTTCGGGTATCAGGCCGGTGGCCCGGTGACTCCGAAGGGCGATCTGCGGAACCGGTTGTTCTTCTCGAGTGCCTTCGATCAACTGGTCAGCCACAGTGCTTTGGATCCGCAGACCTACGCGGTGCCGGCGACCAACTTTGTTTCGGCGTTCAATCTGCCCACCACACGTCTGGCCCGCCAGTTGCTGGAACAATATCCGGCTCCGGCGGTACAGTCGAATGACCTTGTCGCTGGCTACACGGCGGCGCAACCCGTTGTCGTGGACCGGGCCACCTTATTAGAGCGTGGCGATTACACCACCCGCGACGGCAGCAACCGCTTTCTGGCGCGTCTGGCAGTGAACAAGCTCACTGAGCCCGATTTCATCTGGAGCCCTTACAAGGACTTCACCTCTGGCCTGCATCAAGACACCTATGCCGGTGCCGCGAATTGGATGCGAACCTGGACGCCCCGTCTCACCAGCGAATTGAAGTTCAGCTACTCGGACGACACACTCTACTGGGACCGCGCGCATCCTGAGGTACCCACCCTTTCGTCAGGCGATGGCACCGTGCTGCCGGGGAGCCCCGCTTTTTATGCGTATCGCAATCACAACCGCATTGCCGAGACCATATTCAGCACGGTTTGGACACAGAACCGCCACATCGTCTCCGCGGGTGCCGGGCTCTTGCTGCGGAATAATGACGGCTATCTCACCGCCGGACGCGACGGCGAGTACATATTCTCCGGCGTGACGGCTTTCGCGTTTGACCGCCCGCAATACTTCCTTGCCACGGTGGACCGGCTGGCATCCACCCCGGCGCAGCCGAACTTCAACCGCAGCTATTCGTATCCGGAGACCTATCTTTTCGCGCAGGATAGCTGGCGCCTGACCAACCGTCTCACTTTGAACCTCGGCATACGCTATGAGTTGTACGGCACCCCCACCAACACCGGTTCCGCGAAAGACGCGCTGCTGGCCCTTGGCTCCGGCACAAACTTCACTTCCAGGCTCGCTTCTGCCACACTCGTCCGTCCGGCGGCTGGCGACCAATCCTTATATAACGCCGACCATGGCGACTGGGCTGGGCGGTTCGGTTTTTCATGGGACCCGAACGGGAGCGGCAAGACAGTGCTCCGTGGTGGTTACGGCATGTTCTATGACCGTCCCTTCGATAATCTCTGGCAGAATCTGCGGAATAACGGGATCGCTCTGCCGCTCTACAGCGTGACAGCCAGCAGCACCAACTACCTTGCGCCCGTTTCGCAGGCGCTGTCGCTCTATGCGAAACAATCGCAAAGCTCCAGCTTTCCTTCGCTCACACTGGTCGACCCGAATCTCAAGAATGGCTACGCGCAGAGCTTCTTTCTCGGCGTGCAGCGGCAACTCACCGGGAGCTTGTCGGTCGAAATCACCGGGACCGGTTCGCTGGGCAGGCGTCTGATTACGACAGATCTCGTGAACCGGCAGTTCACAACGACTAACGGCACGGGGCGTCCCAATGAATCTCTGCCGGATGTTGGGTACCGCTCCAGTCAAGGCAGTTCGGACTACTTCGCGCTGAGCACCCGGGTGCGTTACCAGTGGCGTACGGTCACTGTACAGGGAGTCTATACATGGAGTCACTCCCTGGATAATCAGAGCGATCCCCTGACTGGCGATTTCTTCGATCTGAATTTCACGACCATCAGTTCCGGCAGTGGAAATACACTGCGCTCCGCCTTCACGCAGCAGTACAACAGTTCGGGGGACCGGGCGAACTCGGACTTTGACCAAAGACACAACCTGTTCCTCTGGGGGACGTGGGAGTCACCCTGGCGCAGGATCTGGTCGAAGGGCTGGCAACTCTCCGGGTTGGCGGCCTTCCGCAGCGGCTTTCCCTACAGTGTGGAGAGTATCGTCACCAGTGCGCCGCAGTTCGGAGCGGGGCAGATCCAGAACCAGAGAGCGGATCTGGTGAGTGCGAGCGCGTTCTACAGCAAGCCCATCCCGGCTGCTGGAGGACAGTACGTCTTGAACCCGGCGGCGTTCGCTTTCCCCGCCAGTGACAGTATTCCGGGCACTTCCGGGCGGAATGCCTTCCGTGGACCGGGTTTGTACAGCATGGATCTCGCGGTGAGCCGCAGCTTTTCTCTCGCCCGTTGGCGCGAGGGAATGTCCTGGTCACTGCGGGCGGACGCGTTCAACCTTCTCAATCACGCGAACTTGAACAATCCGGATAATCTTTTTGGTTCGGCCACTTTTGGATTGGAAACCTACGGCCGGCAGGGCAAAGCCTCTGGTTTTCCAGCAGTTGCGCCGCTGAATGAGACGGCAAGACAGGTCCAAATCTCATTTCGGGTTCACTTTTAAACCAAACTATAACCATCAGTAGTATTTTTCTGGAAGAAATTGATGTTATGCTTGTAACGTTTGAGGAGTCCGTAGCACCTAGTGGCGGACTGATACGTTCATGTTGCGTTTGCATACTACAATTCGCGTTTGTTTTCTGCTCGCAGCCCTCCAGGGTCTGGCGCATGCCGATTCGTTTAGCTGGGTAGACCCCGGCACCAAGATTGCCGGTGCCAGTTCGGGTGACCTCACTCCAGTGAATCTGGGAATCAGCTTCCAGCTCTTTGGGAACACGTACACTTCAGCTACTGTGTCCGCGCAAGGCTACCTCGCCTTCACCGGCAATCAGACGCCTTCAGAATTGAGCGTTCTGGAGACTGCTGAGGCCACCGATGCGAACATGGCCCACAGCGATGTGGTTCGTATTGCACCGGGTTGGTGGAACACGGAAGTTATTGACCAAAACCCAACAGACGCAGCAGCGGGAATCTTTCTGAACACCGGTACGGTGGGTCAGACGGTCATCACCTGGGTCAACATGGGTTACTACATTCCCCCGTCGCTTGCGTCGGGTGCTGTCTACCCTGCGCCCGATGAACTGTCCACATTCCAAGTTGTTCTTCGCTCGGATGGTTCGGTGACCTTCAACTACAAAGAGCTGAACGTTCTAAATCCGGCCAACGGGCATGACAACTCCCTCGACAGTTCTCCGCAGTTGATCATGGGCATCGGCAACAACGACGGCAGTACTCCGTACAGCTCCGCGAACCTCACGGCGGCCGCCCTCGGTCAGGCCACCTTCACCACTTGTGAGTTTTCCAACTGTGAGTCAACGGTGTATCAAACCATCGCCAATCCGATCTACGCGGGGGGCAACGGGGTCCAGCTTCAAAGCCAGACCATCACGTTTAACCAGATTGGTCAAAACGGCTGGTACGTCTCGAGCGGTGGAGTACAGCCGACCTCAGACGTCTCTGCCCCTGAGCCCGCAACATTCGAATTATTGCTCGCTTTTGTCTCCGTGGGTGTAATTTTCCGCCGCAAACTGACACACTGTTAGTCAGGTGAACCGTAAAATACAGATCCTTAGTCTGCTGGCGGGATTACTCGCCGCAGCCCCCGCGTTTGCAGACCTTCGGCTCATTCCCAGCTACATGCAGGGAACCGTCGGTAGTAACGTAGGCAATATTCTCATTCAAGCCTTCCCGGCGGCTTCAGGTACCTATGTTTTCTCGGCGGACCTGAGTGGCTACGGCTTGGTCATGTCTTCCGCTGGCGTCATCACGGGAACGCCCACCGTCCCGACGAATGGCCTGGTGACCGTGCCTGTGTCGATTACCGATACCGGCAACACAAGTGGTGCGCCGCAAACCGTCAATCTGGGAGTCATCATTTCCCCGTTGCCGCTCGCGATTACGACTTCTTCGCTGCCCTCGGGTATTTCGGGCAAAGGGTTCACGTCCGCAGTCTCGATGGCTGCCACGGGCGGCTTTCAACCATACACGTGGAGCGTGGTGCTTGGGTCGCTCAACGGACTCTCACTGGGGAGCAATGGGACCTTCAGCGGCACTTTCAACGCTGTTTCCTCCGCGACGACTGTTTCCGCCACCATTCAGGTCTCTGATTCGGTTTCCACCGTTTACCGCCAAGCCTACAATTTCACCCTCTATCCACTGCTCCAAATCACCGCGCCGTCGTCTCTTGGTTTTGCGGTTGCGGGGAAGCCAGTTGCGCCCATCACGGCAGTAGCCACCGGTTCTACGGGAACCCCCTCCTGGTCGGCGACAGGGTTGCCGAATGGGATCAGCATCAGTTCCTCAACGGGTGTGATCAGTGGCACCCCGCTCTCTGCGTCGCTTTCCAACACCGCCACGATTACCGTGACCGATCCGGTCTCCGGGCAAACGGCGTCAACGCAGCTTTCCCTGCCGGTCTACCCTGTACTCACGCTGAATGGTCCCGCGAGCTTTGGTCCTGCGGTGATTAACAAGCCCTTCGGTCCCGTGCAGGTTGCCGCGACTGGCGGTTCGGGCAGCTTTACGTACTCAGCTACGGGTCTGCCGTCTGGTCTTACTATCAGCCCCACGACTGGCATCATCAATGGCACTCCCGTTGGTTCGGCAGGTTCCTCTCAAGTCACACTCACCGTGACCGATGCCACTTCAAACCAGTCCGTCAGTTCGGCACAGCTTCCCTTGCAGGTCTACCCGGCACTGCAGATGAATTCTCCAAGTTCGCTGCCTGCTTCCGTGGTCAATAAGGCTTATTCGGTCACTTCATTCAGCGCGACCGGTGGTTCCGGCAGTTATACGTGGTCCGCCACAGGCTTGCCCAGCGGCATTGTCATCAGTTCGACTACCGGTGCCATCGCCGGAACGCCGCTAGCGGCCAGCACGGGTTCGGTCACCGTGACGGTCGCTGATTCCACGTCCGGCCAGACAGTGTCTTCGTCCCCGCTGACACTGACGGTTTACCCGACGCTCACCATACAGAGTCCGACAAGCTTTGGTCCCGCGGTTCTGGGACAGAGTTTCGGTCCAGTGCAGGTTGTGGCGACGGGCGGCTCGGGAACTTACAGCTATTCCGCCACGGGTCTTCCGTTCGGCGTTTCGATAGGCAGTTCCACCGGGTCCATCAGCGGAACCCCCGGCAGCACAGCAGGCCCCTCATCGGTCACCATCACGGTCTCGGACCCCACTTCCGGACAGACCGTCACTACCCCGATCATTATTTTGCGGGTCTACACCGCTTTGAATCTGAGTGCACCGGCTTCTCTGCCGCCAGCTGTGCAGAACCAAACCTATTCGGTAACTTCGTTCGGCTCCACGGGCGGATCTGGGACCTATGCGTGGTCGGCCACTGGTCTTCCGTCGGGATTGTCGATAAACCCCGCGACCGGTGCTATCACTGGCACTCCCACCGCTACTGGCAGTTCCGCGATTGTAGTCACGGTGCAGGATTCCACCTCCGGCCAAAGCGCCTCTTCCGTATCGCTGCCCTTGACCGTCTATTCCGTTGTCACGATTACGGCCCCTGCCAGTTTCGGACCCGCCGTGCTTGGCCAGTCCTTTGGACCTGTTTCGGTTCTAGCGACGGGTGGCTCTGGAACGTACACTTACTCCGCCACCGGCCTTCCCCAGGGGCTTTCGATCAATTCGAGCGGAGTGATCAGCGGGACGCCGAATGGCTCCGCGGGCACCAGCACAGTGGCGGTCACGGTGAACGATCCCACTTCTGGCCAAACGGTCAACAAATCCAACCTGTCCCTCACGGTCTACACCCAAATCTCACTGTCGGGTCCAGCGGTTCTGCCGTTCGGTATCATCGGGCGCACGTACTCCGGCACCAGCTTGACTGCGGGTGGCGGCTCGGGAACCTATAGCTGGTCCCTGACCGGATCCACTTATGGACTGAGCATCAACAGCTCCGGCCAGGTTAGCGGGACGGTGAGCGGATCTGCCGGTGCAACCACCCTCACGGTAGCGCTGCAGGACGCGACTTCCGGGCAGTCCACCAGCAAGGCCTTCCCGATTACGCTTTATACGTACCCGTCGATTACCGGGCCGTCTTCTCTCCCGGTCGGGATCACAGGGAAGTCCTACCAGGGAGCTGTTGCTTCCGCCTCGGGTGGGAGCGGAGTTTACGTTTGGGGTCAGACCGGCTTGCCCGCAGGCCTTTCCATCAGCAATGGCGGTCTCATTTCCGGTAATGTGACCGCCTCACCCGGAAGCTATCCGGTGACGATCACACTCACTGACTCCACCCTGTCTGTGAGCGCCACCCGCAACCTTACCGCGCAGGTCTATTCACCGGTTTCCATCACAGGGCCATCGTCTCTCCCAGCGGGCACCTACGGTGCCACGTATTCGGTCACGATCCAGGCTGCGGGTGGATCTGGCTTCTACACTTGGGCGGCCTCCGGCTTGCCCGGGATGAGCATTTCGAGTGCCGGTGTCATCAGCGGAACGCCGAATGCGGGCGGAACCTTCCCGGTCAGTGTCACGGTGGCTGACGAAATTTCCGGGCAGAGCTCCACGCAAAATTACACGTTGACTGTCGGGTACAGTTCCCTGACGATTACCAGCAAAACCAGCCTGGGAACGGTGCCAGTAAACAGCACTGTCGCTTACTCACTGACCGCGACCGGCGGTCTGAGCGGTTATTCCTGGAAGCCGTCTGGCAATCTCCCCAGCGGGCTGAGTCTCAGCGCAGCCGGCCAGCTGAGCGGCGTGCCAAATGCGCCTGGCAACTACACCTTCGGTGTTGCGGTGACGGATTCTGAACCGCAGCCGGTGACTCTCTCCACCAACCTGAATCTTGGGGTGGTGGGCTTCACCAGCGCACTCACGCTGCCAGCAGGAAGCACCGTGGCAACCTATGCCTTTACGCTCGCGGCCGCGGGCGGCAATGGTGCATACACTTTCACAGCGCCCTCCGGTGTTCCGGCTGGGTTGACGTTATCGGCCAGCGGACTCCTGGCGGGCCAGCCGAAAAATGCGGGCAGCTTTAGCTTCCCCGTTTCTCTTTCGGATAGCTCTGGAGTGCAGACTTCCGCGACGTTCTCTCTCACTGTTGCGGCTCCCGCGCCGGTGAGGATTTTCACCACTTCACCGCTGACGGCGGCAACGGTCAACGTGCCCTATTCGCTGGCTTTGACTGCCACGGGTGGCAATGCGCCTTACTCGTGGTCTGTGACTGCCGGGACCTTGCCCGCAGGCCTGAGTCTTTCCTCCAGTGGCAATCTCTCCGGTACACCCACAACAGCCGGACCGTTCTCATTCACGGTTACAGCGACAGACGGCTCGGGTGCCAGCGCCTCCGCACCGTTCAGCTTGACTGTTGCACCGGTGCAACTCCAGTTCACGAACGCTAACCTGCCTTCAGGCATTGTGAATGCGGATTATCCGCAGCAGTTGCTGAGTGCCGCGGGGGGGATCGGGCAGATCACCTACACTCTGGTGTCAGGTGCCTTGCCGGATGGTCTGAGTCTCACGGCAGACGGGTCGATCACCGGTGTGCCCAAGACCGCCACGACTTATACTTTTGGCATACAGGCTGCCGACAGCGCAGGTACGAAGGTCACCGGGAACTTCACGATCCTGGTCCGCCCTGCCTCGACGGATCTAATCCTATCTTCCAGCGTCCTGAATTTCTCGTTGAGCTCCGGGGCAGTTACTCTGCCGGATGCTCAATATGTGACTGTGAAGTCCAGTGCGAATCAATTGTCGTATGCGGTTTCCGGCGGTGCACCCTGGCTGGCGGTGAATGCAGGCAGCGGTACCACGCCGAGTTCGCTCCAATTCACTCTGACATCGGCTGCACTGGCGCTGACCAACTCGCCTGCGCCAGCCACTGTGACTGTGACCTGCAATACCGGGAGCTGTTCCGGCAGTGCGCAGCAGATCGCCGTCTCGCTCAACATTACGATTCCTCCGCCGCAGCTTACCCTCGTGTCGGACCGTCTTTCTTTCTCCTCTGACCCCGCTGCCTTGCAAGCCGCAACGCAAAACTTGCAGCTCAGAAACACCGGCGGCGGCACGATCGCGGTCAACGCCGCAGTGTGCAATGCGACTTGGTGTACCGCTGGAGCTTCCTCTGGTTCCATCACGGCAGGTGCAACACTCTCTATTCCGGTGACCGCGAACCCCGCAGGGCTTTCTGCCGGCTACTACCGCACGACTGTGGATCTTTCCACGTCAGCCGGCACGGCTTCGGTGCCTGTCACGCTCCTGATTGCCAGCGGTGGAACGATTCTTCTCGCACCCTCCGGGTCGCAGTTCGTGATGCCCGCGGGTGGCCAGCCCGGCAACCCTAACGGCTCTTTCCTGATTGCCGTCAGTGGCCAAAGTTCCGTCTCCTGGACGGCTGCCGTGCAACCGGGCGCGAACTGGTTGCAATTGAATTCCAGCAGCGGGACAGCGACGGCTGCAACGGCATCGTCCGTAGGCTTCACCATTACTGCGGCAGCTGCTTCACTCAATCCGCAGGCTTATTACGGCACGATCCGCGTGACGTCCGCAGGGGCGGTCAATTCCCCGGTGGATTATCAGGTTGTCTTGAATGTGCTGGCCTCCAACGCGCCGGTGAACCCTGACCCGCAACCTGCCGGTATTCTGTTCCTGACCAGCGTCGGCTCTACGCCCTCGCCGCAGGGGATTACTGTGTACGCTGGCTCGGGTAACACCGGATCGATTTCCTATCAAGCCTCGGCAAACACCAACTCCGGCGGGTCCTGGTTGCAGGTTTCTCCGGCCAATGGGTCTACTTCCGCAGCCAACCCTGCTACCACGCAGTTGACGGTGAGCACCGTCGGCCTGACTCCTGGCGTGTATACGGGTGGCGTGAGCTATTCGCTGAGTGGTGCCGGTGTACGAACGGTGAACGTGACGTTGGTGGTGCAGCCAGTGCTTTCCACGCCCGTACCGGCTGCCGGGCTTCACACGGCCACGCCGCTGGCCGGTGGTGCTTGCGCCCCCACGACGCTGGCTCCCACGCAGACCGGACTCGTCAATAACTTCTCCGCACCCACTTCCTGGCCGACGCCGCTCGCGGTCCGGCTCTACAACGATTGTGGCGTGCCGGTCACCAATGGTCAGATCACGGTGACGTTCTCGAATGGTGATCCGCCCCTCGCCATGCCTCTGGTGGATGGCAACACGGCGCTCTATTCCGCCACGTGGACACCCAGGAACACGTCTTCGCAGGTCGCTGTCACGGCCAAGGCCACCGCACCGGGCTTGCAGCCTGCGTCGGCGGCAATTACCGGAGCGGTGACGCCCAACAAGGCGCCGATTCTCGCGAAGAACGGCACGCTGCACATCTTCTATCCCCAGGTGGGCGGGGCTTTGGCTCCAGGCAATGTGGTGCAGATTTACGGCACCAACCTGTCCGCACAGACGACGACCCCTGCCAGCATCCCCCTGCCGACCAATGCAGGTGGCACGAGCGTGATCATCGGCGGCATCGAAACTCCGCTGTTCTATGTAGGACCCACGCAGATTGACGCGATGATCCCCTATGAATTGACGCCCGGCAAGCAGTACCAGGTGATTGTTAGTGCGAATGGTGCATTGACCACGCCAGATTCCATCACGCTTTCGAACACTGCGCCGGGTCTGGCAGCCTTCGCCGACGGCACCATCATCGCGCAGCATGGCGATGGTTCGCTCGTCTCGGCGACTGCCCCCGCGGCACCGGGTGAATATCTGGTGATGTATTCGTCGGGGCTGGGTCTCACCAATGGCTCCGTGGTTACCGGGGCAGCTTCGCCCTCCAGTCCGCTGGCCACACCCGTGAATCCGGTCAAGGTCACGATTGATGGCGCATCTGCAAACGTCGCCTTCGCCGGACTGACGCCTGGCCTGGTGGGTCTGTATCAGATCAACTTTCAAGTGCCTTCGAATGCCAGAACGGGAACGCTGCCTATGGTTGTGACCCAGAATGGCGCACAGGCGAATGCCACTTCGCTCCCTGTGAGCAAGTAGAAATACAGCCGGGACTTGCGTACTGGCTCCCGGTCCATAGATAATGCGAGTACCTCTGGGACCCGTGTGTCAATCTAGTGATGCACGGAGTCATCTCTTTTTCGCATGATCGGGACCACCATTTCGCGTTATGACATCCTCGAAAAGCTTGGGGAAGGCGGGATGGGTGTTGTCTATAAGGCCAAGGACCAGCAGCTGGGGCGCTTCGTCGCCGTCAAGGTTCTGCTTGCTCCTCCCGGCGAGAATTCCGAAAAACGGGCACGCTTTATTCAGGAGGCCCGCGCGGCTTCCGCACTGAATCACCCCAATATCATCACGGTTTATGAAATTGTGCCGATGCCGAATGGCGAGTGTATTGCCATGGAATTCGTGCGCGGCGTCAACCTGCAGGATCAAATTGCGGGCCGCAAGCTCACCCAGATGGACGCCCTCAAGACGGCCATGCAGGTTGCCGATGCTCTCTATGCGGCGCATAACATCGGGATCGTCCACCGGGATTTGAAACCCGCGAACGTCATGGTGACGCCGGAGGGTCTGGCCAAGGTGCTGGATTTCGGTCTTGCCAAACTGGCGGGGGATAGTGGCCTTGTCGATCTGAGCCAGTCCGACCGCACGCAGTCGATCCAACTGGATGCACGCCCCAAGACAGCCGAGGGTGCGATCATCGGCACCGTTGCCTACATGTCGCCGGAGCAGGCCCAGGGCAAGCCGGTGGACTGGCGCAGCGATATCTTCTCGTTCGGCTCTCTGCTGTATGAGCTTTTCACCGGGGAGAAGGCTTTCCACGGCGATTCCGGACTATCCACGCTGGCCGCAGTGCTGCGGGATCATCCCAAGGACTTTTCGACTCTGGGTATTCACGCTCTGGAAGTGCAGGACATCGTCCGCCGTTGCATGAAGAAAGACCCGGACCAGCGGTATCAATCCATGCTGGACGTGAAGAACGATCTGGAAGCGGTGTACTACGCCAACCGCTCCGGCATCATGCAGATGGCTTCCGGCATATTCAAAGCGGCAGTCCAGAAAGCGACGCCTTCCATTGCCGTGCTTCCGTTTCTGAACATGAGCTCAGACAAGGAAAACGAATACTTCAGCGACGGGCTGGCCGAGGAAATCATCAACGCCCTCACGCGTCTGGAGAACCTGCGCGTGGCTGCCCGCACTTCGGCGTTTGCGTTCCGCGGCACGCAGGATGATGTCCGCAAGATCGGCGAGACGTTGAATGTGGCCAGTGTGCTGGAAGGCAGCGTCAGAAAATCAGGCAACCGTGTCCGGATCAGTGTCCAGTTGATCAGCGTGGCGGATGGCAACAATCTCTGGTCCGAGCGGTTTGACCGCGAAATGACAGACGTGTTTGAGATTCAGGATGAGATCTCCGCCGCCATTGTGGGAACGTTGAAGGTCCGGTTTGCCAGCCAGTCGGGTTCCGGCACAGAACCCCCGAAGGGCCAGGTGCCGCTGGTCAAGCGTTATACCGAAAACCTGGATGCATACAACCTGTACCTGAAGGGCCGCTTCGAGTTGTACAAGATGACCCGCGAAGGGCTGGATGCTTCGAAGCACCTCTTCGAGCAGGCCATTGCGCTGGATCCGAATTACGCGCTGGCGCATGATGGGCTGGCTTACTGCTGGTATTCCGAGGGCTTTCTGGGTTTTGTGGCGCCGAAAGAGGCCATGCCCAAAGCCAAGCAGGCTGTGCGCAAGGCAATTGAACTGGATGAATCCGTGGCGGAAGCGCACGCGACGCTCGGTGTTATCCATGCGCTCTATGACTGGGATTGGGTGGGTGCCGAGCGCGAAATGATGCGGTCGATTGAACTCAATGGTTCTTCGCCTGTGTCCCGTGATGTCTACGCCTTCTACTTCCTGCGCCCCGTGGGCCGGATTGACGAAGCGATTGCAGAAACCCAGAACGCGCTCTCGCTGGACCCCCTTTCGATTCTCTTCCGCGTGCATCTGGGCTTCCTGTTTTACCTGCAGCAAAACTATGACCGGGCCATCGCGCAGTTCCGCAAAGTGCTGGAGATGAATCCGAACTACTATCTGGCCTACGCCATGATGGGACCGTCTTACACCCAGACCTGCCGGTTCGATGAAGCACTGGAAGCCTACTCGAAAGCCCGTGCTGCCGATGCGGACAGCAAGTTCGTTGCTTCACTCGAAGCCACAACCCTCGCAGTGGCAGGACGCAGGCAGGAAGCTCTCGCGATGCTGGCGCAGATCAACAATCGCGCGGCTGCGGAATACATCTCTCCGGTCAGCATTGCGTACATCTATACCGCCCTCGGCGACCGCGACACGGCATTTGATTACCTGGACCGCGCAATACAGGACCGTGATCCCAATATTCTGGGTTTGAAGTCGAATCCCGTCTTCGATGGCCTGCGCAATGAAGAGCGCTACCGGGCTTTGTTGCGGAAAATGCAATTGGAATAAACGGTTCGGGCTGTTTCGCCGTCAAGAGTATGTGACCCGGCTTTGGGCGGTATGCATTTTCGCGGCGGTGCCAGTCCTGGCGGCGGATAACCGCCTGTCTTCCTTGCTGGGCAGCATTGAAGAGCGATATAACCACGCCAAGTCCCTGCGGCTTGAGTTTGTGCAGACTTACGCCGGGGCCAGGAGTCCGGCGCAAAAGGAATCCGGCACTATTTGGCTCATGAAGCCTGGCCGGATGCGCTGGGAGTACGAGCGTCCCTCCGGGAAGCTCTTCCTCTCTGACGGCAAAAACGTTTATCTCTACACCCCACAGGACCACCGCGCGACCAGGAGCAAGCTCAAAGAGAGCGATGACATGCGGGCCCCGCTGGCCTTCCTGCTGGGCAAATTGAACTTCCAGAAGGAGTTCCGCTCCTTCGAGTCGCGCGCCGAAAACGGCGGCACGTGGATTGTCGCGCTTCCGAAATCTGAAAATCTCGCGTACACCAAGGTCGAATTCTTTGCGTTGCCGACTGGTGAAATCCGGCTGGTTCGCGTCACCGGGCAGGATCAGTCCCGCCTCGAATTCCAGTTCTCCGGTGAACGCATGAATGTCCCGGTGAAGCCGGACGAGTTTGTCTTTCATCCACCCGCAGGCGTGGAAGTGGTTGCCGGAGTGGAGCCGTAGCCATGGCGGAATTCGTACTCAAATACGCGGATACGCGCGGGGAAGTCCGTGAGCAGGTGACGCAGGGCGCTACTGAGCAGGAGATCCGCGACCGCTACACCAAGCAGGGGTTTCTGGTTTACTCTGTGAAGCCCAAGGGCGGCTTCGCGCTGACCAGTGAGATCCGCATCGGCGGCAACAAGCTCAATCTCGAAAAGTTCCTGATCTTCAACCAGCAGTTCGTCACGCTGATCCGCGCGGGGCTGCCTATTTTGAAATCGCTGGACCTGCTGGCCGACCGGCTGACGGACGCCAAACTCACCCCTCACATCAACGCCGTGCGTGAAGAAGTGAAACGCGGCGTGCTGCTTTCCGAAGCCTTCCGGATGCAGGGCGTCTTCCCGAAGATCTACATCACTTCCGTGATGGCGGGTGAGAAATCAGGCAGTCTGGTGGAAGTGCTGGAGCGCTACATCACCTATCAGAAGCTCTCGCTTTCCGTGAAGAAGAAGGTGATCTCGTCATTGATCTATCCTTCGCTGCTGATCGTAATCGTGGTGCTGGTGATGGTGTTTCTTGTCACCTATGTGGTGCCCAGTTTTGCTTCGCTCTACGAAAGCATGAATGCTGTACTGCCGGCGATCACGGTCTATCTCATCGCGATCGGCACCACCGCGAAGGGCTATGTCCTGCTGGGTGCGGCTGCTCTGGCCGGGTTTGGCGTACTGTTCTATTTTTGGTCCCGGAGTGAATCGGCGCAGGAGAAGATTGACCGGGTCAAGATCAAGCTGCCGGTCTTTGGCAGTATCTGGATCAAGTACCAGGTGGCACAGTTCTCCCGTGTATTGAGTACGCTGCTCACTGGCGGCATCCCGCTCGTACAAGGTCTCGACACGGCCGCCGATTCCCTCGGCACACCACTGCTGCGGAAGACCCTCGAAAAAGCCGGCAAGATGGTGCGGGAAGGCCAGACTCTGTCGAGTTCCATCGCCGCCACGGGCATCTTCCCGCCGCTTTCGGTCGATATGATTGAGGTCGGCGAGTCGACTGGTGCTTTGCCGCAGATGCTTACCAGCGTGGCGGAGTTTTATGAGGATGACGTCAACACCCAGATGACGGCTGTGCTGGCGCTCATTGAACCGGCCATCATGATCTTCATGGGGATCTTTGTGGCATTCGTACTGATCGCACTTTACCTGCCGATTTTCTCGCTGGCGGATTCCATCCACTAAACCTATGGCCACTACTGTCAATCCATTCACGAGCACGCTGGCACCCTCCGCCGACGCCGCGCAGGCCATGGCGATGGCGGCCCGCTACCGGTGCGACTATATCGATCTTCGCGATCATTCCATCGAGCATGATCTATTCCGCAGCGTGCCCGTGGAGTTGATGTTCCGTTATAACTTTGTGCCGTTGCGTTTACAGAACGGCACGATGGAGATCGCGCTTGCCGATCCGCGCAACCTCGCCACGATAGACGAACTGAGTCTGCTGCTGCACAAGCGCCTCCGCGTCAAGGTGGCCACGGCTTCGCAGATTGCGGATCTGTTGAAGAAGACAGAGCAATCGCAGCGCGTGCTGGAAGAAGTGACCGAAGGCTTTGCGCTCGATGTTATCGGCGACGAAGAGAACGCCGACGAAACGCTTTCCATTGACCGGCTTGCCTCCGTGGATAGTGACATCGCGCCGGTGATCAAGCTGGTGGATACCACGATCTTCAACGCCCTGGAGCGCCGCGCCAGTGATATTCACGTGGAGTCGCGCGATCAGGAAGTCGTCATCAAATACCGCATTGACGGTGTGCTCCACTACGCCATGCCGCCTATCGCGAAGGACTGGCACACTACCATCATTTCGCGCGTGAAAGTCATGAGCGAACTAGATATCGCTGAGCGCCGTGTCCCGCAGGATGGCCGTTTCCGCGTACGCTACAAGGGCCGCCTCATTGATTTCCGCGTCTCCATCATGCCCACGATCCATGGCGAAGATGCCGTGCTTCGTGTGCTCGACAAAGAGTCCATGAGTGAGAAGTTTCAGAAGCTCTCGCTCGATGTGGTGGGCTTCGGGGAAGCGGATCTCGCGAAGTTCCGCCGGTATATCGCTGAGCCGTATGGCATGGTGCTGGTCACAGGGCCCACGGGGTCCGGCAAAACCACCACGCTCTACGCAGCGCTGAGTGAGATCAAGAACGATGAAGACAAGATCATCACCATTGAAGACCCGGTGGAATACCAGCTCAAGGGCATTACGCAGATCCCTGTGAATGAAAAGAAGGGCCTGACGTTCGCGCGCGGACTGCGTTCGATATTGCGGCATGACCCGGATAAGATCATGGTGGGTGAAATCCGTGACCAGGAGACAGCGCAGATCGCGATCAACTCCGCGCTGACCGGTCACCTGGTGTTTACCACGGTCCACGCGAATAATGTGGTGGACGTGCTAGGGCGCTTCCTCAACATGGGAGTGGAGGCGTATAACTTCGTCTCGGCTTTGAACTGTATTCTGGCGCAGCGCCTGGTGCGAATTCTCTGTGACCATTGCAAGCGCCCGGTGCAGTATCCCGATGAGATGTTTGTGGAAAGCGGCCTGGACCCGGAGGAGTGGCGCAACCTTACCATTTACGAAGGCGTGGGCTGCTTCGAGTGCGGCGGTACTGGCTTCCGCGGCCGTACCGCGATTCATGAGCTGCTTGATCTGAGTGACCGCATCCGGGAACTGATTCTCGACCGCCGCCCGAGCTCCGAGATCAAGCGGCTGGCCCGGGAAGAAGGCATGACGTTCCTGCGGGAATCAGCGGTGGACAAGGTCCGGCGCGGTATTACGACGCTGAAGGAAATCAACAAGGTGACATTCATCGAATGAGTTTCGCGGACCGTTTGAAAGCATTATTGGAAGATCCGCCACCGGAGTTCGTCTTTGAGATCGGCGCGGAGGGAATCGCGATGGCGCGCACCGATGCGCCGGGCGCGATTCAATTCGCCGCTCTGCAGGCCGGCGTGCTGGAACCGGGCTACGGGGCAGGGAACATCAAAGACCTGGAGTCCTTCAGCGAAGTGGTCCGCAAGCTTGTACCCGCGGGGCTTCGAGGGCGGCGCACGGCAGCCTTGATTCTGCCGGACAGCAGCGTCCGGGTAACGATTCTGGATTTTGAGAGCATGCCGGAGAAGGAAGAAGAACGCCGGTCTCTCATCCGCTTCCGGTTGCGCAAGAGCCTGCCGTTTGATCTGGATTCGAGTATGCTCTCGTATTCGATGGTGGGTCCGAAGCGTGTGCTGGCGGCCGTCGCGACCATGGAAACCATTGCCCACTATGAAGAGCCGTTCCGCAATGCTGGATTGCAGCCTGGCCTGGTGACGGTGTCATCTCTGGCCATGCTGGATCTGGTGCCGGCGAAGACCTCTGCGGTGATTGCAAAGCTGGGCGCGGGCGTGTTGACAGTCTGTGTGGTGCAGCCCGATGGCATTCTACTGATGCGCTCACTGGACCTGGAAACCAACACGACGGACCCGCTGGATGAGATCTCAAACGATCTGTATCCCACGCTGGCCTATGTGGAAGACCACACCGGCAAGCGGCCGGAAAAGCTCTGGATCGCCGGTTTTGGGGAAGACTCCGCGGCAGCAGCGACGCGGCTTGCCGTTGAGCTGGAACTCCCTGTGGAGGTTCTCCCGCACCGCCACGCTGGTCTGGCGGGTTATCTGTCCTCCCTGCCGGGAAAGGTGAAGGCCGCGGCATGAGAATCCAAATCAATCTGGCCCGCGAGCCGTTCCGTAAAGACCGCCCGGTGCTCATCGGCTCAGCCGTGGTGGCAGCTCTTCTGTTCGGGACGCTCGCGCTGCTGTTGTCGCTGGCTATCGTGGACCGCCAGGCGTCCAGAGAGACGGCCCTCGAGTTGGCGAAGATTACCAGGCAGCAGGGGCGCGTGCGCGCGGAGCAGGCGAAGATCGACGGTGCTTTGCGGCAGCAGGGCAACACCGATGTACTGGACCGCAGTGTCTTCCTGAACGCCTTGATCTTCCGCAAGGCCATTAGCTGGACCCGTATCTTCGCGGATCTCGAAAAGGTGATGCCCGCGCAGGTTCGTGTGGTGACCATCCGCCCGCAGGTCAACGCACGCAATCAAATCACGCTGGATATGACGGTGGCGGCCGAGAATCCGGAGCCAGTTCTGGGGCTGATCGCGAAACTGGAGACAACGGATGTGTTTGGGTCCACGTCAGTGAGTGTGATTACTCCTCCTTCGCAGAGTGATCCTGTTTACCGCTACCGAATCATGGTGACTTATGCCCAGAAGCTTTAACATGCCGGCGGTGAACTTCGGCGCGCTGCGGGAACCGCGCGTGATGGTGAGGGCGATCCTCGGGCTGTTGTTGGGCCTGAATCTGGTGGCGGCGGCCTTCGCATTCCATCTCTTCGGTACCTCCACGGAGCAGATGATTCGTGATCTGGAAGGCACCCGCGCGCAGCTTGCGGCGGAGACGGCCAAGCTAACCCGCAGCCGGCTGCTGGCAGGCAAGGTGGAAACAGGCCGCGAAGAGGGTGGTAAGTTCCTGGCAAGTTACATGAGCAGCCGGAAGACCACTTACTCCACGGTCATCGGCGAGATTACTGACCTGTCAAAGCAGGCCGGCATGAAGATGAAAGAGGCAAATATCGCGCCTCTGGATCCGATTGATGGCAGCGCTGATATCGACATGATGACGATCTCTGTGAACTTTGAGGGCACTTATCCGCAACTGGTCAAGCTGGTGAACTTGATGGACCGTTCGAAGCGCTTTCTGATTATTGAAAGTCTCACTGCCGCGCCGCAACCGAACGGCAATGTTATCAATGTCGCGATCAAATTGAATACGTTCGTGAAAGACGATCCGGGTGGTTTGTCATGAAGCTTGGGGCAGAACCGAAGAAGGTGGCAGCCCTCGTGGGCTTGATCGTGATCGCAGGGATTGTCTACTGGTACAACAGCAGCGATGAGCCGGCGCCCAAAGCGGCTGCGCCCCGTCCAGTTGCTGTGGTGCCTGCCGTGAATGCTGTCACTCCCGTGCTTGCTGATCCAGGTGCCGCCGACCGCAAGCGGGTCACCGTGGCCGGGACCAGTGGCGAGTTCAAGCCGATGATCGGCCCGAAGCGCGGTGAGCCGCGCCAGCCACCGGAGAAGATTGATCCCACGCTGCGTTTGGACTTACTCGCCAAGGTGCAGAATGTGCAACCCGAGGGCAGCATGCGGAATTTATTTGCGTTCGGCGCGGCACAGCCTGCCGTGACTGCGGCAATGCCGCAAATGCCGAAGAACGTCGGTAAGATCGCGGTGGGTCCAGCGGGCCCTCCGCCGCCAGTGATGGGACCGCAACCTACACCGGGTCCGCCGCCTCCACCGACCATTAACCTGAAGTATTACGGGTATAAGATTTCCAAGGTGAATGGCAACCGGATTGCTTTCCTGCTGGATGGCGAAGATATTATTCTTGCTGCTGAGAATGACATGGTGAAGCAACGCTACCGGATCGTCAAGATTGAGAACGGCAAGATCACTGTGGAAGATACACAGTTCAAGCGCTCACAGACATTACCTTTGCAGGAAGAAGTGATTGGATGAAGAAGAATCCACGCTCGGGTTACGCTGTCCTGCTGATCTTCTGCATGGCTGCGGTTGTGGCAATTGGCCTCTATTCACGGCTGCCCCGCGTTGCCTTCGAGGCGCAGCGTGACAAAGAGGAGTTGCTGGTGGACCGTGGGCAGCAGTTCTCGCGTGCTGTCGCTCTGTATGTCCGGAAGTTCAAGCGTTTTCCCGCCACAATGGAAGCTCTGGAAGATACGAATGGCCAGCGCTTCCTCCGCCACCGTTATAAGGATCCATTGACGGGCAAGGATGAGTGGCGTGTCATTCACGTTGGTCCGAACGGTGTATTTACTGACTCACTGGTCTATAAGAAGAAAGACGACAAGGGCGAGCAGAACACCAATACTTACATTGCCGACTTTGGTGCTCCCGGTGCCAGTGCCAATAACCCGAACGCGGGAGTGAATCTTGCCATGCGGACGAGGCCGAGCGATGGACCCGGCGCGCCAGGCACAGGTGATCCCAATAACCCGCCAGCACCTGTGGACCCGAACAACCCCGCTCCGGTGCTGCCTCCGGGCATGGGCGTGCAGGGTCGGCAGGGAAGTCTGTTGCCCGGCCAGCCAGGGCCCGCCGTAACTTCGGCCACCGCGGGCAATACGCAATACGCAACAACGCCGGGGGCGAATGGAAACACCCCTAGTCCTTTCGGTGGACAACAACCCGGCACCACCGGCGCGGCTTCGGATATGATCCGCAATCTGCTAACTTCCCCCCGGCCTGGCGGGGCGAATGGCATCGGGACGCCAGTCGCGCAACAACCCACGCAGACGACCATCGATGGAGGCATTGCCGGAATTGCGTCCAAGGTGGAGCGCGAAGGCATCAAGGTCTTCAACGAGCGCACCGCTTATAACGAGTGGGAGTTCGTTTACGACCTGTCGAAGGACCCGGCGATGGCCAATGGTGGCGGTGCCGCGGCTGGGCAGCAACGCACCGGACAGAATGGCCAACCGGCGCAGGTTGGGAATGGCTTGACGCCGGTGTCAGTTATTCCGGGTCAGCCGGTTCCTGTGGTTCCGCCGAAACAGTAGCAGCAGCGGCGCGGTAGAAGCTGAGCGCATTATCGCCCTGCTTCACCACCCGCACCTTCTTCAATTCCCCGCATTCATCCGGGGGCGTGAAGAACTTTGAATGCTGCACCACGATGAGCTTTGGCGGCTTGCGTTCCAGGGCGTCGAAAGCCGCCTGATACTCCCGCTCCTTATCGAAGGGCGGATCAAGAAAGACGATGTCCGCTTGATTCGTTGCCAGCAGTAATGACGCCAGGCCCTGCACCACGCGGGCCTTGGGGCCAATCTTGAGGCTGCGCAGGTTTTCCTGGATCACGAACATCGCCGACTTGTTCTTCTCAATGAACAGGCAATGACGCGCGCCACGGCTGATGGCTTCAATGCCCACCGCCCCAGTTCCGGCAAAGGCATCAATGAAAGTAGTGCCTTCGATCTCCGGATTCAGAATGTTGAACAGAGTCTCACGCAGACGGTCAGACGTGGGGCGGGTATCCAAACCCTCCACGGAAATCAGTTTTCTCGAACGGAACTCACCCGCAATGACGCGCATCTCTTCAGGGTACCTGCCAAAGGTGCCCGCGCCCGCTTAACCGTTCAGCGTCCAGCCATTGCGGTAGGTGCGCTTCAGGTAAGCATTCGCCTCAGCGGAGTTCGTGATGCGTCCTGCGACGGGGTCGTAATCCAGCTTTTTGCCGATTCTGTGCGCGATCAGGCCCAGTAACATCATTTCGATCATGGAGCCCGAGTAATCGAAATCGCAGTGTGTCTTGCTGCTGGTGCCGTGCGTTACGCCGTTGTATTTGCCTTTGCAGGCATCCAGCCATTCCTGTTGGAAGACATCCGCACCGCCGGTGACGCGGCCTTCGCTGTTTGCGGCAATGATTCCGTTGATCGCCGTATTCGGCAGACCAATCGCTGCGGGCACCTTGCCATTGAGGAATTGGACTTCCGGGAAGCCATTCGGTCCAGGCGTAGCATTGGGATTCGCCGTGAAACCGGGAGGCAGCGCGGGTGGTGTGGCGGGCCGGGGCGGTTGGGGCGCGGCAGGGCGGGGAGCAGTCTGGGTTCGCTGCCCTGTACCGCCAATCAAAGGCAGCACCTGGTCGGCACTGCGGCGCTTGTAATAAGTCAGATCGCCATCATCATTGCTCGGGATGATAATCCGCGAAGTAAAGTCTGCGAAGATAGAGCCCTTGGTTCCTTCAAACAGCGCGCCGTTCGCGGCTTTTGAAACATCGACATAACCCTTGGGATTTGGCGGATACAAACCGCCCTGATACCAAACCACCTGGACGGGTCCGCGCCAGGAGTTCGCCGGATGATCGAAAGTTACTTTCAACTGGACAGGGCAGATATCCGGGTTGAACTTATCGGTCACTTTCTGGTCGACTTCAATGCCTGTGGGTGCGCCGCAATCAATGGCATTCCAGAGCAGATCCATCGTATGGGCACCCATGTCACCGATCTGGCCCACGCCGAAGTCGCGGTACATGTTCCAGAACAGGCAGTTCAAGCCCGCTGAACCGCCGAAGTATTGCGGACTGTACGGATGATACGGCGATGGTCCGATCCACTGCTCGTAATGCAAACCGGCAGGGGGTTGACCTTCCGCCACGGGATAGCCAGGCCGCGGCAGTTTGCGCGAATCCCAGCCGTGGATGGTCTTCAACTCCCCAATCGCGCCGTCCAGAATTAATTCGCGGATACGTTCGAAGTTAGGATACGCATGCCGCTGCGTTCCGTGCTGCGTGGCGATCTTCGTCTTATTCTTGAGGTAATTCGCGCGCACGGTGCGAACTTCCTCCACCGAGATACCCAGGGGCTTCTCGCAGTAGACATGCATGCCGCGGTTAATGGCCCAGTTGGCGATGAAGGCATGCTGGTGATCCGCTGTGCAGATCACCACTGCCTCGATATCTTTCTGGTCCATCATCTTGCGCCAGTCCCAGTAGGTTTTGGCCTTCGGGAAAGCGGCCTGGGCTTCCTGCGTGCGCAGGTCATTTACGTCGCAGAGCGCGACAACATTCTCATTGCGGAGAACGTTGTAGTGGGCGGTGCCGCGTCCCCACACGCCCACCAGGGCGACGTTCAGCTTGTTACTTGGAGCGTTCTGCCCCAGCATGGTTCCGCTCTTGAGGATAGTGATGCCGGCGGCGGAGGCGGCGGATTTCAACAAGTCACGGCGCTGCATGGGTAAGTTAGCCTTTCACGTATTTTCCGAACAGGGCAAGAGTGCGCTCCCAGGCAAGTGTTGCCGCGGCTTTGTCATAGCGGGGAGTCGTGTCATTGTGGAAACCGTGGTTCACGCCGTCATAGATATAGACGTTGTAAGTGACCTTGGCTGCCTTAAGTGCTTCTTCAAAAGCAGGGATGCCGCCATTGATGCGTGTATCGAGACCGGCGTAGTGCAACGCCAGCGGGGCTTTGATCTTCGCGGCATCTTCTGCTTTGGGCTGGGCTCCGTAGAACGGTGCCGCGGCAGCAAGGTCCGCGCCCAGGCGTACAGCGAGATTGTTGGAAACGCCACCACCGAAACAGAAGCCCACCGCACCAAGCTTGCCCGTGGAGAGGGGATGCTTCTTCAACCACATTGCCGCGGCCACGAAATCTTCCGCCATCTTGTTGCGGTCCACCTTGCCGAATGCCGCCCCGCCTTTTTCGTCGTCACCAGGATAGCCGCCGACGCTGGTGAGGCCGTCCGGAGCGAAGGCGAGATAGCCTTCCGTGCCGAGCCGCCGCGCCACGTCTTCGATATAAGGATTCAGGCCGCGATTTTCATGGACCACGATGACGGCGGGCAGCTTACCCGTCGCATTCACCGGGCGCGCCAGATAGCCTTTGATGCTGCCGTTGCCTTGCGGAGAATCCACGGTCTCATAGCCGACCTTCAGTCGCTTGTCGTCTTTGGGGATTTGTTCGGCCCACGCATAGTTCGGACGGAGGGCTTCAAACAGCGCGGCCACCGTCATGGTGCCGGTAGCAAAGCGGGCAGCGCGGTCGAAGAACTCGCGGCGGCCGATGTCGCCATGGACGTACAGGTCGAACAGATCAAGCAATTCCTGGGGAAACTCTTTGGCAGACTTACGTTCGGGGATGTGATTTTCCATACAACTCGGCTCCGTGTGATTTTACAGGATTTCTCGGGCAAGCGTAACACAATCAGATATCCGGCGCATTGCGTAAACTTTCTCACTTCTGCTGCCCAATCTTTTAGATAAACTGGACGATAGTTCCTTCGAGGGCAGGGCAGCGTATTGCCCGGATTGAGGTCTCATGTTCCGCCAAACTTTATCCCGTCTTACCGTGCTGGCCGCTGTACTTGCCGCCGCCGCATTTTCCCAGGAGTTTCGCGGCACCATCAGCGGTTTGATCACTGATCCTTCCGGTGCACCCGTCACGGGTGCGAAGATCGCGGCGACCGGTGTGGAAACCGGCGCGAAGGCTGAGGCTGAGTCCGATGCCACCGGCCACTATTCGCTCCCCTTCCTGCTGCCTGGCGATTACAACATTACGGTGAAGAGCGCAGGGTTTAAGGAATTCGTGAGCAAGGGGATTCACCTGGGCGCCGGTGAACATCCGGATATCAATGCGCAGTTGCAGGTGGGCGACGCGACGCAGAGCATTGAAGTGAAGTCGGAAGCTCCTTTGGTGAACAGTGAGAATGCCTCCGTCGGCCAGGCGATCACGACGAAAGAGGTGGAGGATTTACCGCTGAACGGTGGGTCGGCCATGCAATTGGCGCAGCTTGCGATCGGCGTGATTCCGAGTCCTTTCAACAGTTCGTCCACTGTGGTGCAGCCTTATGATTCCTCGAACAGCTTCAGCATTGGCGGCACGCCGACACAGACCAGCGAAGTGTTGCTGGATGGTGCACCCAATGCATCCTGGGATATGCGGTCGGCCTTCACGCCGCCGCGGTCTGCGGTGCAGGAAGTGCGGGTCAAGGCTTTCGATTCCGACGTTGCTTTCGGTCACACCGGCGGCGGAACTATCAACATGATTCTGAAGAGCGGAGGCAATGCCGTTCACGGCACGATGTATGAGAACAACCAGCCCTCCAACATGACGGCGAACAATTTCTTCAACAACCGGAACAATCTTGGCAATCCGGTGACACATTACAACCTGTTCGGCGTATCTGCGGGTGGTCCGGTGTGGGTGCCGAAGCTTTATGATGGCAGGAATAAGCTGTTCTGGTTTGTCGCCTGGGAAGGCGCTCTCAACAGCCAGCCGAATAATAACTTCCTCAGCGTGCCCACGCCAGAAGAGAAGACAGGCAATTTCGGCCTGATCCTGTCGGCAGACAAGACGCAGTTGTATGACCCTTACTCCGCAACGCAAACAGGCAGCACTATCAACCGGGTGGCTTATCCGAACAATGTTATTCCGGCGAGTGAGTTGAACCCCATCGCTGTCAAGTACATGCAGTTCTATCCGAATCCGAACGTCACGAGCGGCACGGTGAACTTCAAGCCGGATGGTTACAACAATTACGGCAACAATGCCACCAGCACCAATAACTACTACAGTCAGCTGGGCCGGCTGGACTACAACCTCAATGAGAAGAACCGGCTGTTTTTCGACGTCCGGCACAACACGCTGTTTGCGACAAAGAATAACTACTTCCAGAACCTTTCCACTGGAACTATTACGAACCGCGAGAATTGGGGCGCCAGTCTGGATGAGGTCTATATCGCCAACCCAACGAACATCTTCAATATCCGCGTCAACTTCACCGCGCTGAATGAGAACAGCTCTGATCCGAGTGCGGGTGTGAATCCAACAAGCTATGGGTTCCCGGCTTACATGGCCTCCAACTCCCAGCGCCTCGCCCTGCCTTATATGTATTTCAGCACCAGTACTCTGGAGGGCAGCCTGGGTACCAATAGCGCAGCGAACCGGCCCTCGCAATCGACGGCTATCTTTGCCAGCTGGACTCATGTTCTGGGCAGTCACACTCTGAAAGCAGGAACGGACCTGCGGCAGTACCGCTTGAGCACGATCACTTATGCGGCCTCATCCGGCAGTTTCAACTTCGGTGGGAATACGTGGGTCAGAGCCTCCTCAAGTTCGTCTTCCACTGTGGCACAGGGTCAGGATCTTGCGTCCTTCCTGCTTGGACTCCCCTACCAGGGCTTCTATGATCTGAACACCTTCGGGAGTTGGTATTCATACTACGCCTCCGGCTTCCTGCAGGATGACTGGCGGGCCGCGCACAACGTGACTGTCAACATCGGCATCCGCTATGACCATGACGGTCCCTATCATGAAAAATATGGCCGTACGGTGAATGGCTTCGATACGAATACGCCGAGCCCGCTCGCTGCCTCGGCGATTGCGGCTTATAACAAGGCCCCGGCCCCACTGATTCCTGCCGGAACATTCGCTGTGCCCGGCGGTTTGACTTACCCATCAAGCGGCGACACCGCTGTCTACCAGAACACATCCCATCTGGTGAGCCCGCGTGTTGGCGTCGCATGGACTCCAGACCGCTTTCATGGCAAGACAGTAGTCCGCGCCGGTTTCGGAATGTTTGTCGCGCCCATAACGATTGCCTATCTCGCGCAGAACGGTAACTACTCCTCGAATCCTCTGATCGATCAGGAAGGCTTCTCGCAGGAAACCAGCATGACGGTGACTTCAAACAACTATCTGAAGCCCGGCCCGGCTACACTGAGTGATCCCTTCCCCACTGGAATCCTTCAGCCAGCGGGAAAGAGCGGCGGACTGTCCACGTTTGTCGGGCAGAACATCAGTTTCTTGAATCCGGAAATGAAGAGCCCTTACAGCCTGCGGTGGAATTTCGGCTTCCAGCACACGCTGTCATCGAATACTCTGCTCGAAGTGCTGTATATCGGGAACCATTCGGTTCACACTCCCGTGAATCTTACCCAGCTAAACGGTATCCCACGGCAATATCTCAGCACGGCGACAACACGGGATGCTGCTTTGATTGCGACGCTCAATGGCTCCACGGCAAATCCGTTCAATGGCCTGATTCTAAGTGGTACGCCCTCCGGCGCCACGACATCGGTGGCGCAGCTCCTGGCTAAGTATCCGCAATATCCTCTGGGTTACACGAATGGTGGTTTCAGTGGCAGCGGCGGCGTCCTGGAACAGAATCTCAACGTCGGCAGCAGTTACTTCCACAGTTTGAATATCCGCCTCATGAAACGGCTTTCGGGCGGCGTCACGATTACGGGGAACTATATCTGGTCGCGCCTGATGGAACAGAACACGTGGCTCAACGATACGGATTACCGCCCGGAAAAACGCGTTTCCCCGTTTGACCACACGCACCGCGGAGTCATTGCGGTGAGTTATACATTACCCTTCGGCAAGGGGCAGCGCTTCAATATTCAAAACCGAATCGCGAATATCGTGGCTGGAGGCTGGCTGGTCAATGGAATCTATACCAGGCAGACAGGAGCGCCGATGGCCTGGATTGGCAGTAGTTCCACGACCATCGGCGACTATGTATACAACGGACAGCCTCTCAATTACAACCCGCGCAAGGTAGACGGAACTGCCTTCAATACAGGTGCTTTCGATACCGCGACGGCCGACCAGTTCGCTTATCACGTGCGGACCTTTGGGACGACCTTCTCCAGCATCCGCGGAGATGGAACCAATGAGTTGAACGCCTCGCTGCTGAAGCGTATCTCACTTGGAGAGAAGCGCTCATTCCAATTGCGCTTCGAAGCATTTAACGTGATGAATCATCCGACGTTCTCCTTCCCGAATGTGGCTGCTACAACTTCGGGTTTCGGGTTCATTACTTCCCAATCCAACCGGTCACGCAGCATCCAGGTCGGGGCGCAGTTGAGTTTTTAAGAATGATTCGCTTTCCGTTCAGTCTTGCCATTCTCCTGTGCGCCGGGTCTCTGTGCGCGCAGGACCTCCGGATGGTAACTGAGCCATCACTGCCACAGCCCTGCACTGTCCTGACGGCGCAGTTGACGTCCACCGCTCCCAATGGACTGGATCCTGCCAGTGAATCATTGCTGGATACGCCACGCATCCAGGCCGCTCTCAACGGATGTACGCCTGGCCAGGCGGTGAAACTGTCCACGGGGGCGGGCGGTGCGAATGCCTTTCTCACAGGCGCACTCAAGCTGCCCAAGGGGATCACGCTGCTTATTGACACCGGCGTCACGCTGTATGCCTCGCGCAATCCCAGGGATTTTGATGCGGACCAAACGAAGTCATGCGGCACGATTACTGCTGCTGGTACAGGTTGCCTTCCCATCCTGACTGCGACATCCGCCGATGGCTCGGGGATCATGGGTTATGGAACCATTGACGGCCGCGGGCACTTACCCATGCTGGCAGGTGCCAATGCTGGTACCAGTTGGTGGGATCTCGCGCGTGCTGCGCAAGCCGGCGGAAATCAGAATAATCCGCGCATGCTGGTGTTGACCAAGACGAATGGGTTCACCCTGTATAAGGTCACGCTGAAGAACTCACCTATGTTCCATGTTTCCATGGACGCCTGCCAGAACGTGACTTTCTGGGGGATCAAGATCATTGCGCCATTTGATGCCCGAAACACGGATGGTATTGATCCTGGTTATTCCAGCAACGTCAGTATCGTGAACTCTTATATCAGTGAAGGTGATGATAATGTCGCTGTCGGTGGCAGCACCAGCCCGGGGGCTTCCAACATCACAGTCCTGAATAACCATTTCGGAGATGGCCACGGAGCCTCCATCGGCAGTTATACACAAGCGGGCGTGAGTAATGTGTTGTTCAGTAATATCACGTTTTCAGGTGATGCAGCGAATTCCAATCAGGCTGGCTTGCATATCAAGAGCGACATTAGCAGAGGGGGAGTTGTCCAGAACATCACTTATGCCAACGTCTGTATGAAGAACGTGCGCGATCCGATTCTGCTCGATCCGTTTTACACTGCCGGCGCCAAGGGCACACTTGTCCCACAGTTTGTAAATATTACGGCGCAGAACATTCACGCCGTTACGGAGGGAAGAATCCAGATTGCAGGGCATGATGCGTCCGTTCCGGCTTCTATCGTATTGAATAACTTCGTGGTCGACGGAGTGAAGCAATCTGACGTGACTACCAGTTTTAGTACTTACACGCTTGGCCCTGGTCCGGTCAATTTCGCGGGATTCTTGCAGGGAACCGGGGTTAACGTGACGAACGGCATTGCAACGCAGGCTGCTCCACTGGCCTGTCCCGCGGATGCCTTCTCTCCGGTTGCGGGGGAACTAATTCCCGGTACGCTTACCACGGCCGTGAACGTGCAAATCTTCCCGTACAAAGAAATCCCTCTCGCGACCTACGAGACGAACCTGAAGACAAATCCCGCGGCGACGCTCGACCTTACCGCTCCAGGTGGAACGGTCTCTGTCTACGATGGCGCAACGTCGATTGCAACGGCTCCTGTCACTCATGCGGGGCTCATGACTATTCCTGTCAGCGGGCTGACCGACGGCGTGCACACGATAGAGGCAATCTATTCCGGTGATGGGACTTATGCGCCGCTCCGGCTTGGCAGTTATTCACTTACTGTGGGTGCGCCCATTGCAGGAACACCGGTGATCGCGGGAATCACGAACGCCGCGAGTTTCACTCCCGGTACGGCGCCATACGGCATCGCGCAAGGTTCCTATTTCGCGATCTTCGGAGATAGCCTGGGTCCGGTCTCCGGTTTGAAGGTAGCTGCTTTACCGATTCCAACTACACTGGCAAACACGCGGGTCGTAATCACGTCCGGCGGACAGACGTTTGCAGCCTATCTTGTCTATGTCTCGAAGACACAGATCAATGCGATTCTTCCTTCCACGGTTCCATTGGGAATCGCCAGGCTGACCGTGATTGCTGGAGGAGTAACAAGTGCTCCGGTACCGTTCAATGTGACGGCAACGCAGGTGGGGTTGTTTTCGTACCTAAACTCCGCGATTGCGCAAAATGTGAACAGCCCCACGGATTACCCGCTGAATGGCCCCGCCACGCCGGCAAAGCCAGGGCAGATTATGTTACTTTGGGCGACCGGCATGGGGGCGCTCGGTGGACCTGATGATGTTGCGCCCGGCACCAATGCAGCCGATATGGTGAATGTCCCCGTGAGTATCCTGGTCGGTGGCCTTCCAGCGCAGCGGCTCTACGCGGGACGGCAGTCTGAGGCAGCGGGTGTGGACGTGATCTATTTCACGGTGCCCGCGGGCGTCACAAGCGGTTGTCAGGTGCCGGTACAAATCGTCGCGGGTGGCCAACCGGCCAACGCCGCGACGATTGCGATTACTGCTGACGGTTCTTCCTGTAAGTAGCGTTACTTCTTGGGTCCAAACTGATAGGGGGCATCCGGCTTGAACCTGGGCCGCGTGTTTCCTTGCGCGACGTTGTAGCCAACATCGAAGATCACCTGCAAGTCCTCTACAGCACCAGTGAGATCCCAATCCGCCTTCGGCTCATCGGTGGTCTTGTGATAGTCATTCCGGATGTACTCATCACGCTTTTGCACGCCATAACCCGCGGGCTTGCCGATATGTTCGATGCCGGGACTGGTTTCGAGGGAGGGAACACCACCTTTGGCGAACTCCAGGTGGTCAGAACGGAAGTAAAAGCCTTCCGCCGGGTCGGTATCTCCGGTGACTACGCGGCCTTGCCGTTTTGCTGCGGCAATGGTTAAGTCATCGAGTGTCGAATTACCCAGCCCGACAATACTGATATCCTTTGTCCGGCCCCATCCCCAGTTACTGAAGTAATCGAGATTAATATTCGCCAGCGTATCCTTCAAAGGATAGAGCGGATGCTGCACGTAATACTTCGCGCCGAGCAAACCTTTCTCCTCAGCAGTGGGGAAGAGAAACAGGACACTGCGCTTTGGAGCGGGCGATAACGAGGTAAATGCATGTGCCAGTTCCAGCACGCCGGCTGTGCCTGCTGCGTTATCACTCGCACCATGATAGATCCGGTCGCCATCGGTGCCCAGATGATCCCAGTGGCCCGAATAGATCACGTACTCATTCTTGAGTTTCGCGTCACTGCCTTCCAGTTTGGCGATTACATTGTCAGAATCGACTTCCCGCAGTGTATTCGCCAGATGCATCGTTGCGGTTGCTTTCAGAGCCATGCCTTTGAAGCCCGGTTTGACGGCGGCGGCTTTGACCGCGTCCAGATCCAGTCCGCTGGCAGCAAAGAGTTCCCGCGCTTTCTCCATGCCAAGCTGTACCTGCGCGCCGATGCGTTCCGTGGCGGTTTTGTCCCGCAGCACCATGACTTCGCGTGGAGCATTCTGTGCCAGGCGCGCCACATTGTTCGTGCCGTTGCGCGGGGTGAAGAGGATCATCACCGCAACCGCTCCGTGCGCGTAAGCTGTTTCGTACTTGGTCGCGGGGCGGCCATAGTACGAGAGTGCATCGCCGAGAAACATCTTCGGGTCCAGCTTCGCAGGATCTTTGGGGTCCGGCACGGGCGGATCGCCGCCCAGCAGGACTACAGTCTTGCCCTTGACGTCCAGCCCTTTGTAATCGTCCCAGTGGAACTCCGGTGCCACGACTCCATAGCCCGCAAACACAACCGGCGAATTCTTGATGTCGATCTCCGGCTTGGGCATTTGTGAAGAGGCAAGATAGTCCTGCCGCGGAGTAAGTGGCCATGCTTTTCCATCCACGGTCATACTTACTTCGCCCTGTGACCGGATCCCCCAGAGCGTGACCTTCTGGACATAAGTGCCGTCCGGGTTGCCAGGTTTCAGGCCCAACTTCTTACATTGGTCGATGAGATAGGCGACGGTCTTCTCTTCGCCGGGTGATCCGGGGCCACGTCCACCAAATTCATCAGATGCCAGGATACGGATGTGAGACAGTATTCCGGCGGGCGTAATGACTTTGGACGCTTTCTCAGGAGCGGCTGCAGCAATGAGATAGAAAGGGAGTGCCGAAAGGATGACGGCACAGAACTGCGCTTTTTGCATTCCACCAAAATAGCAGCGTCTATACTCCAAGCCTTGCTTTCAATGAGCGAAGTGCACGAAGGCCTTCGGCGGCGACATCCTTGTCATTATCCCGGCTCATCTTGTCCAGATAGGGAACGCTTGCTGCATCTCCGCTGGCGGCCAGTACTTTCGACAACTGGATCTTCTCATCACGCGTGCCCTGCTCCAGAGGCATGTAGAGTGCGGCGCGAACTTCCTGCTTCCTGGCGGCTTCTTCCAGATAGGCCTGCGCGATATTGCGGAAAGTGGCGGAGTTCAGCGTGTTCACCAGGTATTGCAGCGGATTGGCTTCCCCCATCTGCAGTTTGCCCTCCATTACCAGTGCGAAGGCAGCGGCCAGGCGCGGGGCCATCTTTGTCTCTTCCTGCCAGAACTTTTCGAGTGCCGGTTCATCGCCCCGGTTCGCCACGCGGCCCAAACCCTCTGCCGCGATCGCGCGAAGCTTTTCTTCTTTGGCTCCCAGATAGCGTGAGAGCAGCGAGCGGTCTACTTCTTCCGGCATAAAGGCGATGGACGCCAGAGCTGCGCGCTCCGACTTGGCATTTCTGGGGCTCTGCACAATACCGCGCAAGGTCGGCAGGGCATCTTTCGCGCGCAACAGGCCCGCCGTTTCGAGCGCTGCCGCCTGTACGCGGTCATCCAGGTCCCGCAGCAGGTAAACGACTTTAGGGCCCGCCTGCGGGTCACGAATCTTCTGGAGCGCGATCAGCGCTTCAAACATGACGTCATTGTCTTTGGACTTCAGCGCATCAATCACGTCCGGCACCGCGGCCTGGCCCCGCAGGATACCCACTGCCCGGCATGCATTGGCACGGGAATCCATGCCAGCGCCTCCCCGTGCCAATTGGCCCAGTGCGGTAATGACGTCCGGTCGGACCATAACGAAGCTGTCTATGATTTGCTCATTCTCCGTGAACTTGCCTTTGATGCTGCTTCCCACGCGGTGAAGTGTCGAACCAATCCCTGTCTTCACATACCCGGGCAGGTAAAAATTCACCAAACCGTCGGTCGCCCGGATCTGCACTTCGGCGTCAGAATCCCTGGTCGCTTGAATCAGCGGCGCAATCGAGTCCTTGCCCCCGAGCAGGGTCAACTGCCGCACAGCTTCCACTCTCACCGCGAGGTCCTGGCTTTGCAGCGCGGAGGTGAGGACCGGGATGCCCTGGGAGCCCTGCCTAGCCGCGTTCTTTACGTCTTTCAAGGTTTGGGAAAAGAGAATCTGGGCGAAAAGAATACCGGCGACGACGAAACGCATACCTGATTATCGCCTCTTTGATCCAGCAGCTCCAAGCCCGCAAGACAGTACTAGAACTTTTCCAGTACTTTTGGATGCAGCAAATTGCTAACGTTGTGATCAAAGAAGCAAATGAAAAACGTTGTAGCAATTGCGGTTTGTTTTCTGGGTCTCGCGAGTGTGTCGCAGGCCGGAACTGTCTTTGTCGGGTATAAGGACACCGCTGGCCCGGCAGTTGACTATGACTACAACGATTTGGTTTTCTCTCTGACGAGCAACACGCTCCAGTTAAGCGCATTCGGTTTCTGGGAGTTCAAGCCTTCGCTCAACCCCGACCCGTATAACGCCGCAAATGCGGGATTGCAGGGAACTCCTTTTTGGAACAATACTTCTTCGGACGGAGCCAAAGAAGGCATCGGCTGGTGCATCTACGGCGGTGGTAACTGCAACGCAGGTGTCGGCCTCGATCCAACTGCCGAATATTTGACCTCAGACCCCAACAGCCCTTTCGGATCAGTCAACAATGTGACCTTCTCCTCCTCAGGCGATGTTGGAGCTTCCATCACGCTGAAGATCTCTGACGACAACAGTCTGGTGGGGTGGTATAACCTGTCAGATCCGTCTACCGTGTACTGGCTCAACTCAGTTGATAAGCCGCTGGTGACGACAACCTTTGACCCTGCTGGTCAATTTGGATTGGTTGTGTCGAATGTGACTTCCGGCAACACCTTCTACTCCCAAACTTCCGCTGGAGGCACGCAAGATCAGGTTTCGCACTTCGCCTTCTTCGCAGACCAAAGCGGCCTTCCTCAGGTGAACGCAGTGATTACACCGACTCCCGAACCTGCCTCCGGTCTACTCGGACTGATTCCCGTCGCCCTGCTGGGTTGGAAGCTCCGCCGCAATAAGCGCGCCTAAGTCCCGTTCAAAAGATTTTGAAGTCGCCGGACGGAATGTATCCGTCCGGCGGCACGTTCGAAGCTCTACCCTACAAACTCTACTTCGGTCCGGTGCGGGATTACCCCAGCCTCAAAACCCTTATCCAGGAGCAACTGCACCGCTTTCGGGATCAGTTCACCGGCATCCACAGTGTAGTGATTCACGTACATCCCAACAAACTTCTCAGCCAGCCGGGGCTCCATGTCGCGGGCGAACTGCAGGGCGTATTCAAGCGCTTCCGCATGATTGTCCAGAGCGTATTGAATACTGTCCCGCATCATGCGGCAGCATTCGGTTTTCACATCATCAGGCAGCGAGCGCAATAGTGCATTGCCGCCCAATGGCAGGGGCAGTGCATAGGTCTCTTTCCACCATTTGCCCATGTCCAGGATCTTATGAAAGCCAACTTTGTTGTAGGTGAGTTGGGCTTCGTGAATAATCAGCCCGACATCGGCAAGTCCGCTCTGCACGGTTTCCAGGATTTTATCGAACGGAACCACGACCGCTTCAAAATCCGGCTCAAAAATCCGCAAGGAGAGATAGGCGGTTGTCATGAGTCCAGGGATTGCGATCCGTTTGCCTTTGACTTCCTCAGGCTCCATGGGATGTGCGGAAACCAGCATCGGACCGTACCCATCCCCAACGCTTGAGCCGCTATTCATCAGGACATACTTGTCCGCAACGGAGGGATAGGCGTGATAGGAAATTGCACTCAGGTGGTAGAAACCTTCACGGGCCTTCTTGTTGAGGGTTTCGATGTCGGAGAGGACGTGTTTGAAGCTGAGTTTCGGGGAGCGGACTTTTTTTGTGGCAAGCCCGTAAAACATGAAGGCGTCGTCAGAATCTGGGCTGTGCGCACTGACGATTTCGAAGGGAGAGGTTTCGAGCATACGGGGCGATCCGGGAGAACTTTCAGTATCTCACGCACCCGGTTCGAAACCTCTACTGAATCTCCTAAGTATTTGCCGGCAAAACGGACCCCGGGGCGGCGGCGAATGCTTGTATGTCATGAGGCCGCCCCGGCCTTTGCCGGCGAACTAGGCTTTACCGCTCTTGGTGCCACCCTTTTTCTTCTTCTTCTTGCCCTTGGCAGCAAGCGACTTGGCGCGGGTCTTGGACGATTTTGAGGCTGCCGCGAATTTCGGGTTTTTCCGTTTCACGGGAGTGGCCGCAAACGTCGGAACGGCCATGCAAAGTGCTAAAGCGAGGGCGAGAATACGCATGGCGTTATCTTAACTCGTTTGCGGCCGGAAAGTGCTGATACATCAAAAAAAAGCTGTAAGCAGTCAATGCGAGGCACGCAAATGCTAAAACCTGCCAGACGGAATCGCTCGAACGGGACGAACGCACGGGTGTTCCAGCGATATAGGCCAGACCAAAGCCCCCCACCAGGCCGCCAATGTGCGCCCAGTTGTCCGTGACGCTCAGGAACAATCCCATCGCCAGACCATAGATGGCCCAGCGGATATAGAAGCTCCGGATCGCCTTGCCCACAGTGGTCCTGTTCTGCACCCCGAAAGCAATCATTGCCCCGATCAAGCCCATGATCCCCGCCGATGATCCGATGGACAGGATGCCCGGATGCATCGCATTGCTCAAGTAAAAGCCGCCCACAGTGGCCACGAAATAGATACACAGGAAACGCGCGGTGCCGAAGACATTCTCTGTCTGCGCGCCCAGGTCATATAAAGCCCAGCTGTTCAACGCGATGTGCAGGAAGTCCGCGTGCAGGAAACCGGCACAGACAAAACGCCAGTATTCATGCCGGTTCATCACGTCGAACTTGCCACCGAATGCAGCCAGAGCCCCGCCGGGTCCTAAATACTTCACGAACATCTGCGTGGCAATGTAGAGACCCACATTCACCATCAAAATCAGGATGGTGGTGAAGTGCGCTTGCGGAATGATGCCACCCACCAGTTCGCCTTCGGTGTTCTGGCGTGCCACACTTCCGCCCAGACGCTCCCCGCAATAGGGGCAAGTACGGTCCATCCTGCCAATGAAAGCGCGGCAGTTGGGACACATTTTCTGGGCGGCCACTAAGCTCCCTTTCCGACTGCTGCAGCCTGGGTTGCGGCGTATTCCTTCGCGAATTGATTTGGATCGGGCTTCTGGCGAATGACCAGACGGAGGAAGAACGCAAACCCGATCACCAGCTTCAGGATTTCACTCCCGGAGTAAATCCCGTGAAACATCCAGAACCGCTGGTATTCCGGGGTTGACTTCGCCAGGCCCACAATCTGCCGCCCCAACGCTGTAATCTGCGGCGAGAGGAAGAAGTGCTGTACACCGACAATCACTTCCATGACAGCCGTGAAGGCCAGCATGCTGATCTGCGGCCGGTCTCCAAACAGCAGCACGAAGAACAGCACTGCACCCAGCCCGAGCTCGGCCAGTTCGAAATTCTCAAAGATGTAATTATTCTCTTCGCCCGCATTCCTGCGCAGAATCTCGCGCAGTCTGTCACGCCCGATCTTGTTGAGCTCAATCGAGGTCGCAATACTCCCGGGTGACTGCAGGAAGCGGTCGACAGTAGAAAAGTTGGTGGTCACCGTGACATCCGTCACGATACCTGCGCCGAGCCAGAGGCCCAGCAGCACGGAAGCTAACCGGCGGAACTGGATCACAACGTTGATTGTCGCAAACCCTGCGCGGCAGCGGGTATCTCAGGCAGCGCATGTGGCGGTCTTGTCGCGCACAAGTGCACAATGGAGCGATGAGAATCCTGCTCTGTTGCCTGACTGCTTCGCTGCTCATCCTGCCTGCGTCGGCCCAAAAGACATCCAAGCCCCCCAAAGTGGCACAAATCAAGGAGGCGAAGCTCGTCTATCCAGACGGCAAGCTCTATCACGTTGCCGGCTGCCCTAAGATTCCTGCCGGTTCGCAGGGCATCACCCGAGACGAAGCCAAGCTCAAGAAGCTGCACGCCTGTCCCATCTGCAAGAAGAACGGCACCGGGACCGCCAGCACCCCTAAAGACTGACGACCAGCCGCCCGCGCGCTCCGGGCGCTTCCACCACCACGTAACGGGACGGACCGGCGGCATCCATCACATGCGGCACGGTCTTCCCGTCCAGCGTTACGGCGCGCACCGTGGCTCCCGGGGGCAGCAGTATTCGCATGGTGGCTTTCTCCCCGGCACCGGAATAATCCATTTCGATGCCCTGCGCTGTCCGCCGCCACTCATAGCTGAAGTAACCGTCAGAAGCGGCATAGCGATAGGTCACCCGCGCCTGCCGCAAAGGCGTCGCTGCCCAGCGCGGAGAGATTTCCGCCTGCCGCAAGACTGCCGAGAGATCTTTCACTCCGCCCAAGCCCTCCAGCAGAGCTTCCACCCATTGCGCCATGCCCCAGCCGGCGTAGTTCACTTCGTTGGTGGTCCTGAACCCTGGCGTACCGTCGGGAAAATACCAGACCTGTGCGCCGCCGGTTCGGCGCAGGTGATCCGCATATTGCCGGATCAGTTCCACGCCATACTCTTCACGGCCATTCTGCAGTGCTGCCCGGGCCAACTCCCCGCCCACCCAGGGCATCAAGCCGCCATTCGCATAGCCGCCCTGCAAGCGGAACGCATCCTTCCAGTAACCAAGCCGGTCAGGATAGCCAGGTTGCAGGCTCCACCAGGGATACGCATCACCCGTCTCCTTCTGCCGTCTCCGGTATTCATCCACCACACTCATGGCCTGGGCACGGTCGCTCATGCCGCGGGTGACCGCCCACGTGTTCCCCATGGCGAGCTGTTTGGTCTCATCGAAATCACCGTGGCTGATCTTGTCGATGTGGACATGGTGCTGGAACTTCGTGCCGTCCCAAAGAATCTTCACCGCGCGCTCACGGTAGCCGGCTGCTTCTTTCGCCCATTTCTCCGCAGCCGCCTGGTCGCCAAGGCTCTTGTACATCTGGCTCATCGCATCGAAGGCCTGGTAGTAGCCGCTTTGGTCACAGGTGGCAAGCACATGCCGCCCCGCACCCTGATCCGTCGCGCCGTCGATATCGTAATCCCACGTGTCACAGCTGTGTTGGCGCTTGATCAGCTTGCTCGCCGGGTCCCAGTGTTTCGGGTCGCTCTGGATGTAAGCCAGTGCCTGTTCCAGCTTGGGCAATGCCTTCTTCAGCCAGGCATCATCACCGGTGGCCTGCCAACTGCGCCAAACGCCGAGCGTCATGATGTATTCCACATCGGACTCCAGCCCTACGCGCCAGGTCTTGCCATTGCGTTCAATGCCATCCGGCACCATGCCGTTCGCGCCCTGCACTTCCAGGAAGCGATCCAACCCGCACAGCATTTCACGCTCCCAGTGGCGGTAGCCGGGCAGGGAATAGATCCAATCCCGCAGCCAGATGCCGTCGAAGTGATTTGTATCGGCGGAGATATATCCCACGAACCTGCCGCGCGGTGTCTGGTAATCGCGCCGCCCCAACTGCATGGCATCGCGCGTGAACGGGAAAATACGGTCGAAATCCCTGTCGCCCGATTCAATCCCCGTCTCAGCATCCAAACGGAAGTTCACATACCTGCTGTACTTCTTCTCGCCCGGCCACCACAGGTAGATATAGTGGACGCCCAGCGCTCCAGTGGCAGGAAACGTGATGCTGCCCTGATTGTTGTTCAGGCGGAGGTCCCCTTCGAAGTAAGTCTTCTGGTTCGGGTCCGCAACCCGGATCTTCGCGGTCGTGTCTTTGGCGGCTCTGCCACCGATATTCACCGTCACCTTGTCCAGAGGGCGGTATACGGGATGATCAGTCGTCAACGTTCCGTAGTGGCCCGCGGATATGGTTGCCCGCGGGGCATTCTGTGCGGAAGCGAAGCCAACCGCCGCGAGGAAGCAAAGAATGATGAGTCGCATGGATGCTTACCGGCTTGCGGGCGGCACAATGTTGTTCATGCGGGCATAGACCACCATCTGGCCGTAATGGTCGAAGGAGTGCCAGAGAATGATGCTTGCCAAAGAGACGCGGGGAGTCATCCGTTTCTGGTCAAACGCATCCTTCACCAGCCCCATCAAATTCTCATTCGTCAGTGATGCCATGGCCTTTGCGGAGTAAGCGAAAGAAGCCTTCACATAATCCACAATCTGCGCCTTGGTTTTCACCTCCACCGGCCCATTCTCCTTGTCGTCACTGGTGGACGGGTTCTTTTCGCCAAGCAACGCCGCGGCCACCATGTAGTTCACATAGGCAATGTGTTTCGCCTGTTGCGCGAAAGTGCGAACGCCCTCAAAAGCCGGCTTTCCCTTTGGCGCGAAGTTGAAGAGTTCTTCCGGCATAGCCTCCACCAGAGAGGTGACTTCACTCTCCGGGCCGCGCAACTGGGCCGTGAAGGTTTTGCCGGCATCCTGCGGAGCAAGCGTTTGGGCGAACAGGGCAGGCAGGCCAAGGGCAGCCAGAAGAATCAGTTTGGTTTGCATCGCTTGTCAGTTTATCTTTAAAGCCATGGCGATTCCCGCGTCCACCCGTAGAAACTTCCTGCTCTCCGCCGCCGCTCTGCCCGTTGTGGCGCAAGCCGCACCGGCCAGCGTGAAACTCGGCATTGACCTCTTCAGTATCCGTTCTTCGGGCTGGACACCCTTCCAGTTTCTCGACTATGCCGCACAGCAGAGGGTCAGCGTGGTCCACTTCTCTGAAATCCGCTTCATCGGCAATGTGGAGCCGGAGAATCTGCGCAAGGTGAAAGACTACGCGGCGCGCCTGCATATCGAACTCGAACTCGGGATGCGGTCCATCTGCCCCACTTCGGTTCTCTTCGACCCCAAGCAGGGAACTGCCGAAGAGCAACTGTCGCGGATGATTGATGCCGCGAAGCTGGTTGGTTCGAAGATCGTCCGCTGCGTTCTCGGCAGCATGGATGACCGGAAGAGTGCGTCGATCTTCACGCATATTGAGAACACGGCGAAGGTGCTTCGCAACGTCAAGAGCAAGGTGCAGGATGCCGGGTTGCACATCGCCATTGAGAATCACGCCGGAGATATGCAGGGCTGGGAGTTGAAGCAATTGATTGAGGCCGCGGGCAAGGATTTTGTCGGGGCCTGCCTCGATTCCGGCAACCCTTGCTGGACCCTCGAAAACCCGCATGCCACGCTCGACGAACTTGCGCCTTATGTACTAACCAGTCACATACGGGATAGCCGCGTCTGGAAGACTCCCGAAGGCGCAGCCGTAAGCTGGGTCCGCATGGGGGATGGCAATGTGGATATCGATAGTTATGTGAAAAAGTACGCAGAACGTTGCCCCGGCAAGGCGCTTTCGATGGAGTGCATCGTCACTGGTGCGAGGCCCTTTAACTATCGCAATGCGGCGTTCTGGGATAACTACAAGGACATTCCCGCCTGGCGCTTCCAGCAATTCGCCAACCTGGCAGAAACAGGGCAGCCATTTACCGTACCGCCGGTGGAAAAGGGTGGCGCGGCGCAACGGGAACGCGAGGATTTAGAAGCAAGCCTCAGCCACGCGAAGAAAGTACTCGGCGCCTAAAAAAGAACGGCGCGGAAGCCAATTGGCACCGCGCCTAATAGTTGTACTGCTAATTGGCCTTGCCGTAGTGTGACCCTACGAAGCTAAGACTAGCAGGAATCTGCCGGAGAGTAATGCTTTCAGGGTACGGCTAAGTACTGTACCTGCCGCAGTCTGGTTACAGTTCTGCCAACAGCGCCGCAGCGTGGCCTTCGGCCTTCACCTTGGCGAGAATCTTCTCGATCTTTCCGTCGGGTCCGATGACAAAGGTTGTCCGCTCCACGCCCATTACCTTCTTGCCATACATGTTCTTTTCCTTCAGAACGCCATACAGCACCGCAATTTCCTTCTCGGCATCGGCCAGCAAAGGGAAGTTGAGATCGAACTTCTCCTTGAATTTCGCCTGAGCCTTGGTCGTATCCGGTGAGACCCCAATCACCGTGACACCCTTTTCCTGATACTTCGTGATCGTGTCACGGAACTCACAGGCTTCAATGGTGCAGCCCGGCGTATCCGCCCGGGGATAGAAATACAACACAATCCGTTCCCCTTTGTGGGCGGCAAGGTCGAACTCTTCCCCCGCATCCGTAAGTACTTTAAATACCGGTGCGATATCTCCAACTGCAAGCATATTTACTCTCCTAACCCAGTTTTGTCTTCAGCATGTCATTGACCACGTTGGCAGCAGCCTGCCCGCGCGACGCCTTCATCACCTGGCCAACGAGGAATCCCATCACAGCGGTCTTGCCGCTCTTGTACTGCTCTACCTGCTTTGGATTCGCTGCGATGACATCGTCGATTATTTTTTCGACCGCACCCATATCGCTCATGGTCTTGAGCCCTTCGCGATCCACAATCGGACCCGGCGCCTCACCCGTTTCGAACATCTTCGGCAGCACATCCTTTGCGGACTTGCCCGTCAGTTCGCCCTTCGAGACCATCGCCACCAGTTCCCCCAGGTGCTTTGCAGACACGGGCGACTCTTCGATCTCTTTGCCGGCGGCCTTCAAAAGCCCCGCCAGATCCCCCATCAGCCAGTTCGCCGCTGTCTTCGGATCGCCGGAAACCGATGCCACTTCCTCGTAAAACTCACTCATCGGACGCGTCAGAGTCAGAACCTGGGCATCGTACTCGCGCAGTCCATACTCCGTGACGAAGCGCTGCCGTTTATCGGCCGGAAGCTCCGGCATACTGGCGGCCAAACGTGCTTTCCACTCATCGCTGACGCGTAACGGCACCAGATCCGGCTCGGGGAAGTATCGGTAGTCATGTGCGTCTTCCTTGCTGCGCATGCTCACGGTTTCGCCGGAATCCGCATTGAACAGCCGCGTTTCCTGCACCATCCGGCCGCCGCTCTCCACCAGCGCCACCTGGCGCGCGATCTCATAGTCAATCGCCAGCTTAAGGAAACGGAACGAATTCAAGTTCTTCACTTCCGCGCGTGTGCCGAATTTCTCTGCACCCTTCAACATCACAGACACGTTCGCGTCGCAGCGCAGATGGCCCTTCTCCATGTCGCAGGTGGAGACTTCCACAAACTGCAGGGCCTGTTTGAGTTCTGTCAGATACGCATACGCTTCATCGGAAGAACGCATGTCCGGCTCGCTGACGATTTCGATCAGCGGTGCGCCGCAGCGGTTCAGGTCGACGTAGGTGTTCCGGTCAGAATCCCGGAAACCATCGTGAACGCTCTTGCCAGCGTCATCTTCCATGTGGACACGGGTCACGCCGATGCGCTTCTTCACGCCGTCCACTGTGATGTCCACGTAGCCATGTTCCGCCAGCGGCTCATCGTACTGCGAGATCTGGTAGCCCTTGGGCGAATCGGGATAGAAGTAATTCTTGCGCGCGAAGCGGGAGACGGGATTCACCCGGCAATGCAGCGCCAGCGAGGCCTTCACCGCGAGTTCCACCGCATCCATGCTCAGCACAGGCAGTGCTCCGGGCAGTGCCAGGCAGACAGGGCACACGTTCGTGTTCGGCGGTGCGCCAAACGCCATTTCGCAACTGCAGAAGATCTTGGTGCGCGTCGCCAACTGCACGTGCACTTCGAGCCCGATCACGGGCTGATACTTCGCAATCAGTTCGGGAGGAGCCAATTCCATTACCGGTGAAGACATTCCTCCTATTATGAAGGAACGCCATGAAGCACGACCACCGCCTCGACGGCATCCGCGGACTTGCCGTACTTCTCGTGCTCTGCCACCACGCCCTGCAGGAGATTCCCGCACGCAGCGCGCTGGACTCCGCCGTCTTCAATCTCGCCGGCACCCTCTGGTTTGGCGTGGACTTCTTCTTCGTCCTCTCCGGCTTTCTGATTACGGGCATCCTGCTGCGAAACCGAAAGAAACCCAACTACTTCCGGTCTTTCTACGCGCGTCGGATTCTGCGCATCTTCCCGCTTTATTTCTGCCTGCTGCCGGGCATTCTGCTGCTGGCCAAGCACTACAGCGGCAGCACACACTGGCCTGTAGACACGCCGTACGACTTTCTCTACCTCAGCAATGTCCACAACGCTCTGCATGGCTGGCCGAGCCGTTTTGCCTCCCATTTGTGGAGCCTCTCTGTCGAGGAGCAGTTCTACGTCGTCTGGCCGTTCCTGATCTTCGTCGTGCCCCCGCGTCGAACGATTGCCTTCATTTCGGCAACGGCACTGGCGGTGATCACCCTGCGCCTAATCTCAACGGCATCGTCCACCGCTGTCTACAACCTGTTCCACTGGGATGGCCTTCTCTTCGGCGCACTGCTGGCCACCATGGACCACGAACAAGTGCACTGGTCCCGCGGACGCTGGCGCTTGCTCCTGGGCTCTGCGTGCGTGCTGCTCGCGGTTCCACAGATCGGTGCCGGCTTCGACTGGCAGCACTGGCATGGATTGCAAACGGTTTCCTACGCCCTGATCGCTCTCGCGGGGGCAGCGGTCATTGCCCTCACCCGTATGTCCAGCAGAACGGTCTTCAGCAACGGCATTCTCACTGCCTTCGGCCGCCGCAGCTATGCGATCTATCTGCTGCACTACCCCCTCGACACCTGGCTCCGCAAGTTGCACTTCCATCCCGCTGCCGGCAACTGGCTGCCGCAGTTTTCACCCTTCCCGGGCATCGCCTACACAGCAGCCCTCGCCGCAATCACCTATGGCCTTTCGGAAATCACCTTGTTTGTGCTGGAGAGCCGGATGCTGGCCTTGAAGAAGTATTTTGAGTACGGGCAAACTCCTTCCTAGTGGTCTGGTTCACAACTTTAGTGGATGATTCAGGCCGGCAATGGGACACCCTGGAATACTTTCACGTTCCTGCGTCCATCTGTACCTATCGCTCGATGTTCGTGCGCCATGCTGGCGCGCGTGCCCAGTCAAAGACAACTTCCCGAAACTGGCGGTGTACTCATCTACTTCCCCGCCGAAACGAGGCTAGCAGCCGCGTGTCCAACATCACAACTGATTCTGACTGTTAATTCCAGACTTTGGAATAAACACCATTCTGTGTGAAGCACTCCACTCTCTTAAGTGTTCGCCGGCAAAACGGACCTGGGGCCGCAGCGAATGCTTGTTTGTGATGAGGCCGCCCCGGCCTTTGCCGGCTAGCTAGCTATACCGTCCGGGTATGGACAAATTGAATTCAATCTCCGGCTGGAACCAAGGGGCCCCTGGATACAGTACATAGTTCCACTCACGGGGCGCCCGCGCCATCCAAAGCGGTATAACCGCGCCGGGTCAAGCGGTAAACAATCAGGTGAAAATCCCGTGGTCAATCCTAGTGAGTTGCACATCCACCGCAACCGGTTCGCTCTCCAGCAATTCCAAGGGAGTTTTTCCCTCAAACGTGAATCGCTTTTGCCTCGTCACCGAAAGTATCCAGGGCACGAGCGTGGACACCACTTGACCAGATCAGCTCGACCGAACGGACACGACTGCTCATTACTCTCTTCCCGCCCTCACAATATCCCGGTTCTCCAGTATCCTGCTATCCCAGCCCCGTTTTGCCACCCGCAACATCGCCCGCCCCATTTCTTCCGTCGAAGATATGTATTGGGGCAGCATTTTGCGCAGCAGGGGCAGGCTCCAGCCCAGTAAGTCATAAGTGATCTTGTAGGCCTTCGTCTTCGATACCGCCCCGTGCATCGGCTGGATCGCAGCGGGCCGGAAAGCATAGCCTCCGGGGAACAGCCGCATTACCGCATTCTCCGTCCGGCCCTTCACCCTCGCCCAAAACACCTTGCCCTGTTCGGAACTGTCTGTGCCGGCACCTGATACATAGACGAACACCATCCCGGGATTGACCCTCGCCAAAGCTTCCGCCGCTGCCAGCGTGAGGTCATAAGTCAGATGCGTATAGTCCGCCCCGCTCATTCCGGCCGAACTTACTCCGAGACAGAAGAAGCAGGCATCCAGTCCCGAAAGGTCGAGACTGGAGTAATCGAAAAGATCCCGAAGGACGATCTCCCGCAGTTTCCCGTGAGTTACACCCGTCGCCGCGCGGACGATCGACAGAACCTGCGTCACCTCTGCATCCAGCAGGCACTCCCGCAGCACGCCCTGGCCCACCATTCCTGACGCTCCGAATAAGATCACGCGCATCCCGTCTCCTCTATGTACGGTCAAATCTGCCCCGCCAGGCTTCGCGGAAACCCTTGCCATTCCAATCCAGCCGGATGACTTCGATACTCCGTTCACTTACTTGGATGGTGTTGAAGGAATTTGGTTCTCCGCGCCGCCGTGTCGAAGTTGCCGTACCCGCCTGCACCATAAGTGCCTGATGTTTTCCGTGGCGCAGAAGTTCCGGCTTATCGGTGGCATGGGAGCGGTGTTCGTGGCCGCCGAGAATCAAGTCCACCCCGCATTCCGTCCACTCCGCAAACGCCTTCTTGGAGCGCCGTGCCGATCTGACGTTCACCCATGTCCCAGGAACGTCGAGCGGATGATGCGCTACCAGGACCTTGCAAGTTCCCGGACCCGCGGCACCAAAGCGGCGCTTCACCAGCGCGATCTGTTCATGGCTCAGGCGGCCGCCCTGAAAGGCAAAGGCCCGCGCGGTATTCAAGCCCGCGACGCACATCTCGCCGTCTTCAATCAGCGGTTCCAGGTCTTTCGTAATGTGCGTCTCATAGCGCTGCATCGGCGGTTCCCGGAAGCGCCCCCAAACCGGGACATCATGGTTTCCAGGCACGACCAGCACCGGCTCAGGCAGTGCATCCAGGAAGTAGCGGGCTAGCGTGAATTCTTCGGGCTTGGCCCGCTGTGTGAGATCTCCCGAAATTGCCACGACATCCGGCTTCTGCGACCAAACGGTGTCACACAGCGGTGCCAAAGTCGCTTCGTCAATCCGCCCAAAGTGGAGATCGGAAAGGTGAACGATGGTCCTCATGCTTTGCGCTCCGGGACAATCACCCGCAATGCGCCGGGTCTGGTTTCAAAACGCAGGGGAGTGTGAAGTCGCCGCAGTTCTCCATCGAGCGAAATCTGCAGTGTCTTGTGCCGGCTTCTGACCAGCAGTTCCCGCACGGTAATATTCAGGAAATCCCGGTCTTCGTGGATCTTCCGCAATACAGCGCGTGCCGCCAGCCGGATCAACGCCAGCCGCCCGGGTGCGCCGGATGCACAAACTCCCAGAACACCGCCATCCAGTCTTTGCCTTGTGCCGATCTCCACGCCTTCCACCTCATAACGATTATTTCCGACAAAGAGAAATGGCGTCCTGTGTTGGATTTTCTGGCCGTCCGCCAGCAGTTCCAGGCGGCGGAGCGGGAGCCGGACGAGGACACGCAGGACCGCCAGGATAAAAGCTGTCCATTTGGGAATGCCCTGGCTGCGGCTCGATTCCCGCTTGCGCACGATCACCGGGTAGAGCCCGATGCTGGCATTATTGACGAAGCTGTGGTCATTCACCAGTGCAAGATCGACGGTTCTGGTTGCGCCACGAACGAGCGCCTCTTCAGCGGCAGCGGCGTCACCCAGGCCAAGATCTTTTGCGAAATGGTTCAGCGTTCCGGCGGGCAGCACGCCCAGAACCGACCCGCCGTGCCGCCAAACTGCGGACGCGCAGCCGCTCACCGTACCGTCTCCACCCACGGCGACAACGATCCCGTAGCCGTTCCGTGCGGCTGTGAACGCCACGGTGGCGGGAGAGGCCAGGGCAGGGAATGCTCTCACGTCATGGCCCAGTGCGGTCAGCCGGTTCATGACGCGCACCATGGCGGCATGTGCTTCTCCGTGACCTGCCCGCGCATTCCAGATGAACGCGTAACGCTTTGCCTCACTCATCGACTTTGCTGGTGATGGTGGTGGCCAGCGCAGACCGCAGGAACTCAGCGATGGATTCGGTCAGCGCGCGGGGATACTCCGTCTTCACCGTTGCCAGAGCCTGGCGGCGGACGAGTTTGTGCTTCCGCACCCGCAAGGTTTGGTAAAGATTCGATCCGCCGCGAAGTGCGAAAGCAGGCAGAATCGAGTATCCGAAGCCCGACTCCACCAGGCTCTTGATCGCCTCGGTATCCTCGGCTTCCATCACCACGTGCGGTGCGATTCCGGCACGGGCGAAAAAGTCGTCAATAATCCCCCGCATGTTACTCCCTGTCGGATAGAGCAGAAACGGCACACCCACGAGTTCCTCTGGAGAAACCTGCCCCACTTTGCTGCCGGAAACGCGCGACGCGGAAGGTTTCAGCACCAACAGTTCCTCTTCAAACAGCGGCACGACGTTTAGTTCCGGCTGGACCACAGGCAGGGAGATCAAGCCCAGATCAAACTGCCGGGCGAGCAAGCCGGCAACGATTTCTTCAGTGGAGCCTACGGTCACTTGGATTTCAGTCTCCGGATACTTTTTCTTCAGCATCCGCAGCGGCCGGCCGAGACGGTGGATCAGGGTGGTGGCACCGGTGGCGAAGTGGAAAGGTCGGGAGTCATGCTGCGGGTCATTGAGGAACTCCCGCTCGATTTCCCGCACTTTGCGGATGACTTCGCGCGCATGCGCCGCCAGACGGAGAGCTCCGGGGGTGGGTTGCAGATGTTTGCCCGCGCGTATGAACAGCTCCGTTCGCAGTTCCGCTGCCAGACTCTGCAACTGCAAAGTGACGGCACCTGGAGTCACGTGTCCCAGTTTCGCGGCCTCTGTTACACTCCCCTGGCCGATTACATCCACCAACAATTCCATCTGGCGTATCGTCAAAGTTTACCCTCCTGGTTTCTCTTATTTAGTTTAACTAAACATAACGTTCAACCAATTAGCTTTGACACTGACTTCCAAATGAAATATTGTTTGTTGAGCGTTCAGCTTCCCCTTCGTACGGGTATTTCAAGGAGTCTTCATGATCTCTGTGGATCATCGGCAGTTTAGATTCGCAGCTTTTGCAGTGCTTGCAACAGCATTTTCCGTCCCTTCTCTCTTCGCTCAGGCAGTTGCCGTGGCTGAAATTGATGGACACGTTACCGACCCCAGCGGCCAGGTTGTTTCCGGCGCGCAGGTCAAAGCCCTCGAAACAGAAAAGGGCCAAACCCACTCAACCACAACAGATGCCACAGGCCGTTATGCCTTGGCCAACCTGCCTACCGGACCTTACAAGCTGGAAGTAACTGCTCCCGGCTTCAAGTCATTCGTCCAAACCGGCATCGTACTTCAGGTCGGAAATACCGTTGAAGTTAACGTTGTCATGCAAATTGGCTCCGTCTCGGAAAGCGTTGAAATTGTCGCCAACGCAGCCATGGTGGAAACCAAGGAAAACGCTATTTCCCAGGTTGTCGATCAACAGCGTATTATTGAACTTCCGTTGAATGGCCGTAATCTCACCCAGTTGCTTACACTTACCGGTGGTGGCAGCACGGCTCCCGCGGGCGACCTCACGGGCAGCAAAAATATTCAGGGCTCCAATGGCTCCGGCACGTTCTCCGTGGCTGGCAGCCAGGCCAACGGCGTCAGCTACCTGCTCGACGGCGGCGATAACAATGACTCCTTCAGCAACGTCAACCTGCCCATTCCCTTCCCGGATGCCGTACAGGAATTCAGCGTCCAAACCAGTGCTCTTCCCGCACAGTATGGCCTGCACCCGGGCGGTGTGGTGAACATCGTCACGAAGTCCGGCACGAACGCGCTCCATGGCGACGTCTTTGAATTCCTCCGCAATTACTCGCTGAATGCCCGCCAGAAGGGTACGCTTCTGCGTGACTCGTTGAAGCGCAGCCAGTTCGGTGGCGTGGCCGGCGGCCGCATCATTAAGGACAAACTCTTCTTCTTCGGCGGTTATCAGCAGACGGTGCAGCGCAGCAACCCTGCCGGCACCCAGGCTCACGTCCTGACGGCGGCCACTGCCGCTGGCGATTTCAGCGGTTGCTCTTCCACCGTGCAGATCAAAGACCCGAACAATAACAACACTCCGTTTGCCGGCAACAAGATTCCGTCAAGCCGCTTTGACCCGGCCTCGCTGAAACTCCTGTCGTATGTTCCTGTTTCCACGGACCCCTGCGGTCTCACCCTCTACGGCCAGTCCTCGAACAACCCGGATTACCAGTTCATCACCCGCATGGATTATGTGCTGAACGAAAAGCACAACATGTTCGGCCGCTATTACCTGTATGACTACACAGCCCAGGCTGTGTATGACGGCAAGAACGTTCTTACCACGGGCCCGAATCCCGGCAACCGTGACCGCTCCCAAACCGCAACCTTCGGCGATAACTACATCCTGAACTCCACGACGGTGAACTCCTTCCACCTCACGTTCAACCGCCGCGCCGATAACCGTGGTTCTGCACCCAACCTCTTCGGACCCAAGGATCTGGGCATCAACATGTTCCAGAACATCCCGAATTACATCCAGGTCACGGTGACCGGCTACTTCAACGTCGCCTGCGGCACCTGCGCCCCCGGTTACTTTAACGTAAACAACTACCAGCTGTCTGACGATGTCACCAAGATCATTGGCAAGCATCAGCTCGCGTTTGGTTTTGACTTCCGCAAGGAGCAGTTCAACTCCACCAACAACCAGCAGTCCAACGGCCAGTTCACCTTTACCGGCAGCACCACGGCGGCCAACCACAGCACGGGCGATGCGCTCGCTGACCTGCTGATCGGTCACATGGCGTCTTTCAACCAGGGCAATGCGCTTTCTGATTACATGCGCCAGACTGTGGGCGCCGTTTACTTCCAGGACAACTTCCGCGCCACTCAGCACCTGACCTTCAACCTCGGCCTCCGCTGGGAACCGGAAATTCCGGCCAATGACAAGCAGAACCGTGGCAACCAGTTTTCGCTGCCCGCTTATCTCGCTGGCACCAAGACGACCGACCCCCGCTATCCCAACGCTCCTGCCGGCCTTCTTTTTGCAGGAGACACCCTGAATCCGAACGGGAACACCTTCGCCAACAAGCATTGGGCGACGTTCTCTCCCCGTATCGGCCTCGTTTGGGATCCCTCTGGCGATGGTAAACAGACCATCCGTTCCTCGTTTGCTCTGATCCATGACTCCATGGAACTCTTCTACCCCGAACGCTGGACCACCAACCCGCCCTACGCTTCCTCCGTTGCTCTGACGAATCCGACGTCGACGTTCTCCAACCCCTGGTCTACAACGACCGGTGGCAGCCCGTTCCCCGGTGCGGCGATTTTCCCCGCGAGCGGTGTGTACGTCACCATTCCGTCCAACGTTGCAGCGACTTACATGATGCAGTGGAACTTGAGCTATCAGCGCCAGGTTGCCAAGGATTGGCTGGTTACCGTGAACTATCTCGGCAACCGCACCAACCACATCCTCGGTGCGCGGGAAATCAACCCCGTCAACCCGGTTACCGGCCTCCGTTATCTGACTTCGCTCAACGCGACGCAGGGTGCGGCGTATGCTTCCATCGCGCAGACGGATGATGGCAATACCTCGAACTACAATGGCCTGCTCACTTCGGTGAACCACCGTTTCGCGAAGAACTTCACGATGCTGATGAACTACACCTGGTCGCGCTGCATGAGCACCTATGACTTCGGTGGCGAACTCGCTGGCAACAACTATCAGGACCCCAACAACCGGAGAGCGGAAAAGGGACCCTGCAACTATGACCGCCGCCAGATCTTCAACACCTCGGCTGTATTTGCCAGCCCCGGTCTCGGCCAGGGCTTCCTGCACACCGCAACTATGGGTTGGCAGGTCGCTCCCATTGTCAGCCTTAACGCTGGTCAGCCGCTCACCATCACCGATGGCAGCAACGTTTCTCTGACCTCCGTTGGCGCCGACCGTCCGAACACCGTTCTCACCACCGGCGTCCTGCCGCATACGCTGGCCTCCTGGTTCAATCAGGCAGCCTTCGCTCTGCAGCCCGCGGGTACGTTCGGCAACACGGGCCGTGATTCCATCATCGGACCCGGTACCATTAGCTGGGACATGTCGATGAGCCGTCAGTTCAAGTTCCGCGAACGCTATCGCCTGGACTTCCGTTCTGACTTCTTCAACATCATGAATCACGCCAATTGGAGCAACCCCGGCACCGCACTCGGCACCGCCAGCACCTTCGGCAAGATCACGACCTTCGGTTCGCCCCGCCTGATCCAGCTTTCGATGAAGCTCTTCTTCTAGAACTTCCTCGCAATGCAAACAAAAGCCGGCACCCCCTCTTCGGAGAGAGTGCCGGCTTTATTCTTTTCTACAGATGATCCGTCCAGCCAACGCGGGCGATTTACCCGAAATCACCGCTATCTACGCCCACCACGTCAGCACCGGTTGTTCGTCCTTTGAGCTTGCGGTGCCAGATCTTGCAGAGATGACCTCCCGCTTTCTGGCTGTGCAAAGTGCAGGCTTGCCCTATCTCGCCGCTGAATCAGACGGCAGGGTTCTTGGCTATGCCTATGCCGCCCCCTACCGCCCGCGCCAGGCGTACCGCTTCACCGTGGAGAATTCCATCTACCTTTCCCCTGACGCCATGCGGCAAGGCATTGGCACAGCGTTGCTTTCAGAACTCATCTCCCGCTGTGCCGCTCTTGGAATTTGCCAGATGATTGCAGTGATCGGGGACAGCGGCAATGCCGCGTCCGTAGCACTTCACGCCAAGCTGGGCTTTCGGAACGTCGGCACCCTGGAGCGGGTGGGCTACAAGTTTGACCGCTGGGTCGATACGGTCCTCATGCAGCGAGGCATTGCGTAAAATTTACTCAGGAAGTACGATTTCCTTGATGGGCAAGCCTTCCGAATTGGTCACCACCAGCTTGTGTCCGTTCCGGGAAGCCTCCAGTGCGATCTTGACGAGAGCCAAGCCCAAACGGACAACTTCCGTCATGGAGCGATGCGTGGATTCGGCGATTCCCGCCAGATCTGCATAGGCCCTCTCGGAAAATACGAAGTTTACTCTCTTGCCAGCCAAAGCCGGTGCAGCTGCAGCGCTCATCTCTTGCTCTCCAATACCACGATTATACATATCCTATATGTATATCAAGCGCGTATTCAGCCCCTCTTGCCAATCACTATCAAAGTTTTCCGGATTGCGGCATCCCTGTTCTCAGGGCTGGAGATCTCCCGGATCAGCTCATTCGCCTTTTCGTCGTCCGCAATCCGCTGTATGCGGAGGTTCGCGTTCTCACTGATTTGGCCCGCCCACCGGCTCAGCATCCCGAAGAGCCCGCCTCCCCCCAACAGGGCACCTGTCGCCCAGCCTGCGATTTGGGGATGAAAGACCGCGGCGATTCCTGCAACCACCTGGGCTGCTCCAATGGCAGCGAAGACGCAGCAGACATTGAACGCCCATCGCGCCTGCCGCCGCTGCTCCTCATACACTCTCAAAGGCTCGCCCGCCGGCCGCAGTAAATCTTCCGGCTCCAGCAGGTCAACCACTTCGTCATCAAAACGGTGCATTGGTATCACACTTTAGAAGTGCAAAGTCCGGCCCAACTTTCTTGTAAATTTCGTCATGGTCAATCCTTCGAACTATCATCGAAGGAATAGATGTCGGATCATCCTCCTGCTTCCCGTAAACTAACGGCCCACGTCAAAGCCGCTGGTTGAGCGTCCAAGCTGAGTCCAAAGTTATTGGACCAAGTTCTGGGCACGCTCCCGCGGGTCCACAATCCGAACGTCCTTGTCGGCTTCGACACAGCCGACGACGCGGGAGTGTATCTCATCGCTCCTGATCTGGCTTTGGTGCAAACCGTTGATTTTTTTACCCCGGTTGTCGATGATCCCTACACCTTCGGTGCCATAGCCGCAGCCAATGCCTTGAGCGATGTCTACGCCATGGGCGGCAAGCCCGTATCCTCGCTGTCGATCCTCGCCTACCCCTCGGATGGCAACCTGGAGGACTTGGCAAACATTCTTCGTGGCGGCCTCGACAAGATGATCGAGGCGGGTTGCGCTCTCATGGGCGGCCACAGCGTCAATGACCCGGAAATCAAGTTCGGCTACTCGGTGACAGGCACCGTTCACCCTTCCCGGATTAAAGCTAATGCCGGTGCCAAAACAGGGGACGTCCTGGTCCTCACGAAGCCGATCGGTACCGGTGTGATCAGCACCGCTCTCAAGCGGGGAATTGCCACGGAGGAGCACATCGCCGCCGCCACTGTCTCCATGTTGACCCTCAACAAGGCTGCCTGCGAAGCGATGCTGCAGTTCGACGTCCACGGCTGCACGGATATCACTGGCTTCGGTCTCCTCGGCCATGCCCGCGAACTTGCGGCTGCCAGCTGCGTCTCTATCGAAATTGAAGCCGCAGCCGTACCGCTTCTCGATGGTGCTCTCGCTGCCTCGCGCAACGGTGCCATCCCCGGCGGGCTAAAGAACAACATCGAGTTTGTTTCCCCCTGCGTCGCTGTTTCAGATGACATCGATACGGCTCTCCTCCACTTGCTCTACGACCCCCAAACTTCGGGCGGGCTGCTCATTTCCCTGCCAGAGGAAGATGCCGGGCAACTCCTCAGCCTTCTACCTGCAGCGCAACGGATTGGACGGGTTGTGACAAAATCAGGTCATACTCTCCATGTCCTCTGACCCCGTCATCCTCGCGCTCGATTTTGACTCGCCTGCACAGGCAGACCAACTTGTGGAAGCGCTCGGTTCCTCAGCTACGTTCTATAAAGTCGGCATGGAGTTATACGCCGCTTCGGGCATGGATTACGTCCGCAGCCTGCTCGCCCGCAATAAGCAGGTCTTCCTCGACCTCAAATTTCATGACATTGGCGAAACAGTCAAGCGCGCCGTTGCGCAAGTCGCCAAAACGGGTGTCACCTTTCTGACCGTCCACGCTGTCCCGCAAGTGGTCCGTGCTGCGGCTGAAGGCCGTGGCGATTCCAATCTCAAGTTGCTTGCCGTTACGGTGCTGACCAGCCTGACGCAGAATGATATCGAAGACGACGGCTACACCATGTCCATCCGTGATCTGGTGGCGCTGCGTGCCGGCAATGCGGTTGCAGCCGGTGCGGATGGCATCGTCGCCTCGCCTCTCGAAGCACGCATGATCCGCGAAATCATTGGCCCGGATGCTTATCTTGTGACTCCCGGCGTTCGTTCCCTGGGGGCCGACACCGGCGACCAAAAGCGCGTCGCCACGCCTGCGGAAGCCATCCGCGACGGTGCCAGCCATCTGGTGATCGGCCGTCAAGTGACCCGCGCGAAAGACCCCGTCGCAGCTCTCGCGCAGATCCGGCAGGAACTGGCCGTTTGAGCCACATCGATCTCTTCCTCGCGCAATACGGCTACTTCGCCCTGTTCGGGCTGCTGATGCTCGGTATCGTCGGCCCGCTCATCCCGGACGAAACCATCCTCGTTCTGACCGGAATCGCGATTCACCGCGGCCAGATGAACTTCGGCTGGAGCGTCCTCATCGGTTTCGCCGGAAGCCTCTGCGGCATCACCTTGAGCTACTTCCTCGGCCGCACCGGAGCCGTCTACGTGCTGCGGCGCTGGCTCAATGAAGCCCATCTCGCCAAAGCGCACGCCTGGTTTGAAAAGTATGGCAAGTGGACGCTGTTCTTCGGATACTTCGTCGCGGGCATCCGCCACTTCACCGCGCTCACCGCCGGCATCAGCCGCCTGGAATACAGACCCTTCGCCATTTATGCCTACCCGGGGGCACTGGTTTGGGTCACGTGTTTCCTCTCAATCGGCTATTTTCTCGGCGAAAAGTGGGAGCAGATCCATCCCTATCTCAGCCGGGGCGCAGTGATCGGTGCGCTCGTGCTCTGCGTTGCCGCCTATCTTGTCTACCGGCTGAAGCGCAAGCCCTGAAGCGCTACTGAATCCGGAAGTCCCAAATCTGCGGATTGACCTTGCCCTCATCGAATTCGATCACTGCGTATTCGCCCTTTTCGAGCGGCTCCTGTGGCCAGATTTTGAAGAGCAGGTTGTCCGTGAGTTGCTTGGTAAAGATCTCGATGTCCTCCCGCTCCTCGGCAGATTCTTTGGTGATCTCCAGGGTCGAAACCTTTTCGACGATCCTCACATTCTTGCCGGAATGGATGCGGACAATCCCGTAGCGCCGCTGCTGTGAGAGTTGCATGTAGAACTCCGGACGGCTCTCCGCAATCACGTTTTCGGAGTGCTCTCCCGGGATCTCCAGCGTCGCTTTGCCTGGAATGAGCGGAATGCCAGTGATGATCTTCAGCGCCTTGCGGCCCTTGTCGGTATGCAGTGTGGAATCGGCCAGTTTGAAAATGCGGAGTTCGTTCTTCTCACTCAGCATGTAGACACCGGGGTCTTGCGGAATCTTTCGGATTTGGTCGCGAATCTCCTTGGCCGCTGCATCTTCTTCGGCTGCCTGCTTGGCCTTCTCGGCGATCCCGGCGTTACGTTCCGCATTCACAGCTTCGGTTTTCGTAATATCGACCAATGCAAGCGGCATCTCTTCCCACTCGCTGCGCTCCACACTGTAGTAGCTGACACGGTCCCCTTCCACCTTGTACTCACGAACGATGTGGAAGCCGCCGTCTTTCAGGTACAGCTTGAAATTGGCCGCTGTGAGTGCGAAAGCGGTGAGCAGGAGGAGCAGAAGAACGCGGAGCATGCCTGCTCAAATTGTAGTCCTCCATATACTGGGTGCGTATGAACTATCGCCGTTTGGGACGCACGAACTTTGAAATCAGTGAAATCGGCTACGGTGCCTGGGGCATTGGTGGCAAGCAGTGGATCGGGGCAACCGATGATGGTTCGCTGGCTGCGCTGCGCCGGTCCATCGATCTGGGGCTGAACTTCATCGACACCGCGTTGGCTTATGCGGAAGGTCACAGCGAGTCGCTGGTGGGCAAGGCCGTCAAGGAGTCGAAGGAAAAGATCTTCGTTGCCACCAAGGTGCCGCCGATGAACCGCGTCTGGCCCGCGAAACCGGAGAGCACGCTCGACGAGGTCTTTCCGTATAAACACATCATCGAATCGACGGAAACCAGTCTGCGGAATCTGGGGATGGAGACCGTGGACCTGCAACAGTTGCACGTCTGGAATCCGGCCTGGGTGGAGCGGGAAGAGTGGAAGCGTGCCGTTGAGGATTTGAAGACGAGTGGGAAGATCCAGGCCTTTGGAATTTCTATCAATGACCATCAGCCGGATACAGGGCTCGGGATGATAGAGACTGGACTCTGCGATACGGTGCAGGTGATCTACAACGTCTTCGACCAGACTCCGGCGGAGAACTTATTTCCAGCCTGCGTGAAGCATGATATCGGTGTTATCGTGCGTGTGCCGTTTGATGAGGGCTCACTCACCGGACGTATCAACAGCGCTACACTTTTTCCGGAAGGTGATTTCCGCAATGGGTACTTCGGCGGGGACCGGAAGCAACAGGTGGAGGATCACGTGAATACTATCGTCGCGGATCTGGGGTTGGTTGATGTCACGGAGCTGCCTGTGGTGGCGATGCGGTTCTGTTTATCCGCGGAAGGTGTTTCGACGGTGATTCCGGGAATGCGTTCGATTTCGAGTGTGGAGTCGAATATCCGGGCGTCAGGGCTGGGAATATTGCCAGCTGAGAAGCTTGCGGCGCTTCGGAAACACGCCTGGAATCGTAACTTCTACAACCCCGCATAAAGAAACCCCAAAGAATTGGTGCCAGGCACCGATTCTTTACGCTTTTCAAATGCTGGCGGCTTGTGCCAACTGCTGGCGTCCCCGGGGGCGGCCTCTCGGGGTGAGCCCCACTGCCCGGTTTGCGCGGTGCCGCAGGTCCTCGATGAAATCGGACGAGCCCAAGGGCATCCCGGACCGGGTGGCGTGCCGCAGTAGCGGGCCGACCTCATCATCGATAACATCCAAACCAGTGCGCCATTCCGCGAAATCCCAACCTCCAAGAACGCTCATCCAATCTGTGGCGAGGAGCGAATCTGTCACGTTCGGCCTGCTGTGCGCCATCGCGCTTGACCAATGCCACTGCGTGGCGTCTTCGCACATCCCTGCACGCACTGGATTCAAATCCACATAGCGCAGAGCCCGAAGCAGATGGGACTCATCCATGGGACAGGAGTAATAGCGGTGCTCCCAAACGTGCCCGCAGCGGCCTACACGCAGGTTGACCTTGCACGAATAGTCCGAGTGAGCGTCACGGACCGCCGCACCCAGCGAGCCTTCCTGCGGCGGAACTGCGATCAGGTGAATGTGGTTCGGCATAAGGCAGTAGCCGACAATCTTAACTGCGTATTTCCTTGCGGCACGGCGGAGCAGCCGGATGTAAAGTTCACGATCTGAATCGCAACGGAAAACCAGATCTTTGTTGTTCCCCCGATGGGTAATGTGGTGCGCTATCCCGGGGCAAACAAAGCGCGGACGTCTTGGCATACAACCGGGTAGTGCGTCCACAGTCGCGCATTTCTCATCAAAAAAACATCAAGAAATGGTGCCAGGCACCGATTCTTTATGGATTTTTATTTTGGCATTGGGACAGCTTTGCCGGGGCGGATGGACTCTTTCGCTGCTTTGATGATCGCCACAACCTGTACGTTCATATCCAGCGCGGTCATCCCTTCGATGGGCTTGTTCTGCCGCATGCGGCTGGTCATGTAGGCGATCGGCTCAGCATCCTCCGGAGCCAGCGGCGTCAAATCCACAATCTTCGAGTCGCGGCCGTGGCGCTCTTCCACTTTGCCGTTCTGCATATAAGCCGAACCCTTGATGCCGAAGACTTCCAGATCCTGATAACTGCGGGGCAAATCCCAACTGCCTTCAAAGATGCCCACCGCATTCTTGTAGCCGAGAATCAAATCCGCATTATCCTCCACTTTGGGGAAAACATCCGGCCGGATATGATTCACGTGCGCATAAACCGTCTCCGGCTTGCCCAGATACCAGAGGCTCCAGAGCGCGTTATAACAGCCAAAGTCCATCAATGCCCCGGCGCCATTCTTTACCGGATCGGTAAGCTACGCAAAGAAAGCGCCGTTGCGGACGCCCGTTGATCCGGGTCCGCCATGACCAACAACGCCGTGCAGCCGGTAGATCTGTCCCAGCGCACCGGAGTCAGATACTTTCTTCGCCGTGTAATTTGCAGGCCACCACGCCATCTGGTAGTTACACATCACCTTGATGCCGCTTTGGTTCGCAAGCTTCTGGATCTTCAGCGCATCGGTATAAGTGGAGGCGAGCGGCTTTTCGAAAATCACGTTGATCTTGCGGGGCGCACAGAACTCCACGATCTCCAGATGCCGGTTGTTCTCCACAAAAGCCCAGATCAAATCCGGCTTCTTATTAGCCAGCATTTTCTTGTAATCGGCGCTGATCAGATCCTTCGAAACACCCGCCTTGACAGCTTCTTCCTGTAATGCAGGGTTCGGTTCGGCCACGCCAACCAGCGTGACATCTTTCCCCTTGATCATGTCATTCAGGTGCCCCCAGACGTGCGAGTGCACCAGGCCAACAACCGCGATTTTATAAGGCGCCTGCGCCATCGCCTGGATGGCAAACAGAAGGGCAAGCAAAGTAAGTTTCTTCATGGAAGTCAGGGAGTCACCGACTCTTCGGTGTTGTGACCGTCGCCCTCATAAGCATCACGCCTGGGCGGTGTCTTCAGCACTTTCTCCGTCTTGGGGTCAAAGCTCATCTGGCGGCCTTCCTTGTAAGCTTCCACGCCCAAACCGATCGCCACCATCACCTTATACCCGTAGTCGGCATCAAACACGGGCTGCTTCCGGCTGCGCACGCAGTCGAGGAAGTTGGTGATATGCGCATCCCCAATATTCACGGGCGTAATCGGGATGTGCAGTTCCTTCACCCCGTGCTTGGCCTGGAACTCTTTGGCGAATAACTCATCCGGCACAATTACCAGATCCTTGGAACTGCGGAACTCCATGGTTGCCTCATGGCCCAGGATCGCCGGAGTGATCAGCCGGTTCGGTGCATGGCTGGCCATCGATGAGGTCATCACCACGCTGAAATCCTGGTACTCCACGCAAGTCGAAATCGTATCCGGCACCTCGCGGTCTTTGTGCACGTAAATGCCGCCATTCGCCGAAACCCGCGTGGGGAACTGCGGCCCCAGCACATACATGAACGGCGTCAGGCGGTGATACAACAGGTCTGTTGAGATACCGCCCGAATAGTCCCAATACTTGCGCCAGCGGAAAAAGCGGTCTGGACTAAACGCCCGCTTCGGTGCGTTGCCCAGGAAGCGCTTCCAGTCAATGGTCTCCTGCGTACCCTCGGCGTCCACATGATAGTCCCACTCGCCCTGATGCGAACTCCGCGAATAAGTGCCCTGTACCAACAAGGGCTTGCCGATGATATTCTCTTTCATCAGTTCCCGGGCCTTGTGGTAAATAGGTTCGGAAGCGTACTGGCTGCCGATCTGCATCACGCGGCCGGACTTCTTCACCTGTTCGGCAAGTTCCTTCGCCTCCGCCACCGTGTAAGTCATCGGCTTTTCGAGATAGATATCTTTACCGGCCGCCAGAGCATCCATCGCCATGCGGAAGTGCCAGTGATCCGGAGTGGCAATGAACACGGCATCCACGTCAGTCCGGGCGAGAACGTCGTGATACTCGATCGTGATGTCCTTTTCAGCCAGCTTGAGATAGTCCCGGGCCCGGTCACGCCGCAACTTGTAGATATCACTGACGGCCGTAATCTGGAACTGGCCACCGGCATCAGCCAGACGCTTCAGGCTCTTCACATGACCGAAGCCGCGCGTGCCCACGCCGATCATGCCGAGATTGATGCGGTCATTGGCGCCCACAACGCGTCCCGGGCGTGCGGCCTGCAAAGCGGACGCTCCTGCCAGAGCAGCGGCGGTGCCAAGAAATTCCCGGCGGCTCGTTTCGGAAGAGGGAGAGGTTAACATCGGAATGCGCATGACTTTCAAGATTGCATCATGCGCGGGGACCGATTGCAACATGCAACATGACTGGATCTTTTACGATGGCGGCTGCGCCCTGTGTCACCGGTTCATCCGGTTCGTGGCTGGCGCCGACAGAGATGGAAAACTGTTCCGTTTCGCACCTTTGGGCGGCAAAACCAGCATTGCGATGCTGGGCGGAAGGGCTCCGGAAAACACCGTGGTGCTGAAGACCTGGGAAGGCAAAATCTTCACCAAGTCGGATGTCTCACTGCACGTTTTCTCACAACTGCCCGGCTGGTGGCCCGTGCTCGGGGGCCTGCTCTTCGTATTCCCCAAGAAGCTGCGGGACTGGGGCTATGACATCGTCGCCGGACAGCGCATCCGCTGGTTTGGGCGCACGAAGAACGTCTGCCCCATCCCGGAGCATCTGGAACGCTTTGCGGATTAGCCCTGCTGCTTCATCCGCCAGCCAAACAGCACCACACCTGTAGCCACCGACACGTTGAGCGATGCAATCTTGCCTGCCATGGGAATCCGCAGCAGCATGTCGCAGTTCTTCTTCACAAGATCGTGCAGGCCCTTGCCCTCCGCGCCCATCACGATTACGCAACGGTCAGCCCAGTTGACTTCCGTGTAAGCCGCCTCGCCGCGCTCATCCAGGCCATAGACAAAGAAGCCCTCATCTTTCAGCGAGCGCAGTGTCTGGTTCACATTGACCACCCGAACCACCGGCAGATGTTCCAGCGCACCCGCGGCGGCCTTGGCCACCGTGTCAGTCAAGCCGGCAGCGCGCCGTTCGGTGATGATGACACCATCCGCACCCGCGGCATGGGCTGTCCGCACGATTGCCCCGAGGTTATGGGGATCTTCCACGCCATCCAGCACCACCAGCAGCTTGGCCTTCTTGCTGAGGTCTTCCAGTTCCGCATACTTCTTTGCCGACCCCAGCGCCACTATGCCCTGGTGCGACTTTACGCCAGCCAGCCGGTCCAATGCGCCCCGCTCTTCGAAACGGACCGGCGTGCCGTTGGAGCGCGCCAGGTCAATCACTTCCTGGGTCCGTGTTCCCGCAGCCCCGCGTGCGATCAGTACCCGCTCCAGCGGACGTTTGGCCCGTAATGCTTCAACCACGGGGTGAAAACCGATTAAAAGTGCCAGCGCGATATCTCCAGATTGTTTTAGTTGACGATGACTTCTTCGCCGCCGGACAGACCGGTCTTGATGACGGCTTCCGTGTTGGTTCTTACTGCCAGACTGACATCTTTGCGGACCACATTCGCCCCGTCTTGCACCAGAACAAAGAAGCCGTTGCTGCCTGCGTGCAGGCTTTCGAGCGGAACCAGTACGCCGCGCGCCGGTTCCGCAATGTGCACATCGGCGCTGCCGGAGAGATCCGGAATGATCCGTGGATCCTGTTCGAGCAGCGCAAGGCGGAGCGGAATGGAACGGTTAAAGGCCTGGTCACGGCCCGGAGCCACACCAATCGCTCCAATGCTGACAATCTTGCCCTTCAGAGTGAGTCCAGGGAAAGCGTCGATGTGAATATCCGCCGTCTGGCCCAATCGCAGGCCTTCGGATTCCACCTGGTTCATTCGCGCTTCCAGCTGCATGGTTCGCGGGTCCACTATTTTCATGAACGGCTGCCCGGGGGACAATTGATCCCCTTCCTGCACCTGCCCCATATCGCCGCCCCGGAAGATGGACTGCATCACCACCATGCCACTCATCGGGGCAGTGATGGTGAAGCTTTCCGCGTCTCTCTTGTGGCGGTCGCGGTGGCGGGCGTGGCGCTCGCGGGTGTATTCCAGAAGCTTCAATTCAATCGCGTGGCGGTCTTTGGTGACCTGCAGAATTTTCAATGCGTTTTGATACTGCGCCGTGGCTTCTTCGATATTGAGCTTGATCTGCTCCTGGTCGATGTCGGAGCGGATCGCGGAAGCTTTGGCATCGAGGCTGGCGGAATCGAGATTCGACTTCGCGATGCGGATGTTTTGTGTCAGGTTCTCAATCTCCACCTGCTGTTCGGCCTTGCGTTTCCGGATGTCACCCTCGGCCTGGATGACCGTGGAGCCAATGTCATCCACGTGATCGAGGATGGATTGGGCATCAATGGTGGCGATCACATCTCCCTTGCGCACTATGGAACCGCTTTTGGCGACGGTGAGCAGCACCAGGGCCCGTCCGGAATCGGGGCCGCGCATCAGGGGGGCCGTTACCGTCAGGGCGTTCCGGGCGGACGTGCTGCCGGTGAGGCGCAAAATAGGTGCGGCGGATGCCGTTGCCGCGCGAACGATTCTGGTCGCTGTGGTCGAGGCCGTGCGGCGGTTCGACGCAGTGTCCCAGAGTTTCCAGCCGCCAACGGCCAGAAGGGCCAATACGGCAGTCAGCAACAAACCGCGCCAGGGAAAACCGGCTGGGGGCGGTGTACCCGCCGGCACAAGCTTCGGGCCTGGGGAGGAAGGCACCGCCGGCTGCGGGGAACTGTGTGGATCTGGCGACATAAAGGCTTCTTTACCAAGGATAAGACGTAGAGGCGATTGGCAGGCTTGGGAAGTTTCAGGTGTGTGCGTTATACTAAAAAAGTCGCGCCCGTAGCTCAGCTGGATAGAGCGTTTGGCTACGAACCAAAAGGTCGCATGTTCGAATCATGCCGGGCGCACCACTTCTAACTGCTTTCCCTTCCTGAACCTCCCGTTCACACCAACTTTGCTCAACTCCTCGGCTGACAGCAGATGCCAACCAAGGATGAACATCTCGC
>CAIXXM010000068.1 GCA_903923395.1 uncultured Acidobacteriia bacterium
CTAAGTACGGTGGAAGTGGCCCGCACGCGGAGAGGTAATTCAGTTTGGGAAGGTGGTTGCCATCGGATGACAACCATGCCGCGCGGAATCAGCAAGAACTTTTTTCGTCAAATATACGGCCATACAGCGCTTTGAGGGCAGAATCTCGCTTCTCTGTAAATTCCCAAACCCTGGCAATGCTGTGTGATGACTCCGACCCAAAATCAGCTCCGATCAGCACCTCAAGCGACTTGAAGCTCTTATATGCGTCTTCGTCGAAAAGAGCTCTTACGGCTGCATCTACGCTGCCGAACGAGATGAACCAGTCGAGATCCGGGCGGTATTTTGGATTGTCAATAGACCTTTGCAGGAAGTCTGAGGTCAATGCCGTAACTTGTTCAATGGCTTTCAGCTGAAATTCCGCCTTCCGCTCCCGCCGCCATATCGTATCCGCAATAGTGGCCTCAATCTTCTTCGTGACAGTGGTCACAGCAGCCACCTGTTGCTGCAATTTGTTAACATCCTCGTGCGTCGCGAGGTTCTCTCCTTTCTTTCTTAGGTACGCACCGACGTAAGAGCCAATGCCAGACGCGACCAGCGTCGTTACACCGACTCCTGCATATCTGCCGAGGACATCGAAAAGCTCCAAACCTGTCATGATCATCGCCGACCCTCAATTCTAAGCACCGTTTCGCAGTCCGCACCCTGCCTCCCCCGCACCGCACTACAATAGAAACAGTGGAAAAAACGTTCTATATCGAAACCTTCGGCTGCCAGATGAATGCCCATGACTCGGAAAAGGTCATCGGCACCCTCATCGACCAGGGCTACGCACAGCGGGAAACGCCGGAAGAGGCGAACTACATCTTCTACAACACCTGCAGCATCCGGGACAAAGCGGAACAGAAGGTCTTCAACCGTCTGATGCACCTCAAGAAGTCCGCCGGACGGGGCAAGGTGCTCGGACTCCTCGGCTGCGTCGCCCAGCAGGAAGGCGAGAAGATCTTCGAGCGTGCGCCGTATATCAGCCTCGTCGCGGGGTCGGCCAGCTACACCAAACTGCCGGAAATGCTGCGGCAACTGGAAGCGGGCGACCGGCGCGTGACCGGCCTCAGCCTCGATACCGAAGAAACGTTCGACACCCCGCTCACGCGCCGGGACAATCCCTACAAAGCCTTCCTCACCATCATTGAAGGCTGTGACAAGGCCTGCGCTTACTGCGTGGTGCCCTTCACGCGCGGTCCGGAACGCAGCCGCACTGCCGCCAGTGTGGTCGACGAAGCCAAGCGACTGGTGGATCAGGGCTATACCGAAGTCCAGTTGCTGGGACAGAACGTGAACAGCTACCGCGACCCCTCGCCCACCGGCTGGGACTTCGCCACGCTGCTGAATGAAGTCGGGAACATCCCGGGCATGAAGCGGGTCCGCTTCACCACATCGCACCCGCGCGACTTCGTGAAGCCCATCATTGACGCCATCGAAAGCAACCCGAACCTCTGCAACCACGTGCATCTGCCGGTGCAGTCGGGCTCAGATTACGTGCTGGGTGCCATGGACCGCCTCTACACGCGCGAACAGTACATGCAGCGCATCGAGTGGATGAAGAATTCCAAACGTCCGATTGCCATCACGACGGATATCATCCTCGGCTTCCCCGGCGAGACCGAAGAGGACTTCCAGCAAACGCTGGATCTGCTGGATGAAGTGGAGTACGACGCGCTCTTTGCGTTCAAGTATTCGCCGCGCCCCAACACCGCCGCGCTTCAGTTCGAGGACCATATCCCCGAAGAAGAGAAAACCCGCCGCATACAGATGCTGCTGGAACGGCAGAGGGCGATTCAGATCCGCAAGAATTCAGAACTGGTGGGTGCCGTGGAAGAGGTCCACGTGGAGGGCCGGCACGAGATGCTCAACCAGTGGACGGGCAAGACCACCAGCCACCACACGCTCAACTTCACGGGCCGGGACAGCGAAGATCTGCTTGGCCGCTACGTGAATGTAAGAGTGCTGCGGGCGGGCCCCAATTCGCTCACCGGCGAAGCCGTTCAGTGATGGCAGTATGATGAAGCTATGGAAGTCGAGATGAAGATCCGGGGTCTCATGATGGACCCAGTTACGAATATGCCGATCGTCATCTTGAAGGACTCCGGGAACAATGTGCTCCCGATCTGGGTCGGCATCTACGAAGCGAACGCGATTGCGCTCGAAATCGAGAAGGTTTCCACGCCGCGGCCGATGACGCATGACCTGATCAAGACCCTGTTGACGGGTCTCGATACCGGCATTCGCAAGGTGGTGGTGAATGAGCTGAAGGATGACACCTTCTATGCGGTGATCTGGCTCGACCGGAATGGCGAATTGATCTCCGTGGATTCGCGCCCGAGCGATGCACTGGCGCTGGCGCTGCGGCTTGATTGCCCGATCTATGTGGATGAGTCCGTGCTGAAGTCGACGAAGGTGACCAATCAGGTCAGCAACCGTGTGACGGATCAGGATCTGCGCCGCATGCTGGAAAACCTGAACGACGAAGACCTTGGCCGCTACAAGATGTAATTGCCGCTCTACTTGGCGAATAAGTAGATGATGTAAACCAGCACAATCGCGCCCACCGCGAGGGAGATGGATGTGATGCGGAATACAGCCCTTTTTCGGGCTACGATCTTCGCTTCCGAACGCTCCCACCAATCCCGCAACAGCGGACTGTTGGCTTCGCGCGTCAGTTCATAATGCAACTCGCCATTGATATCGAAGGGTCGCAAGATGGCCTTTTGGGTCACTTGCGGCATGAGTGTGAGTACGAAGCGGTTCATGCGGCCGGCGTACTCCATAATCCGCTTCTCGCTGACGGTGACATCCGGCTTGCCGTGGGGAATCAGGATGTTACAAAGGCGGAAGAACAGGTCTTTGTGGCCCGCGTTCATTTCCTCAATCGTGTGGTCGAAGAATTCATTGAGGATGACGGTGACGCCTCCATTGGCCTTGAGCGTTGCCGCACGCAGACAAGTCGACTTCAAGACCGTTTCAAAGCCCACACAACGTTCCAGCGCGACGGAAAGATAGTAAGGGTGGCACCCGGCAAACGTGGAGATCCGCGGCGCTCCCAGCAACAGGGACACGGCTTCGTCTTCCACCGTCATGCCCGCGGCCTCCGCGCGTGTGACAACCATGGCCCGGGCAGCCTCAGCAGAAAGCAGCGGCAGCAAGTGCCGGTACGACAACAGATTCGGCACGTGCGGACGCAGGCGTTCGAGTTGCGGCAGTGCGGATTCATGGATGCCAAGAACCGTGCGGCCTTCCCGGCCGGAGAGCACCTGGGCAATCTCGGCGTCGAAGGAATTTGCGACGTCTGAATTCACATGGGCGCGCAGGTAGTCATGGAAATCGTCGAGCAGCAGGATGACGGTGCGCCCGGTGCGAAGCCGCACGCGGTCGAGCATTTCAAAGATAAGTTCGGGCTCGGCGTAGAAACTTTCGTCAGCCTGTTCGCGGACGGCCTGCGCGATAGCTTCCTTGAACTCTGTGGGGAAATACCGGCCCTGCCAGCCGGTGTAATAGACGGGAATGAAGCCGAGTTGCCGGAGTGCAGGCACCAACCCGGCGAGAAAAAGAGAAGTGATTCCCGCGCCAGGATCAGCAGTGACCACGGTCATGCGCTCAGCGCTGCAGTTGGCGGTGATTTCTTCGATGTCAGCCGCGCGGCCCTGCAGCCAGCTTGCCTGTAATGTCGTCAGCGGTTTCAAGGTCAGGTAATATTATCCACATTTCGGCAGTGGGTTGTCAGTTTCCTGCATTTGCGCGTCGCCACGGGGTCATTAGGCGGTATTCGGGAATGGATGTCACGGTTATTTTCTTCGCCTTCACCAGCTTCCGGCGGAGTAGATTCCGGATTCCGTTTTGGACAGCGCTCTTGGAAATGCCAACGGCCTCTGCCATTTGCTGGTGACTCGTCTTGACCGCAACGGAAGTGTCGCCGCCGCACAGGTGCCAGAGGTGCAGGTAGACAAGGTAAGAGGAGACGGAGCGGTCATGGCCGGTCAGATCCCGCATCAGGACATCGAGGATGTATTCGTCAATCTGTATCATTGGACACTACAGTAACAGATACTATTTCATTCACTGTGACATTGACGGGGCGGGCTCCTGACCGATAGCATCGGTGCATGATCAAGAGCATTAAGTTCGTAAGTATCCCGGTTGCGGATCAACAGAGAGCCTTGGCGTTTTACACAGAGAAGATGGGTTTCCGCATCCTGACCGACCAGCCGTTCGATGACACACAACGCTGGATTGAACTTGCGATTCCTGGCGGAGAAACAAATCTGGTTCTGTTCACGCCCTGGGGCCATGAGGACCGTGTGGGCACCTTCGGACCCTGCACCTTCCATTGCGATGACATTGACAAAACCTACGCGGAACTGCGGGCGAAAGGAGTGGAATTCACAGGTCCGCCGCAAAAACAGCCCTGGGGAACGTTCGCAATGATGAAGGATTCAGAAGGCAACAGCTTCGTGATCTCAGCCCGGTAGTTTCCCGGTCCAGCGCACCAGCACCCAGCTCACCAACGGCATAAACGCCGCCAGAATCATCACATCTGCGTACCGTTTCAGGTCCGCCATATGGCCGATCCAGGGGTTGATTACCGTGCCCATCAGACCGAAGGAGAAGACCAGCGCAGATACTGCAGTGCCAGCGCGTTCGGGTCCCCAAAGGTCCACGGGAATGGTGTACAGGTTGACGCTGCCGGCCACGCACCAGAACCAGCTGATCGCCATCAGCGTGGAAGCCTGCGCGGGGCTACTGCACCACGGCACCAGAGCCGTCAGCAAGCAGCCCAGGGCGGAGACCAGAATCGCGGCGCTTCTGGCTTGCAGCGCATCGTTGCTTCTTGCCATGCTCCGCTTGGCGAGCCAGCCGCCCGCGAAACCGCCCAGCACCGCGCCCAGCGGCGGGATCCACGCGTAGATGGCGACTGTCTCCGTGGTGAGCCCGAACTTATAGACCAAGTACGGAGTCGTCCAGCCCGACCATACGCTGTAGATCATCATCCAAAGGATGTTGGCAACCGAAAGCACAATGAGCCTCGGCTGGGCCAGCAGCGCAAGGGACGAGGCGCCCCTTTGCCGGGGAGCCGGAGCCAGCGGCGGCACGGTGCGCCGCGTGAAAACCCAAACCGGCAGCCAGAGCAATCCAGCGGCACCGCAGACGAGGAACGCCGCGCGCCAGTCCTGCATCTTTGCCACAAGGAACGGTGCCGCGATGAGGCCGATACTTAGCCCGACCTGCGTAATGGCCGCACCCAGCGCACGGTTCTTTGGCTCCAGATAGGTGCCATTCAGCTTCCCCGCCGCGGGAACACCGGCGGATTCCCAGATACCGAGAAAGATCCGCGAGGCTACCAGTTGCGGGAAGGTCCGCGTGAAGCCCGTAAGCACGGTGGCAAGGCTCCACAGACCCACCGCCGCTGTAACACCGGTTTCGAGTCCAAAGAAATCCAGAAACCACCCCACAGCGGGAGATGCCAGGGCATATGACAGCGAGAAGGCCGAGAGCAGCCACCCGTAGCTCTCGTTGTTCAAGTGGAACTCAGCGCGGATTCGCGGGGCTTGCGAGGATAAGGCAGCCCGGTCCAGATAATTCCACGTGGACGCCAGCGCGAAGACAGAAACAGCAAACCAGCGGGCAGTTTTGGAGCGGGTCATGCAAAAAGACGAGTGTGGCACATCGCCCGGCACCGTGCTGCTGTTATAAGCTTTGAGGACACTCCGAAACCGTTAACTTTGTCCGCTTATGAACACTTCTCCCCGCATTAAGCTCGCCAAAATCCCGATGACCACGCCCCAGTGGATCTTCGTGATCCTGCTGACGCTCTCTTTCTCGATCAATTACATTGACCGTGGCAGTGTTTCGGTCGCGGGCAAGTTGCTGGAAAACGAATTCCATATTGACCCCGAAAAGAAGGGCATGCTCTATTCCGCCTTCTTCTGGACCTACATGCTCTGCCAGCCCCTGGCCGGCTGGCTGGTGGACAAATTCAACGTGAACCGGATCTACGCGATCGGCTTCTTCCTGTGGTCCGGCGCGACCCTGCTTACCGGTGCCGCCAGCGGCTTCCTGATGCTCATGGGGTTGCGGCTGTTTCTGGGGATGGGGGAATCCATTGCGTACCCAGCGGTTTCGAAGATTCTTACCGCCAACTTCAAAGAGCACCAGCGCGGACTGGCAAACGCCCTCATCGACGCCGGTTCGAAGACCGGACCCGCGATTGGCGTTCTGCTTGGCGGGCTTCTGATGGGCCACTACGGCTGGCGGATTTTCTTCTACGTTCTGGGCGGCGCGAGCCTGGTCTGGCTGATTCCCTGGTTCTACTTCGCCCCCAAGGAGGTGGCGGTGACCAGCAAGATCTCCGGGCGCGTGCCGTCGGTCTGGGAAATCTGCAAACGGCGTGAGGCCTGGGGCACCTTCGTGGGGCTGCTTTGCGGGAACTACGTTTGGTATTTCATGGTGACCTGGCTGCCGGATTACTTCCGCAATGAACGCCACTATACGCAGAATGAGATGGCCCTCTTCGGCTCGATTCCCTTCTGGGGCATTGCGGCTTCGTCACTCACGGGTGGCTTCATTTCGGACCGCTGGATCGCGTCCGGCGCTTCCCCGAATCTGGTGCGCAAGACCTTTACCGGCCTGGGCCTGGGCGCGGCCACGCTGATTCTGCCCGCGGCGATGCTGGAAAACCCGAACTGGTCACTGGCTCTGCTCACAGTCGCCTGCCTGGCTTTTGGACTCTACACGTCGAATGTTTGGGCACTGACGCAGTCGATGGCGGGCCAACATGCCGCCGGACGCTGGACCGGTTTGCAAAACTGTTTCGGCAACATTGCCGGGATTCTGGCACCCTGGCTGACGGGCTGGATGGTCAAAGAGTCCGGCTCCTTCTACTCGGCCTTCGTGACGACGACGTGCTTCCTGGTGGTGGGCACCTTGAGCTTCACGCTGGTGGTGCCGAAGGTAGAGCCGATAGACTGGGATCAATAAGGCAGCAAAAGAGGAATACTGGAAGAACTGGAGCACATACCGGAGGGCTTCTGTTACTGCTCCTGGCAACCTTGCTGGTATGCTGCTTTCCCGTCCGTAGTGCAGACCAACTCACAGGTCAGTACGAATTGAAGCCGGCCACACAAGTGGATGGATACACCGCCTGTTTCGGGAAGTTGTCTTTGCCTGGGCACGCGCGCCAGAATGGCGCACGAACATCAAGCGATAGATACTGATGGACCCACGTGAGCGTATTCGGCGGGTCCGCCAGCCCTTACTTCGCTGCCGCCAGCGACGTCACCACTTCCCAGTTCAGCCGCACGAATTTGTACAGGCCCTCTTCGAGAATCCGTTCCTGGTCGCTGTGGGCACCGAAGCCCTTCGGCGCATCCTCTTCGTCGATCATGGGCCCGATGCCGTAGCACTGCACGCCCTTCGCACGCAGGAAGGACATATCGGTGGCACCGGTCGCCATCTGGGGGATCGTGATCGCGCCGTAGACCTTCTTGTTGGCGGCTTCCAGGGCGCGGTAGGCCTCTGAAGTAATGGAACTGGTGCCCGCGGCGGGGCGCTGGTTGCGGCGCAGAGGCTCAATCTCAATCGACGGATCGTTGATCACCTGCTTCATCAGTTCAATGAATTTCGGCATGTCCTCATCTGGCAGCGCGCGGACGTCCAGGGACGCTTCGGCGGTCGAAGGGATCACGTTGATCTGATAGCCAGCCGTGAACATATTGGGCGAGATGGAAGTGTGCAGCATGGAGTAGTTGCCCGGCTCATGTTCCGCCAGATAGTCGCGCGCGGCTGCGGATTTCGCGGTATCGAAGAGGGCGTTGTAGCGGGCGGCTTCTTCCGGCGACGAAACGGAAGCCAGCTTTTCGAAGTAGTACCGGGTGGTGTCATTCAACCGCATTGGCGGGTCCCACATGGCAATCTTCTCCACCGCGCGGGAAAGATGCAGGATGGCGTTGTCGCGCAGCGGGCGGGAACCATGACCGGCAGGCCCTTTGGCCTTGAGCACCAGCGCATTCGGCAGCTTCTCCGCCGTCTGCACCAGCGCGTAACGGACCTGCCCGGCGCGACGTGACACCAAACCACCCTCAGCAAGGCAGATCTCCGCTTCGATCTCTTTCCAGTGCTCTTCCACCAGGAACTGAATGCCGGGGCCGGTGGCGGCCTCTTCTCCCACTTCGCTGAGGAAGATAACGTCACGGTCCAGTTTGATGCCGGAACGCTTCAGCAGGAGCATGGTCATCATGGCAGCGGTCAGGTTGTCCTTGTCGTCCAGGGTGCCGCGGCCATAGATGTAGCCGTCTTTGCGTGTGGCGCTGAAGGGCGGGTAGGTCCATTTGGCAACATCCACCTTGACCGTGTCCGAGTGCCCCACGATAAGCAGAGGCTTCTTCGAACCATTCCCTTTCAGGCGGGCGACGATGTTGGCGCGCGCGGGGTCCTTGGCCAGCAGCACGGAGGGGATACCCTCGGCATCAAACACCTTCTTCACGTATTCGGCGACGCGCGTCTCATTGCCGGGAGGGTCAGTGGTATCCAGCCCAATCAGTGCCGTGTAGTGCCGCAGCGTCTCCGGATCTACCTTCCCCCAGTCAGGAGGTGTGGCAGCGGACGAGAATGCGCTGGAGAGCGCGAGAACGGCAAAAAAAGCTATCGCACAACGGGGCATAAAGACTCCTGATGAAGTTCGAGTATTGGACTAGTGTAAACGGGGAATGGCGGGCGGGAAAGGACTTGGGGAACGGGCACTCAAAACCTCAATAAAAAACCCCTCGTGCTGCAACCGTCAAGCGGAGGATAACGAGCCGACTTTGTCTTCGACTCCGGCTCCCGAAAGCACGTCGCCTCGGACCCGTTATCCCTGACGCCCGCGTATTGCAGCAGAGGGCAGGTTTGAGTTACTTCGCCAATTCGCAGTTAGGATAGCAAATGCAATGCCATTTCGTCCGGCCTCTAAACACATGATTTCAATAGGGGCTGCAAACACGTGTTTTCGGAGGGTGGAGCCCTGTGGGGCAGCGAGTGTGTCCCAATGACACACATTGCCTCCGGCGGGGAAAAGAAGTCCGCTGACAGGATCATTGTTCCCCCGGACACACTTGCCCGGGTATGATGCACTGGTGACGCGCGAAGCCAGACCATGGCAGATTCTCAGCGGATTCTTTGTCTCCGGGGTGCTGATGGGCCTGCCTGGAGCCCTGCTGCCCCTGTGGGATTTCCACATCCATCCTGATTTCGGCACCGCCGGCAACCTTTTTCTCGCCCTGGGGCTTGGTGTCCTCGCGGGAGGCATCACCGGCCGCCGCCTCGACGCGAAGTTTGCCCCGGCGCAAGTGCTGTCAGGAGGCTGTTTTCTCTCGGCGATCTCCATGCTGGCACTCTCTTTATGTGGCCCCCCGGTGTCACCGTGGCTGCAAGCCGTCGTGGTGCTGTTGAGCGGTTGCGCGGCGGGCCTGGTCAATACAGCCATTTTGGAGGGCCTGACGCCCTGGTATGAGGAAGACCCGGCTGGAACCTCACTGCTCGGCGGTACGTTTTTTGGCGCGGGCAGCACGGCGATTGCCTGGTTGCTCTGGCAGGTGCTGGATTCCGCCAGTCCGGCGCGGTGGCTGGCCGTGGCGGCCGTCATTCCTGCCGCAGCGGGAGTGCTCTACTCCCGGCTCACCCTGCAGAAGACGGAACCGGGCACGCGCAGCCAACTCCACGCCCGTGAGGAACTTCGCAGCGGTCTGGCCATCATGTTCGCCCTGCTGCTGTTTTTCCAGTTCGGCAGCGAATGGGCCATCGCAGGCTGGCTGCCCGTGCTGCTGATTGACCGCCTGGGAATCAGTCCGTCGAGCGGCGTGGGCATGCTCACGCTGTACTGGTTCGTCCTGACCATGGGGCGGCTGATCGCCTCCCGGTTCCTGCCGCACGTGAGCCCCAGCCGGCTGCTCGCCCTCAGCGCCTTTTGCGCATTTTTTGGTTGCCTGGTGCTCTACTTCGCCTCCAACAGCTTCGGCGTGGTCTTCGGCCTGATCGTCATCGGGACCGGCTTTTCGTCGATCTACCCGCTTTCCGCCGAACGGATTGGACAGCGCTTCTCGCACTACCACCCGGCCTATTTCAATGGCATCTTCAGCTTCGCGCTGCTCGGCGGCATGACGGCGCCGTGGAGTCTGGGCCACCTGGCCGCCGGAGCCACACTGCAGATTCTGCCCCTGGCCGTTCTGTTATCGAGCCTGACTGTCTTCGCCTTGATTCTGTTGATTTGGCTCGGCAGCAAGGTCTCTGGAGGTTAGATTTTGAGACTCCGGCAGGCCTTTGTTTGACGGAGCGGAGGTACGGGTCTACACTGAGAGGTGAGAGGTGAGCCGTTTATGTATCCCGAAAGCTTTCAATCTGCTGGTCTGGCTGGTCTGTCCGGGACCGAGCTTATGGTCGTACTCGGCGTCGCGGTGCTGCTGTTCGGAGGCAAGAAGATTCCGGAAGTAGCCAAGGGCATTGGTGAAGGAATCAAGAACTTCAAACAGGCCATGAAGACCGAAGACGACCCCTCTGCGGAAACCAAGAAGCAGGCATAACGTCTGCGGTCCGCCCGCAAGTTGGGCGGCGACGGCTTCGAACGAGTTCAGAGCGTACCGAAAAACAAAAACCCCGCAAAGGCATTACTGCCAGCGCGGGGTTTTCTTCTGTTTGCGACAAGCGCCGCAAACGGGTTACTTTGCTTTCTTTGTTGCCTTCTTGGTTGCCGCAGCCTTCGGAGCCGCAACGGGCTTCGGCGGTACGATCGAGTCCTTCGCTGCCTTCGCAACGCGGAACTTGACCACCTTTTTGGCCGGAATCTTGATGGATTCGCCAGTCGCGGGATTGCGGCCAGTACGGGCCTTCCGTTCGACTTTCACCAAACGCCCGATTCCGGGCAACACGAAGACCCCGTTCTTCTTCACTTCGCTGATCGCGGTGCTGGACAGGTTATCCAGAACGGCCCGCGCCTGCTTGTTCGAAATCTCGGCCGCTTCCGCCAGGGCACGCACCAACTGGGTCTGCGTCATTCTTTGAGTGGCCATAAACCTCCTGCTTCAATTAAAACATTAGCCCGTAGCATTGTTTTGACCCTCGCTGGAACCCCAATGTTTACTAGGGTCCGGAGAAGGTCTGCTTTTTTCGAGCCGTCTTCATCATACGGAAGGATACAACCGATGTAAAGCCCAAACACACCCAAAACAGGCTGTTTTGCGTGGTTTTGTGGGAGCGCTGCCGCAAAGAGCCATGTTTGCAGCGGTCACAAGCGCAAACCCACTGCGCGCATCAGTTCGAGGGCATTGCTGCCGGTCACCACGCCATCATGCATTTTGTAATCAAAGACCAGCCTGCCGTGCTCCAGATGATCCGCGAAATGTACATTCCTCGCGGCTGGCGACAGTTCATCGGCCACGCGCGAGAGCGACAGATCATGCGTTGTGACCAGGCCAATAGCACCACGCTCCAGCAGCGCCCGGATCAAGCCCTCTGAGCCCACCGCACGGTCACGGGAGTTGGTGCCGCCCAGAAGTTCATCCAGCAGGAACAGCGCAGGCGAAGGCAGTTCCAGCACTTGTTTCAAACGCAGAATCTCCGCCATAAAGCGCGAGTGCCCTTCTTCGAGAGAATCCGCAGTCCGGATCGAGGCCCCCAGCGAGAGCGGCGTCAGCGTCAGCGAAACCGCACGCACCGGAGCACCGCACAGCGCCAGCACCGCATTCAGGCCAATACTGCGCAGCAGAGTACTCTTGCCGGACATATTCGAGCCGCTCACCACATATAGCGCAGCCGGTGCCCCCAGTTTCACCGAATTGGAAACCGCGCGCTCCCTGGGGAGCAAGGGATGCGCCAGCCCCTTCGCAATAAACTGCGGCGGACCATCCACGAATTCGGGAAAAGGGTCCAGCGGGTTCTCAAACGCGTAATTTGCCAGGGAAGACAGGGCTTCCAGTTCGCTCAAGGCATCCAGCCAGCCGGGGATAAAGGCCCCGTTTTCCGCGCGCCAGGCCTCCAGGGCCATCGCGGTCTGCGTGGTCCACAAAAGAATTGGCCCAAAGGTGCGGACGAAGACGTTGTCGCGGGAATCCAGTATGTCTTTCAGCTTCTTCAGGCCGGCAATGCGCTGTGAGGCCGGTTTGCCATCGCAGAGAATGCGGGCGCGGATCTGGCGAAGTTCTTCTGATTCGAAGGACTGGCGTTCCACGCTCGCGAGCAGTTCCGCCAGCAACTCCAGACCAGCCGCCGGTTCATCAATCGCCCCGAGAATCGTCAACACGCGCACCCGCAGCGGCACCGCGAACAGCGCTTCGAGCAGAACGGCCGCGAGAAATCCGATTCGAGCTTCGAGTCCGGTCAGGTTCGTGGCCAGAAACCAGCAGATGGCCGAAAAGCCCAGGATGGCCAGCACCAGGGCCGCCGCCCGCTGCCAGGCGCGGAAGGGTTGCGGAGGCCGGGAAGCCCAGGCAGACAGAGCTTCTGAGTTGAGGGCGACCCGCAGGTCTTCGCCCAGAACGGCCAGTTCCTCGCGCCAGTCCAGCAGCGGCATGAGTTCCCGCACCGCGCCCTGCCGTGCGGCAACCGTCGCGGCATTCGCGGGATGCAGGAGCCAGGCAGCGAGCCTGTCTTCCCCGCCCCGTGTGCGGGCCGTGCAGAGCAAATGGAACATGCTGCCCCGCCCGAACAGGTCGAGATCGATGGCATAAGGGTGATGGGGGTCGGCGAAGCGTTGGCCCTGTTCGCCCGCCTGCTGCCAGGTGTTCGAAATCCGGTCGAGCCCGCGCTGGTAGAAGGCAATCGCCCGCCGGACCAGTTGGATGCGCCGGTCAAAGCGGGCCTGGAGTGCGACGAGAATGCCGAACAGTCCCAGCGGGACGAACAGCACGGGCCAGTCGAGCTTTCCCTGGAACACCATCCACCCGGCAGCGGCGGCCAGCAGGAAGACCACGAGCCGGCCGAGGGAGAATTGTCCAGACTGCCGCACGAAACGCTGGAGTGAGGCACCACGTTCGGCCATGCGGGCGTTGTAGATCTCAGAGACGGGGAGCAACCCTCAGGGTAGCCGATTGGCGGGTGCGATTTTCGGGCGAATCTGATTTCAGGCGCGCTCCGGCGGGCAGTGTGTAAAGAGGCGCAGCGGCTGCGAGGTGGAGTGCGCTATGATTGAGGTTTGCTCACCCACCTTGGGGGCGCGTAGCTCAGCTGGTTAGAGCGCCTGCTTCACACGCAGGAGGTCCGGGGTTCGAGTCCCTGCGCGCCCACCATATCCCTCAACAACCTACAGACGAAAGCGAATCGCGCCGTGCCGATTTGTGACGTGGTTTATGTGTGATACGCGCCGTTCGGCCTCCATGGTTGATGATGAACGTCTCGGAGTCCACGGGTTGTCGAGTTTCCAAAACCGAAAGCTTGCCATAATGGTCCCGAAAATGGGAACACGTGGGAGTGAAGGTGACTGGCGAAGCGGTGATCACGAAGTTTGCCAGGAAGTACCCGCCAGTCACTGGGTCGCTTTCTCGACATCGTCAGAAACGCGGAATGGCCGCACTTTCCGGCAGTGCGCGAATCGTTTGCTTCAGCCGACTATGCCCCGGCGACAGGCACGATTATCTTCAACATTGGCGGAAACAAGTACCGCTTGGTTGCAACGGTCGATTTCGACGAACAGACTTTATACATTCAGAGTGTTCTCACTCACGAACAATACGACAGGGAGGAACTGTAATGCCCACCGCGACATACGAAGAATTGCTGATTGACGCGCTTCCCGCCCGCATTGAGACAGATGAACAGTACGACGAGATTGGAAAGCGCTTCGGGAAGCTTCTCGGAATGCAGAAGAGCAGGACACCTGAGGAAACGAAGCTCATGCGCCTTCTCGGCATCCTCATTGAGGATTACGACCGCCGACACGCCATGCCGCCCGACGACAGCACCCCTGCCGAAATCCTTCAGTTCCTCATGGGACATTCCGGCAGGAGCAACGCCGATTTGCTGCCGGTGTTCGGTCAACGCAGTCACGTGAGCGAAGCGCTGAATGGCAAGCGTCCGATTAGTGCCGAGCAAGCGCGGCAGCTCGGCAAATTATTCAGTGTGCAGCCTGGTCTCTTTGTGTAGAACTTCGAAGGGAAGTGTGTTTGAAGCCGAGTTGTCAGGCGGGACGAGTGGCTTTATTCCCGGGCCAACGCTATGCGGCCACACCGACATATTGGCTGAGCATGCAGCAACGCACGATCAGCCCACGCCCAACACCCCAACGGTGCCCTCCGGGTCAGATTTCCGTCTGATAGACTACCGGCAATCTCTAATAACGATTCAAAAGCCTATGATCGAAATCTCTGTAAACGGCAAGGGCCGCAAATTCGAGGGTGACGGGGACGTGCCGCTCCTCTGGTATCTCCGTGATGAACTGGAACTGACCGGCACGAAATTCGGCTGCGGGATGGGGCTGTGCGGCGCATGCACAGTCCACCTGAATGGCGAAGCGGTCCGCAGTTGTGTCACCACGTTGAGTTCGGCCGCGGGCAAGAAGATCACAACGATTGAAGGCTTGAGCCCCACGGGGACACATCCCTGTCAGGTGGCCTGGGAGAAGCTGAACGTGGCGCAGTGCGGATACTGCCAGTGCGGTCAGATCATGCAGGCGGCGGCGCTGCTGGCGAAGACGCCAAGGCCGACTGCCGCACAGATCGATGAGGCGATGGATGGGAACCTCTGCCGCTGTGGGACCTATACGCGGATCCATGCGGCAATCCTTGAAGCCAGCAAGGCAGCCGGAGGGGTGAAATAGCCATGAAGTGCACATTTGGAACAAGCTTCCCGGCTCCAGAAAATCTGCCTGCCGGTGCTGCGGGAGGTATCCAGCAAAGCTCAACCGGAGGTTCGTTCGCCGGGCTGGCTGCCGCAGTGTATGCCAAGCGCGACGATTTGAAGGTCTCGATTGAGAACGTATCGGTCGACCGGCGGGGATTTCTGGGCACAGCGTTCGCCGCGGGCGCGTGGGTGCTGGGCGCAAATATCCTTTCCGGGAATGCGGACGCCGCAGCGTCCTGGCAGCCCAGCGTCTATCTGGGCTTCGAACCGAACGGGACCGTGGTGATTACAGCGCACCGCTCGGAGATGGGTACCGGGAGCCGGACTTCGCTGCCCTTGGTGGTGGCGGAGGAATTGGACGTGGATTGGACGAAGGTCCGCGTAGAGCAGGCGATCGGCGATAAGCGCTACGGTTCGCAGAACACCGATGGTTCATGTTCGGTTCGCGATTTTGTGGATGCCATGCATCAGGCCGGAGCAACGGCGCGCTTCATGCTCGAACGGGCAGCTGCGCAAAAGTGGAACGTGCCAGCCGGGGAAGTGACGCTCACGAATGGCGTGGTGCTGCATGCGGCCAGCAAGCGGCGCGCCACGTTGGGAGAACTGGTGTCTGTGGCAGCGACGCTGCCCGTGCCCAAGCGGGAAGAACTGCGGTTCAAGCCACCTTCGGAGTATCGGTATATCGGCAAGCAGGTGGCGATCGTGGATCAGCACAAGATCGTTACGGGAGCGGCGATTTTCGGGCAGGACATGCGCCGGCCCGGGATGCTGTATGCGTCGATCGAGCGGCCTCCGGTTTATGATTCCCGCCTGAGAAGTTCAGATGACAGCGAGACCCTGAAGGTGAAAGGGGTGCGGCAGACGGTTCAGATTCCGGGCTTCAAGCAGCCGCACATGTTCCAACAGACCGGCGGCGTGGCCGTGCTTGCGGATTCCACCTGGGCCGCAATGCAGGGCCGGAAGAAACTGAAGCTCGATTGGGAGCTGAATCCGGAGCACGTTTCATACAGCTCGCCCGCATATAAGCAGGAAATATTCGGCAGCGTGCACAAGCCCGGGAAAGTGGTGCGCAATCGCGGGAATTTTGACGGCGCGTTTGCGGGAGTGAGCCGGAAGCTGGAGGCGGATTACTACGCACCAATGCTGGCGCATGCCCCGATGGAACCGCCCGCGGCTGTGGCGGAGTATAAGGACGGGAAGGTCGAGGTGTGGGCTCCGGTGCAGGACCCGCAATCCGTGCAGCAGACGGTGGGCGCGGCGCTGGGGGTGAAGCCCGAAGACGTGACTTGCAATGTAACGCTGCTGGGTGGCGGATTCGGGCGCAAATCGAAGCCTGATTTTGTGGCTGAGGCGGCCCTGCTTTCGAAGGCGACGGGCAAGCCTGTGAAGGTTGTCTTCTCGCGGGAAGACGATATCCGCAACGACTTCTATCATGCCGTGGCGGCAATGCACATGAAGGGTGGCATCGATGCTGCCGGCAAGCTGGATTCGCTGCTCTTCCGCAGTGCTTTTCCTCCGATTGCCTCCACATTTCAGGCCGGGGCCGAATATGGTCTCGATCTGGAGACAGGGATGGGGTTGAATGAGGTCCTGTTCGATGTGCCGCATATGCGGTCGGAGAATGGACCGGCGAAGAACCACGTGCGGATTGGCTGGCTGCGCGCGGTGTGCCACAACTTCCACGCGTTTGCGCTGCACAGTTTCATGGATGAACTGGCGCAGTTGAACGGCACGAATTATGTTGACTTCTTCCTGAAATCGCTGGGGCCGGACAGGCACGTGGATCTGACGAAGGATGGGACGAAGGCGTGGAATAACGATAAGTCCGTCGACGAATTCCCGCTCGATACGGGCCGCCTGCGGCACGTTCTGGAGGAGTGTGCCGCGCGGAGCGGGTATGCAAAATACACGAACGGCAAAGGCCGGGGCATCGGTATCGCGGCGCATCGCAGCTTCCTGAGTTATATCGCCACGGCGGTGGAAGTGCATGTGGATGCGAAGGGTGGCGTGACGATTCCCAACGTGTGGACTGTCGCGGATATTGGCAAAGTGGTGATGCCGGACCGCGTGCGGGCGCAGTTTGAGGGCGCTGCCGTGTTCGGCACTTCGCTTGCGATGATGGGCGAGATTACGGCAGAGGCAGGCCGGATTGTGCAGAGCAACTTCCACAATTACCCGGTGGCGCGGATGAAGGAGTCGCCGCGGAAGATCGATGTGAAGATCGTGGATTCGAAGGAGCGGCATGCGGGTGCCGGTGAGCCGGGGGTGCCGGTGATGGCACCGGCGATCGCTGCGGCGATTTTCGCTGCGACAGGCAAGCGGGTTCGGGAGTTGCCGATCAAGCGCACAAAGCTGGTGTAGGCTGGGGGCGGCGATCGCGGTGATCGTGATGCGTACCTGCTCAAAGGGCGGGAGCGTTGTTGACGAATAAGTGGCTCTTCGCCGGAAAAAGCCTTGCGGAGAGTCCTGCGGCATTGAAATGACACCGTCGAAGGTAGTTATCCCGCTCCTGCTACTCCTCTGCCGAATCACGGCGGCGCAGAGTCCATCGCTCCCGTTGCCTAAATTTGAAGTCGCCTCAGTGAAGGGCAGTTCCGGCGAGGGGCAAGGGGTGCTTTCACGGTTTCCCGGAGGCCGGCTCGTCGCAACGCGAATGCTTCTTGCGGACCTGATCTGCTTTGCCTACAGCATTTCACCAAGCCAGTTGGTCAATTTGCCCTCCTGGGCCAAAGACGCCAGATTCGATATCCAGGCAAAGTCTGAAGAAGGTATCGGGGCCGGTCAGGAGGCGGCCGACGCAGCCGTGAGACTTCGCCTTCAATCACTTCTTGCGGACCGCTTCGGGCTGGTTCTCAGTTCAGACACACGCGAGATGGCCGTCTTCTGGTTGACCGTCGCGAAGGGCGGTCCGAAACTGGAGCGAAATCAAGAAAAGAAATTTCTAATCCAGCGGAAAGGCCATACGCTTACATTTCAAAAGGCGGGCATTGCCCATCTGGTGGCGCAACTGAACGGTCAATTACAAGGCGAAACCGGGAGGTTTGTAATCGATCACACAGAACTTGCCGGGCAGTTTGATTTTTCAGTGACCTGGAGACCCGTTCGAAGCTCAACCAAATCACCCGAAACCGAAGCACCCATACTGCGGGACGCCGTGCGGGAGCAACTGGGCTTGCAACTCACTCCCGGCCGCGGAAGCGTTCCCGTGCTTGCCGTGACTGCCTGCTCGCGCCCCGGCGAAAACTAACTGCCCCGCCCCTGCTAATCTGTTCCTTTCGCCCCGTCGCGAGCAAGCAGTCAAATTCTGGAGGCTTCCAATGACGGTCCGCTTCGTTTCCTTTGTCCTACTTCTCGCTCCTCTTCTCGCAGCGGAAGATCATCAGTTGCCTGCTTCGCCAAAGACCGTGGTCGTCGGGAACTACTGGTCGGAATCGAAACCGGTTCTCACCATCAAATCCGGCGACAGAGTCACCGTCGAAACTGTCGGCACCGCGGGAGTGGCAGCGCTCGAAAGGCTGAAAGTTCCCGCTGACCAGATCCCGGAATCCCTGAAAGCCATCACCAAAGCCTTGGCCGATAAGACGCTCGAACGCGGCCCCGGCGGCCATATCCTCACCGGCCCCATTTTCATTGAAGGCGCGGAACCTGGCGACGTCCTCGAACTGCGCATTGAGAAAATCACCATGCCTGTGCCTTGGGCCCATAACAGCTTCGGCCCAAGGTCGGGCTTCCTGAAAGATGAGTTCAAGGAAAGCGCCTCCAAGATCATTCCGCTGGACCGCGAGAAGATGCTGGCCCGCTTCGCACCGGGCATCAATCTCCCGCTGCGTCCGTTTTTCGGCAGCATGGGCGTGGCTCCGCCTCCGGCTGACGGCAAGATCAGCAGCGCGCCGCCGGGCATACACGCCGGAAATCTGGATAACCGTAATCTGGTCGCCGGCACAACGCTTTTCATCCCGGTGCACGTGAAGGGCGCGCTGTTCCAGGTTGGCGATGGCCACGCAGGGCAGGGCGACGGCGAAATCGACATCACGGCCCTCGAAACACCGCTGGTCGGCACCTTCAGATTTATCGTCCGCAAGGACATGCATCTGAAGTGGCCGCGCGCCGAAACCCCGACACATTTCATCGTGATGGGTACGGATGAAGACCTAACCGTTGCCACCACTGTCGCGGTTCATGAAATGCTGGATTTCCTCATGGAATACAAGGGTCTCTCGCGCGCGGACGCCTACATGCTGGCCAGTGTTGCGGCCGACTTTGCCATTACCCAGCTTGTGGACGGCAAAAAGGGCGTGCACGGGATGATTGCCAAGTCGTATTTCCAGTAACTCAGCGCCGCCGCGTCACACCAACACGCGCACAGAGCGGGGGAAAGCGCGGATCGCTCCGCAGCCGGTCATACTTGGGATCGATCCCCAGATAGACCACTCCCGCGTTGCGCTCATCCACAGCCTTGTTCATCCACAAGAAAGCCTTGTCCAGGTCCCCTGCCCGCATCGCCAGAATTCCAATGCGCAAGGGGGACACATAGCTTTCCGCAGCCCGCTTTTCTTCCGATTCAAACCAGACCCGGATGGCTGCCTGATAGCCCGCCTTGCGATAGGCCGACTGCACGCGCTCGGCCAATTCGTGCTGCTGCCGCGCATGGAGGAGCGCGATGGCATTGAGCATGGCGGGTTCCTGCTTGCCCTGCCGTTCCAGATACGTCATCAGGTCCTCCAGCCCGGACTCAAAGCCGGGAGCAATTTCGAGAGATTCCTTCGCGGCGCGGATTGCCGGTTCGATTTGTCCGGAAAACGCAGCGGGATAACCGCGGCACAACGCAATGATGGGGGAGAGCGGATCCAGCTTCGCAGCCTGATCCAACTGGATTTGCGCTTCCGGAACACGTCCCTGCGAGGCAAGAAACACCCCGTAAAAAAGGCGCGTGGTGGAGTAATTCGGATCCAGAGCAAGAGCCTTCTGGAATTCCTCCTCTGCCGTAGGGAACCGCCACTCATAGACATTGCTCATCATGCCCAGAGACGCGTGCGCCTCCGCCAGTTTCGGGTCAATGGAAAGTGCTTTCTCCGCCGCCGCCCTTGCTTTCGGCATGTATTGAGACGTAGGTGCCTCATCCCTGCCAAGGAAACTGTAACTGTCTGACAAACCCGCATAGGCACGGGCGTAGCCGGGGTCACGCGCAATCGCGGATTGATAGAGCTCAATGGAGCGGAGATAGCCCTCCCGCGACCGCTGATTCCAGAAGTAGCGGGCCTGGACATATAACCGGTACGCTTCGGGGTCCGTCGGGTGCGAAGGCGAAAGACTTGCACGGTCCGGACCGCTGAGACGCAAACGCAAACCTTCCGCAATTTCAGAGGAAATGCGGTCCTGCACGGAAATCAGTTCCCGCGCGGTCAGGGTGTAACGGTTGCCCCACAAACGGCTGCCATCGGGAACGCCCACAAGTTCGGCGGAGAGCAGCAGGTTACTTCCGGTCCTGGCGATGGTTCCCGTAAGTACGGCATCCACTTTCATTTCTGCGGCGGCAACCATCGGATCGGTTCCCCTGGCCCGGTACCGGTAGACCGTGCTCCGCGCCATGACAGTTAGTCCGGGTAACTGGGAAAGCTCGCCGATGACACTTTCCGTAATGCCGTCTGCCAGATATTCCAGATCGCCCGCATTGGTTCCAGCCACAAGCGGCATAATTGCCACGGAGCGCAGAGGCGGGGCGATGATCTTATACCGGACCAAGACCCCCGCAGCGGCACAAAGTAACAGCACTGCGGCGGTGACATACCAGCGCAAGTTTCTGCGGTTGTCAGTTACAACCGGCATAGGCCCGGGCGGCGGAGTTTCCACCGCTGGAGACTGCCGCTTTTCCACGGAGCCCGCCAGGATCTGTTCATAGAGAACAAAGGTTTCCGGTTCCGGCTTCACGCCGAGTTCTCCGGCCAGACTGTCTGAGTAGCTGCGGAACTGCTGGATCGCGAGGTGTCGCTGGCCCTCTGCCGCATAGAGCCGCATCAAACCCCTGTGGGCCGATTCGTTATAGGGATTCAGCCCCACGGTCTCCTGGTATACCTGAATCGCGGCACCATTTTCCGCGGCCGCTTCGCAGACATCGGCTAGGCGGAGCAGGAGTTGTTCCTTCTTTGACCGGAGTTGTTCGCGGCGCAGTACGCTCCAGTCCTCATAGAGGTCTTCCGGCAGAAGATCCGCCTGATAAACAGCGAGAGCCGCTTCCAGACGGTCGCGGGTGCCGGTTTTCAGAGCATCATCTGCCCGTGCTTCAAAGACGGAAACATCCACGAAAAGCTCATCGCCGTCCTGCAGAATGACTAACTGTTCGCGCATCTGCAGAAAGCGCGAAGAAGCACCTGAAGTCAGTGCAGGTTCCATGGCACGCCGCGCGGCATACAGTGCCTTGTGCAGGTTATTCAAACCCTGCTCTGGACTGTTCCCGGGCCAAAGCAGTTCAATAACCTCTTCGCGGTGCATCTGCCGCAAAGACTGGCGGGCGGGTTGCAGGGCGAGCAGCTTGACCAGTGTCTTCGACTTACGCCGCTCCCAGCGTGCCTCCTCCACCTGCACCCCGTCTACAGTGACGCGGAAGGGACCAAACAGATGAATGACGACTGGCATGAACGGGGTGAGTCACTACAGAGTGTAACGCGTCCGGCGGAAGCACCGTCGCGTGAGGAGAAAACGATGCCCCGTTTCTGCTATGGTGAAGGGCTGACAAACGTTTTTTAGTAAACAGGGGACAAGTATGACGGTAACGACCGCAGCGGAAAGGCTGGTGCTTTGTCTGCTTCTCTGTGCCGCCTCCATCGGCCAGGCCAGCGCGCAACAGACTGACCGGGAGATGATTGACGAACTCCGGCAAAGGCTCGCGGCAAGTGAGAAGCGGATCGAAGCGCTGGAATCGAAACTTGCCACGGCATTGGCGCTGCTGCCGACCCCGGCTGCTGCGCCTGTAGCCGCCCCCGTCGCCGTATCTGCCGCCCCTGTACCGGCCAACACCCCCGCCCCGCCCGCGAATGACCCTGCCCCGCATGACGCCATGGGAATGGGGATGGACAACTCCTCCGGCGGTGCACATCTCAAACTGCCCGGTGGACCAGTCGTCAACATTCGCGGCTTCTTTGATTTCAACTTCGGCATTGGTTCTTACGCCAATCCGCTCGTCTTCCCCATATCCAACAATGGCTGCGGCAACTGCGGCAACCCGGTCACGCCGCCGCACACAACTTTTCAAGCGGGTCAATTTGCTCTGTTCATGAACTCGCAGATCTCCAACAAGCTGAGTTTTCTGGCGGAAGTCGCGTACAGCCCGGATAGTTCCAACACCTGGGGACTGGACGTGGAACGTTACCAGCTGACCTACCGCTGGAACCGCTATCTTTCCGCAAGTGCGGGCAGGATGCATACGTCCATCGGGTATTACAACACCGCCTATCATCACGGGACGTGGTTCTCCACCGCGCAGGGACGCCCCATCATGTACCTGTTTGAGGACAGCGGCGGCGTGCTGCCCGTACATATCGTGGGGGCGAGTGTAACCGGAGAAGTGCCGGGAACGGAGAAACTGGGGCTCCACTGGGTGGCAGAGGTTGGGAACGGGCGCACGTCCGGCCCCTCGACCGCCCCCGTGCAGAACTTCCTCTCCGACCGTAACTACAAGGCCGTGAATTTGGCCGCTTACATCCGCCCGGATGGCATTCCCGGATTGCAACTGGGTGGCTCGTTCTATCACGACCGCCTGGCACCTGCCGGCCTGCCGCGCGTCAACCAGAACATCGGCAGCGTCTATGCCGCATATGTCACCCCGGACTGGGAGTTCCTGAATGAGGCCGTGCTGCTTTCCAATCACGTGCAGGGTGTGCGGGATGCTTACGGGAGCCCCATGGCTTATACGCAGATTTCGAGAAAGTTCGGCATTTACCGGCCTTACTTCCGTTATCAGTATGTGAATGACAACCAGAAGGACCCCGTGAATATTCTCACCGGCAGATATTACGGACCTTCCGTAGGCCTGCGGATTGATTTCACCCAGTTCGCCACATTCAAACTGCAGTACAACCGTCTTTTCCAAAGTAATCAACTTACGGGCAACGGATTGAACTCTCAGATCGCCTTTACTTTCTAACTGCCGATGTTACGACTTCACACAGACCGGAGGCGTGTACTTCTTTGCCTGATCGCGCTCTCCAGCGGAGCCGCTGGCTCTGGTGGAAGTGCGCCCCAGGGCGGTCCGCTGGCAGTGGTGGTGCACAAGTCGTCGCGGCAGGAGAATATCACGACAGGCGAACTGCGCAAGATGCTGACCGGGGATCTGCGGGTTTGGCAGGATTCGAGTCCCGTGGTTCTGGTGCAGCAGCCGGATGAGAACCCTTCGCAGAAGAGAATGCTGAAAATCCTGCTGAAAACCACGCCCGCGGGATATAACAATCAGTTGCTGCAAGTGCAGTTTCAGGGCCGGGCATTGCCCGCAATCCGAGTGTTGAATTCAGACGCGAATGCGATCGCTTTTGTCTGGAATGTTCCCGGTGCCGTTTCCGTGGTGGATGCAGCGGCCGCGGAGGGTTCCATTCATGTGAAGATCCTGCGGGTGGATGGCAAACTGCCCGGGGAAGCAGGGTATCCCCTCCAGTGACAGCCGCCACACCAAAGCGGAAAATCCCCTGGCTGCTGCTGGCTGGCGCGGTGGTCGTCGTGGTGGCCGGTGCGTTTGTTGCCATACAGTCCAACAACGCCATCGGGCGCGTGAAGGCCTTCTATGACGTGGATGTGCGCGGCCTGCAGAGCGCCGGGGAAATGGCCTATCAAATCCAAGAAGGCCGGCGGGTGGTCATCTACGCCCTCACCACGGATGACCCCAACAAACAGCTGGTCTATATTGGCGAAGCGCGCGAGGCTGGCGATGTCGTCGCGGGCCTCGAAAACAAGCTCACCGCTTCCCGCCTGGATGACGGCACGCGTGCGGCACTGGCGGCATTCTCTGCCAGTTGGAAAGAGTATCTGCGGATTCGCGACAACGTGATTTCCCTGATCCTGCTGGGCGATGGCAAGAAGGGCCTGGCCATGGATCTGGAACAGGCCCACCCTGCCTTCGAGAATGTCAAAGCAGCGCTGGGACGATTCCGGTCTGAGCTCGACCGCTCCGCCGGCGAACGTTTGAGCGGCGTGACCGCGACTCTACGGCAGACCATGTGGCAGATGGCGATCCTGCTGCTGGCCATGCTTTTCTTCCTGCGCACCGTATCAGTCAGCGTGGAGAGACGGCGCACCGTGGATGCGCTCCAGCAGGTTAACAAGGAACTGGAGAGCGCCGAAAGGCACCTGCGCGACAGGGAACTGCGCCTTCGAACTCTCTTTGACAACGTGGCCGATGCCATCATAACCATCGACGAAAAAGGCACCATAGAGAGTGCCAACAAGGCAACGGAAACTATCTTCGGCTTTGACCCGGCTCAACTCGCCGGCCAGCATGTAGGTATTCTCATGCCCCCGGCGGAACAAGATGCCCATGATACTTACATGGCAGCGTATCTGCGCGACGGAATCCGCCGGATCTTTGGCAAGAACCGGGAAGTGACCGGGCGGCGGGCCAGCGGCGCGGAGTTCCCCGTGGAACTTACCGTCAGTGAGATGGTGGCCGACGGGCAGCGGACTTTCGTGGGAATCCTGCGGGATATCACCGAACGCAAGCGATCCGCGGAAGCCCTCCAAAACAGCCGCCAGCAGATGCTGGACGTCACCGCGAACATCCCCGGCGCCGTATTCCAAATGAAACGCGGGGCGAAGGGCGGTGTCGAGTTTCTCTTCGTCAGTGAGGGCATCGAAAGCCTGACTGGATATCCCCCGAGGGAAATCATGGCGGAACCGCCGCTGATGCTGGAAGGCGTGGCACCCGGGGATCAGGCGTCCGTGACCACCAGCCTGCGGGAAGCGCTCACAGGCGGCACGCCATTCCACTTCACTTATTCGGTGGAGCGCGGAGGCAAACCACGCTGGCTGGCAACGAGTGCCGTGCCGCGCCAGACCAGCACAGGGGAACTGCTCTGGAACGGCGTGGTGATCGACGTTACTGCAAACAAAGAATACGAGAACCAGTTGGAGGCCTATGCCGGACAGCTCAGTGCCGCCGTGGCAAAAGCAGAGGCAGCCACCAAGGCGAAGAGCGAGTTCCTGGCCACCATGAGCCATGAGATCCGGACACCGATGAACGGGGTCATCGGCATGGCCGGCCTGCTGCTGGAAACCAATCTGCTGCCCGAGCAGCAGGATTATGCGGAGACCATACGCTCTTCCGGCGAAGCTCTGCTGGCCATCATCAACGACATTCTGGAATTCTCCCGGATTGAGGCCGGGAAGCTGGATCTGGAATACCGGGCCTTCGACCCGAGAGCGCTGGTGGAAGAAAGCCTGGATGTGGTTGCCCCCGCGGCCAGAAACAAGGGGATTGAACTGTGCGCGCCCTTTGACAATTCCGTTCCGGCAGGCTTGGTGGGTGACGGTCCTCGCCTGCGGCAGATTCTGCTGAACTTGTTGAGCAATGCGGTGAAGTTCACCGAAGCAGGAGAAGTGACTCTGAGCGTGACAGCGGAACCGCTGCCCGCGCAGGCAGGATATTTCCAAGTCCGTCTCAGCGTTCGCGACACGGGAATCGGCATCAGCCAAGCGGCGCAATCGAAGTTATTCCAGAGCTTCACGCAATCAGACAGCTCCACCACGCGGCGCTTCGGGGGAACCGGCTTGGGCCTGGCCATCTGCAAAAGGCTGGTAGAACTGATGGGCGGCTCCATCGGCATGGAGAGCGAAGTGGGCACGGGCTCCACGTTCTGGATCTCAGTCCCGTTGCAGAGCACACCCGCCGCGCTCAGCCAGCCGGCATTAACCGGAAGTCTCAAAGGACGCCGCGTGCTGGCGGTGGATGACAACAGCACCAACCGGAGCATCATCAAGCAGCAACTGGGCAGAATCGGCATGATTGTCACCTCTGTCTCCACAGGGCCTGAAGCACTGGAAGAGTTGACGCTGGCCGCCGAACAGGACCGGCCCTATGAGCTCGGCATTCTGGATCTGCACATGCCGGTGATGAATGGCATCTCCCTCGCCAAAGAGATCCGGCGGCGGGATGTGCTCGCCAATTTACCCCTCATCATGCTGACCTCAGACCGGGACCGTGACGAGGCGGCGAAGGCAAAGCAAATGGGCATCCGGATGTTCCTGGTCAAACCAGTCCGGCAGGCGGCCCTGATCAAGGCCGTTGCGGAGATGTTCGGCCAGTCCGTGACGCCGCAGCCCGCAGCGGGTAAGATCGAACTCCAACACTTGAACGCGCGGATTTTGATTGCGGAGGATAACCCCACCAACCAGAAGGTGATCGTGCTCATGCTCAGAAAGCTGGGCTGCGAACTGGTGGTGGCGGCAAACGGGCAGGAAGCCGTGGATGCCGCGCAGACGTCGGATTTCGACGCCATCCTGATGGATTGCCAAATGCCTGTGATGGACGGCTTTGAAGCAACCCGGCAGATTCGCGCCCAACAGCGCAGGCACGTGCCGGTCATCGCGCTCACCGCGAACGCCATGGAAGGCGAAAAGGAACGCTGCACGGGCGCGGGCATGGATGATTACCTGTCGAAACCGGTCCGCCCGGATGAACTGGTGGCGAAGCTCAGACAATGGATCGCCGCGAGCGCCAGCCAGCAGCCCCAGGATGCCGGAGAAATACATGCCGCGCTGCAGACCTTTGTGAAGAGCATGGAAGACCAGGGCATCGGCTGGGAAGACACCGGCCCGATCTTCCGCTCGCTGCTCGAAACCGGCACAGGCCTGATGGCTGACATCAAAGCGGCCGTGCGGGATAAAGATCCCGTGCAGCTTTCCGCGGCAGCCCATTCGCTGAAAGGATCTTTCGCTACTTTCGGACTCACTTCCCTCGCCACGCTCATGGCAACCTTGGAATCCGCGGGGCAGAGCCGGCATTGGGAGGGGGTGGAAGACACCTTCCGGCTGGCGGAACTGGGCTGGCAGGAAGCCAAACGGAGTACCACGGAGATGATGCGGGTTCCCGCCAGGCAGTAATTACGGAGCAGTCATTACAGCACCGCGCGCTGGCACGGTGCCGCGATATCCTAAGATACAGACGGGAGAGATCAGCCTCACCGCTGGCGCCGAAGGAGCAACCGCCCCGGAAACTCTCAGGCAAAAGGACCGTCCTACTTCAAAAATCTGGAAAGAAGCAGACCGCAACGTCTGCTCGCCGACGGGATAACGTTCTCAGGCAAACAAGACAGAGGGGGCGAAAGGCTCATGATGTCCATCGCCCCCGCAACTACTTTTGAACGCCGTCATATTGGTCCTTCACCCAGCGACATCGACGAAATGCTCCAGGTTGTGGGAGCTTCTTCGCTCGAAGACCTGATGAGCCAAACGCTCCCCGCCTCCATCCGCCAGAAGGCACCCCTTGCAACCGGCGACGCGATGACGGAAGCGGAAGCCCTCGAATTCCTGAAGGGGATTGCGTCGAAGAACGAAATCCGCACTTCCCTCATCGGCATGGGCTATCACGGAACGCTGGTCCCCGGCGTGATTCAGCGCAACATCCTGGAAAACCCCGCCTGGTATACGGCTTACACGCCCTACCAGCCGGAGATCAGCCAGGGCCGCCTCGAAGCCCTGCTGAATTACCAGACCATGATCTGTGACCTCACGGGACTCGATGTAGCGAACGCTTCCATGCTCGATGAAGGCACCGCTGCCGCGGAAGCCATGGCCGTCGCACAGCGCTCCGCGAAATCGAAATCCACACGGTTCTTCGTCGACAGCGCGATTCATCCGCAGACTCTGGCGGTGCTCGAAACCCGCGCGGAACCCCTCGGCTGGACCATCGTCCCGGGTGACGCCGCCAACCCTCCGGCGGGCGACTTCTTCGGAGCCATCTTCCAATACCCGGACACCTTTGGCGACATCCGCGATTTCCGTGCGGCGATCCAATGGATACAGGCGCAGGGCGGTCTGGCGATTCTGGCCGCTGATCCCCTGGCGCTGACGCTGCTCACACCTCCGGGCGAACTCGGCGCCGATATTGCAGTCGGCTCCGCACAGCGCTTTGGCGTTCCCATGGGCTATGGTGGTCCGCACGCGGCTTATCTTGCCGTGAAAGATCCCTACAAGCGCTCCCTGCCCGGCCGGCTTGTTGGTGTTTCCATTGATTCCAAAGGCAAGCCCGCCTACCGCCTGGCACTGCAGACCCGCGAGCAGCATATCCGCCGTGAGAAGGCGACCTCGAACATCTGCACGGCGCAAGTGCTGCTGGCGGTGATGGCGTCCATGTATGCGGTCTATCACGGGCCTGAAGGTCTGACGCACATCGCCGGGCAGATCCGCCGCCGTACCGCAACGCTGGCCGCCGGGTTGCAATCGCTTGGTTTCACCCTCCGCAACCAGGCATTCTTTGACACCCTCACCGTAGAGACCGGCAGCCAGCATGACGCCATCCTCGCGCGTGCCGATGCCGCGAAGATGAATTTCCGCATCATCGACGGCAACACGGTCGGTATCTCGCTCGACGAAACCACGACGTTCCAAACCGTTACTGCCATTCTGCAGGTCTTCGGTGCCACGGAAGCCACACCTGAAACGGAGGCACCCGCGCTGCCGGAGGGTCTGGCCCGCACCTCAGAATTCCTGACGCATCCGGTCTTCCACAAATACCGCTCCGAAACGGAAATGCTGCGCTACCTGCGCAAGCTCTGTGACCGCGATCTTGCCCTGGACCGCGCCATGATCCCGCTGGGGTCCTGCACCATGAAGCTCAACGCCACCTCGGAGATGATTCCCGTGACCTGGCCTGAATTCGGTGCCCTGCATCCCTTCGCACCGGCGGAACAGGCAGCCGGGTATCAGGCCATGTTCCGGGACCTGGAAGAAAAACTCTGCCAGATCACGGGCTATGATGCGATCCTGCTGCAGCCGAATTCCGGCGCGCAGGGCGAATATGCCGGCCTGCTCGCGATCCGCGCCTACCACCTGAGCCGCAGCGAAGGTCATCGCAAGATCTGCCTCATCCCCTCCTCGGCGCACGGTACCAACCCGGCCTCGGCCAACATGGTCGGCATGGAAGTGGTGGTTGTCGCTTGCGACAAGCAGGGCAACGTGGATGTGGAAGACCTGAAGACGAAGGCCGCTCTGCATGGGGAGAACCTCGCGGCGCTGATGGTCACCTATCCTTCCACGCACGGCGTCTTCGAAGAGGCCATCGGGGAGATCTGCCAGATCGTGCACCAGTACGGCGGCCAGGTTTACATGGATGGCGCGAACCTCAACGCACAGGTTGGTCTCTCGCGCCCGGGCGAATTTGGCGCGGACGTTTCGCACCTGAATCTGCACAAGACCTTCTGCATTCCCCACGGTGGCGGCGGCCCCGGCATGGGCCCCATCGGCGTTCGCGCCCACCTGCAGCCCTTCCTGCCCCGGCACGTTTCCGCCGCGCCTTACGGTTCGGCCTCCATCCTGCCCATCTCGTATATGTACATGCTCATGATGGGTGCCGAAGGCCTGCGTAAATCCACGGAAGTGGCGATTCTTTCCGCGAACTACATTGCGGCGCGACTCGATTCTTCGTTCCCCGTGCTCTACAAGAATCACAACGGGCGCATCGCGCACGAATGCATCATTGACCCGCGCGGCTTCAAAGACAAACTTGGGGTCACCGTGGATGACATCGCCAAGCGCCTCATCGACTACGGTTTCCATGCCCCGACCATGAGCTTCCCCGTCGCAGGGACCCTCATGATCGAACCGACGGAATCGGAATCGAAGGCCGAACTCGACCGTTTCTGCGATGCCCTGATCGCCATCCGCAAAGAGATTGCGGATGTGGAGAATGGCCGCTTCGCCGTCACGGATTCCCCGCTTCGCCACGCACCGCACACGGTTTATGACTTAGTGGAAGACACCTGGACGCGCCCCTATCCGCGCGCCGAAGGCTGCTTCCCGGAAGGCACCGCGAAGATGGATAAGTACTGGTGTCCGGTCGGTCGCATCGACAACGTCTACGGTGACCGGAATCTGGTCTGCTCCTGCCCGCCGCTCGAATCGTATAAGTAATCCGGTGCAGCAGAGGGGAAGGTCTTAGACTAACCCTATGCGTTTCCCTCTGCTGCTTCTTGCACTTGTATCTCTGCTTCCCGCGCAGGAGGTGTCCCAAAGCGGGCTGGAACTGAAGGCGCTGCGCCCGATGATCAGCCAGCCCGAGCGCGCCCCCAAGGCGATGATCGCCTGCGCCAGTGAACTCGCCTCCAAAGCGGGTCTGGATATTCTGCGCAAGGGAGGCAACGCGATCGATGCCGCTGTTGCCGTGGCTTTTGCTCTGGCGGTTGTTCACCCGGAAGCTGGAAATCTGGGCGGTGGCGGCTACATGTTGGTCCGCACCGCTGCGGGAAAACTGCGCGCCATCGACTATAAAGAAACGGCACCCGCCGCCGCGCAACCGGGCATGTTCAAAGCCCGGCTGGATGCAACCGTGGGATATAAAGCCTCTGCCGTTCCCGGCACCGTGGCAGGCATGGCGAAAGCGCATGAGGGTTACGGCAAACTCCCCTGGGCGGAGGTGCTGGAGCCCGCCCGCAAACTCGCACAGGATGGCTTCCCGGCGTCGCAGCGCATGGAATTGATCCTCGCGCTGCAGGCACCTGTGATGAAGCAATTCCCGGATAGTGCCAAAGTCTTCCTGCATGGTTCCGACCAGCCCCTCAAACAGGGCCAACTGGTGAAGCAACCGGATCTCGCGGCCACCATTCGCCGTCTGCAGAAACTGGGCTGGCGCGAGTTTTATGAAGGCGAGACGGCCCATAAGATCGATGCCGATATGGCCGCGCACAACGGCACCATCCGCTATGAAGATCTGCGCGGCTACAAAGCGGTGGAACGCACCCCGCTTGAGGGAACCTTCCGCGGCAACCGCATCCTCTCCATGCCCCCGTCTTCCAGCGGCGGGGCCACACTGATTGAGATGCTGAATATCTTCGAAACCTCTCCCGCGCAGTTGGGCCGGGAAGGCTCAGTGGAACAGCGGCATCACATGATTGAAGCCATGCGCCGCGCTTTCAAAGACCGTGCCGAATTTTCCGGTGACCCCGCGTTTTTCCCGGTGCCTGTGGACATGCTCACCTCGAAGGAACACGCGCGGGATCTGGCAAAGTCGATTCAAATGGAGAAAGCTTCTCCCTCCGAAGGCAAGCGCGGCGATTCCAGTTACGAATCCGACGATACGACGCACTTCTCGATCATCGATGAGGCCGGTAACATCGTCAGCAATACATATACGTTGAACAGCTTCTACGGCTCACAGGTGATGGCCCGCGGCACGGGCATTCTGATGAATGACATCATGAGCGGCTTCAGCAATGAAGCCGGCGGACGCAATGAGATCAAGCCCGGCAAGCGCCCGCTTTCCTCCATGACGCCGACGATTGTTCTGCATCCTGACGGTTCGCCCTGGTTTGCTCTGGGTTCTCCGGGCTCCGCGACGATTCCGAACACCGTCTTCCAGGTCATCGTCAATATCATCGATTCGAGGATGTCTTTGCGGGACGCGATTGAATACCCGCGCATCCATCACCAGAACCTGCCTGACCGCGTGGATGTGGAACCTGGCGCTCTGGTCTTTGATGTGGCGGAGAAGCTAAAGGCTTTCGGGGATAACATCAACCCGAAGACGCGTTCCCAGGGTGATGTGCATGCCGTGATGGTGGAAGAAGGCACCGGCTGGCGCCTTGGCTGGAGCGATGGCCGCCGTGGCGGACGCGCCGTGGGCTACTAAGTCCACTATTTGCCAAATACGACTGCCCGGGCCTTTTCCGCACGGTACATGCATTCGCCGTTGTGGTCGCAACCCGGTATAGTGAGCAGCTTCTGGCTGGTCTGATAGAGCTTGTTCAGGTGCTCAAAAAAGGCCTGTCCGCGCTCAAACCGGTTGGGTCCCTGCGCCATGGCAGGGCAGGTCTTATCCATGCTGTGGGCGTCGATGTTATCGAGTTCCCCCAGCAGATAAGTTACATTCCGCAGAGGGTAGTTCTTCTTGATAAATTCGGCACCGGTCTCTGCGGGATAACTGGTCATTCCGGCCAGCCCGAACTTATAGTTATTAAATTGCGGGCAGGCGGCACCGGGGTCAGCCGCTGGGCGCCAGGCATCGAGATAGAGATAACTGGAAGGATTGGCGACAACATACCGCAGAGTGACTGGTAATTTGCCGTCAATGCGGTTCGTGGCGGCATAGCGCTGCACGAACTGGCCACCGGCAGAGTGCCCGGTCACCACAATTTCCTGCAGCGATGGAAACACCTTCTTGTTGGCGACTTCGCGGAGCAAAGCATCCATCGCTGTAAATGAACTGATGGGTGAGGCGGCATCACCAACGCCATCAGACCAGCCGCGGCAGGCAAAAGCGGTCTCGCCCTGTTCCATCTTCGGACCATCCGCGCACTTGCCATCGGTTGCATGAAACTGCGGGGCAATCACGAGCGTGTTTTCCATCTCCGCGCTGTCCTGTGTGGCGGCCAGCGCGGACTTGAAGTAAACATCCCCATCCCGCCCCACGCCGTGGACGAGGATGAAGACACGCTTTACCGCAGCCGAAGATACTGTGAGCGGGAGACTCCTGTAGACGGTGAAGAATGCCTTCCCGCCGAGCGGAACCCGCTCCATGCAGGTCTTGTCATTGACCGTGCATGGAGCAGCCGCGGCGTGAATCGCGCCCAGAAGCAGCAGGCAGAGTAGGTGTTTCATTAGAAGCTCAGACTCTGGCGGGAAAAAAGACAAAAACTCATGAGCGAACACTCCTGCAGCAAAGTATTTAGCGGAAAGCGCGTCTCGCGGGCGGGGCGACAAGCGGCAGTTCCGTGGATGGCTTGAGGGAGGAAACACCCTTGCCCGGATCGTTAAGATCCTAACACGACCGATATTCCCCTGAAATCGGATGAGTGACATAGACATTTGTCGTTCCAGTCCGATACCCTGAGAACAAGACATTTGTCTGCAATGACACAAAAACCGACCCTGCCTCGTATCGCCTGTAACGGCGTCCGAAGTCATCTGCTCTCTCCCGCCGCGGCCAGAGCCCTCACACTCCTTTTCTCCACCTTGCTGTTGGCAGCGTATGCACCGGCACAAACCACGGCTGATCACGCGAAATCAGCGGAAGAAGCCGAAGCGGAGCGCCCGTTCGAAGTCTTCGCGGGTTACTCTGCGGTCCGGGAAGACGGACATATGCTGAACGGCTGGACCGGCACCTTCATCGGCAACATCAACAAGTGGTTCGGTCTGGCAGCTGACTTCGACGGCCACTATGGATCCCACAAAGACGGCGCAGACGTGGTCAAAGTGCGCGAGCACGGCTTCACCTTCGGCCCCCATGTCGCGATCCACACGCATTCCCGTGTGACCCCGTTCGCCTTTGCACTTCTGGGCGGAGCGCACAAGACGGAAACGACCGGAGGGACCGCAGTCTCAGCCACGGGCCTGGCCGGGAATTTCGGCGGTGGCCTGGATATCGGGGTCAATGACCGGATATCGATCCGCCTTATCCAGGTTGACGCGGCCTACGCCCGGTTCCATGGCGTGGGGACGACAGTACCCCGCTTTTCCGCAGGGCTTCTCTTCCACCTGGGGAATCCCAAATAGCAGCTACTGCTCGATATTCAGGGTAATCTTCGAACCGTCCGGTCCCCCGGTGTAGACCCTTTGGGTGGCCTTCACGAAGTCTGTCTTGAGCGCCTTGGGAATGTCCATGAACTTCTGCGGATTGCGGTCCGTCAGAGGGAACCAAGTGCTCTGGATCTGCACCATGATCCGGTGGCCAGCGCGGAAAGTGTGAGCGATATCCGGCATGGGGAAGGTGATGCGGTCCGGCTTGCCAGGTTCGAAGGGCACGGGCTTCTCAAAGCTCTTGCGGAACTTGCCACGGAAGGGTTCGCCACGCACCAGTTGCTGATAACCGCCCATGGGCGACGCGGGAGTTGGCGCACCGGGAGCGGCCGGCGTGGCGGGAGTCGTGGCGTTGTAGTCGGGAGAATCGGCCGGATAGACATCGATCAGTTTCACGTCGAAGTCGGAATCGGTACCGGTGGTCGATACCTTGAGATCCACGTTGATGGTGCCGTAGACCGTGACGTCGTGATCGAGCACTGCCGTCTTATAGACGAGTACATCCGGGCGGGCAGCGGCGAAGCGCTGGTCTTCCGTCATGTAACTGTTGATTACCCGCGTACTCAGAGCATTCACGTAGGGGACAGGCTTGTTGGGGTCTGAAAGGTATTCATCGAACGCGGCTTGCGCGGGCTGCTGCCATTCGATGCGGCCCTGTGCATCCAGATAGATACTGGTGGGCATGGCCGAAGCTGGTGGCCAGGTGGGGAACTTGCGCCATACATTCAGGCCGGTTTGGAAGACCTGCGCTTGCGGGAACTTGCCATCGCCGCGGCCCTTCAGGTGATAGAGAAAGAACGGCAGTTCGATGTTCTGGCGGTAATAAAGCCCGGTCTTCGAACCAAAGTTCACATTGCCGAGCTTGTCCCCATCGCCACGCGCGAAGCCGCCGTGATTCCACGGACCCATCACCAGCATCTCCACGGCAGGCGGATTGTTGGCACGCATGAAGTAATGCTGGCGCAGAAGCCCCTGCGGATCTTCTGTGTCGTACCAGCCACCCACCAGCATGACGGCGGGCTTGATGTTCTTGAGGTGCTTCCAAACGGCACGGGATTGCCACACTTCGTCATAAGTCGTGTGGTCGACATTCAGGTTCCAGAGCGGTTGCTTGTTCTTGAAGTACTTCTCGTTGGCGTTGGCCAGCGTCCCCATCTCAAGATAGAAATCGTAACCATCGGGGGTGCCGAAGCTGAAGGGTACCGTCGCGGCGGGAATTTCGGGATCAGTGCCTTCCCTGCCCCGGAAGCCCTGGTAGAAATTAAACCGGTGGGCGAGCATGAACGCGCCGTTGTGATAAGAATCGTCGCCCATGTAGTAATCCGTCACAGGTGCCTGCGGTGCGGAGGCAACCAGCGCCGGGTGCGCATCGATCATGCCGGCGGTGGCATAGAAGCCGGGCTGGGAGATGCCATACATGCCAACCTTCTGGGTGTTGCCGGGGACGTTCTTGATCAGCCAGTCGATGGTGTCATAGGTATCGGTGGCTTCATCGATATCCTTGGGTCCATTCTTGACCGGCTTGATGGGGCGGATGACGACATACTCGCCTTCGGAGAGATACCGCCCGCGGATGTCCTGATAGACGAAGATAAACTTCTCGCGCGCAAAGAGTTCGGAGGGTCCCAGATTCGCGCGGTATTGGTCGATGCCATACGGAGCGACCGAGTAACCGGTCCGCTGGAGCATGATCGGGTACGTGCGCTCTTCGGTGAAGACGTCTTTCGGGACATAGACAGAAGTGAAAAGCTTCACGCCATCCCGCATGGGGATCCTGTACTCGAACTTGGTGTAGTTTTCGCGCACGAAGTCGCGGTCTACGGTGCCGCCAGCCACGGGGGCGGCGGCGGGCGCGGGGGCTCCGGTGGTGGTGGCCGTGCGGCGACCCTGCCCTTGCATCAAAGCGGCGGCGATACCAAGCAGGATAAGCGGGGTGACAACAAGCTGACGCATGCGGTGAAGACTCCTGAACGGACTATGATAGCGGTTCGACCGCGTGATGCATACCAAGTTTTGCGGCAATGGTGGCTGCAATCCGGCTGGCATGTACGGGCTGATCTTTGGGTTCCGATGCCGTGGCGTCTGACGAGCCGTAGACTTGGCCGCCCGGAATGCCCGCGCCTGCGAGAAGCGCCGTCCAGCACTGCGGCCAGTGGTCACGGCCGCCTACGGGATTGATACGCGGAGTACGGCCAAATTCGCCGCTGGCGACGACCAGGGTGCTATCGAGCAGTCCGCGTTCCGAAAGATCCGCCAACAGCGCCGCGTAGGCTTTGTCGAAGGCCGGAGCGACGTGCGTTTCATAAGACTTCATGGAACTGAACGGGCTGGTGCCGTGGCTGTCCCAGGTGTTCGCGTCAAACACGGTGTCAAACATGTTCACCGTGACGAACGGGGCACCTGCTTCCACCATATTGGCGGCATGCAGGCAGGAAAGCCCGAAGCGGGTGCGGCCATAGCGCTCCCAGTTTTTGGAAGCAACGGGGCGCACGGGCAACAAGCCAGCCTGGCCGTTCGGGACGTCACAGCCGGAACCTGTGTTGCCGAGCGGATTGAGCACGCTGTGGCAGGCACCGACGTGTGGCTGTTCCGTGCCATCGAACGCATAGCCGGTTTGGATCAGTTGCAACCCCGTCTCGTGAACTGCCGGTCCATCGTGATAAACGGAGCGCACGAGGGTGAACTTATCGGCCTGGCGGGCCATATTCGGGAAGAGTTCGGTGAGTTGGATGCCTTCAACATTAGTCGGGATCGCCTTCCAGGGACTGCGGTGGGTGGACGGGGCATCAGGCTTCGGATCCCAGGTGTCGATCTGCGACGGGCCGCCGGTGAGAACCAGGAAAATGCAGGAGCGCGCGGGTGCGGGGCGCGGGGAAGCGAAGAGCGGCGCGGCAGAGGCGCTGATTCCGGCAACAAGGAAATCGCGGCGGCTGAACATGGGTTGAGTGTAACGCAGCATTTCGAGTACTGGGACGACCTTGCGCGATCCGGCTTTTGATTCCATAAGGGAAGGGCTACAATCGTGTTGTAATGCTTTGTTCCGGCAAAGGGGTGGCCCCTGGAAGCGCCACTTCACTGGTTGGTCAGTTTGCACTGGTCAGCTATATTCCCGAACCTCTTGCAGGTTTCCTTGACAGGCTCCGGCTTGAACTGACACCGGGGTGCAAACCTCATGCGCACGTGACGGTCCTGCCGCCCAGGCCGCTGGAGGGTGAACTCAAGGAAACGATTCAATGCCTTGCGGCGCACTGCCGCGATGCCGCGAGCTTCACTGTGCGGCTGGGTGAGGTGGAAGTATTCCCTGTTTCAAACGTGATCTACGTGAATCTGTGCTTCGGGAATGACGAACTGCGCAGCATGTACCGCGAGTTGAATTCCGGTTCGCTCTGCTGCCCGGAACGCTTCCCCTACCATCCGCATATCACGATCGGACAACACCTGAGTCCAGAGGATGTGGGCGACGCCGCGGCTCTGGCCCGCAAGAGATGGGCCGAGTATCGTGGCCCCCGGGAATTCCAAGTGGAGACTCTGACCTTTGTGCAGCAGGTGGCACCGGAGATGTGGGTGGATCTGGCAGAGTTGCCGTTGATGGCTGCGGTGTTGGCGGGAGTGCGTTAGGTCCGTTTATCTGGCTGGCAGCGTAATCTTAGCCATCCGGGCACCCGCGGGGAGCGCCCGGATTTCAGATGCCGTTTGACTACATTTTCCCGTGATTTTGCCCCATACTTCGAAAACTTTGGCAGCGCAAGTTTGTGCTAGAGTGTCGTGGTGCCAGAGTCAGTTGAAGACTACTCCAAGATGTGCGAGGGCGTTTCCGCCCGCCAGCGTCTCGACCCCCATTGGTGCGGATTACTCTCGCAGTTTCTTAGGTTTATAGGCGTTTCCGAACCAGGTCCCGCTGCCCGTTCTGCAGTCAATCAGGTCCTCTCTTCATCGTTCGTTCCCGCCGGCGAGGGAGCCCTTTGGTCCCTGTTGTGCGGGTTCTCGTCTTGGAAAGCGATTGGAAAACGGGTGGAACCGGATTCCTGTCCGCTGGGACCTTTGGACTTGGAACTTTACCACCTGGTGACAGAGGGCGAGGCCGCAACCGTCCGCCTCAGCAAGCAATGGCAACCGATCCTTATCCGCTACTTCATGAGGTTCAGTTGTCCCGCAAGTATGTGCAAGCGCGAGGACTACGCAACGGCGACCTGGATCGCCCTGGTCGGCACTGCCTCCCGTCCAGAGACACAGTACGTACCACAACCCGGTGCTTCGTTCAACGCGTGGGTTTATGCGGTTGCACGCCGGTCCTGGCTCTACTGCATGAAGCGGCATGGTCTGGCCCGTGTCTTCCATACCGCTGTCTGCAAAGGGAATGAGGACTTTACTGAAGAAGACTTCCTAGTTATGGAGGTCTGGAATATTGACAATCCCACGGAGAAAGACAAGCCCTTGGTTCGCAAAGGGTTCCACACGAAACCGGAACCGCTGGAAACCGGGATGAATCGGCTTTTGCAGGAAGCTGACGGGAAGCGCATGAAAACGAAGCCTCGAGATGAGATGACGGACGCGGGCATAGAACTCCCTCCGCCATTCGAGCGTCCGAACCTGAAATCCCTTCCTGGCCTCCAGAAATACCTTCGGGTGTTGTTCCGCATCCATGCGCAATACGGCATAAAGGTCGTGGTGGATGAGAAAGGAAAGGCTCGGCGCAAGCGTTCCCTGCTGGAAATTCGATCCAATGGCACCAAGCGGTCCTTTAAGTTGCTCACGCCGGAGTTAGTCAATCTGCTGCACGAGGTCCCACAGAATCGTGAGACTGTCTTGGACGCCGCCAAAGATGAACAGGGGCACGGCTCTTACATCGCACCTGCAGTGCTGGTTTCGCTCGGCGCTTGCGTATACAAGGTCTTTCGCCAACTCGATGGGCCATCACAAAAAATCGTGGTCTGGTATTTCCTCGAAAAACTCTCTGCCAAAGTCATCGCCACGGGCCTTGATATGAGTGTGGAGCAAGTCAAAGCAAATGTGAAGAGGGTGCGCACGCAACTGGCTGCTTGCTGTAGAGCGGGCGGGATAAGAGGCTCACATGAAAAGTTGTTGCGCGAGATATTTGAGTTTCTGCTTGAACAGTATCCGGAGGACTTCCCATGGCTGAAAATCTGAACGACGCTCCCCGGGCCATACCGCAAAGGGCTTTTTCCGAATCCCGATTCCTGTCGGACCAGGCGCTCTGGGACTTCATCGTCGCCACGCAGCAGGACCAGCCTGCTTCCGTCCAGTTCCAAGAGACTCCGTTGCAATGTCCTGCGCCACATCGGCTCGCCCTCAATGCGGCCCGCTACCTGACTGACGACGAACTCGGTCATGTGAAGGGATGTGAACTGTGTCAAAACACGATTAGCCTTGGATGGCGTACAGAATGTCCCTCTGTCGAGTCGATCGTCGGATTCCTGGCCGGTTCCGAAGCATTCGCGTTCCACGAGGCGATGTTAATGCACCTGGACCGTGACACATGTCCACGCTGCACACGTCTGGTGGATCTTCCGGCCTTACGCCTGATGGCATCCACCCTCCGCGCTTACCGCAGGCTGTTGCCGGTTGTCGTTGGCCGGGTCGCGGGAGCAGCGCGCTCGCTGGCAGCGGGAGCAATTACCGCGAGTGGCCTGGGTCTGCCCGAAAGCTGGATCGAACTGTCCGCACAATGGCTCAGCCCTCAAACGGTGACTTTGGGAGATGAGAGCACAACAGCAGAATCTGCACCTTTTGTGGTTCTAGAAAACGGGCCGCAGGGAGTTCTCTTTGAAGTTACGAGGGCGGGCGAATTACGGGCCTACTTTTCCGGCATTGGTCAGGATCAGGAACCTCCTGCTTGCGCACTGATTTCGGAAGTCATGAATGCGGATGGCGAAGAAGACGTGTCCCTGGGGGTGCCGCAATGGTCCGCGCCGGAAGGTGTCTGGGAATGCCACTGGAAGACTACGCCCGAGCGTTTCCGCGTGGTTCTTGTCGAACGCCCGCCAGCAGCGTAGTAAATCGAAAACGGGAGGGTAAATTGTCGAATAAGCGCGCTTTCTCATTATTTACGGCGGTCGCAGCTCTGCTGACCGGCTGCCGCGGCAACGACAAATCCACGCACAAGCCCGCGGCAGCGCATGCGCCATGGTTTGCGTCCTTTTCCGAAGGCCAGTCGAAGTCCTTGCGCTTCGATGCCAGTGACTATCTGGAATCCTTGACATTCAGACAGCGCAACGAACAGTTGCGAGATTGGGCGCTGGCTTGGATGGTTACTTCGCAGGCGGGTTCAGCAGCGGACGCTGCACGAACGTTGGGACCGTTTGAGGTTCGCCGCGTCGAAAATCTTACCTCACCGGATCAGCAACGTGGCTCTCTCCGCTGGTGTGCACTCCCGAACGGTAACGTCCTGGCTCTCGTACCGGCGGACAATGCCACGGTGCGTGAACAACGTCTCGGCGCACTGATCGACACTATTTCCTTCACACGCGATGTTTCGCATTCGACGATTCACATCTTCGAATACAGCATCGATCCCGATCCGGACAACCATGCTGTCCGCATCACACGCCTGCCATCAGAACCAATCTCTGCGTGGTGGACCCAGGCGCGTGGCTACTTTTCCGCCCGGATATCATCCGCTGCTGACCTCAAGGAATTCATCGGCAACGTCGACGATCTGACCGAAGTGCGGTTTGAGCAGGACAATCTCGTACTCTCCGGCCGCGCCGGCCTCTTTCACAACGTGAGTGCCCGCTTTCACTTTTCGAATCTCACAGAACTCAGGCAGGCAGATGCCCGCTGGCGTATCCCCACCAGACGCATCAACCGCGCCGTACAGGATTTCAATTCCCGCTACGGACAGTTCAGCGGTACCAGGGAGGAGGTTGCCCGCATTAAGGCGGAAGCTGATCGCGCCAAGGCCGCTATCGAAAAGATGAAGGAGGCGGAGGCGCAACGGACGGACGTCAGAACCGTAGCCGGTTTCTCTCTCGATCCGAAGCCCGAGGGCGCAGCCAACCCCGACTGGCAGCAAGCCCGCTATGACGGAGACCTGCAAGGCACAGAAACGGGAATGGTTTTGTTTTACACAGATCTTACAGCCAAGCTTTGGGCACTCAACATTGACGGAAGCTTTCCCTGGGTCATCTCCGGGTTCCAACCTCAAATTGCCCTCGGGCTCTCGGAACCCGACCTCGCCAGACTTCGGGCGAACCCATGGACCCGCATCTGGTTCGGCCCCCGCTCCGACCGCCTTTTCCATGAATCCTCGCGCCTCCGACTCGCTCCCATCGCCGTCAAAATATTTGCAAAGTCCTTCGAAAGACCTGGAACACGTGAGAGCGCGCCAAATCCGGCATCGTCACAATTCGTGAATTGGTGGAACGCCCACTATGGAGAAGTTTCGCGCTGGGAACCCGAGTACGAGCGCCTCAATCAGATCGTCAAATGGAGCCTGGTCTTTGAGTGGCTCGAACGGTATCACGCCAACTCCACCGTGTTGGACTTCCTCGACGAACAGCCCGTGCGCCGCGACCGCTGGTTCCCCGAATGGGCTCGAGAGCAAGGTTCAAACCTGAAGTTCCGCCGATGGGAACAGGCTCATTTCAATACGCGGGGTGCGCACGGCCCCACGGAATCCATGGGGATCCTCTCATCCAAGTCAGTCAGGATTGGGAACTGGGAGCACAGAATCGTCGGCGGCGTCAGCCTGGCAAGTCCCAAAGATCTGGAGGAATCCCAAAAGAAGAAGCCTGTGATCCAGGAGTGGATCGTTCAACGCGAAGGCAAGTCCCTGCGGGTCGAAGGAAACAACGGTCGCACTCTGTATTCCCTTGACGGCGACCAGGCAATGGTCGTTCGAATCTCGGAACGGTCACGCGACCGGATCGAATTCCAGTTGCATGGCGATACAGTTACCGCCAAGGTTACGAAGGGCGACGAAAAACACGCCACGTCCAAAAATCACCCGGGTGCCGAGAAGCAGACGGGGGAAACCAACGTACTGACAACCTCACAGAAGAACGCGCGCATGGTTCGGCTGCAGGGCGATTTAACAAACCATTTCCTCGCGATCTCCCGGAAGTTGGTGCACAGCGCGAGCTTTGACCCTAAGGCCACGCAGTTCTTTGAAATCCCCAGATTGCTGGAGGAGGACTTTGACAAGGCCATGATCAGCAGCCCGCAGGAACTCACTCCCGGAGGCTTTGGTCCACCTTTCACCGTTACGCTCGATCCTCCTTTATCCTCCCTTCCCTGGGCCATACAGGTAGAAGGAAAGACCTATGTAAGAGTCGCAGGGAGTCCAGAAACTCCCTTCCACGGAAGAGTAAACATAGCATCACTCAAGACCCACTGAAATGGATACGCTGGCCGGGGTTATCGAGACTATCGGGGCTGAACCTGAATCGCTGGAGCGTATGCTTCCGGCCGATTTGCCCTGGATTCTGGAGCGCGCGGCCTTCTCCTGCGAAGACCACAGCAGTTTGGTGGAACAACTGGCAGACCTCGCGAAGCGGTCAAGTGATGATGCAACTCTGGCGCTTCTCGCCAGTGAGCTCGCGATCTATTACATGCTGCGCGGCGAGGTCGATTCCGCAGCCCGGTATCTTACGGATCTTCCCGATTATGATGCCGGACCAAGGCCCGCGCGAATACTCTTGGCACATGGCTGGTACGCCGGCGCAACGGGGCAATATGTATCCGCCCTCATCCTCCTTGAGCAGGCCTGCGCTGTTCGGCACGACCCGCTATGTGCGGCAGTCCTCTACCGGATGTCCTGTGAATGCGGCGACAACGCGCGCGCCCGCAGCCTGGAACCGCGTTTCGAAAATCTCCGGGATCTCCCGAGAGCGGCACTCTTTGAGTATGGGGACGCCCGGGCGCACAGCCTGCGTAACGCTGGCGAATTTCGCCAGTGCCTCGCGATCCGCTACCGGCTCTGGCTGCACTTCCGCCGCGGTCCTGCACACCTCGCAACCGCCAGCGCGGGGCGCCTCGCCTTCGCGCTTTGTGAGGCGGGACAGTTCAACCGGGCCCGGCTCGCCTACCTTCGCGTCGAGGAGCGATTGAAACGTTTCAGACAATCCGGACCCTGTAGCGCATACATTCAAAATGCACGCCGTTTTGTCGAACGCCGGATCCGGGAACTCGCCGATGCCAATCCCCATAGCGTAAGCCGCATCTGGCGCTCTCCTCAGACCGCTCCTCCGCCGGGGGTCGCACCGTCCTCAATCCGTTTCTCTTCCAGCTACGCCCAGTGGAACCTCGAATGCAGCCTGTGGCTGGCCGACTTGCGTTCTGACGGCAACGCCTTTGCGGCACTTGTGGACGATTACGGGAGGATCTTCTCCACCTCCGAAAGCAGTGAGATCGCAGCCAGAACACGCGGTGTAGTTGCCAACGGGAACGATCTGCAGGAACTTCTCGAGGTTCGGAATCAGTTTCAGGATTTAAATCTCGTCCCCGACGAAATTGGCGCACTGTGCCGGCTGTTTCGCCTTTTCCCCGAAACCGTTCGAAGCCTAAAGCCCCGTTTTGAGAAACTTCACCGACTTGTTCGACTCAACCTGCGCCGCCCCCTGAACCAATGGGCTTGGGATGCGGCCCTCGAAACGGTTCACGATCTGATTCGCTTGCACCAATTCGGTGCCCTTGGCCGGGATGCGGTCGAGCCAGCCCCACTTTTTCCCGTCGCACGTTTCCTCACCGCTTATGTGCGGCCGGAGCAGGAACTCCTGCATCATCTGGCCGAAACCACTCCCGGGATGCGCCCCCCGACTACCTTGGACCCCGGACGTTGCGGGAATGCTCTTGTATTTTTCTGCTGCTCGGCCACGGTACTCCGGACATTCGTCTTGTATCGCGATCAGGAAAACTGCGTGCGCTGCTTTTCTACGCTTGGCAATTCCGACAGGGACACCTTGCGGGAGTTGATCGCGGAAATGATCTTCAACTCCCAGATCCTGGTGGAATCCAAGCAGTCCATTGCGCTGCGCCGTTTCGGCGCCAAGCTCAGAGACATTGCCCGCACTCTCCGATTCGACGACCTCTGCGCGTCGCTCCCTCCTTACGTATCACGCATCGCGATCCATCCCGACGCGTGGACAGCCCCGATCCCATTCGCCGCCCTGCCTGCACAGGACGGGAGCCCGCTTGTGAGCCGGTTCTGCTTCTCGATCCAGCCAATACTTCAACGCGAAGAGGCCCGGCCTTCCGTGCCTGTTGTCAATATCGTTGTTCCCGCACTCACGGGAGCAACCGGCCTTCCAACACTGGAACGGCTGCAGGCTCTCGACCTATGCAGCTTGCTGGCATCCCATGGCGGCCTTGCCCCGCACCAACGGAACCCTACCGCAAACCGCGAATGGCTGCGGGCCAGTCTGCCAGAAGCCACTCACTTCCTCTTCATCGGCCACGGCAATTTCGACGAAACTCCAGATCGAAGCCGTGGCCTGCTGCTCACGTCCCCGCCGGACCCCGAATGTTTTGAGGCCTGCGATCTTTCCACGATCCGCACACCAAATTTGGAACTCGTGTCGCTGTTCTGCTGTTGGGCAGGAGATTCTCAGCCGACGCCACTTTCCTGGAGCGTGGGCTTTGCAGACTCTTTCCTGCGCGCCGGAGCCCGCAATGTTATTGCCAGTCTCTGGCCGGCTGGCGAATCCTTTGTCAAAGACTTCATCCCGGCGTTTTACCGCCAGTTGGTTGGAAGTTGCCCGGAACGCGCCCTCAGCTCCGCGCAACTCGAAATGTTGGCGAGAGGTTGGGATGCCAACCATTGGGCTGGTTTTGTCTTGAGGCGCCGCGCTGCGCCAGAAATTTTTTAATTTTTTTTGGGTGATCTGCTTCACCTGAACCTTTTACCAATTAACACGCAAGGCGAATGCAAGCCGTGCGAATGGTCCGCGAAGGCGCCGCCGCCAATCGCCGATACGACGAAAAGGAGTCCATCGTGAAGACAAACGAAGAAAAATACCAAGAGCAAGATTCTGAGCCCGTCCAGTGGGAGTTGATTTTGCTGATGGTGCTGTGTGGCATCTTGGTCGGAGTCGCAATCTGGTTCGTGATCGGGTGGCTCGAACCGCCTCAGTATCCTCCCGTTGCGCAGGTGGCGATTATCGATTGCTCCACCAGCATGACGTGCCCTAACGATTCCTACTTCAATGCCGCGTTCAATATCAAGACCCCGGTTGAGCAGGGCGATCAAGCGGACGGAGACCGGGGAATCACTTTCAACTGCGGATCTTACACCCAGGTCTTCCAAATCGCCAACAGCCTTAGCGTGGAGTCGTTCGAGAGAGAAATTAAAGCCAAAGCCTTCGGGGAAGCAAATGGCCGCTGCAAAAAGCAATCACAAAACGTGAGCAAGGAGTTTGCCAAGTGGGTGCACGATAAGACCTCGCAATTGGGTCGATCTAAAGAAACCAACATCCTCGAGTTACTGGAATCGTTGAAGCGGCCAACTAAAGAACACCGGTTTCACATCATTCTTGCCACGGATGCACGCCAGTCCACCACGCAGTCCGGGTTGGATTTCGACACGAAGCCGCTGACCGATGACAACTTCGAAGAAAAGCTCTCGAAGGCCGTCGGCAAAGGCAAGAAGTTGAAAGAACTCGAGAAAGCCCAGATTGTCTTCGTCTTGCCGCAGGTTGCGGTCGATGCGAAGGTTGGTAACCGGATCGACCTGCTCGAGCGCTTTTGGAAGGAATACCTGCGCGAGGTTGAGCCCTCTGCGAAGTTGGTGGGGTTCTCGACGACACTTAAGGCTTTCCACCCCGAAGAACCGATCAACAAGGGAGGTAAGTAGTGACCCACACCATGACCTTCGATGAACTTTTGATCCGGATCGGAAACGACGGCGTCGTTTCCGGTGTGTTTCATCGTCCCATCGAGCAGAGCCAGATCGAAGGGGCTGTGACTGCCCTTCTCGAATCTGAGTATTCGGAGCCCGCAGCAGTACAGTTGCTGCGGGCGCAACTTGATAAAGCGCGGATAGAAGTCAGCGACGCGGAGCGCGCCCTCACGGAACATATCCGGCCACGTCCCGCTTCCGCCGCGCCCCGGTCGTTCCTTGGAAAAATCGGGCAGGCGCTCGGGAATTTGCCCGGCATCCGGAGTCTGCGGAACTCGAGGTTATTCCGTGACAAAGATGCCTCCCCTGCTGCCGCTGAAGCCCGTGATCGAATTCGTAGGAATCTCGAGCTACGCAGAGAAGACGCTGCGCGCCGGGTACAGCAACTACTGCAGCAACTCGACACCGAACTGAGGAGCGCCGCTGAAGACGCGGATCGGCATCGGCAGACGGTCGCAAGCAGGAAAAGAGAATGGGTCGCCGCTTTGCAGGCGGAACACGACTCGTGGGAGCGCCGGTCGGCGCGCCTCTGCCAAAACAATTCCCGGGAGCATAACTACAATGTCTGACCAACAAAGTTCAACCACAAGCTCGACGATTACCCACCACGTCTGGGGAGAAACCAGCTTCGATCAGTATATGCGGGACGTACCGGATGACTACCTGCTCTGGCCCGGCGTCTGGAACCGGGCAGTGTACCTGATGCGTAGTACAGCTGTCTCGCTCAGTAATTCCCTGGAGCGAAATCTGCTCGACGATCTGGCGGGGCTTCCGGCTGATCGAAAGGAGAAAGTTGATCTCATCGATGCCACACTGGAGAAATTAGGGCCGCTGCGGGAGAGCGTCCGGACGAACCACGCCTCGATCGTGTTCGCTATCTTTCTTGCGGCGCTCATCTTCCTCCACTTAGTCGCGGAGTGGATATTAAACGTGAGTATCCTGCCAGAGCTTTTGGGCAGTGGCGGCGAGGGTATCTTCGGAAAAGCACTGGCTCTCACGGCATCCGTAGCGCCTCTTGCGCTCGAACGCATCTGGGGTTCAACGACAGGAGACGAACCATGGGATGCGCATGTTCCTGCCAAGGGCTGGCGCAGGATTCTCCTCTGGGTGATTGGAATCCTGAACATGGCGTCCCTGGGACTGGTGGCTGCATGCCGGTCACTATCGGTAATACTCAACGATCCCATGTCCGAGGGGCTCTCGCCGGATCAGCAAGCACTTGTGAGCTGGAGCCTGACCGTTCTCAGCGTCACCATCGCCGTCAATGCAAGCATGTTCGCCTTGTACGCGTTTCACGAATTTGGTCAGGTGATGAAGAAGCGGCCAGCGAGGTTAGAGCTCAAAAGGCTCGAACACCGGCTGAAGGAAGATATGCAGGCCATTCATCGATTGGCCGCGGCGGAGGCCAAGGCACAATCCCGCCTAAGCACAGTCAAGAAGGATTGCCGCCTCCGCGAGCAGGAGTTCATTGCGCAACGCATGCTCGAACTTGAGAAGCGCAAGACCAAAGCCGAAAGCGCAAAGGACCCGCGTGCTTTAACCGAACTCGTTGAAAAGATCGCAGTTGGACAGGCACTTTTCGAAGGAATCCGGCGAGAGCCGGAACCCGATCCGGTGTCTAACGCGGAGCCTGAGCCGCAGCCGGCAGGGAAGGCTTTTGCGGCGGCCCGATAAACCCTTCCGTGCTTCTTTCTTGCGTAGTGAGTCATTCCCGGCCTCCCACAGGCGGGCGGGAAAGTTGATTGCGTACTAATTCCGATTACCGGAATCAACATTCCTGCCCGTCATTGAGTCTCGCCCCAAAGCCACTCCTTTCCCGATTTAGCCCCTACTCATCCAAGACTTCAATGGACTGCCGGACGTTCGCCAAACGGTCTTGGATCTCCCGCGAGAGTAAAGGCGGCCCAAAAAACTGGATCGCTCCAACGGGGAGTTCGAAACGCAGTTTCACGGGCATAGCGAAGGGCTTCGGCTGGGTCCAGGTTCGGTGACGAAAACAATTTCTTGTAGAAGACCGCCATAAACCAGGAGCAAAATTCGTCGTCTACCGGCCATTTGCTGACGATAACCCGATCTGCAGCGGTCAAAAATGCGCGCTTGAGCCCCACAACGCCTTCGACTCCAGCAGCCGTACCCTCCGCCGTAGAACACGCGCTTAGAACCGCAAGGTCCGAAGATAAGTGCATGCCATATACCTCCCGGACACTCAAAAAACTGTCCACAGGCCTTCCTGCGGAGTTGAACTGCGAGAAGTAGATTCCCGAGTCCGCTGGCCTGAGCGCGGAACCCACGGCGTGCGTCGCTAAATGGACGACGCTGGCAAAACGAATGGCGGTAAATGCGTCTTTGCTGGCAGCGAAGCCGGTCAGTGAGACTGGTTTCAACCGGGGTTTCACCGCGCGGGCGATATTGTTTGCTTCTATTGCGGAAAAGCCCAACCGGCCAAGCGTTGCAGCGCTGGCCTGCCTCGCAAAACCCGCACGTGGATCACCCCTGAATACAGGATCGGCCAAGATCATTGCGACCGGGGGAATTGCAACTCTAGCGGCGGCTCTGCCATGAATCGCCTGCAGAGCCGCAAACGACGGCACCTCAATCACGGCATGATCAATTCCAAACGGAAATCCGCGATGAGACTGATCGGGCAGGGCAGAGAACGGAATCTGTTCCAAAATCGCGTCCCCGGCGAGCAGAACCCGCGCGCTCTTCACATAGGGTCGAACCGGAGTCAACAGGTAGCGCGCCAGAATCTTCAACCTCGCCTGACGCGTTTGAAACGCCTTGACTGGATCTCCGGCTGTTCCCATCGCGGCAGTCACAGCCCGCGCCGCTGTCACGATCTCGGCCCGCCCTGCAATTCGCACGCATTGCATCGTCTGGGGCGTCACAACCCACACCACACCCGAATCAGCCAGGAAGCGAAACTCGAGTAGCACCTCGTCAGCACTTAGGTCCGCCTGTATTTGGGCGACGGATAGAGGTAGAGCGGTAGCAGCTGCCGCTAGTTCAGGCGATGCTTCCCGGATTGACGAATCATACTCCAATTGCAAACGGTCCAACTTGCCGGTAAGTTCCAAACGTCGTTTGACGGCCGCCTCAGTACTGGCCAGCGAAGAGCCAGCGGTTTGAATCAACTGTTGGGAAGCCCACGAAATTTCCTGCGCGATGAATCTGGAACGCTCGGACGAACGAATCTCGCCGGTAGCCCCGGTGACCAACTGGAGCAATCCGCGCGACCGAAATCGCTCTGCAAGCTCAAGGGCCGCAGATGGGTTTGCTTCGTGCAGCGTAAGATCGAGTAACTCGTCCTGCAATTTCTCCCTGGTTGTATCCCAACCAGCACGCAGATCGAGGGATGCAATCCTGACCCGGATTCGTTCCCCGATATCGAGAGCGCTGAGAAGCGTGTTTCGAGCCCCGGCCGCGTCACCCAGCGTCCTCTGCACTTTCGCAATCTCGAGAAGCGTGGCCGCTGCCGGGTCTTCCAAATGGGCGGTCATCCGAAGATCGCGCGCCCGAAACAGGTTCGTGAGTGCCTCGTCATACCTCCTCAGCCCAGCAAGAGCGATGCCGCGCAAATGAAGCGCAGCGGCCAGGCCGCGCGTGTCGCCCGTGTCGGAGTAAACTTTCTCGGCCTCCGCAAGCGGCTCAAGAGCATCGGAAAACAGCTTCTTATCGATGCGAAGCTGTCCAATATTGCTGGCTGTATCGGCTCTGGCTCTTCGATCAGGCGAATCCCGCAGAAGCGTTCCCGCTTCTTTGAGCACCGCATCAGCCTTCGCGAGTCTGCCTTGAAAGCCATAGATACGGCCCAAGTTCATTAAAGCTCTTCCCCGGGCAGTGCGATCAGACTTCAATAATGGAAGCGAACGCAACAGGTAACGAATCGATCTTTCATAGTCCCCCGATTCCGTATAGGCCAGTGCGACGTTCCCCATGGCAATGCCTTCGGCGCGGGCGTCGGTTGATAGTCCGGGGAGTGCGAGGCGGAACTCGTTCAGCGCAGACTGCAGTTCCCCAGTCTGCAGCAGAATCAAGCCGAGATTGTTATGTACGGCCGCCTTCTCCATGCGGAACCCCGCTTCCGTGCGGTTCCATTCCGTCAGGCCGGCCCTATACCGGTCAATTGCAGTTGCAAAGTCACCGGAACGTGCCGCAGCCACACCCGCATTGGAACGCACCTCTGCGCAACGCGGGGATGGTGCACGTCCACAGAGCGCAAGGGCGCTTCCATAAGTTGTTGACGCTGCAGCGTAGTTTGACCCGCCCAGCAATGCGTCACCAGCCAGAGTGAAAGCCGCTACGGCGCGGTCCGTCTCAGCGAGTTGCTGCCAAAGACGGGCAGCCAGCATGGCCTTCGAGTTTGCCTCATCGAGTCCGGCCTTGCCACCCGTTGCGAGAACAGACCGCGCCGTGGAGTGGAGCGACTCGGCTTCGCGCCACGGCTCCGCGACGTCATCCGGAACGGTTCGCACCTGGAAAGTAAACGGCGTGGGCGTCTTGTTCGGCGAATAGACGCACGCCCTCTTCACGCTTTCCCGCTGAACCCGAAGCGTGATGCTCTCTTCGCCATAAGCAAAGGCATCAGAACGAACTGGTTGCTCCCCGGGACCTGAGATTTCCAGCGCTACATCGGCTTCAGCAGTTCCCACGGAGATGCGGGTGGCTGGAGTTCTCACGTTGACAGGGACACACCATCTCGCCCCGGCTGCCAGATAACCGGAGCGCGAAGTGCCCGCGGCCGGGGAACCAGCGATCTCACCCGGCACTGCCACTACGAGAGTCCCAATCAGCAGCAAAAGCTTGCGAACTCTCAAGAACGGCACACTCCTCAAAAAAATTTCTGATTTTCTTCTGACGGCCCTTTACCTGAGCATGACTGACCTATTGCTCACACTCATCACCGTCGTTGTCCTCGGCATCATTGTCGACCAAGGCGGTGGCGTCGGCTAGACGCAAAGCACCCGGCGGGCCCGAGGTTGTGTCCGCCGGGTTTCCCGAACATCTGGCTGCGGGTACTTCAAATTCTTACGCACCGAATATCCGCATTGCAAGCTCTTCCGCTGCGGTCTCAAAACGAAAGCCTTTTCCAATGAAACTGAATTCCTCATGGGTGGAACTAGATGCAGTTCGACTTTGCCTTACACGCTTTTCTACCGTGGAACCGCCGCGTCACTTTTCGCTTCGGGGCCGCCAGTTCAGACTCGTGAACTACATGGCGCACCGCAATAGCGAGTGCGGAGGACTCCCGGTCGTATGCCGGCATGAGGAACTCATCGCCGCGGTTTGGGGGCAAGACTTACTTGCCGATCCGCCTTCGGAACTGAACCGCCTGATCCACGACCTTCGCCGAAAAATCGAGATGCACCCTGATTCTCCACAACTCATCGTTA
>CAIXXM010000069.1 GCA_903923395.1 uncultured Acidobacteriia bacterium
CTGCGATGGTGCGTGCGCCAAAATGTCGTGCGAACAAGCTCGAATGCGAGGGTGCGTGCGCCATCCTGGCGCGCGTTTTCGGGGGTCAGTAGCACGCACGCCAAAATGACGTGCGAACCAAGCCCGAATGCCATGGTGCGTGCGCCAGAATGACGTGCGAACAAGCTCGAACGCGATGGTGCGTGCGCCATCCTGGCGTGCGTTTTCGGGGGACAGAAGCGCGCACGCCAAAATGACGTGCGAACAAGCTCGACTGCGATGGTGCGCACGCCAAAATGGCGCGCGAACAAACCCAAATGACCAGTGCGGGACTTCGTCCTGTGTTTTCAAGCGGAACTAAGCCGCTTGCGGTTCCGCTACGTCCCCGTTTTCCAGCGGCGCGTGATCCAGATGCCGCAGCCGGGAGCGCAGCGTCTCATATGCGCGGAACATCAGCGCCTTTACAGCCGAAGGCGTGCAGCCAATCACTTTGCCAATCTGCGCATAGTCCATGTCCTGGTACTTGTGCATGATGACGGCTGCGCGCTGCTTCGGCGGCAACGCCCGGATCGCCCGGCGGATCTGCTGCGCTACCGCATCCTTCACCAGTTCATCTTCCACCAAAGGACGCGCATCCTGCGTGAAGCGGCTGGAGTGCGTAATTTCCGGCGTATCCAGACTCACACTGAATTTCGTGTGCTTCTCATCCCGGAAATAATTGAGCGCTACATTTGTCGTAATCCGGTACAGCCACGTGGAGAACTTCGCCGAGGGCTCATAGCTCAGCCGGGAACGGTAGACGCGGATGAAAACGTCCTGCGCCAGTTCCTCCGCCACGCCACGGTTCTGCACCATGCGCGCCAGATACTGCACCACGACCGTTCGGTTGCGTTCGAGCAGCAGTCGGAAACTCTCGGAATCATCGTGCTGCGCCTTCACCATCAGCTCGGTGTCCAGATCGCCGCAAAGTACTGTGATTGAAGGTGTCATTTGCTCTCGAAGACGAAGGTTAGCAATTCCTGTTCCAACTATGCTAAGTGCTTTACAACCTTTTACTTACTCTTAATACGCCGCTCACAAATGGGGCGCGGGGCGCGGCAAATTGTCCCCTCCCGCACACTACTGCCGGGGCAGAAAGCGCCGGATGCCGAAGTCGTACGCCGCCGCCCCCAGAATCCCCCCGAGAATCGGTCCCACAATCGGAATCCAGAAGACAGGCGCGCCGTCGGTCAGACCATTATTCTTGAAGCCCGCCACCGCTGTAAAGAGCCTGGGCCCAAAATCCCGTGCCGGATTGATCGCATAGCCATGCATCCCCCCAAAGGCCATCCCGATCACCACCACCACCAACCCCACCATCAATGCCCCCAGATTCGCCCCCGGCGGCTGATTCCGCTCGTCGGTGATCGCAAAGATCATCATGAGCAAGAGCGCCGTCCCGATAGTCTGGTCGAGCAGTCCCGCGAACGGCACATCCGGGAAGGCCGGGAAGGTTGTAAAGATCCCCGCCGTCTTCTCGAGGCCCGGGTCAAAGGCCAGAAACGCCGGATGGTAGTTCCAGTAAACCAGCGCTGCGCTGCAAAACGCCGCGAACACCTGCACCACGATGTACGGTGCCACTTTGCGCCGCGGAAACTCCCGGTAAATGGCCAGTGCGATGGTGACCGCGGGATTCAAATGCGCCCCGGTGATCTTCCCTGCAACGTAAATACCCATCGTCACGGCCAACCCCCAGGCCAGCGTGATGTTCGTGTAGCCCCCGTTCACTACCTCCCCGGGCGTCCCCTTCCCAAAGAGCACCACCATGGCACAAACGCCATGGCCAAACAGCATCAGCACCAGGGTACCGAGGAACTCGGCAATCAATTCGGAAGAAAGTTTCTGCGTCATGGCGGAAATAGGCGAAGTCCGAATTCTACAGCATCGCGATGCCGTTAGAATGGTTTTATTCCGAGTCTGCCTTACATTTCTGCATTGCTGCTTCAAATCCAGCTGCCCCGGATCACGCTCACCGCTGTTCTGGACATCGTCGCAGTCGCGTTTGTCATCTACCAGTTGCTGCTGATTGTGCGGGGCACGCGCGCCGCCCACGTTCTCGCCGGCATCCTCACCGTCGTCGTCGCTTACGGCATCGCTTACGTCACCGGACTCGAAGCCCTGCGCTTCCTCATCTCCTCGCTCGCGCCCTACTCCGTCTTCGCCATCATCGTTCTGTTTCAAAGCGAGATCCGCCGCACCCTCGCCCGCCTGGGCCGCAAACGCATCTTCGGCGGCTTCCAGCGCCTCGAGGCCATCGACGAAATCCTGCTTGCCCTCGGCACGCTCTCCCAAACCTCCACCGGTGCCCTGATCGTGATGGAACGCGACATCGGTCTCCGCACCTTTATCGAGAGCGGCGTCCGCCTCGACGCCCAGATCACGCGCGACTTGATGCTCTCCATCTTCATGCCCGGCGCTGCCCTCCACGATGGTGCCGTCATCATCCAGAAGGACCGTGCCGCGGCCGCCGCCTGCTTTCTGCCCCTCAGCGTCAATCCCATGATTTCTTCGCAAATGGGTACACGCCACCGCGCCGGCCTTGGCATTACCGAAGAGACCGACTGCCTCTCGCTCATCGTCAGCGAGGAAACCGGCTCCATCGCCGTTGCCGCCTTCGGCGAAATCGAACGCGGCTTGACCCTCGAAGACGTGGAGCAGCGTATCAACCGCCACTTCGGTCAACCAGCCACCCGCGCCAAAGCCCCCACCCGCCCCGGCTCTGTCCGTGAAACCGTGGAGTCCAACCGATGATCCTCCGGCTGATCACTGAAAACTTCTGGTGGAAAGTTCTGTCGCTCGTCGTGGCGATTTCCATCTGGCTCAACCTGGCGAATGAACCGGAGCTCGCCACCATAGTCTCCGTCCCCGTCCAGTATGAGAACTTCCCCAAAGATCTCGAAATCAGCTCAGACATTCTGGAAACCATTGACGTGGAAGCCAAAGGCCCGTCCAACCGTCTCCGCAACCTCACGGATTCCCGCACCGCCGCCGTCATCAACTTCGAATCCATCCTCGACCCCGGCATCCGCACCTTCACCCTGACCGCGCAGGAAGTCAAACTGCCCCGCGGACTGCAACTCGTGCGCACCATCCCCGCGCAACTGCGCTTCACCTTTGAGCGCCGCGCCGAAAAATCCGTCCCCGTTGAAGTCGCGTGCACCGGCAAACTGCCCGCCGGACTCAAATCCCGCGGCATCGATATCTATCCCCCGCGCCTCAACATCACTGGCCCCGCCAGCCACGTTGAGCGCACCAACGTCCTACGCACAGACCCCTGTGATTACTCCCGCATCCCCGCTGACCCCGACCGTGACCCGGAACAAACCCTGACTGTCTTCATCGAACAGCCCCAAGTCCGGCTCAGCAAAGATGCGTCCCCGCAGGTCCGTGTCAGAATTCATCTAGAGCAGGTTCCCCACTAAACGCGCATGGCAAAAAGACTCTTTGGCACGGACGGCATCCGCGGTGTTGCCGGCGAATGGCCGCTTGACCCGAAAACCGTCGTCGCCCTCGGCATTGCGCTGGGCGACGATCTCAACAAACACTCCCTGGGCCACCTGCCCGTGCTCATCGGGATGGATACCCGCGAATCCGGGCCCGCCATCGCTGCCCAGCTGGCCTGGGGCCTGGCGCAGCGCCGCGTCAACGTGGAATTCGCGGGCGTCGTCACCACGCCCGGCGTCGCCTACCTCACACGCACCGGCAAGTACTCCGCCGGCACCATGATCTCGGCCTCCCACAACCCCTTCCAGGACAACGGCATCAAGGTTTTCTCCCGCACCGGCTTCAAACTGCCGGACGACGAAGAAACCGCCATCGAAGACGAAATCTTTGACCTGCTGCCCCTCGTCATCCCCCCGGCCGAATACCCCGCCCTGCCCCAGCTCCCGCTCGTGCAGCCCTATCTCGACTTCCTGCTCTCCACCCTCTCGAAACCCCTCACCGGACTCAAACTCATCCTCGATTGCGGCAACGGTGCCGCCTCCGCCCTCGCCCCGGAACTTTTCCGCCAGGCCGGTGCGGAAGTGGAAGCCATCCACGCCACTCCCAACGGCCGCAACATCAACCTCCACTGCGGTGCCCTGCATCTCGAAGACTTGCAGGCGCGCGTGCAAGCTTCGGGTGCCGATGCCGGTGTCGCCTTCGACGGTGATGCCGACCGTGCCATGCTCATCGCCCAATCCGGCCGCGTGATCGATGGCGACGCCGTCCTGCTCATAGCCGGGCGCATGCTCCACTCGACCGGCCAGCTCCGCGGCGCCACGGTCGTCTCCACCGTCATGTCCAACCTTGGACTCGAAAAGGCCCTCGAGCGCGCGGGCATCGCCATGCTGCGCACCTCGGTTGGCGATAAATATGTGCTCGAAGAAATGATCCGCCGCGATGCCGTTCTGGGCGGCGAACAATCCGGCCACATCATCTTCCGCGAATACGCCACCACCGGCGACGGCATGCTGACTGCTCTCAAGGTCCTCGAAACCGCCATGCTCGAATGCCGCTCCCTCGACGCCCTTGCCGAAGACCTGACCATCTACCCCCAGTTGCTCGTGAATATCCGCGTCAAGGACAAGAAACCCCTCGCCGATATGCCCTCCGTCCAGTTCGCCATCGCCGCCGCCGAAACGGAACTCGCCGGCTCCGGACGTGTCCTCGTCCGCTTCTCCGGCACCGAACCCCTCGCCCGCGTCATGGTCGAAGGCCTCGAAGCTGCACTCGTCGAACGCACCGCGCAAACAATTGCAGATGCAATCCGCGCCGAATTGGGATAAAACAGAACGTTATGCGAAACGCAATCTTCCTGGCAGCACTCCTCACCGTCTCCGCCTTCGCGCAGACCCCGAAAGGCAACAAGCCCAAGCTCCCCAACGAACAGTGGGAGATGCTCTTCAACGGCAAAGACCTCACCAATTGGGCCCCCGTCGGCAAAGAGAAGTGGACCGTTGAAAACGGCGTCATCCACGGCATCGCCATCACCAAGGATTACGGCTACCTGCAGACCGTCAAGAAGTACAAGGACTTCCACCTCGCCCTCCGCTTCCGCTGCGTCGGCGACGGCAACAGCGGCGTCTTCTTCCACACCGCCTTCAAGGGCGACACCGCCGACGTCAGCCAGGGCCTCCAGTTTGAAATCGACCCCACCATCAACCACCACACCGGTGGTATCTATGGCGACGGCCGCCAGTGGATTGTCTGGCCCTCGCCCGAAAACGAATACGTCCTCCGCCAGCAGGATTGGAACGAATATCTCCTCATCGTGGAAGGCAACCACTACATCGCCCGCCTCAACGGCGTCGTGGTCGTGGATTTCACTGACCCGAACCCCAAGTCCTTCGATGGCACCATCGCCCTACAGCTCCACTCCGGCGGCGCGGGCAACATGGAATTCAAGGACATCTATATCCGCGACCTGACCGTGCGCTAGTCCGTGCTTACGCTCTACTACACGGACCACTTCGATATCCCGCTGCCTCCCGGGCATAAGTTCCCCATGCGCAAATACCGCATGCTCCGGGAGGCACTCGAACCCACAGGCCTCTTCGATCTCCGCCCTCCCGGTATGGCGACTGGCGAAGAGGCCGCCCTCGCCCACGACCCCGCCTACGTCCAGGACTTCCTCAACGGCACGCTCTCGCCCCAAGCTATCCGCCGCATTGGTTTCCCCTACTCAGACTTCATGGTCCGCCGTACCATGGCCTCTCTCGGCGGCACCCTCGCCGCCACCCGCTGCGCGCTTGAAACCGGACTCAGTGGCTGCCTCGCCGGAGGCACGCACCACGCCGCTTACGCCGAAGGTTCCGGCTTCTGCGTCTTCAATGACATCGCCGTCGCCATCCGGGCCTTAGGTAAACGCGCGGCAGTTATCGACCTCGACGTGCACCAGGGCGACGGCACAGCATCTATCTTTGAAAACGATCCCGCCGTCTTCACATTCTCCATGCACGGCGCGAATAACTTCCCCTTCCGCAAACAGCGCAGCAGTTTGGATATCGACTTACCGGACCATACAGAAGACAACGAATATCTTCGCCTCCTCCACTTACACCTGCCCAAGGTTCTCGACTTCGCCCCCGAAGTCATCTTCTTCCAGGCCGGCGTCGATGCTCTCACCACTGACAAACTCGGCCGCCTGAACCTCACCCCCGCAGGCATGCTCGCCCGCGACCGCCTCGTCTTCGAAACCATCCTCCCCACACGCATCCCGCTGGTCATCACCCTCGGCGGAGGCTATTCTGATCCCGTAGAACATACCGTCAACGCCCACGCCGCAACCTTCCAGGAAGCCGCGCGGCAGTTGGAGATCACCCGATGAACACCCTCACCCGCCGCACATTCCTCGCCGCCGCATCTGCTGCCTTGCTCCCGGCAGAAGACTCCCCAGTCATCGACTTCCACCAGCACACCCACTACCACGGCCGGACGGACGCTGATCTCATCGCGCACCAGCGCACCATGGGTATCACGCTGTCCGTCCTGCTCCCCGCCGGCTCCAAATACGGGCTCGCCGCGGATTGTTACGGCAATGATTCCGTCGTGGAACTGACCCGCGTTTACCCCAAACAATTCGTCTTCTTCGCCAACGAACTGCCCGATCTGCCAGAGACCAAGAGCGTCATCGAAAAGTACCTGAAGCTCGGTGCCAAGGGCATCGGCGAACAGAAGTTCCCCGTCGATTGCGACTCTGCCGCGATGCAGTTAGTCGCAGAAATCGCGCGGGATTATCAAGTCCCCGTGCTGATGCATTTCCAGCACAACACCTATAACTTCGGCATGGAGCGCTTTCATAAGATGCTCTCGAAATATCCCTCCGTAAACTTCATCGGCCACGCCCAGACCTTTTGGGGCAACATAGACAAAGTGCACAAACAGGAAGTGATGTATCCCAAAGGCCCGGTAACTCCCGGCGGCATCACGGACAAGCTCCTGTCCGATTACCCTAACCTTTACGCTGACCTTTCCGCCGGCTCCGGACTCAACGCTCTAACCCGCGACGAAGACCACGCCCGCGCCTTCCTCACCCGCCACCAGGACCGCATCCTCTACGGCAGCGACTGCGAAGACCCTGCCGGACGCGGCGACAAGTGCAGCGGAGCGAAACAACTCGAAGCCGTCCGCCGCCTCAGCCCCTCACCCGCCGCAACCCGCAAGATGCTCTACAGCAACGCCGCCCGGCTCCTGAAGCTTACCAAGGCAGAGTAAGGCTACCCGCCTACCCTGCCACGCGTTAGCAACAGCGCCACGCCCGCCACCAGGATCACCCCGCCCAGCACCGGAGCGTAAGGCAGGGTGTGTTCCGAGTCACGCGTCGCATGAATCGGCCCTATATCCACAATGGTCTCCCGCATCCGGAAGCCAATTGTTCCCCAAACCATCACAATCACGCCAATCATAATCAACGCAAAGGCCACGAACCGGGTATTCATTGCTGATTCCCCACGGCAACCACTAACTTGCCGGCAATAGGCTCACCGCTCACCACTAACTCCACACGACGGTTCTGCTGCCGCCCGGCCGCAGTATCATTCCCTGCAACAGGCAATGTCTTGCCCAGACCCTTGGAGGTAACTGTGCCAGACGGAATGCCCTGCGCCACAAGATACTCACTGACAGAACTCGCCCGCTTTTCGGAAAGCGTCTGGTTATACTCATCGGTGCCCACACTATCCGTGTAACCCTCCACAGCCAGCGTCAACCCCGGATGCGCCAGCAAGATGCCGGACACCTTGGCCAGCTTTTCCTTCGCCGCCGGACGCAGCGTAAACTTCGCGGTATCAAACAGGACATCTGACATATTCACGATCAACCCGCGCGCTGTATCCCGCGTCTCCAGCACTAAGTTCAACTGCACACGCAACTGTTCGCGCAGCGCCAAACGGTCTTTCTCCGCCTGTTCCCGCAAACGGTTCGCCTCTTCGGTTGCAGCCCGCGCCGCCGCTGTCTCCATCTCTGACTTCTTCTGTTGTTCCAGCGCTGCCATGCGCGCAGCCTCCGACGCAGCACGGTCACTCTCCGCCCGGTTCGCCGCCATCAGGTTCTTTCGCGATGCTTCCTGCGCATCTGCCTTCGCGGCCTCCGCACTCCGCCGGTCTGCCTCGGCCTGCATGCGCAGTTTGTCCGCATTCGCTTTGTCGGCATCGGCCGTCATGCGCCGCTGCGTTTGGTCTTCCGCTTCGCGCTTCGATGCCGCTTCGCTGGCCAATGTCGCCGCTGTTGCTTCATCCTGCATCTTGCGGATCGTAATAATACGCGCATCCTCGGCCATCTGTGTGGCCTGTCGCGCGACGGTCTGCAGTTGCTTCTTATCGCCCTTGCCGCTCAGATACATTTCCGCATTCAACAGTTCGCGGTTCGCTTTCACCATGGTGTCCTGCGCATATTGCTCGGCACCGATGTTGCGGGCGATCTCTACGGCATTCCGCGCCTCCTGCAGATCGAGCGGCACTTTATTGTTGAGTTTCATCTTCTCCACAATCGCCGCCGACATATTGCGCGTATAGATCCCTCGCTGCAGCAGTTCGAACTTCGCGTCCACCTGCTCAATGGTCCCCGTCGTATCATTGCGGATCATGTTTTCCATCACCACAACATCACTCGGCTGCGAAACCGCAAAGTAAGGTTCCGCCGTAACCAGCAATCCAAACGCCTGTAAGTCGGTTGAAGTTTGAATCGAACTGGTGGACCCGCTTAGAAACACTTCTCCAAGATTCTTCGCCCTGCCTTCCGGCGTAATGGCCCACAGAACATAAGTGACAAATTCCGGACCAAACCGCGCCGCGGGCTCCAAGTGGGAAAACTTCGCATTAATCTTCGTGGCGCCCGTCCGGCTTTCCACCGCAGCCTCACCCCGCGCTTCCGGCTCAAGTGCCGTGCCCTGGAAATCCACATGCGTGGACCCCTGCCGGTGGTTGTAATTGATCGCCTTCATTGTGCGGGCAACGACCTCAACACGGAACATGGCAACCGGCTGCGAGCCCGTCTCATTGGCCTGCAGATTCTTCTGCGTAGGGTTGGCAACCTGCCCAAACGCCCCGCTTGCGGCCAGCGCGCAAACCAACACGGCAAGCCCGGAATGACGGCGGGCGGTCAGATTCTTCACAAAATGTCGGTACATAGCTCTCCTGAAGCAGGCAAACAGCCCGTTCATCTTCAGAGAGGCACGTGGACAACCAATGGTTAGTTGAGAGACTGCGCTTGCAATTCGTATCGGGCCACTTACCACCCTGTGCACGTCTTAGCTCTCAACTTCTTTATTCCGTTCTAATCTTCCCGATGAAGAGTGGAATCTCGGAAATTACCGTCGGAACTCCTGTCACTGGGCGCGCAGGGACCGAAATTGGTCCGTGAAGTGTTCCAGTTGCAAGGGACACCGCTTCATCCGCCCCGCCGTTTCGCGAGTGAAACAACGTCAAGAAGCTATCTAGTGCTGCCGCGTTTTCGCCTAGTTTCAAGTCTATCGTGGAGTACGTGCGGAACTCGTGTATGAGCAGAACTGCGGTTGTCGCGCCGCTGATGTTTGCTTCCAGTAGTGTCCCTGCCACTGCAGTCAACAGTTGATATCTCAGAGTTGCAATCTGATCTGAAAGTTCAAATTCCCCGCCTTCTTGGAAGGCAGGGATATCCAGAAGAGAGCGTGTCAGCCAATCCAGCCGTTCGGGGAAACGCGTTCCCTGTCTTTGCCTGGCGGCCTTCAACGCTTCCGCGACAGTTCCGCCGAATGGTTCATCTGCTTTCGCCTCCACACAAATCAGTGTGATTGAACCGTCGCGCTCTGCCAGAAGCTTCAGGTCATGGCATCGTGGTGCGCGGTCGCCAAAAGGCAGGGACGTTTCAAACTGTGTAAAGCCGCCGGTGACCACCGTTCGCCGCGTGCCTTCCAGCGAATCCAGCAGATGAACCAGTTCCACCGGAACAGCAACGCGGCCGCTCTTCGTCCAACTGCGGGCGAGTTCATATTCGCTGCGCCCTTCTTTCCATTGACGAATCCGCCCGGGAGGCAGCGCGTGTTGTTCCCAGTCGGCAAAGGATAGGATCTTTCGCCCCTCATATCCCCTCATCAGGATTGTTTCGGCTTCTTCCGCATGGTTGGTTGACCTTGTCTCCACTTCGGAAAACGGGGACATGCGCCCGCGAACCGCAGCCCGAATCAAATCACAGTGCATGCCCGGCTGGTAGGTAAAATCACCGGGAAACGCAGAGAAGCGAAAGGATACCCGACACTCCGGGCAATACTCCTGCGCGAAGGAACGGACCTGTGCGTCCAGCTGGCGCTCAAGTTCTTGTAGGTCCACGTCAGAATTGAAATAGTACCGGTGCGGGGCCAACACCTCCAGTGCTATCCGGTTGGCCCGAATCATTGCATTCCCCCTGAACCGGCTCCGAAGTTCAGCATCCAGCCTGTACAACAGATAAATCGCACCGTAGCGGATCATCTGACATGCAGCCTTGTACGGATCATCGGCGTCGATCTTAAGCTCTACGAATTCAAAGCCACCGTCAATCCGGTGAGCAAAGTCGATATTCATTTAACGGCCACCGGAATTCACCAAGCCGGAGGCCGTCGGGACATCGTTACCCCAGCCTTCATTTTCGAGACAAATCGCAATCTGCTTTTGCAATTGCTTCTCAAGGTGTCCAGTCGCATCGAAAGTGAAATCTCTCTGGACCCGCAACACCCAGTTTGAAGCCGTGGGCCAACGGTCTACCTCACGCGCGCGCGTCCAATTCTGACGAACAGTCTGGAAGACCTGACGAAACAGGCCATCACGGTCTCTTGCCCTCCGGCAGCCCTCGTAGATCGCTTCCAGACCCTCGAGAAGGGGATGAATCTTCTTCACATCTGCGTGGGTCGTTGATCGCGAATATTCCCGCGGCCGTGTCTCTAACACCCCTCTGCAGGTTGTCTCCAAGTGCCGCACCAGATCCTCGATCGAATCAAAAGGTTGCGTCACAATGCTCTCAACGGAACTGATGGGGGGTCGAAAACGCACAACATACTCATACTTCCCGTGGATGTTGTCACTCGTGCATATGTTTACCGTCTGCGATTGCTCACCTGTCTTCACCTTGATCTTCCGGCCGCAGTTGTAAAACATCACCTGGATACCCTCCTACAGTCAACTTAGGCTCAGCCTATCACCGGCAAGATATTTGTAAGTCTGATTCCTTGCCTCGCACTCCCGCCCGCGCGACAATCAACGAATGCACGTCTTCCGCTGCGCCGCTCTGGCCTGCCTAGTCTCCACTCTCCTCTCCGCCCAAGTCACCCCCAGCCTCTACCAGGCCATGCGCTGGCGCCAGATCGGCCCCTTCCGCGCCGGACGCGTTACCGCTGTCGCAGGCATCCCCGGCAAGCCCGCCATCTATTACATGGGCACCCCCGGCGGCGGACTCTGGAAGACCACGGACGGTGGCAACGTCTGGAAGCCCATCTTTGACCGCGTCCCCGTCGATTCTATCGGTGCCGTTTCCGTCTCCCTCTCGAACCCCAACATCGTCTACGTCGGCACGGGAGACGTCAGCATGGTCGGCGGCTCGGTCAATCAGGGCAATGGCGTCTACAAATCCACTGACGCCGGTGCCACCTGGACCCACGTTGGCCTCGATGAAACCGAGCACATCGGCAACCTCTGGATCGACCCCGCCAATCCCGATATCGTCCTCGTCGCCGCCCTCGGCCACAGCTACAGCAAGAGCGCCGAACGCGGCATCTTCAAAACCACGGATGGCGGCAAGACCTGGAAAAAGGTGCTCTACAAAGACGACGTCACCGGAGCCATCGACCTTGTCTTCGCTCCGGGCAACACCAAAGTCGGGTACGCCGCCACCATGGAGCACTACACACGCCCCGGCACCCGCACCGCGATCGAATCGAGCGGCCCCGGCGCTGGCATTTACAAAACCACAGACGGCGGCGAGACTTGGACCCAGCTCACCGAAGGCCTTCCCTCCGGCCGCCTCGGCCGTATCGGCGTCGCCACCAATAAGGACGGCAGTAAGGTCTTCGCCATCGTGGCAGGCGGCGGGGGTTTTGGCGGTGGCGGCGGTCCCGCACCCACACCCGGCGCGGGCGGACTCTACCGTTCGGACGACGCCGGCGCGCATTGGGCCAAGAGCACCACAGACACGCGCGTTACCGGCAGCGGCTACTTCAGCCGCGTCTTCCTTGACCCCAATAACGACAACATCGTCTACGTCGCCCAGACTTCGCTTTACCGTTCCGACGACGGCGGCAAGACGTTCTCCTCCTACAAAGGCGCACCCGGCGGCGACGACAACCACGCCCTTTGGATCGACCCTCTCGATTCCGCGCGCATGATCAGGGCCAGCGACCAGGGCGCCACCGTCAGTCTGGATAGCGGCAAGAGCTGGAGTTCCTGGTATAACCAGCCAACCGGGCAGTTCTACCACATCTCCACAGACAACCGTTACCCCTATTGGGTCTACGGCACACAGCAGGACAGCGGCTCCGTTGGCACCTTGAGCCGCGGCGATTACGGCGAAATCACCTTCATGGACTGGGACCCCGTCGGCGGCTACGAATTCGGCTACATCGTCGCCGATCCGCTGAACAACAACCTCGTCTACGCTGGCGGACCCACCCGGGGCGTCGTCCGCATTGACCGCACCAACCGCCAGACGGCCAACGTGTCACCCTCCGTCGTCCGCGGTGACCAGGCTTACCGTACGGCCACGAATCCCCCGCTCGGCTTCGCGCCCACAGATCCTCATCTTTTCTACATGGGCACGCAGTTCCTGCTCGAAACCAACGATGGCGGCGTGCACTGGAAGAAGGTCAGTCCGGATCTCACCGTGCGCGCGGATGCCCAACCCGCCACACCGCCTGCCGAAACAGCAGCAGGTACGCCAGCCGCGCCGGTTCGCCCCCGCGCCGGCGAGCAGCAGGAAACCATCAACCCGGCCAACCGCGCGGCGATCACCACCTTCGCGCTGTCGCCAGTCAAGGCCGGTGTTATCTGGGCTGGTACGAATAACGGCGTCATCCAGGTCACGCAGGATGGCGGCAAGACCTGGCAGAACGTCTCACCCGCAGGTTTGGGCAACCTCGTCCAGATCAGCATGCTCGACGCGTCCCACTTCGATGCCGGAACCTGCTATGCCGCCATCGACGGCCACGATGAGAATGACTTCAAGCCCCACTTCTACCGCACGCATGACTTCGGCAAGACCTGGCAGGAAACCTCTGCCGGCATCCCGGCCCGCAGTTTCGCCCGTGTCGTCCGCGAAGATCCCGTCAAGAAAGGCTTACTCTACGCCGGCACCGAAACGGCCGCGTTCGTCTCCTTCGATGAAGGCGACCACTGGACTTCTCTGCAACTCAACATGCCGCAAACCTCTGTGCGGGATATGGTCGTCCACGGCAATGACCTCGTGGCGGGCACTTATGGCCGCGCGTTTTGGATTCTCGATGATGTGTCGCCCCTGCGCCAGATCGATCCGGCGAAGCCCGTAAGTTCGAATGTCTTGTTCCGACCCGGCAAGGCGCTGCGTGTGCGGTTGAATAACAACCAGGACACGCCGATTCCACCGGAGATGCCCGCTGGCCAGAATCCGCCGACTGGAGCGATTATCGATTACTATCTGCCCTCCACGCCGTCGAAAGATATCCAGATTGCGATCCTCGATAACTCGGGCAAGCTGATCCGTGAGATCACGCCGAAGCTGGATGCCGTGCAGGAAGCCACTGCCAAGGAACCGCCACCCAATGTGCCGGATTACTGGCTCGGTCATCCGGAACTTCCCACGCAGAAAGTGGGTCAGAACCGATTCGTGTGGGACCTTCGCGGTGCCGCGCCGCCGGTGTTGCGCCACGAATATCCCATTTCCGCGCTCTACGGCAACACGCCCGCGCTGCCGCTTGGCGCGACGGTAACTCCGGGAACTTACAAGGTCCGCCTGACGGTGGATGGCAAAGTCTATGAGCAGCCGCTCACCGTTTCGATGGACCCGCGTGTGGATGTTTCGAATGAAGCCCTGGCGCAACAGCTTGAACTCGAAACCAGAGTCATTGATCTGGTGGGCTCCAGCTTTGCGGATTACAAGAAAGCTCTCGCCTTCCGGCAGTTACTCGCCAGTGATTTGAAGGAACTCGAAAAGCACCCCAATGCAGAAGGCACCAAGGAAGCGATTGAAGCAGTGCAGGCTTTCGATAAGAAGGCCGCTGCGATGCAAGGTTCTGAAGGCGGCGGCTTCGGCGGCGGCGGTGGAGCCCGCGGCGGCAGACAGACGCCTTCGTTCACAGGCCTCAACCGGAACTTGGGCTCGCTGACAAACGTGCTTGATGAACAGGACGCCGCGCCCACACCGGTGATGCAAACCGCATATGATGGCTACTGCACGGAAATGGTCACTCTGGTCAATGGCTGGAATGACTTGATGAAGAAGGACCTGACCGACCTCAATGGACTGTTGACGAAACAGAACCTCAGTCCGCTGGCACCCGCGCCAGTTGCTGTTCCCGCTTGTAAATAGATCTCAGGAGAAGACAACAGATGAAGCTCGTGAAACTCAGCATTCTCGCCGCGGCCGCAGTGGTTGCCGCGCATGCCCAGCCGCCGGCCAGCCCTTCGGTTGCGGCCACGGCCAAGGCCACTTACAACCGCATCAAGACGAACTTTCAGAAGGCCGCGGAGAAGATGCCGGAATCTGAATACGGTTTCGCGCCAGCCAAGGGCATTGAAACCTTCGGCCAGCGCGTGGCTCACATTGCGGACGCCCAACTGGGTGCCTGTTCGGCGATGACTGGCGAACGCAAAGCGGGCAAGGCAAAGTCCATGACCGCCAAGGCCGATCTGGTGGCAGCTCTCACCGAATCCTTCGCGGCTTGTGACAAGGCCTTCGATGCCATCACGGATGCGAACGCTCTGGAACTCGTCGCTGGCGGACGCGGACAGCAACCCCGCATCACCGCGCTGTATGGCGTGATCGTGCATGCCAACGAAGTCTACGGTGCCATGGGCGTTTATATGCGCGTCAAAGATCTGGTGCCGCCGTCTAGCGAAGGCCGCTAATTCGCCTTCAGCAAGAACGAGATATCACGAGATTTGTATCTCACCTGGCCGGGACCTGCAGGCTTGCCTTGCAGTTTCCCGGCCAGAACTTCTTGAAACGTCTTCGCGAGGTTGGTAATCACTTCCGGCTTCGCACCAGGGAAGTTATGCGCCCCAAGTACATTCTTCACCTGCGGCAAAATCAGGAGCAGTTTGTCGAGTGACTTCCCATAGGCCTGCAGATCTGTCTCGGGGCGGTAAAGCCAAACTGTGCCGGGGTAGTAAGTGTCACCGGTGAAGAGGAAGCCATTCGTCTCATCGAACACACAAAGCGCATCCGGCGTATGTCCGGGAGTGGTGATAATCCGCAGGGTTCTGCCGCCAAGATCGAGCTTGTCGCCATCGTGTTTGTAAGTGGCAATCTTCCAGGGTTTCGTCACAAAGGACTTCGCGTCAAAGCCAACGGGCAAAGTTCCGCAGATCTCTGCCGGTCCAATGTCCGCTTGCACATCCTCCTTGGAACCTTTCGCGCTCAAACGGGTGAAGTCCGTATCCATCCCGTAGACCGTGTTGAACTGCCAGTTGTTGCCCACATGGTCGAAGTGCGTATGGGTATTCAAGACCGCAACCGGAAGCTTGGTCAAACTGCTGACCACCTTCTTCAGATTGCCAATGCCCATGCCAGTGTCGAGCAGCAGAGCCTGCTTCGATCCGGTGATCAGGTAACTGATGGTCTCTTCGGATTGGTGCGGTTCATATATCGCGAAGACTCCCGGCGAAACGTGATAGACCTCAAACCATGGGTCAGGCGACGCCACGCGCTGCAGCGTTTGATAGCCCGGACGGGGCAAGGACTTACACCAATTCGGCACCTGCGCGGCACAGGTCATCGCAAGAAGTAATACAGTGGCGAGCTTCATTTACTGATGCACCGCCAACTGCGTAACCGCATTCCAGGCAAACTCGACGAAGGGATACAAAGAAGATTCGAGCAAACGTTCCACATCGCTGTGCGCCCCGAAGTTAGTCCGGTCGGCATCCGTGGCCGCCGGGCCGATGCCGTAACTGGGAATTCCCTTCGCGCGCAGCTGCGCCATGTCGCTGGAACCGGTGGACATGGTCGGCAGCACAGTCACGCCAGGGTACATCTTCTTCGCAACGCTGTTCAACACGGTATAAGCGTCGGTGGTCAAGGGCGATGCCGGTGACGGCGGGCGGGTCATCACCATCGGCACGATCTTGACGGCGGGATCGTTGATGACCTTCCCCATTTCCGAATAAAGCCACTGGATGTCTTCGCCGGGGAAAGCGCGGATATCGAGCGTGGCTTCTGCTTCGGACGGAATCACATTTGGGCCAACGCCGGCTTTCAGCATTGTTGGCACAATCGAAGTCCGCAGCATGGAGTAACTGCGCGGCTCTTTCTCCTGCAGATACTTCTGCGAAGCCGCGGCGGTGGCAGGGTTGAGCAGGCCGTTGTAGATCGCGGCCTTTTCGGGTCCGCTCATGGTGGCGAGCTTCTCGAAATACTCGCGGGTAGTTTCGCTCAGATGCAGCGGCGTTTCCCATGTACCGATCTTTTGGACGGCATTCGAAAGGTGGATGAGCGCATTATCGAGCCGCGGCACCGAACCGTGGCCGGAAGTGCCGTTCGAGATCAGCCGGACGCGCGCGGGCAGCTTCTCCGCGGTGCCGATGTTCACTGCCGCCACTTTGCCGTTCAGCAGCATCGCGCCGCCGCCTTCGGTGATGGCGAATTCAGCGTTGATCTCATCAAAGTGCTCACGGACCATGTAATTGATGCCGACGCCATAGGGATCGGCCTCTTCGCCCGCTTCGGCGAGGAAGATCACATCACGGTCCAACTTCGCGCCAGTGCGCTTCAACCAGAGCATGGTCATGAGCATCGCGGTGACGTGCGGCTTATCGTCCATGGAACCGCGTCCCCAGATGTAGCCGTCTTTCATGACCGCGCCGAAGGGATCGACGGGCCACTTCGCTTTCTGCACTCCAACAACGTCTGTGTGGGCGAGAATCAGCAGCGGCTTCTTCGATCCATTGCCCTTCAAACGGGCCACAAGATTGGCGCGCCTGGGGTCCATTGCGAAGGTCTTGGTGGGAATGCCTTCGGCTTCGAGAACCTTGCGGAGGTAATCGACGGCGATGGTTTCGTTGCCCGGAGGGCTGCTGGTATCGAGACGGATGAGCGAGCGGTAGCGGTCGAGGATCTCCGTCTTTTGTTTCTCAAGATCAACGGAAGGAATCTGTGCGGCGGCGCAGCCAGCGCAAAAAAGGACGAGCCAAACGGACTTCATCCGTTCATGTTAGCGTTTCGGCGACTGCTTTGGCGTCTTTCCGCTCTTTTCGATCAGCTTCGCCATGAGTTCCACCGCGTTGTCGATTGGGATGACGTTGGCAATGGTGATGGGCGTCTGGCCGCGGCCGTCGAGAGCATCGACATCCGCGCCTTTGTCTGCGAGGAACTGAATCACTTCACAGATTTGCTTCTGCGTGGCCGGTCCGAGAGTTCCGGTGACAGCTGCGTGGATCACGGTCGTCTTGCGGTCTGTCACCGCTTTGACGTCGGGGTCCAGTTCGTAAGCGTATTTGACAGCTTCGATGTGTCCACTTCCAGCGGCTGCGATCAGGAGAGTTGTGCCGTTCTGCGACTTCAATTTCGGATCGGCCCCGGCAGCCACAAGAGCACGCATCACGGCTTCCTTGTTCGCTTTGGCGGCAAGCAACAGCGGCGTCTGCTCGCCCGGCGGGCGGGGCTGGCCATTGTTCTGGCGTCCGGTTTCAGATTTGGCGGTCTTGGCATTCACATCAGCGTGATGTGCCAGCAGCGAGTTGACCATCTGCAGATTGCCAGCCTGTGCTGCGATGTGCAGCGGTGTGTTGCCGCCAGCATCAGCGATGTTCACGTTCGCACCGGCGTCGATGAGGAGTCCGGCAGCTTCTGTCTTGCCGCCCATCACCGCGACTTGCAGCAGCGTGGTCTTGTTCGGGAGCGAGTAGTTGGCATCGAGTCCAGCGGCCAGCAGCATTTTGACGGACTTCGCATCATTCTTCTGCACGGCGAAGACGAGCGGCGTGAAGCCGGCCTTTGAGGTCAGCTTGGGGTTCGCTCCGCTCTTGAGCAGCAGTTCCACGATGGGAGAATGGCCTTCGGCCGCTGCCCACATCAGGGCGTTCTGGTTTCGGTTGGTGTCCGTGGCGTCGGGCTTCGCGCCGGCGGCGAGGAGCAACTGCACTGCCTTGAGGGAACCGGAGCGGGAAGCGATCATGAGAGCCGTTTCGCCGTTCCAGCGCGCCGAGTTCGGGTTGGCTCCGGCGGCGAGCAGTTTCTCCACCAGGCCCGCGTTACCGAGACCACAAGCGAGAGTGAGCGGCGAATCGTCGTACTCGTCGGCGGTGTCGACCTTGGCACCTGCTTTGAGCAAGCGCTCCGCCAAATCGGTTTGGTTGAGATACACGGCCCAGGCGAGCGGAGTGGCTCCGTCCGGCTGGGCGCTGTTTACATCGACATGGGAACTGAGCAGCGCCTCGATGGCCTTCGCATTCTGGTCTTTGATGGCCTGAATGAGACGGAGATCAGACGCGGCGAGGCAGAGGCTGCCCGTGAGAAGGGCGGCTGCGAGACGAAACCCGCGCATCGGCCTACAGTCCTGACAACTGGTCGAGAGGACCGGTTGCGTCACCCAACTTTTCTGCGCGCACGCCAGCCTTGTCGAGCATGGTGACGAGCAGATTGTTCATGCGGGTCTCTTCCTTATAACGGATGTGATAGCCGCCACCCATACCAACGGTCTTGCCGCCAGCGAGAACCAGGGGCAGATCGTGATGCGTGTGGGCGTTGCCGTCACTGATGCTGCTGCCGTAGAGGATCATCGAGTGATCGAGCAGTGTTCCATCGCCATCGGGGGTGTTCTTCAGGCGGTCGAGCAAGTACGCGAAAGACTGCACGTGGTGCTCATTGATCTTCATGGTGTGGGCGATCTTTTCCGGATCGTTCTGGTGATGCGTCACCGAGTGGTGGCCATCGGATACGCCGATCGCGCGGTAGCTGCGGTTGCTGCCTTCGCGGGCCATCATGAAGGTGACAACGCGGGTCATATCGGTCTGGAAGGCGATCACCATGAGATCGCTCATCAGTTTGGCGTGTTCGGCGAAGGTGTCTGGAATTTCGGTTGGCTTGGCCATCACGGGCAGCTTCAGCGTGGCCGACTGCTTTTCCATCTTCTCGATGCGGCGTTCGATATCGCGGATGCCTTCGAGGTATTCATCGAGCTTGCGCTTGTCACGGGAACCGAGTCCGGTTTCGAGGCGGGCGACATCGCCGCGGATGAAGTCGAGGATGCTGCGGTCCTGCCGCATGGCCTTGAGGCGGGCGGCGGGATCTGTGGTTTCGCCATCACCAAAAAGGCGCTCGAACACGACGCGGGGGTTGATCTCCATCGGGTTCGGCGTGGTGGGCGTGCGCCAGGAAATGGTGTTTGTGTAAGCGCAGCTATAGCCGCTGTCGCAGCCGCCGGCGAGGTTGGGTTCTTCGAGGCCGAGTTCGAGAGAGGCGAACTGGGTCTGGTTCCCGAGTTCCTTCGCGGCCACCTGGTCAGCCGAGATGCCGCTGCGGATATCGGCGCCTTCGGTCTTCTTCGGGTGGACGCCGGTGAGCCAACTGGCACCGGCACGGGCGTGGTCGCCGGCACCGTCACTGAGGGCGCGGCCGCCGTTCTGCATGAGGTTGCTGAGAACCGTGAGGTTTTCGCGGAAGGGTTCGAGCGGCTTCATGGTCGACTGCATGTCGAAGCCTTTGCCTGTGGTGGACGGCAGCCAGCCCTTCTGGATGATCCCGTTCGGCACATAGACGAAGCCGAGGCGGATTGCCGGCTTCGCGCCCGCACCGGTAGCTGCCATCGCGGGCACCATGGCGTCGAGCATCGGCAGGGCCATGGCCGTTCCGATGCCGCGCAGGAAGGTGCGGCGGGCGAGGGCTTTGTTGGTAATGATCATGATTCGCGGGTTCTCCTCATTTGGAACTGGGGACTCTGGACGATTGCACTGATGATATCGGGAATGCTTAACTTCTGCTTCGAAGCTTCACGGATGACGGCGCGGATGGCGGGCTGGTCAGTGGATTCGACGCCGCGGCCCAAAGCGTAAGTCAGGAGCTTTTCGGTAAACGTAGTGACGAACTCATCGCGGTGGTCGTTGAGCAGCAGGGTCTTGAGGCCGGCGGGTCCGTTGAAGACCTTGCCATCAGGCATTTTGCCGCTGGCATCAATCACGTTGCCGCTGTCTTTTGTGCGGTAGGCACCGACACCGTCGTAGTTTTCCAGCGAGAAGCCAATCGGGTCCATGCGCGAATGGCAGGAGGCGCAAATGGGATTGGCGCGGTGGGCTTCCATCTGCTGGCGCATGGTAAGGGCCGTGCCATCCTTCGAATGGGCTTCGAGAGAGGGGACATCCGGCGGCGGCGGGGGCGGCGGGGTGCCGAGCAGATTTTCGAGAACCCATTTGCCGCGCTGCACTACCGAGGTGCGGTTCGGGTACGAGGTAACCGTGAGGATGCTGCCCTGGCCGAGGAGACCGCCGCGGTTCGGATCTGTGAGCTGGACGCGGCGGAACTGCGTGCCGTAGATGTTGGGGATGCCGTAATGCTCGGCGAGGCGCTGGTTGACGTAGGTAAAGTCAGCGCTCAGGAGGTCTGTGACGGGGCGGTCTTCACGGAGGATGGCGTTGAAAAAGAGCTCGGTTTCGCGTTCGAAGCCTTTGCGGAGGCTGTCATCGAACTTCGGGAAGGCGTCCTGGTCGGGTTTGACCTGCGCGAGGGTGCGGAGGAAGAGCCACTGGCCGGCGAAGTTCTTGACGAGGGCGTTGGACTTCGGGTCATCCAGCATGCGGGCAACCTGCGTGGAGAGCACTTTCGGGTCTTTGAGCTTGCCCTGACCGGCGAGTTTGAGGAGTTCATCATCCGGCATGCTGCTCCACAGGAAGAAGGAGAGGCGGGAGGCGAGTTCGTAGTCATTCACCTTCGCGATGCCGGTGGCTGCCGCGGGGTCACGTTCGATGCGGAAGAGGAAGTTCGGGGAGACGAGGATGGCGCGGAGTGCCATTTCGATGCCGGTATCGAAGTTCCCTTCCTGCCGCCCGCTGCGGTAGAAGGCGAGGAGAGGCTTGAGGTCCGTGTCTGTAACGGGGCGGCGGTAAGCGCGGGTGGCGAGCGAGGTCAGGATCTGTTTGGCGCAGACATCCTCTTCGCTGGCGCCGCCGGGCTTGCAGGTGAAAATCTTCTGGCGGCTGGGGGAGTTGCCGGGGCCCTTGGGATCAATGGGTCCAACGACGGCGATGCTGGTGAAGCGGGGCGCGCCAAGGTCAAAGAGTTTGACGCGGGTGCCATCGAGGCGGAGGTCGAGCTTGGTGCGTCCGAAGCGGAAACCGCCGTTGTTATTGTTCGGCTGGCCGAAGGCGGGCACGACTTCCGGCAGGGTGTTGTCTGCGAGGAAGGTGGCTGCGATGGAGCGGGTGCCAGCGGCGACGAAGAGCTTCTGTTCGAGGGGCTTGGTGTCCTGGCCGGGGAGCTTGATGCGGAGGATGTAATCGGCATCGACCGGGAACGTGTACTGGACGGCAATACCGCCGGTGGAATCGAAGGGAACGTCGTCGTTGAGACGCTCATTGCGGAAGTTGCGGCCGGGGCGCGGGAGTTCGAACTCGACCACGTCCGACTTGGCGGGGACTTCGCCCACAGCAAGGCGGCTCACCATTTTGGCCGTGGACATGTAGCGTTCGATGAGGATGGGCGAGAGGGAGAGGACGTCGCCGATGTTATCGAAGCCGTAGCCGGTGTCGTCGGCGGGGAGCTTGGAGCCGGGTTTGATATCGAGCGCGAGCAGGTCACGGATGACATTGCTGTATTCGGCGCGGTTGAGTCGGTGAATGGTGGGGCGGCCGGGGTTGGGGTGGGCGGCGGCTGCGGCGTTGAGACCGGTTTCGAGCCAGTTGGTGAACTGGGCCACGGCTTCGGGCTTGGGATGCGGTACGTTGGCGGGGGGCATCTGGCCGATGCGGACGCGGCGGAGGACCTTTTCCCAGGTTTCGGAATCGTGGTCGACGTGGGCGGGATCGAGGCCCTGGACGGTGAGGTTGGCCGTCTTGGTCTGGTTGTTGTGGCAGCCAAGGCAGTAAGTGCGCAGGAGTTTGGCAGGATCCGGCGCGGCAGTGGTCTGGACAGCTGCGGTCTGGGCAGCCAGGGCAGAGACAGAGATTGCGGTGCTCAGAATGAGTTGACGAAGCAGAGTAGTATTCCCCTCAGAATGCGTTCCAACGCGCTCAATGTAGAAGCGGATCGGGATGCCTAAAGGTTACCAAAGCTTTGGCTGGATGTGGTTGATTTTATAGGGCTGATGTGGTCTGGCGCGAAGTTTGGGGGCGTGTGTGCAGGGTGGGTGAAGGCAGGTGACCGGGAGCGGCATATAAAGAAAACATACGGTGGTTTCGTTCCGCAAATTTTGGGTGAGGGTAAAGGATGGATAAGTGTTCTGGACTGAAGGGTTTCGGCCGTTTTTGGCGGGGTGGGATATTCGGTTGTCACAGAGCATGACTCGTCGATAGAAAAGGTAGCATGCGGAAGGGTTGGGAGGGGATCGGATGGCGGGGGAAGTGGTTGGGAATGTGGGGAATAGGAAGTTTGATCGCACGGTGACTCACAAAACCTGGAAGCTATCTCAGTCCGGAAGTATACTCGGGCTCGTGACTAATGCGGTGCTTCGGCTGTGGCTCGGGCTCGTCCTGACTTGCGTTGGGTTGTGGGCCGCGGGGGAAGAGGCTCGCTATGCGGCGCAACTTAGCCCGGATATCTCACCAGTAAATTCAAGGGGTGATTTGGCGGCTCGGGAGAGCAGAAGAGTTGGATTGAAAAACTGGTTTTTTGCAAGTGCCGTGTTTGGAGGTGTTTGCAGGCAGGGGTTTTCGCCGGAGTTCCAGA
>CAIXXM010000070.1 GCA_903923395.1 uncultured Acidobacteriia bacterium
GAAGGCTTGGCTTGAGGGTAGCTGGGCGATTGCGCGTGGGGCCTTCTTCGGCGCAGTGCTGGATGAGAGTGTGAACGGCATTGCTCCGTGGGAGGGCGTGACGGCGCGCACGCTCCGGGCGAAGAAGAAACGGATTCACGCGGGCGATGGTGTCTACCTTGAGGGCTTTGGCGCTGACGAATGGCGTTGGTTTATCGCGCATGACTTCGGCACTGCGGCCCCATCCTACACCGGCGTGTTTGCCGTTAGTCCCGGAATCCACGGACCTGACGGGCGGTACTACTCAGCTGGATCGATGATCCTCGTTGACGAACTGGCAACCTACATCCCGCCGAACTACAACGAGGGCACCGGGTGGACCGTGCCGCGATTGGCGGAGGAGATACGGGCGCTCTGCGACCGATGGGAGATAAAACCCAGTGGCGTGGCGGATGATGCCATATTCAACTCGCATGGTGGGCGGGACGGATCGATAGCGGAGGAGTTTCAGCGGGAACGGGTCTACTTCAACCCTGCCAGAAAGATGGATCGTGTATCAGGGTGGGAACTACTGCGACGGCTTATGCAGTCTGCCGGGAAGGTCGATCAACCGGGCTTCTTTGCATCCAAGTCGTGTTCATTCTTCTGGGATACGGTGCCCTCGTTGCCACGTGACAGCCGGAAGCCTTCTGACGTGGACACAAAGGCATGTGACCATTCTGCGGATTGTGTGCGCTATGCCGCCTTGCGCCGGATGAATGCGACTTCGCGCCCATTCGATGCTGGCAAGCGGGCGAGGAGCTTCTGATGATTACTGATACCGCCATTGAGATCGTGTCGCCATTGGCTCACCGGGATACGACATACATATGCCGGATTTCGAGGATACCGGGCTTGGTAGTGACGTGCTCCGGGTGCGGTCAGACGGCATACCATGACATCCACCTGCCAATGGTGGCGCACGGAATCTTTTGCTCACAATGCTGCCCCTGCCTCCACTTCGTTCCCACGCCGGAGGAAGAACAGGCCATTGAGCGAAATCGGCGCAATGTTGACGCGGATGCGAGGGAAGTGGCGCGGGAGTTCCGCAGACAGAAGGCAGAGCGGTCACGGCAACTGGTGTATGAGCGTGTAGCCAATAGGACGGCGCGTCAGATAGTCATCACCGACATGGTTTGCGCCGGGTGTGGCCAGACCGTTCCGGCGCGGGCTGGTGCGGGCGCTTGTCGCCACTGACTGCCTCGCCGTGTGGGTTATCCTCGCCATTGAGGACCGCGCCAATTGCCAAAGACCACCACTGCCTACGTCAGGAACATCATCCGGCGCGGGCTCATCGAACTCGTTGACCCCAGCCCGGACAAGGATGATGTCACGCTTGTCTGGACCCATTTCGATTCGTCCTGTGCCTACTGCGGGCGTGCGTTGCGACGCGATGCGCGGGAAGGCCGGATTGATCATTCGCGGGCCTCATCGCAAGGTGGACCGAATGCGATTGGCAACCGCGTCTTGGCGTGCGGGCCTTGCAATGATGACGAGAAGCTGGACCAGCACTGGGAATCGTTCCTACGGGTCAAGGTGGAAGCGGATGATGTGTTCGAGGCGAGGCGCAAGCGAATACTCGAATGGCAGACCCGGAACCCGCTTGCGGATGAAACCCGGCATCAGGAATTGACCAGCGCCGCGATGCAGAAAGCGGCTGAGGTGATCAAGGTGTTCGATGAGAAGGTGCGGGAACTCGGGTTGCTGATGCGAGAGACGCGCTGACTACCTGTCCGCGCCGTATCGGACGCCCCGGGCCGGGCGCTGGTGTCCTGTGGGCCGGGTGGCCGGGCAACGGGCTGATCTATCAGCGAGGGCGAGGCCGGATCATGGGCGGGACCATGCCCCAGCACGAGCAGCTCAGACCCATTTCCGTTTCGCACACCGTTTCGCATCCCACCTATTCGCGGTCAAAACACAGCGGGCATGTGCGTCCGTGGACCGCAACCCGAATACTGTAGGTAAGACGGGCGGGTGTACTGTGCCTTTTTAAGCGCCTCGATACAGGGTGAGCGCTTTTTTATGGAGGCCCGAGATGTTGCCGCGCCGGTTTTGAGTCTCAGCCGGGTAAACAGCGCCGCGCCGGGCTGGTAGCGATGCGGTATCGATGCGTTAGCGATGGAAATCGCGGCAACCGCTACGCACCTAACTGCATGACTGCGAGGGGGTTAGCAAACCACGGTAGCGATGTAGCGATGATTCCCCTTTACTTTAGGGGTTTTGAAAAAAAGAGATATCAGTAAAACGCTTTTACGAGAGAACCCTAAAGAGTAGGGAATTCACCGCTACCACCGCTACCACCGCTACCGCGCCACGCTAACCCCCTCGCCGTCATGCACTTACCGGGGTAGCGATGCTTCAATTTCCATCACTACTCCATCGCTACCATCGCTACCAAGCACCACTCATCCCCAACGCACAGCCTTCATCGGGGCGCGGCTTTCCGCGTCTTCCATCAGCATCTTCTTAACCTCGGGCGATAATACCGCAGACTTGTGGAACAGCTTCGGCTTCTTGCCCCACCACAACCGGATTAGCATCAGCTTCGAGTTACCGGCTTCCTCATAGCCACCGCCCATTGCCCGAAGTCCCTCGGCACCAGACCGAATCCGGCGAGACAACTGGTTCGGTGCCTTTGGCCACCCAACATCCTTGACCCAGGCCCGATCCTCGATTTCGTTCTGCCGGAAGACATCGAGAATGGCCAGGAGGTCCGAAGCGGTTCCTTCAAAGTTCTGGACCTTCGCACCCTGAAGCCAGTCCGCGATTGCCGACAGCACGGCGTCCGAACGCCCGGCATCAGCTGCGAGGCGGGAACTCATTTCCATGTACCCTTCCAGAAACGTCTCACTCCTCCATCCCCATGCCTGCATTGCCGAGGCCGCGAACAGGGCGAAGTCCGCCATACGCGGTAAATCCTTCACTTTCGTTCGCAGCGTCTCCGTATTGCGAAGCCCGGCCACGACTCCATCGAGAAGCACACCCAGCAGCATCGGACGCGCTGCCTCGAAGTCAGCCCACAACCGAAGTTCCGGCTTCC
>CAIXXM010000071.1 GCA_903923395.1 uncultured Acidobacteriia bacterium
AGCCGCGCGATTCAATTGCGGCCTTGAGGAAAGGTTGCGTGTTCAGGGGAGCATAACCGGTGGAACCCGGAATGCCTTCCGCCGAAAGTGCTTTCATGAACTTATCGCGCGGCAACCCGTTGAAGGCCTGCGGATTGTAGCGGAGCATGTAGAGGTGATACGCATTGTTGGTGGTGCCCGCATATTGCTTTGCAGGAGTAATGCCTGGGATCTGCTGCAACAAGGACGTCAGGTACTTCGCATTCTCCGCACGGGTCTTCGCCTGCGCTTCGAGACGTGACATCTGGCAGAGCAGCAAGGCCGCCTGGAACTCCGTGAGGCGCATGTTGGTGCCGGACATCATGTAACTGAAGTTGGTGCCGATGAATTTCAAACCACTGCCGTTGTTGTGGAAGGCATAGGCCTTTTCGCGCAGGTCTTCATCGTTGAACAGAATGGCCCCGCCTTCGCCCGAAGTAAGATTCTTGCTTGCCTGGAAGCTGAAGCAACCCGCGGAACCGTAAGTCCCCACGCGCTTGCCTTTCCATTCGGCGAGATGCGACTGGCAGGCATCTTCAATGACGGGAATCTTATGCTTGGCTGCAATGGCGCCAATCGCATCGATGTCGCAGACATTGCCGCCCAGATGCACAGGGATCATCGCCCGGGTGTTGGCGTTGATGGACTTTTCGATCTTCGTGGCGTCCATCTGGAAGGTCTCGATGTCCGTATCCACAAAGACCGGCAGCGCATGGTTGCGCAGCACCGAATTAATGGTGGCAATGAAGGTGTAAGGCGGCACCAGCACTTCATCGCCAGCCTCCACGCCCAGCACGTTGAGTGAAATGAACAACGCGGAGGTACCGTTGCAGGTGGCCAGCGCCTGTTTGGCACCAGTCATTGTGGCGAAGGCTTCTTCGAACTTCTTGACATTCTGGCCATTGCCGCGGAACCAGTGGCCACTGCGCAGAACATCCAGCAGAGCCTTTTCTTCGCTCATATCGAACTTCGGCCAAGAATCAAACAAGGTCTTGCGAGCCTTCGGGCCTCCGAGCAATGCCGGTTGTGCCGTGGCGGCAGCAGCTTTCGCCGTGGCCGCTCCCTGGAATAACAATCCAGTCTTTAATGCGGCCCCTGCGGCAGGTGTTCCCGCGAGAAAACCGCGGCGGCTTAGTTTGTCAAACATAGATACTCCTTGTAAACTCGGTTGCCGATGTAGGATAAATCGTGGCCAAGCGTGCGAAAACAGACAACAACTCCTATGAGATTGAATCCGTTGCCCGCGCTTGTCAATTGCTGAATGCGTTCCGGCACAGTCAGGACGTGATGCGTCTGCGCGATGTGGTGGAGCGCACCGGATTGAATACAGTCACGGCCTTCCGCATTCTCCGCACACTCGAACAGCATGGCTTTGTGGAACGCGTGGGCCGCTCCGGTTACCGCAGTTCCATACGTTCGGCGAAGACGGCCCGCTTCCGCTTTGGTTATGCATCGCAGGGTGAGGATTCTGCCTTTGCCCAGGAATGGTCGGAAAGTATCATTCAGGCCGCGCGCATGGAGAACGTGGAACTGCTGCTTTTTGACAACGGCTACGACCCCGCCAAAACGCTGCAAAATGCGGAACTGATGATCAAAGAAAAGGTCGACTTGGCCATTGAACACCAATTCAATGAGCAGATTGCCCCGATTCTTTCCGCCCGCTTTACGGAAGCCAAGATTCCGTTGATTGCGATGGGCGCGGCGCATGCCGGTGCCACTTACTTCGGCGGCAATAACTACCAGGCCGGCTTGATTGGCGGCCGCGCGCTGGGTGCCTGGGCGAAGAAGGAATGGAAAGGCCAGGCGGACCAGTTGCTGCTCGCAGGCATGCAGGGTGCGGGTCCGTTGTTGCGGTCGCGGATGACTGGCGTGGAATCGGGCGTGCGCGAAATTCTGCCGTCGGTGGGAAATGTCACGTACCTCGAAGGCAGCGGCCACTTCGGCGACACCATGGATCTGGTCCGCAAACATCTGCGACGCACGCGCTACCGAAAGATTCTGCTGGGCGCGGTGAATGACCCCTGCGCGCTGGGTGCGCTGCGCGGCTTTGAAGAGGCTGGCTGGGATGAAGATTGCGCGGTGGTTGGGCAGGGTGGTGCCGTCGAGGCAAGGCATGAATTGCGCCGCCCCCGCACGCGATTGATCGGCACCGTTGCGTTCTTTCCGGAGAAGTACGGCGAATCGATCATGCGCATCGCCATTGACCTTCTGGAGAACCGTCCGGTACCGCCTGCTGTGTTTACCAGACACCGTTTGCTGACTCCTCAAAATATCGACCACTACTACCCGAATGACCTGCTGCTGGGCATCAAGTAGGAATTGTTGATCATAGGCGGCTTTTGGGCCGGGGGGGAAGAGCCATCACGGCAGCCCGGAATTCTTTCGCCTGCAGAAATACTTCCGAACTGTCGAATTGTTGGGTTTCCCGGCTCTTCCGGCCCTTTCCGGGGAATCAGGTGCCACCGGCGGACCTCCATTTCTTTCGGCAAGCGAAAGATGAGCAGGCCGCAAAAATGCCTTGTACAATCACTGGTTTATGTCTTTCCTGCGCCTTGCCGCCCTTAGTTTCTGCGCTCTCGCCCACGCTTCCGCTGCCATGCAGGCTGGTGTGGCGTCGCTCGACATCACTCCGAAGGAACCCGTTTGGCTGGGTGGTTTCGCCGCACGGACCAAGCCTTCAGAAGGCGTCCGGCAGCGCATTTTTGCGAAGGCTCTGGCGCTAAAGGATGAGCGTGGCAATACGGCAGTCCTCATTACCGCCGATATTCTGGGCTTCAACCGCGAACTGATTCAGAGCGTGTCAGGGGAACTGCAGCGCCAGTTTCAACTTCCGCGCCATTCAATTTTGTTTAACTCCTCGCACACGCACTCCGCGCCGGTGATTGGGAATGTTCTTGCACCTGCCTATCCGGTGACGGATTCGGACCGCGCTGTCATCGCGCGCTACAACAAGTGGCTCGAAACCGAACTGGCAGGCCTCGCCGCGCGTGCCATCGGCAGCATGCAGCCGGCGAACCTGTCGTTTGGCCAGGGGTTGGCGGGCGTGGCGGTCAACCGGCGCCGGACGGGCAACCCGGACTATCCCAACGTGACGGATCCAGACCTTCCGGTACTGGCAGTTCGGAAAGCGAATGGCAACATACTCGCGATCGTCTTCGGCTACGCCTGCCACAACACTACGCTCGATGACAATCTCATCAGCGGCGACTGGGCTGGCTATGCGCAATCCGAAACCCAAGCGAAGTACCCCGGCGCGACAGCCATGTTTGTGCAGAACTGCGGAGCCGACGCCAATCCCCTGCCCCGCCACAGCGAGCAACTGGCGAAGATGTACGGAGCGATTATCGCGACCGCAGTGGGTGAAGTGGTGGCAGGAAAGATGGCTGCGGTGGATGGTGTAATCGCTACGGTTTTGCGGGAAGTGGAGATTCCCTTTGAGACTCCGCCAACGCGTGCCGAGTTTGAAGCCAGAACGAACAAGGGAATCGAGATGGAGCGCCGCCATGCACGGATGATGATCGAACAGATCGACCGCGGTACGCTGCCGAAATCCCACGCTTGGCAGGCACAGGCCTGGAAGATTGGCAACAACTTCACACTGTTGGCGCTGGGCGGCGAGGTTGTGGCGGATTACGCGGTGCGCTTCAAGAAGCAATACGGTTTCCGAAATCTCTGGGTGGCTGGTTATTCCAATGAAGTGTTCGCCTACATCCCCTCGCTGCGTATCTGGCAGGAAGGTGGTTATGAAGGCGGCGGATCGATGGTGGCTTACGGCCTGCCTTCGCGCTTTCAGCCGACGGTGGAAGATATCGTAGTGAAGACGGTCGCGGATGTGATGCAAGCCCTCGGCGGACGATGATGAACCTGAAAAATATTCTGACTATGAGCACTCTTACTTTGGGTATGGCGGCGGCACAAAATCCCGCAAAACTCGTGGTGGTGGACCCTGGCCACTTTCATGCCACACTCCTGCAGAAGGAAATGTATCCCGAACTTGATGCGCGTGTGAGCGTGTTTGCACCGCTGGGTCCGGAGCTTGCGGATTACGTCAACCGGATCTCTTTGTTCAATACCCGTGCGGAAAACCCGACGACATGGGGGCTCGACATACACACTTCGAATACACCGCTCGAAGATATGCTGGCGGCGAAGAGTGATGGTCCGCGCATTGCTGTATTTTCGGGGCGCAACCGGGAAAAGATCAACCGGATGCTGGCCTCGCTGCAGGCGGGCTTGCATGTACTGGCGGACAAGCCGTGGATCATTGACGCGAAGGATATGCCGAAGTTGGAACAGGCTCTGGATCTCGCGGAAAACCGGGGCCTGGCAGCCTATGACATCATGACCGAGCGGTATGAGGTAACCACGCAGGTGCAGCGTGCCCTGGTGAATCTGCCGGCGGTTTTTGGCACGCAAGTGCCCGGGGATTCTCAACACCCCGGTGTCTATGCCTACAGCGTGCACCACATCATGAAGAACGTGGCCGGCGTCCCCTTGCGGCGCCCCACCTGGTTCTTTGATGTGGAGGATTACGGGGAAGGTCTGGCCGATGTGGGCACCCATCCGGTGGATCTCATCCAATGGACTCTGTTTCCGGATGCCATGCTGGATTACCACAAGGATGTACAGATGATCTCCGGGCGGCACGCGGCCGTCAAGATTACCAAAGAAGAATTTGGCAAAGTAACTGGCGCAGCGGACTTTCCGGCTTCGGTTGCCAGCCATGTTCACAACGGTGTTCTGGATTATTACTGCGACAACTACATCGAGTACAAGTTGAAGGGCATACATATCAAACTCGATGTGCTGTGGAAATGGGAAGCGGCCCCGGGAACGGGTGACGTCTATGAGGCTGCCTTTCAGGGCACCAAGTCGCGTATTGAAATGCGCCAGAATGCCGCGGGCAAGTTTGTACCGGAAGTCTTCGTGGTGCCTGCCAAGGGACACGAGATGGAGGTATTTGCGGCGCTTGATCAAGCGCTCGCGACATTGCAGACGCAGTGGCCGGGATTGCGGGCTGTGCGCAGCGGCGGTGAGGCCCACGTGGAGATTCCCGCGAAGTTCCGCGTGGGTCATGAAGATCATTTCGCGCAGGTGGCGCGCCACTTCTTTCAGTATGTGAAGGACGCGAAGTCCATGCCTGCGTGGGAACGCGGCTATATGCTGGCCAAGTACTATGTGAGCACGATGGGCGTACAAATGGCCCGGAAGTAGGAGCGGCCGAATGTATACGCCGGAGATTTACAGGATAGAAGACCAGGAGGAAATCCGGGCAATGATCCGCGCCTGCGGGTTAGCCACTCTGGTGACTGTATCTTCACAGGGAATGATCGGCACGCCTGTACCCCTGTTCCTCGCCGCGGAGGAAGAGGAACAGGGCGTGCTCTACGGCCACATCGCGCGGGCTAATCCGCAATGGCAGGATTGTACAGAGCCTGAAGCGCTGGTGATCTTTTCCGGTGCCGATGCTTATGTTACTCCGGCGTGGTATCCGGCAAAGAATGAAACCGGCAGAGTGGTTCCCACTTGGAACTATCTCGCTGTGCATGCTTATGGACCGGTTGAGTTCTTTGAGGATCCGGCTCGACTGCTCGACGTTGTGTCACGGCTGACGGATTTCCATGAGGGCGGAAATCAGGTGCCGTGGAGTGTGAAGGATGCTCCGCAGGACTTCATTGCCGGCCAATTGCGGGCCATTGTGGGAGTGCGGATTCCCATCCATCGTCTGGATGCGAAGAAGAAAGTAAACCAGCGAAATACACCGGTGGACCGGGCAGGGGTTCGGACGGGCTTGCAGTCCCGCGGACTTCCCGGCGATCTCGAAATCGCCGGGAAGATACCGCACTAAGGGTTAAAAGTAAAACTTCAAACCGAACTGGATATAACGCGGACTGCCGTTGTTATACAGTGTGCCGAAGTTCGTGCCGTAAGCAGAACGGAGTTGGTAGAGCTTATAACCCGTCAGCGTCCGGAGATCGAAGTTATTCGCATTGCTGGCCCAGAAATTCTGCGGCAGGGGGATGGTGAAGAAGTTCGCGGGCAAGGCACCCGCAGCGGTCTTCTGTGCATTCACCTGGCTGATGATCTGGTTGTATTCCACGTAACCGGGGGTGCCGGCCGTGGCGCTGTAAGCAGGCTGTCCATTGGCCGCGGCCCAGGTGTTGTAAGCCGCCGTGGTTAGCGTTGCCGTGCTGGGAGCACCCATGAAGTCCGCACCGCCGCCAGCATTCGGATAGACGGCGAAAGTGGGATGGTTGAAGGCGTTCAGAGCATCCACGCGGAACTGGACTCTGCGCTTCTCGCCGATCCGGAAGTTCTTCTGCACAGAAAGATCGGTATAGCGCTGCCAGGGTCCGCGGGCACCATCGAACGAACGCGGCGCATTACCGAGAGCGCCGAGCGCTGGACGCATGAACGCCGCCGGGTTGAGATAGGGTTCGCAACCCGCGCCGATGGGGCAATTGATGTTGAAGTTCGGGTTGATTAACGGCACACCGGGGTTGATATCGGGACGCGCGTTGTGGGTCGCATCACCCAACTGGTTCGTATCCGAGAGATACACAGCATACGGGAAGCCGCTGTTGACACGCACCAGACCAGAGAGTGTCCAGCCACCGACGATCCAATCCGCCGGCTTCCAGATGTTACTCAGGAACTTACGCCCGCGGCCGAAGGGAAGATCGTAGATAGTGGTCGAGTGAAATACATGGCGCTGGTCGTACAAGGAAACGGAACGGTCAAGCGCACGGGTACCGCCAAAGATCACCTGGCCGCCGACCTGTCCACCGCCGGGAGTAAGTACACCCTTGTCGGCACCTGCACTCGAAGCGTCATCAATCGATTTGCCATACGTATAATTCGCGGTAGTCATCAAACCGAACTTGGAGCGCTGTACCAGAGTGATGTAACCGGCGTGGCGGATGCTGTTGCCCGCCGCGTCATACCACTGGTAAAGGCTGGAGAAACCAGCATAAGGACTGCCGAGGCTGCCCTGTTGCACCGTCAACACCTTCCCGGTCAGCGGATTGATCCGGCCCAGAGGATCATTGATTGTGGCCGTGGTGCTGATGTTCTGCGCGTTCTGGGCTGAGAGCAAACTGGAACTCTTCGGGTTGATATCTTCCTGGCCCATGAAGAGATGGATTCCCATGTTGCCGCTGTAAGCCGCTTCCACCGTGGTGGTGGAACTGGCCTGCCAGGAAAGCGTGAAGTTCCAGTTATTGACATAGGGCGTGTGATAGTTCTGCGAGACCGCGTAAGCACCTGTGGAGGCTTGGTAGTAAAGACTGTTCAGCGCCACCAGGCCATTGGAGGGCGCACCGGCAGTGCCGAAGATCTGCTGGGCAGGTGTTGCGGACGTGAGCACCGGCGGATTCTCGCCGAGGCGCATCACATACTGCGGATTTGCCGTTGCCGAAGGAGTCGTGGTGGCAAAGGTGGAGGTGGCACCGAAGTCAGGTTGCGGTAATTGCGAGAAGCCGCTGATGGGAGCATGAGAGATGCCGTACCCGCCACGCACAACAACGTGGTACTTTTCGAGGAACCTGGGCTGCCAGGCGAAGCCGAAGCGCGGCTCAAAGTCCTTGTACTGCGGTGGCGTGAGATAGGGGGAGTTATCACCGCGGCCGGCAAATGCAAACGTCGGCACATTGATGGACTTCAGCACCGTGCCATCCTGCAGCGTCAACGGAGATGCAAGACTGATGGTCTGCGTCAGGCCCGTGCGGAACACACCCTGGTTGTTGTACTTTTCCGTGCGCGGCATGGAGAGGTTCCAGCGCACGCCGAGATTGATAGTGAGATTCGGGCGAACCTTCCAGTCATTCTGCACAAACAGGTCGCCTGACCAGTAGCGGTAATAGTAAGGCACCGCGACATTGCGCATGGTGACATTGCCATTTGCCACACCGAGCATGTAACTGGCCCAGGGGCTGCCGCCAGTGCCGGAGGAAGTACCGTTCGAGTCCGTCTGGACATTCGAGAAGGCGTAAATGCCACCGAACGCACCATAGAGCGGCAGTACATTCTGCAGTGACTTCGAAATATCACCGCCGAAGCGGATGTTCAGATTGCCTTTGACCTTGGAGACGATTTCCGTGATCGCATAACGCTCTTCCCGATCCTGCAAATTGCCGGAACCGGCGCCGCCGAAGCCTGTTGCCGTGCTGCCGCCACCGCCCAGACTGGAGCCGGGAAAGAGGCCGCTGAAGGTGGGAAGTCCACCATTGGTAATGCTGGGCAGTCCAAAGGCCGTGTTGAGGTTCTCACCACCGGCGGGCGCCCACTTGGGGTCGACCGAGTTATCAAACTGGCCGCGGGTGTAGTTCAGGCGGAGGTCATTCACCAGGGTGGGCGAAACAATCCAGGTTTCGGAAATCATGGCCTGCTTGGCGTAACTGTACTGTGAGCCGTTATTAGTGGGGCTGACCGGCGTGCCCTGGATCTTCACAATCGGCGTGGTGGTGTAGCGGCCGTAAATCCGGTTGTTGTCATTGATCACGTGGTCAATGCGGAGGTTATAGCGAGTTTCATCCTGTGAGAGCAGGCGTGGTGAGTAGATGTTGGAAATCGTGTTGTTGCTGTTCAGGTAGTAAGCACCGGCGGTGGCGATATACGGCAGAGACTTCAACGCGGTGGCGTCCAGCATGCTCTGCGGAATCTTGTTGCCGGGGAACGGCGCGTAGGTTGCGCCGGAGGCCAGAGTTGCGGTCTGGAACTGGTTGCCGACCACGTTGTAGTTGTTGTAGATCACGCTGTCGCCAGGGGTGAGAGCGGAAGCAGGTGCGATGCCCTTGAACTGATCCACCACGGATTGGGGCAACCAGCCGCTGGCAGTGTTGACCAGGCCGCTGAAATCACCGTTGCGCATCCCGTCCGTGGGCATCAACCCGTATTGGTCCAGGTGATCACGCCGGTAAAAGGGTTCAATGGCACCGAACCAGAAGGTGCGGTTCTTGCCGTTGTAGACCTTTGGAATCCATACCGGACCACCGGCCGCGAGCGAGAACTGGTTGTATTTCAAGGTAGGCTTGGAGCGGTTCGCGGTGGCCAAGGTAAAGGGGGCCGCTGCGAAATCAGGATTGCGGTTGTACCAAAGAGCCGTGCCGGTGAAGCGGTTGGTACCGGATTTCGTGGTTGCGTTGATGACGCCACCGCCTGTGGAGCCGTATTCCGCCGAGAAGGCTGAGGTCTGCACCGTGAATTCCTGCACCGTTTCGGGCGTGAAGCTCACCATGGTACGGGCGAGGCTGATGCCTGTATTATTCGCACCGTCGGCCAGCATGAGAGTGCTGAGCGGGCGTCCGCCACCCACAGAAAGGTTGCAGCCCGGGCAAGTCACAACGCCGACGATCGCCGGGTTTTCCGTACCGGCATCACCGCTGACGTTGGGGAGGGTGAGAGCCAGGTCGAGAACGCTGCGGTTAGAAAGCGGTACATCCTGAATTTCGCGTTCCGTGATGGTGGAACTCGCCGTGCCGTTTTCCGTATTCACCAGAACGGCGTCGGCCTTTACGGTGATCTCAGAGGCGATGCTGCCGGTTTCCAGTTTGATGTCGATGGAAGCGATGGACGCGGTGTCTACCTTAATACGATCCACCAGGGTCTTGCGGAAGCCCTTGGCTTCGATGGTCATGCTATATTCCACCGGTTCGAGGGTGGTGAAGTTGTAGGCACCGGAGGCTGAACTGGTGGTCCGCGATTCTAAACCGGTTCCCAGGTTCTTCAAAACCACGGTCGCGCCGGGGACAACGCCGCCGCTGGAATCGAAAACTGTGCCGGTGATACCACCGCGGTTGGTTTGGGCTGACAAGGACGCAGCTAAAATCAAGAGAGGGAGAGCGAATCGGAACGAACGGGTCAAACGGAACCTCCAGCCTGCGCGGGCTGCAAAGTGATGATCATATGAAAGATATCCACAGCCCCCCCGGAAGTCAAGCCATCGCTGGGGTTCACGGTCCTAATGGGACAAAATCGCCCCCACAGCGACAAAACCAAATGTCTTCTTTACACTTTTCCGTACTAGAACCTTTACACTAGGAATAAGACGCAAATCTGTCTAGGCTGCTGATGCTGACTACAAAGAATGAGCCAATGGCGGAACGAAAGCCAAACCGGGGAGTTTGGGCGCGAACGCATGCCTGGGAGGATACTATTATCCATGCGTCGTAACCGCCCGGGAGTTCCGGCACGCCGACCAAATCCGTTGCGGGAACTGATCGCGGAAAAACAGCGCGCATCTGAACTCACGTCCTCGCGTTTTCGGGTCGAAAGACTGCAACAAGACCTGCCTGCCATGATTTCTGAGCAGGTGGGCGCTCACATGGAGCGTCTGGAATCGAAGCTCGTTGAAGAGTTCAAGGAACTCGGTCAAAGGGCCGTCGAGCAGAGTGCGGCAGCGATCACCGAACAATTGGCTGAACGGATTGAAACCCTGGAGCAGATCTCCGCGATTCAGTCGAAGACGCTGGTCAACCTGAAGAACACCACCAAGGTTGCGGAACAAAAGGTCAGCCGTGCGGTCAACAGCATTGAGCGGACGCTGGCGGACAACGTTCCCGGCGGTTTTGCTCTGGAACCGCCACCGCAAGGCACACCGGCGATGCCCTCACGGATTCAATTCGTGCAGGATGTTGTCAAAGCCGATACCAGAGAACTGCAGGAGATCGACGGGGAGGATGTCCGGTACGTCTTCTGCCCGAACTGTACGTCGACCAAAGTCCGGCGGGCTTACCGGCACGGCCTTTGGGAAGAGTTCCTGCGGCTTTTCTTCATCGCGCCTTTCCGCTGCCGGGCCTGCCGCCACAAATTCTACCGCTTTTAGTGGCGGTGCCGATATAATCGGCCATGCGGTTTTTCGCCTTTGCCTTTCTTTCCGCCTGCAGTCTTGCAGGACAAGTCCCGACGCTCGACCAGTCACTGAACGCGAAGTCGCCCGGTACGGCGGTGATTGCGCCGGATGGCAACTTCGTCGCCTACACGGCACAACAACCGAACTGGGAAAGCAATTCGTTCGAATCACAGATCTGGGTGGCGATTCCCTCCTCCGGTGAGAGCTATGCATTGACGGCGGGGAAAAAGGGGTCCAGTGATCCGCAGTGGTCGCCCGACTCGAAACAATTGGCGTTTCTCTCGGCGAGGGATGGCAAACCCCAGATCTATTTGATCTCTCCACGCGGCGGAGAAGCGAAGCAGTTGACGGCGGGCGACTACGGCATTCAAGCTTTCCGCTGGTCACCGGATGGCAAGGTCATTGCTTTCACCGCCACGCCACCGGAACCCAAAGGAAAGAAGGACCGGAAGGAATCGCTGGGTGAGTTTGAAATCGTCAACAACGATTACCAAATGGTTCATCTGTTCACGGTGAAAGTGCCGCTGGATGTTCCGGCTGATACCAAGGCCCTGCCCAAGGCCATGCAAATCACAGACGGAGACAAGTTCTCTGTCACGACGTTCCGCTGGTCACCGGACAGTTCGCAAATCGCCTTCGCCGCGCCCAAAGATCCGGACCTGAGTTCCGGTCTGAGCTCTGAGCTTTATGTGGTCCGGCTGGCGGATAAGTTCCTGCGAAAAGTCACGAACGGCGGCGGGCCGCATACGAATCCTGTTTGGTCGCCCGATGGGGAAAAACTGGCCTTCGTTTCGGCGAACGGGAGACCCTATTCGTTTTATCAGAACGAGAACATCACGGTGATGCCGGCAGCGGGGGGCAAGACCACGGTGCTGGCGCAGAACTTCGATGAAAATCCGCAGTTGCTCGAATGGAACACGGCGGGCATCTGGTTCGGAGCAGCGCAGAAGACTTCACGTGGCCTTTTCCGCCTGGACCCCGCCGCCGACCGCTGGGTACCTGTAACCATCCCCGGCGGATTGGGTGCTGCGGGGGTCAGTTTTACAGCGGACCACAAGACCATGGCGTTCCTTGGTGGAGCGGCCAACCAGTTCGCGGAATTCTATGTCACCCCGGTCGAGAACCCGGCACCGAAGAAGCTCAGTGACTTCAGTTCTCAATGGAAGGAGTTCAAGCTGGCGACGCGCGAGGTGATCTCCTGGAAATCCAAGGACGGGACAACCATTGAGGGCATCCTCATCAAACCGGCTGATTATAAGCAGGGCAAGAAGTATCCGCTGCTTGTGGTGATTCATGGCGGACCGACCGGCGTGGATACCCCGGCGCTGGCCGGTGACCGCTACTATCCGGTGGAACAATTCGCGGCCAAGGGGGCTGTGATTCTGAAGCCGAACTACCGCGGCTCTGCGGGATACGGCGAGAAGTTCCGCGCCTTGAACGTCAGGAATCTCGGCCTGGGGGATTATGAGGACGTCATTTCCGGTGTGGATGCGCTGATCGCGCAGGGCATCGCCGACCCCGATAAGCTTGCATCCATGGGTTGGAGCCAGGGTGGCTACATCTCCGCGTTTCTGACCACTTACACTACACGCTTCAAAGCTATTTCTGTGGGTGCCGGAATTTCAGACTGGATGACTTACTACGTCAACACAGACATTCATCCGTTCACCCGCCAGTATCTGCATGCCACGCCCTGGGAAGACCCTGAGATTTACAAGAAGACCTCACCCATTACTTACATCAACAATGCCAAGACACCTACGTTGATTCAGCATGGGGAACTCGATAAGCGTGTGCCCATTCCGAATGGTTATGAACTTTATCAGGGCCTCAAAGACCGGAATGTCCCGGCGAAAATGATCGTGTATAAGGGCTTCGGGCACGGTATTACCAAGCCGAAAGAGCAGAAGGCCGTACTGCTGCATAATTACGAGTGGTTCAGCAAGTGGATCTGGGGAGAAGAACCGCAGAACTGAGTTGCCCCGGATGGAGTAACAAAGATACACTGTCCAAACGGAAAGGATTCCCGCAATGGAATGGCATTACGCAAACAATGGGCAGAAATTCGGCCCCGTGACCGAAGAGCAACTGCTGCATCTGGCCCAGGGCGGAGTCATTCAGCCCGACACCCTGGTCTGGCACGCAGGGATGACCGATTGGAAGCCGTTCCGGGATGCGGTGCCCCAGGCTCCACCGCCGGTTCCAGCGGACCCCTACGCGCCCAAGCGGTTCTGCACCTCATGTGGCCGCCAGTATGCCATTAGTGAACTGGCTATGTTCGGCGACTCAGCAATTTGCGCCGAGTGCAAGCCGGCGTGGGCACAGAGATTGCGCCAGGGCATGAGTTCCACCGCGCCCATGGAATACCGGTACGCGGGATTCTGGATTCGCTTTCTCGCCATCATTCTGGATGGGATGTTAACGACTTTTGTCTTCGGCCTGCTCTTCATGTTGTTCTTTGGCTCTTCGGTGATCGAGGTCTTCCGGCAGGCGGCACAGGCGGGCCGGTCGGGGACCGATCCTTTTTCCTTAATGGGGCCGATGATGGGCCTCAGCGGGAGCAGCAGACTTCTTTCCACATTGCTCGGCATTGCCTATCAGGCGTATTTCCTCTCTCAATTTGGAGCGACGCCGGGCAAGATGGCGCTGGGCTTGAAAGTGATCAAAACCGATGGCGGCCCGGTCTCCATCGGCGTAGCGATTGGCCGCTATTTTGCCACTCTGCTTAGCGGGTTGATCCTTTGCATCGGTTATATGATGGCAGGCTGGGATGACAAAAAGCGTGCCCTGCATGACCGCATCTGCAATACGCTCGTGATTCGCACCCGGTAAGGGCCAGTCACACTCATCATGGCTCCCACTGTCTCCCTCACATGCCCGGAGTGCGGCTTCGAGCTAAGTCATGTTTTCCTGGAGACACCGGATTTTCAAGGCTGTAAGGTCTGCGGCACGGAGCTTTCGGTCCGGGCATTCCCGGCTTGCTTCCAGGCACCGGAGACAATTCAGCCTGCAGATCTCTTCCGTGGCGAGGAAGAGACCAGTTGCTTCCACCATGCAGACAAGAAGGCCGTCGACGCCTGTTCGCGCTGCGGCAAGTTTCTTTGCGCTTTGTGCTCCGTGGAAATTGGGACAGAATTGCTCTGTCCGGAATGTCTGATCGCCGGGGAAACCAAGGGGGCGGACCAAAGCCTGGAGCGCGAACGCACGCTCTATGACTCCATCGCTTTCGCTGTTGCCGTGATAACCGGCATTACAATCTCGCTCAGCATCTTAGGAGCACCTGCCGCGTTGTATCTGGTGTTTCGATATTGGAAGCGGCCAAGTAGTATTGTCCGGCGCTGGCAGTGGCGTAAGTATGCAGCCTTGATCATTGCCCTTTCTGAAGTGGGCTTCTGGATCTTTATCTTCTTGAGTATGTTCCAACAGGGACGGCGGGGGACAACACTTTGAACAGTGTCCGTTACAAGCGCCTGCCGGGACGCATCATGGGTTTTGTAGCTACACCGTCCGCCTGGCTGGCCGGCGACCATATCCTGATCATTGGCGGCAGCAGGTTCAATGAAACTTATCAGAGGGTCTATCTCAAAGACATCCGGGCTTTGATTCTCCGCAAGAAGACCCGGTTTATCTTTCAGTGGCCCTATCTGTTTCTGATACCAGCACTGGTCACACTCCTTTCCTCCGTTCTGGCAACCCGGCAGTCGGCTGGTGTCGTCGCCTTCGGGTTGTTGCTGCTGGTGATCGGGATCGGCTTTGCCACGGCGCAATTCGGATGTGTGCTGTATTTGAACACTGCAGTCGGAAATGTGATGGTGCGCTCTGTTGCATCCCGGATCACAGCACGCCGTTTCATTGCCGCGGTGACACCAGTGATTGAATCGGCACAGACCCGCCCCCCGGAAACAACATGATTTCCGCCCGGTGCCTGAATCATTCCGAACGCTTCGCCGCTGCCAGGTGTCTTAGCTGCGGCAGTTCCTATTGTCGGGAATGTGTTACGGAACACCAGGGCCGTATGACGTGTGCAGCCTGCATGAAGAGGCTGCCGGCAACAAAGGTATCTACAGGAAACTGGCGGAAGCAACTCACCGCACCACTGCTGGCAATTGTGGCACTGTTTGGCTGTTGGATCTTTTTCTTTACCGCAGGCTGGATCCTGGAGGAAGCCACTGCCCCGCCCCGCGCCGCAGCACCAGTGAAATCGGTGGTCAAATGAAACAGCGGTCAGGGCTAGACCTTCTCGAAAAGGCGCTCGGGGTTCTGCGTGAAGCGCCGGCCAGGGCATGGACCGTCTATCTCGCCGGCAGCGTGCCGTTCTTCGCAGCTCTGATTTACTTCATACGTTCTTTCACAGGGGTATTGGAAGTTCCCAACCTTACCTGGACCTCATTTGTCATTGCGATTCTGTTCGGCTGGCGGCAGTGGACGCGCAGCTTATTTGGGCGAATGCTGACGGAAGAGATCCGGGGCCGGAAAGTACCGGGAAGGCCGATCAACGCTGCATCCAGAACCTGGTTTGCAGGGATGCTGAAGTTACTGCTGCTCTGGTTGCCAGTGCCCTATCTCACCGCACTTTTCCGCAATTACCAGGCATGCGCCTGGGAGGAAGACAAACCCTTCCAGGAAGCGGCGAAGTTAGTCTCCAGGGGCGGAGATGCCATAACCGGGACCCTGATACTGGCGGGAATGTGCTTCGTCATCTGGGTGAACGTCCTCACCGGAATGATATTGCTGCCGACACTTTATCAACTCTTCACCGGAGAAGATATCGTGACAAACACCGCCGCGCTGCTCAACAAGACGGTGCTTCTTAGTTCTCTGGCAGTTGCCTGGTGCCTGTGCGATGCCCTGTTTGAAGCATTCTATGCGGTCAGGCGGTTTTATGGCGAAGCAGAAACCTCTGGAGCAGATATCCGGCGCGGCTGGCGGAAGGCAGTCACGCAGGCTCTGGTAATTGTTGGTCTTGCACTTACCGTCTATGCCCCTTTGCAAGCACAACAGAACACTCCCGAAGCAAGACAGAAAGCACTCAACAAAGCGATTGATGAGGTTCTGCAGCAAAGACCTTACCAGTGGAGAAAGCCACTGCCTCCTGATCTGCGCCAGGAATCACTGGTGGAGCGATGGATTGGGAAGTTACGTGCAGATCTCACGGCATTCGTCAAGAAGATCATGCGGCCCATCCGCCGCTGGTGGAATGCCTTTTGGCGCTGGCTGCTGCACCGCGGCGACACTCTTGATCCCACCGGACCAAAGGCCCCTGTGGATGCCCTGCGAACTGCTGTGGTTGCCATCACCGTTCTTCTGGCTGGCATGCTCATTGGCCTGCTCTTGCGTACCCGCGCCAAGAGAGCAATGAGCTTGCTGGCGAACGGTGGCTCTTCGCCTCCGCCTGTAGATCTGAACGACCCGTCGACCATCGCGACAGATCTACCTGAAGAGCAGTGGATCGCTCTCGCCCGCGACTATCTGCAGAAGGGTGATACACGGCTTGCCATGCGTGCCTGGTTCCTCGGTTCACTGGCCTTTCTAAACGGCCGCCAACTGATCACAATCAGCCGCTATAAGTCGAACCTGGATTACCGCCGGGAACTCTCGCGCCGAGCCCGCGCCATCGCCGGACTCACCAGCGAATTTACTGCCAGCGTCAAAACTTTCGAAGCTGGCTGGTATGGCTTGTACCCGATTGAACCTGCCGATGTGGAGCGTTTCACCGCAGGCTTTGAACGGATGCGGGAGTTGTGCAAATGAAACGCCTGGGTCCCGCACTGCTGTTACTGGCCGCCGTCATTTGCTTTGCCATTTCGATGGCGGAGCAGCTCTCGTCCGGTGAGGTGTATGACGAGGGGTCCACGCTCAGAACGGACGCTGCTGGCACTTCGGCATTCTATGAGGCGCTTGCAAAGACCAGATCGAAGGTGGAACGGAATTACAGTCCGCTGCAATCGATCCACGCGGTCTCGGCAACTATCTTCGTGATCGAAGTGCCTCCCGGCCGGTGGAATGACAAAGAGCTGCCAAACACGCTTAGCGCGCTCGCCGAAGTAGGCAACCGTGTTGTCGTCGCCGTGAAGAGTGGCGATGATAAGCCGCTCGAAATCAAAGGCTGGCATGTGAAGATTGCCGACGATGCGCGCGACTCGGAGGAGGAATCGTTCCTCTGGCCGGTGCACTTCGAATCCTGCCCGGAGTGGACCGTTATTCGCAGCGATGACGACCACCCCGTAGTTATCGAACGACGTTTTGGCAAAGGGACCATCGCCCTGGTTGGGGCCACGGAACCATTCACGAATCGGGACTTACTCGACAGCCGTGACACGCCGCTGCTCGATTGGGCGGCGGGAACAAATCCCTATATTCTTTTCGATGAAACTCATCTCGGGAGTAACTCCGGCGGGACGATGATGGGGATGATGCGCAAGCTGCATCTGCAGGGAGTTATCTTCTGCCTGCTGCTTGCGGCTGGACTCTTCTTCTGGCGTGCCTCGGTTCCCTTCCCTCCGGTACCCGAACCCGCTGCAACGAAGGGCCTGCGGATACTCTCGGGTACTGCATCGCAGGAAGCCCTCCGGAACCTTCTGGAACGCAGAATTCCGCCGTTGCGTTTGGTCGCAGCTTGCGTGCAGGAATGGACGCGGGACCACGGGCGTCGTGCCGGACCCGAAATAATCCAAGAGATTGAGAACACGGTGGGGACAACCACGCAGCCAATAGAAACATGGGAGAAAATCCGCGCCATCACCCGCGGGGCTAACAGACTATGACGCCGAACTTCGAAGAACTGCAAGCACTGCTGGAACGGATCCGGCAGGAGATCCACAAGGTTGTGATTGGACAAGACGCGGTGATTGATCAGGCGCTGATCGTGGTCCTGGCCGGGCAGCATGCATTGATCGAAGGCGTGCCCGGCCTGGCGAAAACGCTGCTGGCGAGAACAATCGCACGCATCCTCGGCTGTCCCTTCGCACGCATCCAATTCACACCGGATCTGATGCCCGCCGATATTACAGGCACCAACGTGTTCAATTTACAGTCCAATGAGTTTACGCTCGTCCGGGGGCCAATCTTCACCACCTTTCTGCTGGCTGATGAAATTAACCGCGCTCCCGCAAAGACACAATCCGCCTTGTTGCAAGCCATGCAGGAGCGGGAAGTTACGATTGACCGGACGACTTATCCACTGTCCAACGCTTTCACCGTGTTTGCGACACAGAACCCGATTGAAAGCGAGGGCACTTATCCGCTGCCCGAAGCCCAGAAAGACCGCTTTATGATGAAGATCAACATGGGCTGGCCAGAACGGGAACATGAGTTGCAGCTCCTGGAACGCATGCTGGCAAACGACGCGCCGGAAGCTACCCTGGCCCGCGGTGAAGCAACGGCACTTTTGAGCGAGGAACAAATGCCGGCGTTGCGCGCAGCGCTGTCTGGAATTCTGATCCGTCCGGAGATTACCGGTTACATCCTCGATCTGGTTCGGGAAACGCGTAACTCTGATAACATCCTCTCCGGCGCCGGTCCCAGAGCAGCACAGTCACTGTTGTTGGCAAGCCGTGGACAGGCGGCATTGGATGGGCGTGATTTCGTCACGCCGGATGACGTCCGGGCAATGGCTGCTCCGGTGCTGGAACACCGTCTGGTATTGCGTCCGGAAGCAGAAATCGAGGGAATGACCGCATCGGAAGCAGTGACCGCGTTGCTCAAGGCAGTTCCCGTACCCAGATGATTGTCCCCCGCAACAGAGCAATCCTCGGAACGGCACTGCTGGGTGGCGGCCTGGCCCTCGCCGCAGCGATTTGGCCTGCGTTCACGCCGTTCGCCTGGGCTCTGGCCGCAGTCATTGCAGGGATTGCCGTCACTGACGCCTGGTTGGCTAAGAAGAGGATCCATCACTTCCGGATTACCGCACCAACTCTGTTGCGGGTGATTCGGGGCCGTGGCTTCGGCATTCCAGTTACCGTGGAAAACCATGGAACGGCAATGCCCCGTGAGCTATCCGCAGCCCTGCATTTGCCTTCGCTCCTTACAATGCCCGTAACGCAGGCAGAGCAGTTTCTAGCTGGACCGAATTCGAAGATCACATCAGAGCAGGATGTGCTTTGCCACCGGCGTGGAGAGTACAAGATACAAGCCGCTACGTTACAACTCCGGTCAGAGCTTGGATTGTGGGATGCGCACCACCAGGTGGCGTTGGACACGACCGTCAAAGTGTATCCAGATCTCTTCGCGGACCCAGCCGCCGCGGAGTTTCTCGACCGCCGAGACGCTGGGTCCAAAGTGCGCCGTTTCGATGGCAAAGGGCGCGAATTCGAAAAGCTGCGGGAATACCTGCCGGGCGATTCGTTCGATGAGATCGATTGGAAGGCCACAGCCCGCCGGGGCAAACCGGTCGTACGGGTCTTCCGGGTGGAACAAACACAGGAGATCTATGTTGCGCTGGATGCTTCGCGGCTCAGCGGGCGGTTGGCGGGAGATGAAGTTACTCTGGAACGCTATGTCAATGCCGCGCTGGTGATGGCGCTGGCGGCGGAATCCCAGGGAGACAAGTTCGGCTTGATTTCTTTCTCTGACCAGATCCATGGTTTTGTCAGTGCAACGCGGGGCAAGAGTCATTTCAAGGTGTGCCGGGAGTTGATCTATCAATTGCAACCGCGCGCCGTAGAACCAGATTTCGCGGAGTTTTTCGCTTTCTTGCAAAACCGTGTGCCGAGGCGAGCGCTGGTGATCGTGCTGACATCCCTCGATGACCCATTGGCGGCGGAAACCTTCGCGCGACATGTGGCCGGAGCAGCGAAAAGACATCTGGTGATCGCCGCAATGCCGCAACCCGAAGGAGCAAAACCGCTTTTTCAGGAGGAAGTGCAGGATATCGCCGCCATGTATGAAAGTCTCGGCGGCCACCTGCGGTGGCGGACCCTGGCAGGCGTGCGTGCGAACTGCAGGAGGAAAGGCGTCAATCTGCACTTTCTCGACCCAGACAAACTTACTGGACAACTCGCAGGTATCTATCTCGATGTAAAGCGGAGGCAACAACTATGATTCTTGACGCTGACCGCTTTCTCGAAAACGAACGTCCTATCTGGGATGAACTGGCTGCACAACTGGAAAGGCTGGAGAACAATCCCACCGGTGCGTCCACTGTAGCGGAATTGGAACGTTTTCATTACCTGTATCAGCGGACTGCATCCGGTCTGGCGCGATTGCAGGCAAATTCCGGTGACTCCGCGGCCATGCGCCATGTGGAAATGCTGGTGGCGCGGGCGTATGCGGAAATTCATCAGCGCGCGACTCGTCCAGGCCATTGGCGCCGCACTTTGCGGGCCGCATGGCAGTGGCTCAGCGCGGGTTTTCCGCAGACCTTCCGGAGACAGTCAGCAGCGTTTGGACTTTCGCTGGCCCTCACCATCGCCGGATGCGGTTTCGGAGCTACGGTGCTGGTCACTGTACCCGATTCCAAAGCTACTTTGCTGCCGTTTTCGCATTTGCAGGATAAACCGTCAGTGCGGGTCTCAAAAGAAGAAGCGGAACAGAAGAACAAGCCGGACCGGATGCGAGGCAAGAAGACGACATTCGCCGCTGAACTCATGACGCATAACATAAAGGTCGCCATACTCACCATGGCCATGGGTGCCACTTGGGGACTGGGCGTAGTGACTCTGCTTTTCTACAACGGAGTGATCCTGGGAGCCGTCCTGTGTGACTACATTCGTGACGGCCAGTTAGTCTTCGCTCTCGCCTGGCTCATGCCCCATGGAGTGATTGAAATCCCCGCGATCCTGGTAGGCGGACAGGCAGGCTTTGTGCTCGCAGGGGCATTAGTGGGCTGGAATAACAGGGAGTCACGGCGCAGAAGACTGGCAGCAGTGAGAAATGACTTAGCGTCACTGGCTGGCGGCATGGCTGTGATGCTGGTCTGGGCCGGCATTGTAGAGAGCTTTCTCTCGCAATACCACCAGCCAGTGCTCCCCTACCCCGTGAAAATTGCGATGGGCTGCGTGGAACTCGGCCTGCTCTGTGCCTGGCTGGGAAGGGGAGGCAAACGTGGCGGTGCTTGAAACGAACCAGCTCGAGATCGAGACTGGAGATGGCATTACCTTCTCCCTGCAACTAGCCGGTCCTGTAAGCCGGTTCCTCGCACTGATGGTCGACTGGTCCATCGTCACCACGGTTGTGATTCTCCTCAGCCAGGCCATTGCATACTTTCCCTTCATCGCAGACGACTGGAAGGAAGCCTCCATGGCCATCGCCTACTTCCTGTTGCAGATCGGCTACGGGGTGTTGTTTGAATGGCGGTCGGGCGGGCAGACCATAGGGAAGAAAGTCGTTGGGCTGCGGGTGGCGGATGTTAGCGGACTGCGCCTTTCCTGCTCACAGATCATGATCCGGAATCTGCTGCGGACAGTAGATAGTCTCCCGGTCTTCTATCTTCTCGGAGGAATGGTGATGATATTGAACCGGCGGATGCAGAGGCTGGGAGATATCGCCGCGGGCACGATTGTCGTCCGCGTGGCAACAGAACCGTTGCCGTACCTGCCGCCGGGCGGAGGAACACGGGTCAATTCGCTCAAACCATACCGCGCGCTGGCAGCGAGACTTCGCCAGAAGGCGAATCCGGAAGCAGCACGCTACCTGCTGGATGCGCTGCGTCGAAGGGACGCACTCGAACCGGCGGCACGTCTTGCCATCTTTGCGGAAATGGCGGCGGAATACCGGTCTCTGGTGGAATTCCCGGAAGAAGCAACGCTCCCTTTGACCGATGAGCAGTATCTTTGGAATGTGGCGGAAATCCTCTTCCAAAGACCGGGCAGCAAATGACCTGCCCCCGCTGCAGAGTCAAGATGAAGGAACTGAAAGGCCATATCTATCATGGCAACAGAAAGTGGAAGTGCGCGGGCTGCGGGAAAGTGAAAATGCAAAAGCCCAGGCCCTTGAAGTAAGGACCCGGGCTTTCTTTCGTTACAGGACGGCTCAGAAGTAAAGCTTCAGCGCCAGTTGCAAGTTGCGGGGTGAGTTAATCTGGCTGCCCGACCCCGTCAGGACGCCAAACTGTGCGCTCTGTAACTGCGTGTTGCCGGTGCCAAAGCGTACACGATTGAAGACGTTGAAAGCCTCCGCGCGGAATTCCAGCTTCGTCTTCTCCCAGATCGGGAAGGTGCGGGTGATCGACATGTTCTCATTGAGATTCGGGAACAAGCGGACCTTCGGGTTATAGCGTGTATCATTCCCGATGCTGTTGTAAGCCGTGCCCGTTCCCTGCAGCGGAAATGGACCCGTGCCATACGGGACAAAGAAGTTATCCACGGAGGGATCAAAGCTGCCGTTCTTCCAACTGGAAGGCTGCCAGCCCGTGTATGACGTGACATAGGGAGCGACGCGTCCGCCCGCACTGTTGGCATAGATCGGCAGAGTGTAGCTGCTGGTGATATTCACCGGTGTACCGCTGGCGTAAAGGTTGATGGAAGAAATTCGCCAGTTACCAATGATTTGGCCGAGAAGGCTCTTGGAGAGATATTTCTGTCCTTTGCCAAATGGAAGGTCATAGGTTGCTGCGAATTTGAAGTCATGCGTGACGTCGAAGGCACCAATCGACTTTTCAAGGCCGCGGTTGAATTGATCTGCCGCGTAGCCGCCGCCCCATGCAGTGTCGGAGTCCGTCAGGATCTTGGAGAATACGTAAGAAGCATTAAACGACAAGCCCTGCGAGTAGCGCTTCGAAAACTTGAATATCGCGGCATGGTAGGTCGAGTGACCGCTGTGGTCACCCTGCCCGGCATAGGTGTCGATATAGGTGTACTGCGGGAAGGGCCGCAGTGCCTGGGCCACCGTGGCACGCGAACCCCACAGCGCGTTGAACGTCGGGAACGGCGCGAAGACTCCAGCCGCATTCGCCGTGGCGGAGCCAACCAGGCTGTTCAACACGGTGATGCTCTGCGCTACGGTTCCCCACTTCGTCAAATAACTCGGATTGATGGTGTTGTACTGCAGCAGTTGTGTTTGCAGGTGTGTCCCCATCACGCCGCTGTAGCCAATTTCCGCCACCATCGACCCGCCGATCTGGCGCTGCACGGAAAGGTTGAAGTTGTCATAAGCGGGCAGCTTGGTTGTTTCATTACCCTGGAACCAGGCCACGCTGGTGCCATTGGAAACCGAGGGATTGATGAAAGGAGGTGCCGTCCAGGCGGGCATGCCGTTATCGAGTGTGTAAGTCGGCGTAATGCCGCTGGAGGAGTTGCTGAAGGTCTGGGTCAGCGTGTAACCGGAGTTATGAGTGGATCCGCTCACGGATACAAGTGAGCCATAGGACCGCGCATACGCGCCGCGGATAACGGTCTTCTGATCCTGCGAGTACGCGAAGCCAAGATGCGGACCGAAGCCCCACGGCCACAGATTCGCCAAGCGGCGCGAACCGACGCAACCGGAGCAACTGCCGGAGAACAAAACCGCGCCGGGAATATTGTTCGCGGAAGGATTGGGAGTCGTTGGAGAGAAGTCCGTCCAACGGTCACCCAGACCCGTGGGAGGAAGGTTGCCATCCCAGCGGAGACCAATATTCAGAACCAGCTTCTTGTTGACACGCCAGTCATCCTGGAAGTAGCCGCCGAAGTAATAGAATTGCTGGCCGATGAAACGCACCGTGTCGATCTGACCGGAATCTGCCTGACCGAGCAGGAATGATGCGAAGGCATTCCCGCCGGCATTGGGGTTGGAACCACCCGGGACACCGGTCTCCTGATAACTGAAGCCAACGCACCCGGCTTCGCACTGACGGCCAAAGCCGTTGTAGTGATTCAACTGGTACATGCCACCAAACTTGAAGGAATGATTGCCCTTGATCCAGGTGAAATCATCGTTGTAAGAATAAACCGTGTTTTCCGAACCATTGTCCGCCTGACCACCCCAGGTGCTGTAGTTATTGCCCGTGCCGCCAGAGAACAGGTTGACCAGGTTCTCATCACAGTTGGGAACGTTCGGAAGACAGAACTTACTCTTCCAGCTACCCAGATATTCCTGCGGTGGTTTGTGATCCTGGGTCCAGTTATTGCCGCCCGCATAGAAGTGATTCAGCTTCGTGGGGCTGAAGGTCCAATCCCAGCTGAAACGGACCACATCAGAAGCCTGCACCAAATCGTTATAGTTGGTATACAGGCCCGGCAGTGTTGCAGGACCGTCCGGACCAGGCGTCTGGTGTTCACGGTCATGCGCATAGTAGCCCGAGATCCGGTGCTTGTCGTTGAAAAGATGGTCGCCCTTGATACTGGTCTTGTTGACAGGATAGATCTGTGTACCGTTCGTCACCAGATAGTTGTTCGAAATGTAAGCAGCGGTTCCCGGAGCAGCACCATTGTTTGGCGCGAGCGGTGATCCGCCGCCCTGAAAGACACTGAGTGCCTTGACCGCCGCGGGGCTCCACAAACTCTTGGGAACCAGGTTGCTGGCGAAGGGCTGACGTGTCACCGAACCATCGGCATTGGTGACCTGCGACAAGGGATTGTAGATGGGAATCTGCGCGCCCGCCGAAGTGACCCATTTCGAAAAGTCACCGCTATACATTTCCGGCGTGGGGACGGTAAACGCGGTGCCGGATGCGCCGGAGCGGTTGCGGAAGCCTTCGTAGGAGAAGAAGAAGAACGTCTTGTTCTTGCCGCGGTAGATCTTGGGAATCCAAACCGGGCCCCCGATTACTGCCCCAAAGTCATTTTGCTTGTAAATCGAATTGGGAATGCCGGAGCGGTTGTTGAAGAAGTTATTCGCATCAAAGTCGTTATTGCGAAGAAACTCATAGGCTGACCCGTGGAAGGCATTCGTGCCGGACTTCGAAACGAATGTCATGTTGCCGCCGCCCGCATGCCCATACTCCGCTTTGAAGCCGTTGGTGTCCACTGTGAACTGGTCAATCGCCTCAATGGAAGGCGCGTTCGACGCCACCCAACTCTTTGAAAGAGCGCGGCTGGTATTGGTGGAAACACCATCGAGTGAAGTGCCATAAGAGGCTGCCTGTCCGCCACCAAGGCTGAAGCCGTTGTCACCACCCAGGTTCTTCGCATCCGGGATCAGCGCCGCGAGATCGAAAGGGGTTCGAACGGTGCCGCCGACCACCAGAGGAAGATCATTTACCAGTTTGTTCTGGAGTGTGACACTGTTTTTCGCATCTTCCGCCTGCAATTGGACCGCGGATGCCGTGATCTCAATCGCCTGGGCGGCTGACCCGACTTCGAGAACAGCATCCGCGCGGACCGTCTGGGTCGCGTCCAGGTTGATCCCGTTCGTGATCGCGGGACGGAAGCCATCCTTCTCTACCTTCACACTGTAAGCACCGGGGGATAGGCTGGGTACGCTGTATTCGCCCTGCCCATTGGAAACGGCCGCGATGGACACGTTGGTGGAAGCATTCCGAATCGTGATCTTCGCGCCAGGAACCACGGCACCGGAAGAATCACTCACAGTCCCTGTAATGGTTCCGCGCTCAGATTGCGCGTACAAAAACATATGCAGGGCAAGGAAGGTAAATGCGCTGAGAAACAACTTCCGGATGACGGTTCCGGAGGGGAAAACAAACATTGAGATTTTCTCCGTTACGGGCTGGACAGGAGCCCTGATTTTCTTGCTGACCGGGACTCTATCACTTCAAATCCCTGAACGCAATCCCCAGCCCGCAACTTTGTTCGACCATCGAATGATGGACCAATCTATTGTTTGATGATCTGTCCGTCTTTCCGCCTCAACTCACCCCAGCCCCCGTTTAACGGGCCTCTGGGGCTCTTCGGGTCATTGGTAAACGGGAATTTTGCCGCAGCTTTTTCGTTTACTTCGATTCCCCAGCCAGGCTTGGTGGAAGGCCAGATATAGCCGTCTTCGAGCACCGGACAACCATCAAAAACCTCGCGGACATTCGCATTAAATGGTGTATATTCCTGTACGCCGAAGTTGTAGCTGACCACATCCAGTGTGACGTTGGCCATGTGTCCGACGGGCGAAACATCCCCCGGTCCATGCCATGCCGTCTTCACGCCGAACTGCTCCCCGAGAATCGCAATCTTGCGGCACGGCGTGAACCCTCCGGCCTGCGAGACGTGGACCCGGATGTATTCGATGAGGCGCTCGGAAATCAGAGGTATCCATTCATGCGGACTGTTGAAGAGTTCACCCATCGCAAGTGGAGTGCTGCATTGCTGCTTGATCTGCCGGAAGTAAGCGATGTCTTCCGGCGAAAGCGCATCTTCCAGGAACAGCAGATGGAACTTCTCCGCCTCTTTGGCAAACATCACAGCCTGATTCGGAGCGACGCGCTCATGCACGTCGTGCAGCAGGTTGACCTCTTCACCCAGTTGGGTGCGGCATGCGTCAAATAGCTTCAAGGCCCGGCGGATATAGGGCAGAGGCTCGAATACGGAACCGCTGTGGAGACCCGTCACTTGCGGTACGGCGGCAGCACCGGCACCCGCACCGTAGCCCTCGTAGCCAGGCGTTGAAACTTGCACGCGCACATTGCGGAAGCCTTGCGCCATGTACATTTTCGCCTGCTCAATGCATTGCTGAATTTCACCACCCGACGCGTGCGTGTAGGCATCGGCGGCCTCCCGGCATTTCCCGCCGACAAGATCGTAGACGGGCATTTTTGCCATGCGGCCTTTGATGTCCCAAAGGGCTTGGTCGACGCCGCTGATGGCGTTATTCAACACAGGGCCATTCTTCCAGTAAGAACTGTCATAGCAGAGTTGCCAGGTGTCCTCAATGCGGTCAACCGGATGATTGAGCAGCAGGGGCTTCAGATACTTTTCGACAGCGGGCTTCACCAGATCCGCACGCTGCGTGAAGGTCGCGCAACCATAGCCGTACAGTCCGTCCTGATCCGTCAGAATCTTGACGACCGTGAGCCGTACGCCGGCCGGAGCCGTTTCAATCACCTGAATGTCTTTGATCTTCGGCGCCGGCAAACCGCGCACCGCTCTTTCGACGATCTGCTGCGCATTCTGCTCCCGCGCGGTAAGGATTCCGCCCAACCCGGCGGCTGTGAGTGATTTTAGAAGGCTTCGGCGATTCATGACGACGCTCAGTATATAGCGGTCAACGGTAGAATGGGGACTTGGCAAGCTGGCCACAACCGAAACTCTTCGAATGTCTTGCCCGCTATAACCGCGCCGATTTCCTGGCTGACTTCATTGCAGGCTTCACAGTAGGCCTCGTCGCGCTGCCTCTTGCGATGGCTTTCGGTATCTCCTCTGGAGTGACGCCGCAAGCGGGAATCTATACGGCGATCCTCGGCGGCTTCCTCACGTCGCTGCTCGGTGGATCGAAGATACAGATCAGCGGGCCGACAGGTGCTTTCGTCGTGATCGTGGCGGGGATCATACAGAAACACGGGATCTCCGGCCTCCACATCGTCACCATGATGGCCGGCGTGATTCTGCTGGTTCTCGGTCTCACAGGGTTGGGTACCGCGGTGAAATTCATTCCCCGCCCCATCGTGATCGGCTTCACGAACGGTATCGCGGTCTTGATCGCATCCACACAAATCAAAGATTTCTTCGGTTTGACCATGGCTTCGGTGCCGGGCGAATTCATCCAGAAGACACAGGCCTACGTACGGGACTTCCATACCGTCGCACTGCCCGCACTGGCGCTCGCGGGCATCTCGCTGGCGGTCATTCTTGTTACTCCGAAGGTGAGCCGCAGAGTGCCGGGGTCGATTCTGGCGCTGCTGGGATCGACTGCCGCAGTGTACTTTCTGCACCTGCCGGTCGAGACGATTGGCAGCAAGTTCGGGGGCATTCCCAGTGGCTTGCCGGCGTTTGAGGTTCCCGCGTTCCGGCCGGATCTGATTCTGCCATTACTGCCCTCGGCATTGACGGTCGCTATCCTCGCCGCGCTGGAAAGCCTGCTATCCGCTGTGGTGGGAGACAGCATGACCGGTGACCGTCATAACTCCAATGCAGAACTGCTGGCACAGGGAATAGCAAATATCGCTGTACCCATGGTGGGAGGCACGCCGGTTACCGGGGCCATCGCACGCACCGCCACCAACTTCCGCAGCGGCGCGCGCACGCCGGTGTCGGGCTTGATCCATGCACTGACGCTGCTCGCGGTTATTCTGCTGTTCGCGCCTCTCGCGAAGTATGTGCCCCTGGCCACGTTGGCTGCGGTGTTGATGGTTGTCGCCTACAACATGGGCGAGTGGAAAGAGATTCCCGTCATTCTGCGGCTTTCGGCGGCCGATATCTCGGTCTGGCTGATTACTTTCCTGCTGACCGTTGTCGCGGATCTGACTCTCGCCGTTGAGACTGGAATGGCGCTCGCCGCACTGCTTTATATCTACCGCATCTCACAAACCACAACGGTGGAAACGGTAACTGCGGATTACATAGAAAAGGGCCGTCCCCACATTCTTCAGGATAAGGATGTGCCGGAATATATCTCGATCCTGCGAATCCACGGGCCGTTTCTCTTCGGCACCACGGATAAGCTGGATGAAGAGACTGCGGATTTGACGAAGTTCCACGATATAGTCTGCCTGCGCTTGCGGAACATGACAGCAATCGACGCGACCGGTCTGCACGCGATTACCCGCTTTTCCGGGCGGTTGCGCCAGGCGGGCAAGACGCTGCTGCTATGCGGCGCGCGAAATCAGCCGGGATATTTCATTCAGCATTCTGATCTGCCCGGGCACATTGGCGAGGAGAATATCCTGCCGCATGTTTCGGCAGCCATCCACCGCGCTGAAGAAATCCACGCCAAACAATCCCTATGACACAGAGTCCCCGTACTGCTTTGATCACAGGCGCTTCGAGTGGCTTCGGCCAGGTCTATGCCCGCAAGCTGGCCGCACTGGGAACAAAACTCATCCTCACCGCACGCCGCGAAGAACCGATGCAGGCTTTGGCGGCGGAACTCAAAGTGCCAGTGCGGATCCTCGCCGCTGATTTGGCTACGGATCACGGGATCGCAGCAGTTGCACATGTGATCCGGGAGACTGACACGCTGGATCTGCTGATCAACAACGCCGGGTTCGGGACCAAGAAGCGCTTCTGGGAAGCCGACTATTCGCAGCAGGAAGCAATGCACCGTGTCCACATCATGGCAACGTTGCAACTCACACGCGCTGCGCTCGAAGGTATGGTGGCCAGGAAGCGCGGGGCAGTTATCAATGTCTCCTCCGTTGCAGGCTTCATCCAGAGTCAGGGTTCCATCAGTTATTGCGCGACCAAGACATGGATGAATTCCTTCACGGAGGGCTTGGCCATGGAACTGCACGGGGCTGGCTCGCCGGTGCAGGTGCAGGCTCTTTGTCCGGGCTATACGCACACCGGCTTTCATGCCGCAGCGGGCGTGGATAAGTCACTCATCCCGGGTTGGATGTGGCTCGATGCGGAGTATGTTGTGGAGAAATCGCTCCAGGGTCTCCAGAATAACCAAGTCTTCGTCATCCCGGACTGGAAATACAAGGCAGCGGCAGCATTGATGCGGCACCTGCCACTCAGTATCCGGCGACGGCTGGGACGGCCAGGCGGAGACCGGCGCACATGATTGTGGAGTGTGTTCCCAATTTCTCGGAAGGCCGGGACACCAAGGTTCTGGATGTGATCTCGCAGGCCATTGAGGCGTATGTTCCGCTACTGCACCGGTCTTCTGACACCGACCACAACCGCACTGTCTTTACGTTCGCGGGAGAGCCCTGGCCATTGCAGGATGCGGCGATCTCAGCGATCGCGGCAGCGCAGGAGCGGCTTGACTTGCGCCGGCATACGGGCGTCCATCCACGCTACGGTGTGGCTGACGTTGTGCCGTTCGTGCCTGTGTCTGGGATCACAATGGCGGAGACGGCTTATCTCGCGCGGAACTTTGGCAAGAGAATCTGGCGGGAGTTAGGCATCCCCGTGTATCTCTACGAGGCCGCCGCACAGGAGTTTCGCGGCTTGGAGTATCTGCGGAAGAATATTCCTCTGGGACTCGAACCCGACTATGGTTCCGGACAACATCCGACAGCGGGCGTGATCTGCCTGGGGGCGCGCAAATTCCTCATCGCATGGAATATCAACCTGCACAGCAAGTCCCTCGAAGCTGCGAAACAAATCGCAAAAGAAATTCGCCAATCGAATGGTGGACTGCCTGGCGTCAAGGCCCTGGGAATTGCCCTGGAAAGCCGCGGGCAGGTACAGGTTTCCATCAATCTTGTGGACTTTGAGGCTTCCCCGTTGCATGTGGTTTATCAGGCAGTGGAGAGCCGTTGCCGCGAACGTGGCATTGCTATCGCGGGCAGCGAGTTGATTGGGCTGATTCCACAGGCGGCAGTGGATCTAAGTGCCGGGTTTGACCTGCGCTGGGAGAACTTCTCAGCAGAATCAATTCTCGAAAACAGGCTTACTGCACGACTAACGAACCCCGGTACATCCGCATCCCGCAGCTGAAGGTGAGTTCCCTGGGTGCGGAAGCGGGCAATTCCACAATGGTGGTCTGTCCGGGAGGCAGTTCCTTACTGATCCCCAAATCCGGAAAGACCACTGTCCCGGCACAATTCGCGGCATCATTGCGTTCAAAGGCGAGTCGAACAGGCTTGCCGGACGGCACCGTAATCCGCGCCGGTTCATAGCCATTTCGACTGACAGAAATGTGTATCGCATCACTTACTGCGGGCTTCGAAGCACGGGGAGTGCCGGGCAGGACATCCAATTCGAATGGCACCGTGATCACCTGGTTGTCGCGCTTGAATTGTATCCAAAGTTTGTAGTGTCCCGGTTCTGCGAAGCCCGTGATGGCATCCACGCTCGACGGGCTTGGCCCTGCCACTGCGTGTACATGCTGAAAGGGATCCTGATTGGCCGCGTTTTTGAGGTTGGTGTCCTCTATGGGATGCACATGAATGAATTCGGTGTGGGATTTTGAGACGACCATGATGTGCGCCCAGGCCCCGAGATAAGGCTGCAGGTCGCTGACCGCCCTGCCTGTTTTCGCATCCGTGACGGAGAAGTGAAATGGCAAGTCCACGCCAGTTTGTAGGCGGCTCGGCGGAGTCATCGTGACATGGATGGTTTCGGTCTGCGGCGGGGTTCTGATGGCAGCGGTCCCCTTCACGTCGACGGCGAAGCGCACAATCCGCTGTGCTTCACCAGGAGGAGTTATATCTGAATAGAGCCAGAACTTACCGGCATGCGGAAAGGTATGCTCCACGGCGAAAGTATCATCCGGCTGGAGTTCCGGATGAATATGGGCGAAATCACCCAGGTCATTGGATACAACGGCGAGGTGGACCGGCTTTTCATGCACTCTTTCGGGAAACCGCACGGCGCGGCCTGTCTTGTCAAGGATCTGAAAAGAAAGTGTTGCAGGCTTGCCTGCCTCTAAGTAGACGGGCAAGGACAAGGCAAGATTCTCTTCCGTCCGCTTCGTCATTTCTACCGCATCTGGTAACAGGCGGTCGGCATGTGCTGCGTTCATCAGTTCCGCGGTAGTAATTTGGCCCGCATAAGTGGGACCAACGAGATAGGGATAAAGCAGCCGGTTGGTTGCATCTGTACTTAGAAAGTACGCATAAGTGCCGTTTGGATACTCCGGCGTATTCGCCCAGCGTCCATTGTGTTCGTCGAGGTCGCCGGAATTCTGGATATATTCGTAATCTTCCACAAAGGTTCCGGGTGGGAACTGCCCTGTAAGTGCGGGGCCTTCCTGGGCCGGAGTTAGAACCGTGCCGTCAGGCAGCGTATCCCGTCTTTGGATCTTGCGCAGTTGATAACTGGACCGGAAGCGGCGGATGGCTCCCTGCGGGGAAAATCCATATGGCCCGTAAATTGGAAAGCCATCGAGTGCATAACCGATGAGCGGCGAATGGCGCTGCGGAGCATTGAGCAGAGATTGCAACAAGGGAGGTACAGGCGCAACACGCAAGGAAGCGGCCGCGGCATCGAGGTGCCAAAGATTCTGATCGCCATATGATGTGTATGAAGTGAAGCTGTACAGCGGAACCCCATTGACAAATGCACCCACTACGCCAACCGGTGCTTTCACACCCGCAGTCGCAAGTTTGGGAGTCAGCGGAAAGCGGTAGACAAATTTGCGCAGACCATCCAGGGGTTCAATCGCATTCACCTCCAGTGGACCAAGAGATTGCAGAGCGATGCCGGCCGATTCCACATAGGCATACCGATCATCCCAATGGACCGCATGAACGTCCGGCAAAACCCGCCGCAGTTCCGCAGACGCCCCGGCCCCCTGTGCGTTGACGCGCCAGACGCGGACGACGGGATTGACGTCGGCCGCACAGAGCGTCAGCGCACAGAACAGAGTAAGGGGCAGGAGTCGCATGGCTATTGAAGGATCAAATTCACCGGGTTGGATTTCTCACCGTTCGCTGTGACCACCACATTCACCTGGCCCGCGCCGGTAAGAGAAGCCGGGATCAGAATGTTGTATTGGTCCAGTCCGCTGTAAGTGCCCTGCGGGCCGGCGTAAGCCACATTGGCCGCCACGCCGCCGATGGTCGCGGTGGCGGCTGTCGCATTACCCAAACCGCTGCCGTACAAAGTGAGATAGACAGTATCCCCAGCCAGCACGACAGGCTTTGGAACAACCGCACTGCCATTGACTGTATAGATCTGCTCCGTGGTAACCACGCCATTATGGACACGGGTAATCGCACCCGCGGCCAGAGCATTCGGGTTGAGCATAAATAGATTTGGATAAGCGGGTTGGATGTTGATATGACCGGTGATCGTCTGCTGGCTGTTGACGATGGTCACCGTAGCGCCGCCCGATGCCAAACCTTTCGGAATATAGAAATTGATCTGCGTGGGTGACGCATAGGACAGCGTGGCGGTCGCTGTGGTGCCAGCGGAATCCTTGACCGTGATGGCGGTGATGTCCGCAAGCGTCGCTGGCCAGTTGGCCGAGCTTGCCGTAGCCGTTGAGGAAGCAAGCACCGCATAGAAGAGCGGCGTCGCCGTTACCAGAGAACCGGGGGCGGTCGGACCCTGCTCGAAAGAAGCGGATGAGGAGATGACCGCATCGGGTGCCGGGCTGTTCCCTGCCTGGCCATCGACGCCGGTGCTGGTGATATACGAAGCGCCATCAATGAAGTTGAAGACGGCAACGCCATTCACCCAGAGCCCTTGCGGTCCGCCACCGGTACCCTTGCGGGTTGTCGCGGTTGCGGCTGCGGGTGCCCGGGGCAGTTGCAGAGTCGTCGAGGAACCCGTGGGGAAGTTTGTGAAGACACCACCCGTCATGTCCGTGGAAAACCAAGGTCCCATTTGGTAACTCGCCAGGCCGTTGGCAGTCACGTAAACCGTGGAGTCTGAGTAGCGGATGCGCTGCGTATCGGCCAGGACAGGCGTGGTGTTAGTCCCGGAGGTACGGGCCCCGATGGTATTTGCACCAGTCCAGGTGGTGGATGGGCCGGCCGCGGGATCAAAACCAGAGGACACCATTGCATAAGTGGTCGAATACTTCGTCGCCCAGGAGTTTAGTGGTGGCAGAGCCGGTGCCCCCTGGCTGAAGGTCCCGGCATTGAAGTAATCCGTGGTGGATGCATTCACGTTTGAAGAGAAGCCGCTGCCGGTGACACCATAAAACTCGCCCGCCAGTATGAAGGGGAAAGCCGGCGCGCCAGTGTCATCAATCGTGACGTAATAGGCGTAAGTGCCGTTCGGATATTCCGGCGTGACCGTGAATCGGCCATTGTATTGATCAAGATCACCAACGCCGGTGACCCACTCGTAGTCTTCGTTGTATCTTCCCAGTGGATAAGGAGCACTGACATCCGGCCCGTACTGCGAGGCACTGAGGTTCTGCGAAATACCGTTGTGATTCGGCAGAGACCAATCCGGCAGTGAGTGGCGCTGTGTAATCGCCCGCAGACGGAATCCGGACTTGATCCGCTTGATGGGGGAGCCAGCGTTTGCTGGGTCTGTGTAGCCATAGGGGCCGTAGATGGGATAGCCGTCAATTGCCCAGCCGAGAATCGGCGAATGGTGCCAGTTACTCTGCGCTTCCTGATATACAGAACCATTGCGCGAGGTGCGCAGGGTGATCACGTTATCGTTCAACTGGGCGCGGAGACACAGGGGATTTGCATGGTAATGATAGTTCCCGTTGCCCGGCTGATGCCCCACGCAGGAATCGAAGGTGAGCGCTTCACCATAGAAGGCGCTGCGGCGCCAGATGCCATCGCCCGCGCTGCCGCCACCGGGTCCACCGCCGGGTCCGCCACCAGGTGGCTGTGCAAGCAATACGCCTGCCGTCAGTAGAAGAAGTGAAACCAGATTCCTGTGCATAATTCCCTGCTCCCAGTTCAACAGAAAGATGGAGCGCATGGTGTAAAAGCCGGGTAAACTTTCGCTCCGCGCGCCCCGGTTTGACTACTGGATCGTAATGTAGACGGGGTTCGACTTCTCACCGCCAGCCGTCACAACCACTGCCACATTTCCCGCACCCGTGAGGGATGACGGGATCTGGATATTGTATTGATCCAGTCCGCTGTAAGTACCCTGTGGACCGGCATAAGTGACATTCGCCGCCGTTCCGCCGATCGTTGCCGTAGCACTTGTGGCAGTACCCAGACCGCTCCCGTAGACCGTGAGGTAGACCGTGTCGCCGTTCAAGGATACCGGTGCCGCCACCACACTGCTGCCTGAGGTTTGATAGATCTGCTCCGTAGTGGTAACACCGTTGTGGACGCGCGTGATGGCACCGGCCGCAAGGGCACCGGAGTTCAACAGGAACAGATTCGGATACGTCTTCGCAATGTTGAGCGAACTCGTGATGGTCTGGCTGCTGTTGGTGAGCGTCATCGTGGCGACACCGGAAGCGAGGCCCGTGGGCATACGGAAGTTCACCTGTGTGGGCGAAGCGTAATAGATGGTCGCCGTTCCTGTGGTACCCGCGGAATCCGTCACCTTGATGGACGTGATGTCTGCTAGTGAGCTAGGCCATGTGGTGGATGTGGCCGTCGCGGTGGAAGAAGCCAGCACAGCGAACCAGAGTGGTGATGCTGTCACGAGTGAACCGGGAGCAATGGGCCCTTGCTCATAAGAGGCAGACGAGTAGAGTGCCGCTACATAGTCCGGTTTGTTGCCAGCAGAGGAATCGGCTCCCGAACTGTTCGTATAGGAAGCACCATCCAGGAAGTTATAGACCGTCACGCCATTCACCCACAACCCTTGCGGCCCCATGCCGGTGGACGTTCTGGAGCTTGCCGCAGCAGGGGAGCGCGGCAGTTGCAGAGTGCTGGAAGACGAACTGGGGAAGTTGGAGAAGATACCCGCGGTTTCATCGGCGGCAAACCAGGGCCCCATTTGTCCGCCGGCCAGGCCGTTGCCCGTGATGTAGACGGTGGAGGATGTATAGCGAATCCTCTGTATATCGGCCAGTGCGGGGGAAGTATTCGAACCGGACGTTGTCACGCCGATGGAGTTGGTGCCAGGCCACGTGGTGACGAGTCCGGCGGCGGGGTCGAAGCCTGAGACGATGGTCGCGTTTGTGGTGGAGTATTTCGTTGACCAGGAAGTCAGCGCAGGAATCGCAGGAGCACCGGTGGAGAAGCTTCCTGCATTGAAGTAGTCCGTGGTGGTCGCGGTCACACTGGTGGTGAAGCCACTGCCCACGGTGCCATAGAACTCGCCCGCAATGATGAACGGAAAGGCCGGAGTGCCAGTGTCATCGATGGTCGCGTAGTAGGCATAGGTGCCGTTGGGATATTCAGGAGTCACCGTGAACCGGCCGTTGTACTGATCCAGATCACCCACGCCGCTGACCCATTCGTAGTCCTCAACGTAACGGCCGAGCGGGAACGTGCTGCTCACATCCGGCCCGTACTGGCTGGAGGTCAGGGTCTGGGAAACGCCGGAGTGATTCGGCAGCGCCCAATCGGGCAGGCTGTGACGCTGGGTGATGGAACGCAAACGGAAGCCGCTCTTGATGCGCTTCAGCGCGGAACCGGAATTCGTTGGATCGGAATAGCCATAGGGTCCGTAGATGGGATAGCCGTCGGTGGCCCAGCCGAGTATCGGTGAATGATGCCAGTTTGCCGAAGCCTCCTGATACACAGAGCCATTGCGGGAAGTGCGCAAGGTGACCACATTGTCATTCAACTGGGCACGCAGGCACAGTGGATTCGCATGGTAGTGATACTGTCCAGTGCCGGGCTGGTGACCCACACAGGAATCAAAGGTGAGCAGTTCGCCGTAGTACGCGTTGCGCCGCCAGATGCCGTCACCGGAACTTCCGCCCGCACCACCACCACCGCCAGGACCTCCGCCCGGGGGCTGTGCCAGGGCGATAGCTGCCGTTGCTGCAAATACTGCGATCAGTAACAAAGTTGTCCTATTCATGGGGATTCCGTCCTCTATTCCAGTCCATCAGAATTCGTGGAAATCGCGGGTAAAAGCCCCGTAAACAAAGGAGCCTGATTGCAAAGAGCAGGTAAAGAATTGCCACGCTAAGATAAAGACAGTGCTCGTCTCCATAGATTCCCCCGCCCCCGCGCGACCCAAATGGCTGCGCGCTCCGGCTCCGGTTGGGCAGAATTACCAGAACCTTAAAACGCTCATCACGGATCTGAAGCTCCACACTGTCTGCGAATCCGCGGCATGTCCGAATATCGGCGAGTGCTGGAACCACCGCACTGCGACGTTCATGATTCTGGGCAACGTCTGCACGCGCCGGTGTGGATTTTGCGCGGTCCAGAAGGGTGGCCCGCTACCGGTTGATTACGATGAACCGCGCCGGGTTGCGGAAGCCGTGGCTGCGATGGGACTGCGCTACGCCGTGGTGACCAGCGTGAACCGTGATGACCGCAAGGATGGCGGCGCGGAACTCTTCGCCTTGACGATTGAAGCCATCCGTGAAAAGATCCCGGGTTGCAAAGTGGAAGTGCTGGTGCCGGATTTCCAGGGTTCGCGCCCTGCCATGAAGATGGTGATGGATACCCGCCCGGATGTGCTAAATCACAACACCGAGACTGTGCCGCGTCTTTACCGGCAGGTCCGGCTGGGCGCGCGTTATGATCGCTCGCTGGATATGTTGCAGTACGCCAAGGAACTCGGTGGCAAGGCGACTCCCGTGAAATCAGGCCTGATGCTGGGCCTGGGTGAATTGAAAGAAGAAGTCTTGCAGGTGATGCAGGATCTGCAGAGCCACGGCGTGGATATTCTCACGCTCGGCCAGTATCTGCGGCCATCCCCAAAGCACCTGCCGATTGTGCGCTACGTTACACCGGACGAGTTCGCGGAACTAAAAGAGGCGGGAATGCGGATGGGTTTTGCGCACGTAGAGGCCGGACCAATGGTAAGAAGTTCTTATCATGCAGATGATTCTCACCTTGCGGCCACTTGTTGAAGTATCTTAATGAGTTACAGTACGCGGTAACGAGAGTTATCGTATACTCCCGTGTTTGCCTGTAACAGGAGGTCTCATCGTGCAACTGACCCGCACCGCCAAGTTCGCCAGCCTTTCGGCCGTTACACTCGCCGCGTTGCTCGCGCAATCTCCGGCACCCCAGAAGGATCCGGCCGATTCCGGCCTGCTGATTAAATCCACCACGCGCCTGATTCAGGTGAACGTGGTGGTACATGACCACAAAGGTCAACCCGTAAAAGATTTGAAGAAAGAAGACTTCAAGGTCTTCGACAATGGCAAACCGCAGAAGATTTCTGTCTTCTCCATGGACTCCAGTTCGGTGCTGCCGCAGGCCAAGCCACTGCCGCAGAATGTATTCACCAATAAACTGGCAGCCAAGGGAGGCGTGCCCACCAGCACCACGGTGATTCTGCTGGATGCGAAGAATACACAGTACAAGGACCAAGCTTGGAGCCGCCGGCAAGTGGTAAAGTATCTCGCCACGCTGAAGCCGGAGGACCGGATTGCGATCTATTCGCTGGGCCGCGGCCTGACGGTGCTGCATGACTTCACCACGGATTCATCTTCTCTGCTCGCCAAGCTCGACAAGTTCAAGGGCGCAAACCTGCCCGAAACAGCGGCCAGCGAAGGGACTTCGTTTGACTTCGACCCCTCTGTGCTCGATTTCAGCCAATGGATGGGCAATCAAGGCTCCACGGGCGCGGAAGCCGACTTCTTCATGCAGGACCGCGTAATCGGCACCCTGCGCGCGATTCAGTTCATCGCCAACCACATGGCGGAGTTGCCGGGCCGCAAGAATTTGATCTGGGTTTCCGGCGGTTTCCCGCTTTCGATTGGCTTTGAAAGCGTGCAGGCGATGCATGATCCTTCGCGAACTCAGCGCCAGTTCGGGCCGGAACTCGATGAAACCATTCGTGCGCTGAACAACGCCAATGTTGCGATTTATCCGGTGGATTCCCGCGGTCTCGTGGTGGACAGCCGCTTCTCCGCAGAACACCAAAAGGTCGACTTGAAGCCCTCTCTCTCCATGGGTCCCACGGTGGAGAACCAAATGACCATGAGCGAACTCGCCAACCGCACCGGTGGACATGCCTACATGAACACCAATGACCTCACCAAGGCGATTCATGATGCGGTGGCGGATTCTGCTGTCAGCTACACCATCGGTTACTACCCGGAAAATGAGAAGTTCGACGGGAAGTTCCACAAGCTCGATATCAAGACGCCGGAATACCACGGCATGAACCTGCGCTACCGCAAGGGCTACTTCGACCAGGCCGAATCCCCGCAGGATGAGAACCGCCGCCACATTGAGCTTCGCGATGCGGTCTACAGCCCGCTCGACAGTTCCGCGGTCGGCATTATCGTGCAGTTCGACAAGACGGACCCCAAGCATCCCGGCGATTTGAATCTCTACATGCGGGTGGACCCCACTGCGATCGGCATCACCCCTGTGGCGGACCGTTCCAATGCCGTGGTGGACGTGATCTTCAACCTGCGGGATGGCAAGGGCCACCAGTACAAGAGCGAAAGCGACACCATCTCGCTCAGCCTGAAGCCGGACAGCTACAAGAAGCTAATGCAGACCGGCATGATTTACCACCGCTTTGTGCCGCGTGTGCAGGGTGCGACAGAACTCCGCGTAGTTGTCCGCGATGCTTCTTCGGGGGCAACCGGTTCTGTCACGGTTCCGTTGAGAGATGTGAAGCTGTAGTTCACCGCGTTCTCATTGCGTACAGGCAACACCGGCGGGCGCCCCAGTGGGGGCGCCCATTTTTATTGCGTCCGACGGGAGCTTCTGAAACGTCAGATGCTGCACCATCGGTGGCTGCGTCGGGGCCATCGTGAAGAAAACCCCAACTGTCCCATTCGTGCAACTCAAGTTGAATTGCCCGCGCAGCCAGTTCTCTGCCCTGACCGGGCCGGCCAGACGGCAATCCCCCACCTCGGTCTTTAGCTTCTGGATCTCGGCGCTGCGGTCTTTGCCCGGCATGTCGAGAAGCAGGTTCATGGAGCCGATGGCCTTCGCTGCGTTGTCGTCCCACTTCTGCCACAGGTTGAAAATGCTTTTCTGCATGCTGGATTGTAACGGCGTCGGCGGCAGTTCGCGCTTCTGCAGTCCGCCGGTGGCCAGCAGTGCGTCCCAGGCCTGGTTCAGTGCTGCCGCGGGGCCGGAATACGTGAGAGTCGCCATGGCAAACATGCCGACGCCGTAATCCGGCAGCCAGATCATGTACGAACCGAAGCCGGGCAGTCCACCGCCGTGGGCCGCGATGTGCTCAAAGCGGCAATCACTGGAAACGCGGAGGCCAAAGCCATAGCCGGATTCTTGCGCTTTCAAGACGCCCTTGGAGTAGGAGGCAGTGAGATTCGCGGGAGTCCACAGGTGGGCCATTTCGCGAACAGAGGCACGGTTGACGGGCCCGGCGTCGGCATCATCGCGCGGAGGCCAGGCAGCGAGATGAAAGGCCAGGTAACGGCCCATATCGTTTGCCGTTGTGAGCAATCCACCCATCGCACCGAAAACGCCGTGCGGTAATGGCGGTTCTTCGCCGTAGGTTCCATCGGGCTTGAGACGGTAGCCAACGGCGCGGCGGGAGGCTTCCACAGATGAGAATTCGTAAGTGGTGTGATCCATCCCCAGTTTGGAAAGAATCTCTTTCCGCATGTAGGTTTCATAGTCCACGCTGGAGGCTTTGGTCACGATGCGGCCCAACAGCCCAAAAGCGTAGTTGGAATACTCATAGCGTGTTCCCGGAGCGGTGGAGAATGGAATTCCCTTCCGCAGCCACTGGTCGAGCATGGCATCCGTCGCGCTTAGCTGTTGGTCACCCCAGGGGTTATCTTCCGGAAACCCAGCGCTGTGGCTCATCAACTGGCGTATCCGCAAGGGTGGTGTATCCCGTGTTGGCAATTCCATGCGGGAGAACTCCGGAATCCATTTCGAAACCGGGTCTTCGAGAGAAAGCTTGCCCTGGTCGCGGAGCTTCAAGATCGCCAATGCAGTAAAGCTCTTGGTCATGGAGGCGATTCGGAAGGCGGTATCCACCGTCACCGGGGCATTTGTGGAGCGGTCACGGACTCCGAACGTCCCGGTATGTTCCAGTTTGCCATCGATCACGACACCCCAGACCATGCCGGGGATCTTGTTATCGGTGGCGTAAGTTCTGAGGAGCCGGTCCACCTCCGGCATCGCGGATTTGAGCTTCTCCAGCCGTTGCGGGTCAGTAAAGCGCGGCGCGGGGTAACTCTCCGCGGCGGGTAAAGCCCGCGTGAAGAGGAGCGCAGAGATCAGGGCAAGACGCATACCGGACAGTATGCCATCTATAAGTTGCGCTTCAAGAAAGAGACGATCTGATACCCGACCGCGAACTTGAACGGGGCTTCTCCCAGCGTGTAATGGCCGCAGGGCATCACGACTACTTTTGTGGCCAGACCCTTGGCCTGTACCTTATCAATCAACTGGCGGGAGAGTTCAGGCGGGAAGGTTGTGTCGTAGGTGCCGTAGAGGAAGAAGGACTTCTTCTTCATCGCCGCGAAGGGCTCCATATACTCCACCGGATTGAGACAACGCCAGACGAGGCGGAGACGGTCCAGATCCACTTGACCCTCCATGCCAGCGCGGATATGCCGCGTGGAAAGCCCCTGCCAGACCACATCCGCGAAGTAAGAGGAGCAGTGGTTGAAGACATTGCACTTGATGCGGGGGTCGTGGGCACTGGCGAGGAATGAATAACAGGAGCCGAGGCTTGTGCCGACGATCCCGAGATCCTCAAAGCCACGCTGCTGCAGCCAGTCGAAGCAGGAACGGACGTCGATCACGGCCTGCCTGGTGGCGTCAATCGTGCGGGCAACGTTGGAGGAGACGGCATAGTCGGCGCGGGTCAGTTCCGGCGGCATGCGGTCATCGTGATAGGGCAGGCTTAAACGCAGGCAGCTGATGCCGAGTTCGGCGATGGCCTGACAGAGCGCAACATGCTGGCCGGGGCTGGAATTCCAGTGCGGCAACAATACGACGGCCTTCTTGCCCCGCTCCCAGCGCGGCTTGGCCGGAAACCAGCGCCCGTGCACCGTGTTATTGGCGTCTGAGGGTGTTCTTACCGGCGAGGTGAACTTCAGCCAGGAGCCATCAAAACGAAAATCGTGTGGAACCCGGTAATCAAAGAAGGCTTTGCTGTTCGCAATTACCTTCCGGTTCAAATCCCGCAGCCGGAGTTCCGCGTCTTCGAGTGGAGAATCTACCGGCCAGTCTTTCGTCCAATCCAGGCCCCAATCAAAAGGGCGCACGACGCGATCCGTGGAGCGGGTAGCCAAATCCATCTCCCACGAATCCATCTTGCGCCCGTACCAATGTTTAACCATCCTTCACCAAGCTAACAAAGCCGCCTGTCTGGATGGTTTCGCAAAGATGACAATTGCGGATTACAGGCCGCCAAGTCCGCCATCCACCAGCAGTTCCGCACCAGTGACGTAAGATGATGCCGGGGTTGCGAAAAACAGAACCGCTGTCGCAATTTCTTCCGGACGGCCAAAGCGCTTGAGTGCAACGGAGGAAGCCATCTGCTCTTCAAAGCCCTTCTGCTGGTCAGAATCCATGCCGAGTTTGTTGTAAATCGGAGTGGCGACCGGGCCGGGGCTGACTGTGTTCACACGGATACCCTTCGGTGCCAGTTCCGCGGCGAGCGTGCGTCCGAAATTCCGAACCGCAGCCTTGGTGGCGGAGTAGACCGAAGTCATGCCGAAGCCTTTGCTGGCAACAACGGAGGCGTTCAGGATCACCGAACCACCTTCCGGAATCAGCGGCAGCGCGCTCTGCACGGTGAAGAAAAGACCCTTCACGTTGATATTGAAGGTTTCGTCGAAGCCTTCCGGCGTAACGTATTCAAACGGAAGGAATTTTGCGACACCCGCATTGGCGAAGAGCACATCCACGCGGCCATATTTCTCTTTGATCTGGGCGAAGAGGGCCTTGGTGTCTTCGATGCTCGAAGTGTCCGACTTCACAACGTCGGCATCCGGGCCAAGAAATTCTTTTGCCTCCGCAAGGGTCTTCTCAGTGCGGCCCGTCACGATGACTTTGGCACCTTCTTCGATAAACAATTTCGCGGTGGCGAGGCCAATGCCCGTGGTGCCGCCGGTAATCACTGCAACTTTCTGATTGAGCTGTTTCATGGAGGATATTGCCTTTCACGCACTACTGATGCGATTGAAGAACAAACGTTCCAGAATTCTTTAGCGCATCCAAAGTGCCTTCGACGACACCCTCGGCAACATCCTTGCCAGCCCGGGCCCGGGCCAGTACTCGCATCCCCAGAACAGCGCTTACGACCATGCGCGCCATGGGCAGGACGGGCCTCGCAGCCACCTCTCCGCGCTCCTGGCCCCGGCGGAGAGCGGCAGCCACTGCGGCTTCCATGCCTTGCACGGCCTCAGACATCATCTGGGCAATTGCCGGATCATTCTCAGCCATCTCCATACCCGCATTGATCATGTAGCAACCGCGGCAGTTGCCGGAAGCATCGCAGGCAACCCGGCGAAGAAGGTCCTCGATACCCGCGAGGCCGGCTTCGCTGTCCAGGAGGAACTGGCGTTCGAAGTAGCGCTTGAGAGTGGCAACGAAGAGATCATGCTTGTTGCCAAAGGTGGCGTAGAGGCTGGCGCGCTGGACACCCGTGTGCTGGACCAGTGCTTCCACGGACGTGCCTTCATAGCCGCGGTCCCAGAAGAGTTCGAGCGCGCGGTCAAGCACGGTGTCTTCGGCGAATTCTCTCGGTCTGGCCAACTTCAGTCCTCGAAAAAGCGTTTCTCTGCGATCCGCTTCATGCCGGACACCGGAACATTGAGGTACTCGATGAACGGCGCAATGGCTTCAAAGCGTGATTTCAGTTCAGTGTAAAGCTTGGGTGTGGTCGCGATGGAGGCGTCCAGTGTGGAGAACAGGAGGAATTGTTTGCGTTTGAGAAGTTCGACCTCAGGATGAGCGGGGTCGAAGCCCTTGGGAACGCGAGTGGCTGATTCGCCTGACATTTCGCCGAACAAACTTTTGATCGCAGGCCGGGCCAGGATCTTCCTCAATGCAACAGCATTCTCCGCTGCGTATTCGCGGATGGCCCGAAGCGTATCTGGTTCCGACATGTAGATCCCGCCGCCCACAAGGATTCCATCAGGTCCGATCTGCAGGTACATGGCGGCGCCTGTGTCCTTGCCGAGCGATTGTTTCCAAAACAGCGCAGAGGCGTGCGTCTTGTAGGGAGTCTTATCTTTCGAGAAGCGGGTGTCGCGATAGATGCGGTAGAGGCTCTTGGCGGGGTCGGTCACGTAATCCGGCGCGGCTTTCGCGAGGACGGCGTTGAGTTCACCGATGAGTTCCAGCAGTGGTGCTTTAACTTTCGTCTCGAAGATGGTCTTGCGCGGCGCGAACCACTCGCGGTCATTGTTGGCGGCGAGGTCGCTGAGAAACTGCAGTCCTTCTGGTGGTATTCCGGGAAAGCTCTTTGCCATTTCTATAATTAGACCAATGGACCCTGCCTCTGGGCGCACTATTCAAGACCTGTCCGATATTCCGGGCCTGCACATCCAAACCAACGTTCCACTTTCCGGCCACACCCGCTTTGGGATTGGCGGCGCGGCTGATCTGTTTGTGGAAACGAAGCTCGAAGCGGCGTTTCTTTCAGCGCTGCGGGTCATCCGCCATAGTGGAATCCCCTGCGTGATCGTGGGCGCAGGTTCGAACCTCATTGTGAGTGACGCGGGCTATCGCGGCGTGGTTCTGAAATTCTCGGGCGGCACGATGGAAGAGTTGCCGGGGAGCAAGGTGCATGTACAGGCCGGTGCGGTGTTGCAATCGCTGGTGGATTTTACGACAGCACACGGGCTGCAGGGTATGGAAACGATGACGGGAATCCCTGGCTTCACGGGTGCAGCCATCTATGGCAATGCGGGTGCCTACGGACATTCCATGCATGAGATTGTGGATTCGGTCCGGTTCTTCGATGGCAATGCGGTGCGGAAAATCACGAACAGCGAAGTGGAGTTCCGCTACCGGGAAAGCATCTTCAAACGCCACAAGGACTGGATTATCCTCTCGGCTGTGCTGCAATTGCGACCCGGCGATGCGGCTGCACTGCAGGCGACCTCCGCCAGGATCCTGGATATACGGAACCAGAAGTACCCGCCGTCTATGAAATGCGCGGGAAGTATTTTCAAGAATTACCTGTTCCAGCAACTGCCAGCCGATGTGCAAGCCCAGGTGCCGGGCAACGTGATCATTGAAGGGAAAGTACCGTCGGCGTGGTTTCTGGATCAAGTAGGTGCCAGAGGAACGCGACTGGGCGATATACATGTCGCGGATTATCACGCCAATCTCATCTACAATGCAGGCAGCGGGAGTGCGGCGGATCTGACTGCCGTAATTCGTGACTTAAAGTCACGCGTCACAGGGCGCTGGGGCATCCCGTTAGAGGAGGAAGTGCAGTACGTCGGTTTCGATTAGTATTCTCGCCGCAGTTCTCGCCTTGGCCAGCTGGGCGGACTCCCTGCCGCAAGCAGTGCGCGACGGCGATCTGGAACTCGCGGCCAGGTTGCTTGCGGGTGGAGCAAACCCAAACGCACGGGACACTCTGGGCGCGACGCCGCTGCATGATGCGGTCTGGCTTGAACGGCAGGATCTAGTCAAACTGCTGCTGGAGTACAAGGCCGACCCCAATGCGAGACACAACGAAGCAGGTTCCACGCCACTGCACTATGCCATCATCCGGCGGAATGCGGAAATCGCCCGGTTGCTGATTGCGCGCGGGGCTGATATCCGGGCTACATATAACGGAGGCACTACGCCTTTGTTGCTCGCGGCATCACAGGGGTCGGCGGAAATCGCGGGCCTGTTGCTGGATGCCGGGGCGGACTTGCGCACCAGGGATAACGCGGGCATGTCGGCACTGGACGAAGCGGCCTGGCGCGGATACACACCGGTTGTGGAACTACTGCTCAGCAAGGGTGCCAACATCAATCAACCCGTACCGGATTCCGGCATGACCCCGCTGAATTCGGCGGCATCGGGAGGCAACGCGGAGACAGTATCGTTGCTACTTGCCAAAGGGGCCAACCCAAAGCTTGCGGATGCCACTGGTGCCACACCGCTTGATAATGCGACCCGGCAGCATCATACGGCAGTCATGCGCTTGCTGCTGGCGCATACTGCGCCCGAAAAGGGAACCGAGACCAATCTGCTTTCTGCCGCCGTGATCAAGGGGCAGTTGGATGTGGTGGAACTGCTGCTGCAGCGCGGGGCCGATGTGAATACCAAGGGGGCCAATGGCTCAACACCGCTGCACGATGCAGCGCTGAAGGGACGTACGGATATCGCCCGGCTTCTGGTTGCCAAGGGTGCGAATGTGAACGCCCGGAATAACGACGGCTCCACGCCCTTACACGACGCCGCACTCAGTGGGCACGCGGCTACGGCCGAGTACCTGATTGCCAAGGGTGCGGAGATCAATGCTCAGGAAGTCGAGGGCGCAACGCCACTCTACAACGCGGCAGCCCTGGGGCAGGTGGATCTCGTCGAACTGCTGGTCGAAAAAGGGGCGGACCCGGATATCCCCAACAAGCTCAAGAAGACTCCGCTGATCACGGCGCGCGAGAATGGTTTTGACGAAATCGTCCGCTACCTTTCCAAACATGACCGACAGAAAAACCACGATTTTTGAGCGCTGGAAGGCCGGATCCGTAACTGGAGTCGCAAAACTGCTGGGCTTTGAACTGACCGTATTCGAACCGGAATACGCAGTGATTTGTTTCGAGGCAAAGGCGGATCACCATAATCCACTGGGAACACTGCACGGAGGAGTGCTCTGCGATCTTGCCGATGCCGCGATGGGAACAGCCTGGGCAAGCGGCGTGAAGGTGGACGAATCGTTCACGACCGTCGAATTGAAGATCAATTATTTCCGCCCGGTTTACAGCGGAAAACTGACGGCAGAAGCCAGGGTATTGCGTCGCGGAAAAACGGTGGGCTATATCGAGTGCGACGTTTTTGATGCCGACAGGAAGCTGGTGTGCCGTGCTGCCTCCACGTGCATGACACTGCGGGGAGAACAGGCAGCGGGCCGTTAGTGCGCGACCTTTTCCGAGTGCGGCTGGTAGCGCGGCGCGACGGTTCCAGGGATATCTATCATCACCAGCAGGCCGGGATTTGCGTTTACTGCGCGCACGTTTCCATGGTGCAACTCAACGGCACGGCGGGCGATCGCCAAACCGAGACCAACGCCGCCGCTCGAACGGCCGCGGTCGGTTTCCACACGGTAGAACGGATCGAAAATAGCATCCAGAGAATCTGCTGGCACGCCGGGGCCGAAGTCGCGTACGGAAAGATGGGCGATGCCGCTGACGCACGACAGTTCGATATCAATCAGGCCACCATCCGGCGAATAACGTATCGCGTTCCGGATCACGTTTTCCGCGGCGCGGCGCAAAAGTTCGGGGCTGCCGCTCGATTCGACTTGCTCCAACTGCAAGTGAAGGGAAACAGAGCGGCGGTCTGCTTCGATATGAACGTCTTCGATGATAGATCGGAGCAATTCATCCAGGCGGATGGGTTCTGCCGCCAACCCTGACGGGTCGCCTTCGGCCCGTGTGACCTGAATCAACTCTCCCACCAGGGTGTTCAGACGGTCTGCTTCCTTTTCGATGCGGTTCAGTGCGGTTCCCGTATCTCCACCGCCGCGTGCGAGTTCCACGGCTACACCAAGACGGGCCAGAGGGGAACGCAATTCATGCGAGATGTCCTGCAGCAGACGGCGCTGGACCTTCAACAGATTCTCAATACGCTCCGCCATTTGATCGGAAGTGCGCGCCAACTGCCCGAGTTCGTCCCCGCGCTTCGAATTGACGCGCGCCGAGAAATCACCATGGCCAAAACGTTCAATCGTCTTTTGCATGTTCCGGAGGGGCGCGGTCAGGTGGCGGGCGAAGGCGTAACAGAGGACGGCGATCACACCCAGCATCCACCACATTTGCGGGGGCACGTCATACCAGCGCGCCTGGGGCTGGGGGCGGTTTGGGAGAATGACGAGAAACCAGTACTTGCCGTCTCTCGCTTTGGATAAGATCACAGGACTGCGGCGGCCACGCGGGGTGGAGAACGGCATGCCCACATACACGGGACGCGGCTGGGGCTTCAAATTGATGCTGTAGTCTTTGCCCGTGAGCACATCGTGCCCCGCGGCATCCACCAGCACGCCGGTACCGCCATCCACTTGCTGAAACTGGTAGAGAAACTCTTCGAGGCCCGCTTTGCCCTTCTGTTCCCACGCCTGACGGGCAACATACAGCTGGTAGCTCAGCATCCGGTTGTCCCAGGGCTGCTGCTGGCGGGTCCCGAACATCACGTTCGATACAGCGAGCGCGACACCAAAGGTCACTACCATGGTGAAGAGAAACCAGAGAAGGATTTTGGTGAACAGGCTCTTCATGCGGCAATTCCCTCATCTGGAGTACGGACGAACTGATAGCCCACCCCGCGGACCGTCTTGATCAACGGCTTATCCTGCTCCAGTTTCTTGCGGAGGTGGCTGATGTGCATATCCACACTGCGGTCGAAAGGCGTTGCCTTGCGGCCATAGAGTTCCTCCATGAGTTCGTCACGGGAAACAACGCGGCCTGCGGCGCGCATCAAGACTTCGAGGATGTCGAATTCGAAGGTGGTTACTTCCACGGGGGTCGAACCGACGTAGACCTCTCGCGAGCCAGGGTCAATGAGGATACCGTTGACTTCGAGCTTGCCGGCGGTGTCCCGCGGCTCCAAACGGCGTAGGATCGCGCGGATGCGGGCAATGAGTTCGCGCGTATTAAAGGGCTTGGGGAGATAGTCGTCCGCACCAAGTTCGAGCCCGACGATGCGGTCTTCGTCTTCGCCTCTCGCTGTCAGCATCAGCACGGGCAACTTGGATTCCCGGCGCACGCGCTTCAGGATTTCAAAACCGTCGAGACCGGGGAGCATGACGTCCAGAACGAGCATGTCGAAGCTGCCGGTGAGGGCAGCGGCAAGTCCGCGGCGGCCGTCGTTGTAACACTCGACCCGGAATCCCTCTCGGGCAAGAAGTTCCGTCAGCAGACTGGAGAGCTCGTCGTCGTCATCCACAATGAGGATGCGCACGACTCGACTTTAACATTACCCGAGCAGGTTGGCAGTAAAGCTTTGTAAGTCCTATGGTTGCGGTGAATGATCATGTGCGGAGGGGCGGGCAGCGAGTGCTGTCTGATAGCCGTCGTAGACCTTTTCGAAGACTGCATCCCAGCTTTCACCGCGAGCCTGTTCGAGTGCCGCAACTGCCATGGAGTGCCGCAAGGGAGCCTCGTTCAACAGCCTCGCCGTACGTGCAATGAAATCGCCGTCACTGGCTGCGACGAAGCCGCTCACGCCATCATTGACGATAAACTTCGGGCCGCCGCCATTCGTGACAACGGCAGGGACGCCTGACGCGAACGCTTCGAGCACCACGTTGCCGAAAGTATCCGTGCGGGAAGGAAAAACGAAAACATCCATGTTGGCGTAAGCTTCGGCCAGTTGCTCACCTCTGAGAATGCCGGGAATTTCGGCGTGGGCCAGATTCTGCTCCAGCCACGTCCGCTCACTGCCGTCGCCAACAATTAGAAACTGGAACTGCGGCACACCGGCGGCGAGGAGACCAGTTTCCAGGTCTTTGAGAAAACGAACGTTCTTTTCAGGAGTGATCCTGCCGACGTAACCCAGGCGCAGAATGCCATCATTTTTCGTGCGCCGGGAAGGCCGGAACAGCGCCGTGTCGATCCCCCGCTTCATCAGGAACACAGGCTTTCCCGTTCGCTCTTCGAGCATTCTCACAAGTTCGCCGTTGGGAGCATAGAGTACATTGCCAAGCCCATAGAACGCCAGCACCATGTTGAGCAGTTGAGACTCGCTGAACTGGATCAGGTTCTTGCGCAGTTCGGCCGGCATCCAGGCGAGGGTTCGGTCCAGGCGCATCGCACCGAACTCATGGAGATTGGTGTGCCAGGAGATTGCCAGAGGCACCTGCGTGCGTTTGGCGAGATAAACCCCAATTTCGCTGACGTCCCCCGGGCTTACCACGTGGATGATATCCGGGCGGAACTTCAACAGTTCCTCCTCCACAATGCCGACCAAGCGCCAAAGAACAGGGTCATGTTGCAGGCCCTTATCGAGGTCAAAGGCCAATGGACCGCGCTTCAGTTCCAGGTGGGTTACGGTGGATTCGTAACTGGTACGCGTCTCGGAGCCTCCGCGGACGCAAAGAAAAGGGAGGTTCGAGCGGAGAGCGAAATCCGTCAACTTACGACTGGTTAGCGCGACCCCGTTGATCTCGTGAAACGTATCCGTAAAGAACGCGACGCGCGGCTTGGATGGCATCCCAGTGGTTCCAGAGTAACCCACCTGAGCGCTTCTTGAAAATGCCGGGAGCGATTCTCTAGCGTTTGCAGCACATGGCAGCCGGAAGAATCGTAGCGGCGGTTACTGGCGTTGCGGTCTTGAAATAGTTTTCGGCCGAAAGCCGCCGGTACACGTCCCCTGCTACACCAGAGGCTGCGGGACCAATCGAGGGGCGGCCACCCGTAAGCATCACTACGACGACGAGCTTCCGCTTCCCGCTTTCATTGAAGGAACCAAACCAGCCCAGCCGCGTTTTGCCCTCGGAACAAGTACCGGTCTTACCCAGAATCGTATCCTCCTGTTTCGCACGTTTCGCAGTGCCATATTCGACGGCCCCCTGCATCCCCGGCTTCACTTCTGGAATGATCGACTTGATGTCCAGATGGCGTTTGACCTGCGGTTGGAACTGTTGGATCTCCTCCTGGGTCTTCGGATACTGCAGCCAAAAGAGGGTGCCTCCGTTCGCGACTGCACTCATCATGGCGGCCAATTGCAGAGGCGTCTGGGAAATCTCTTCGCCGAAGCTGGTGAGCATACCAACACCGCCGTTCTTCGGTGGTGCGGCAGGAAAGCGCCCCGGATGCTCGCCTTCGATGTTCAGGCCAGCCTTTTCGCCATAACCGAAGAGATGTGCGTAGTAGTTCACACGCTCATACCCAAGCTTGGTTCCAAGGTTGGCGAAGTAGTAGTTATTCGAGTGCGCCAGTGCCTCAGTCATATCCATGGTCTTGCGTCCATAGAGGCGGATCGGGCTGGTACGTTCCACCACGCCTTCCCGCAGCGCGGCCAAGGCGACAGGAACCTTCACTGTTGAACACGGCTGGAAGCCATTTCCCAGGGCCAAGGGCTGGTTCACCATCGTAAGAATCCGGCCCGTGGCAGGGTCGACCACGACGACTGAGCCATTGAGTGGCCCCAATGCTTCCACGGCGGCCTTACGGACGGTTGGGTCTTCCCCATCCGCCCGGTCCAGAGATGTGGATTCCTTGTAGGTTGGTTCGTTCCAGGTCTGCACCCAGACCTTCTTCTTCGGGGCAGCCTTAGCACCGGCCACGGTTGCCACTGCGGCGCTCCGAACCAGCGGTCTGGCGGTGGACGTCTTTTTGACGACCGCTTTTCTCGCCGGTACAGAAGCCTTCGAAACAACGGCCACAGCGGCTTTCTTCTTCGCTGTAACAACGCCAGTTTTCTTCTTTTTGTGGAGAGCCGGGGTATCGCCCGATGCTGCGGGAACGAGTACCGCCGCTAAGACAAGAACAAAAATAGAAAACGAAAGAGTATAACTATGACGATGCATGAGTCCTTTTTCAGGGCGAAGAAGGGAGAGAGAGGACAGCAAAGTCCTGTAGCCAGAGCAACTTCCGGGGAGCAGCCGGATATCGTTATTGTCAGCCTTCTGCGGGCGCTGGTCAATAGAAAAGTTCAGCCCCGGTTTAAACTCTAGGCTGCGGTCCAGCCTCCGTCGATAGAGACCACGGAACCATGAACAAAAGCAGCTTCGTCCGAAGACAGGTAGACGGCCATCCATGCAATTTCCTCCGGCTTCCCTAAACGTCCGACGGGCTGCCGCTGATTTAGTTCCGCCCGCACCTTGTCTTTCTCATGTTTATGATATTTTTCGAGATAGCCTTCCACAAAAGGCGTGTCCACGGTGCCTGGACAGATGCAGTTCACGCGGACTTCCGTGGGGTAGTCGACGGCGAGCTGGCGGGTCATGGCCACTACAGCCCCCTTCGTTGCGCAATAGGCAAAACGCTTCTTGACACCGACCAACCCGGCGACTGAGCCGATGTTTACGATCGAGCCCTTCGATGCGCGGAGGTGGGGCATCGCGAACTTCGTCACCAGATAAAGCCCTCTGACATTCACGCGATAGATTCGGTCGAAATCGTCGGCCTCGGTTTCTTCCACTCCGCCGACCAGCCCGATACCTGCGTTGTTGATCAAGATATCGAGCCCGGGCAACGCGGAAAGAGCGGTCTTTGCGGCCGCTTCATCGGTAATGTCAAAAATCAGCACGGACGAGCCGGGAAGTTGCGCCGAGAGGGCCTCGGCCTTGGAACGGTCGATGTCTACGATAATGACGTTGGCGCCTGACTTGGTGAGGGCGCGGGAGGTTTGTTCTCCAATACCACTGGCGCCGCCGGTGACGAGTGCCGTTTTGCCGTCGAGTCGGAAAGGTTGATTCATCGCGTGAATTGTAACAACACGGAATTGATAGAACTGCAGGACGAAATCGTTAACTGTGCGAAGTGCCCGCGATTGCGGCAGCATTGCAACGAAATCGCAAGGGTCAAACGCCGGGCCTATCTTGACTGGGACTACTGGGGAAAGCCGGTGCCGTCGTTTGGAGACCCAAACGCGGAAGTGCTCATCCTGGGCCTCGCACCCGGGGCGCATGGAGCGAACAGGACCGGACGTATGTTTACTGGCGACAAGTCCGGGGACTTTCTTTACCGTGCGATGTATCGGGCTGGCTTCGCCAATCAGGAGACCAGTAAGGACAGAGCCGATGGACTGCAATTGGTCAACGCGTGGATCACCGCCGCAGGACACTGTGCGCCGCCCGATAACAGGCCGGCAAACGAGGAACTCCTCAATTGCCGGCCGTATGTCTTGCGGGAGTTGGAACTGCTGTCACGGGTAAAGGTGGTTGTGGTGCTCGGCAAAATTGCCTTCGATACCTATCTGGCTGCGCGGAAATCAGCAGGCTGGAAGCCCGTGCCAGCATATTTCGCCCATGCAGCGGAATATGACTTCTCCCCGAAACTGCTCTGCAGCTATCACCCGAGCCAGCAGAACACGTCCACCGGCAGGTTGACCCAGGCCATGCTCGATCAAATTTTCCGTCGCGCCACGGAAATGATTAGAGCTTGACCAATTCCGTTTGCACTGGCCCCGTGGGCGCGGCAGACGTTCCATCCACGAACATGTTCAATTCAAGACGGATCCCGAAGGTTTCGTAATACAGCCCCGGTTCGATGGAAAAGAGTGCTCCTGGCAAAATCTTCCGGTCATCATGGGTCTCCAGATTGTCCATGTTGGCACCGGTCCCGTGGGTCTCCGTTCCAATGGAATGGCCCGTACGGTGCACAAAGTAATCCCCTCGCCCGGACTTCCGAATGACATCGCGAACAGCATCATCCACTTCGAAACCGCGGATATCCTGGCCCTTCGAAATCGACGTTCTTACAATGTCGACGCCAGCATCACGTCCGGCCTTCACAACTTCGAAAGCGGCCTGAATCCCGTCCGGTGCAGTTCCGCAGAAACCAGTCCAAGTGACGTCGTAATAGATGGCATCGGGATCATCCAATTTCGCCCACGTATCAATCAGCACCAGATCACCTTCCCGAATCGGAACGTTGGTGGCAGGCTTTGGCGAATAATGAGGGTTGCCGGCATGTCCATTCACCGCGATGATGGGACCACTGTCGGTCACCAAGCCGAGTTCCGCAAAACGCGTGCGGAAGAAGGACTGCACCGTGAGTTCGTCGAGCCCGGCACCGCGTTGCGTGCGAATCAGATCGAAAGCTTCCTCCCGGATCTGGTCAACCCGGCGCCCTGCCTCTTTGTGGGTTTCAAATTGGGCTGGAGTCAGGCATGCCTCAAACTCTTGAATCAATTCGGCGGAACTCACGACCTCAGCCCCGAGCCGGCGCACCAGTTCCACTGTCCCGGCGTCCACCATGGCGACGTAAACAATGGCACACTCCGGGGAATACTGCATCGCCACCCGCTTGGCACCGCCGAGCAGCGCTGCCAACTCCTGGTGTTGCTCCTGCCAGCTCGAATAGAGCGCTTTGCTGCCAGGCAGCGCATCGAGCATGGCAGGCTCAATGCGGTGCGCCAGTTTTCGCGGAGTTCCCACAGCAGGGATGAAATAGTACCAGCGGCGGGTCACATGCCGGTTGGACCGTAATCCCAGAACGCGGTAGGCAAGAGGGTCGCGGTCGTGGTGATCAAAAAAGAGCCAGCCGTCGAGTTGTTGACGCTGAAGTGCGTCTTGAATCCGTTCAAGATCCATGCGTTTCGAGGATAGCGCGCTCCAGTGCCTCGGAGGAAATACCGCTTATTTCCAATACTTTTATGGAGTTCGTTTGACCGGAAAGAAGCTGGATGTTTGTTTTCGGCACATCCAGAAAGTCAGCCAGGTAGCGGAGCACCGCTTCGTTCGCCTTGCCTTCCACGGGCGGAGCCTGCACGCAGAGCTTCCATGCGTCCCCCAGCCTGCCCTGGAAGCCTGTGACCCTGGCTCCGGGTTTCACCTTAAGCTTCAGTCTCGCAATCACCGTGCCGGCTCCCTTTTCCACTCAATCCCGGCCCGGAGGTCCACAACTCCCGCCGCCTGCCGGGCAGAAACAACCTCAAACGCGAGCGCATCATCAAGCCAGTCATGGCTGGAACCGTCCGAGTGTTGTGTGGCCACGGTCAAGGTGTACTGTTGCGGCGTCAGCCAGCAAGCAATGCGGAAAACCAACTCCAGTGTCTCGCCCTTGGAAAATACCCCGAGACTCTTGCCCTCGATCGCAGTATTGGTGCCGTAGATCTCCATGCCGATGCGGTTGCGCAACAGTATGCCAACCATGGGCTCCACACCATCCAGGTGAAAGGCCACGCGGATTCGGACGGCAACCTGCTGGCCGCTCGTCACCACACCGATTTCCTCACCCGCTTCATTCAGCAGCGCGACATCCAGAATTTCGCTTGATCCATCACCATGGCGGTTACTGGCTTTCAGCCGCTCCGCCGGTGCCGACCGTTCGAATGCTTTCTGCCGCTCCAGCACCACGCCAATGTACTTATCGATCACATGCTTGGGTTCGCCCTCGGCCTCAATTCTGCCGTTGAGAAGAAAGATCGCCCGCTGCGAAAGCTGCTTCACCAGTCCAAGATCATGCGAAACAAAAAGTACTGTCGTTTTCTTCTCCCGCAGTTCCTCAAACTTCCGGATGCAGCGGTTCGCGAACACGGCATCCCCAACCGCGAGCGCTTCGTCGACGATGAGAATGTCCGGGTTGACGTGAATCGCGGTTGAGAAGGCAAGCCGTACATACATACCGCTCGAATATTCCTTCACCGGGCGGTGGATGAATTCCCCAATCTCCGCAAAGGCTTCGATTCTCGGGAGGTTTTCCTCCATCTCCCCGCGGCTCACACCCATGATCTCGCCGTTGATCAAAACGTTTTCACGCCCCGAAAACTCAGGATTAAAGCCCGCCCCAAGCTCCAACAGGGCAGCGATGCGTCCCTTTGCTGTGATTCGCCCGGTCGTCGGCTGGAGAATCCCGCTGATTACCTGCAGGAGCGTGCTCTTCCCGCAGCCATTCGGGCCGACCAAACTTACGATCTCCCCCTGCTCCACGGAAAAACTGATATCCCGCAATGCCCAGAAATCACTGTGCAATGGCGCCGACTGCAGGGGATTCATCTCCCGGAGCCGGTCGAAGGGACTCTTGTATAAACGGTAGAGCTTGGATACGTTCTGAACGAGCAGCAAATAACCAGTTTAGTCTTTACAGCGATATGACTACCGTCAGATCGTTACCCGGCGTTCCGCTGCCGACTCCAGTCACATCCAGGCTCAACCTGTCTCCGGCGCGAAGTGCCGCCAAACCAAACCCGCTTACCGTCGCCGAGGCCGTCGAACCGGCATTGATTTGCAGACCGCAGTACGGCGCACCATTGCGATCGATCTGCAGATCGATACCAGTGCCATCAGCAGCACCGCGAACAATGGCGTAGATGCCTCCTGTCGTCCTGTCCCGATCAACCATGACATCAGGCGCGGCACCGGTCTGAATCGCCAAATAACCCGCAACCTGGAATCCGATCTGCCCGCCCGAAAGAGTCCGCAAACCTCCATCCGTGAGCGAAGTGTACGGATTCACCGCAGTCGGCGAGTTACCAAACGCGTTTGTCACGTAGAGTTCAACGCTGGCGACCCTGGCATTTGGCAAAGAAACCAGCTCATTCCAAGTCCCGGAAGCCGCGGAGCCAAAGAAATCGCGATCAAACAGGAATACAACATCCTGCAAGGAAAGCAGGTAGACCTTCGCAGCTGCGGAATGCCCGGCAGCGTTCGTACCTTGAACGCCGCGCTGCAATTGACAGATGCCGCCCGACCCCACCGAGGTGACGCCAATCACCTCCTGTTCAATCTGCAGCAGTTGCCCAGCCGCAGGCGAAGGGCTGATCACGGCAGAAGTTGTGGTTGCCGTAAGATCCGCCGCGATAGCCGCCGTAGTTCCATTCAGCTCATCGAAGAAATGGAACCGGAAACTACCGGAAGTGATGCCTCTGGTGTTCGCCAAACCGCTGAATGAAACCTGTGAAAGCTCCACGGCACCCGGTTGCCTGGGAGCGACCGCAGCCCCAAAGAACGGCAAGCCCGGCACCCCGCTGTCCGCAGACAACAACCCGGAAGCCCCAAGGATCCATCGCGAAACCGGAGAAATATCGCGCGGTGCTTCCACACCCGCAACATCCGCTGCAAGAACCATCACCTGCACTCCATTCCCAATCCGCTCAGGCACGTCAAGGAAAACCGGACTCGTTAAGCCGCTGGCCCCGAACCGCCATCCGCCCTCACCCACCACGAATTTCGAAGAGCTCGTCGGAGCCACTCTCCAACTTCCTGCAAATTGAATGGTATCTGAGGTATTCGACGTAATCTGCAGTTCCTGCCCCGCTCCCGGCCCTGACGTAATCCGAAGAACTGCCCCCGCGAATTGATTCACCTGGAATGCAGAACCGGAATGCGTGAGACTTCCCGCGGAAACGCCAGTCACAGGCGTTTCTGGAAGCAGTTCCCACCGCCAGTAGAGATTCGCATGATCGAACGCCGCATCAGGTGACAAGACAGCCTGTGCGGCAATTCCCGTATCCGTATAAGAGGAGGAGGGTGCCACGCTCGAAGCAATCCTGAATAAAGCACGGGGATCTGTCCCCCGGTAGACGTGGAATGCCGTGCTTCCGGCCGGCAGCGATATGCCACCGAGCGACACAGAGCTTTGGTCACCCGCGCCCGATGTTACAGCCTGCACCACAAACGATTTGGCACCTTCCAAACCACCCGAGTCCACCGCGCTAATCGCGTAATAGAAAGCGGTCCCGGCCGCCAAAGTCCCCCCCGAGGCCGAAACCACTGGCACAAATCCTAACAACGGAGCAGCCAGTGTCCCCTTTTGACTGGAAGACGTCAAAAAAGATACGCCCAACTGGACCGTGGGAGAACCATCCGTCCCAGTCATTTCCTTCTCGGTAAATCCCAGTTGTAAAATTCCGCTTGAATCAGCAGTGACGCCCGCCAGCGGCGAGGGCAAACCAGTCCCCTGCCCCGGCTGCTTACCCAAAGCCCCCGCTAACACATCCGTGCTGTCGGAATACCAGGCATCATCGTGAATCTGGGCGGTAATCACCGCAGTACGGAAACTCGCCCCCGGAGTTACTCTCGTTATCCGGAACGGGACCCGGGTCAAGCCCTCCTTCTGGTAGGAGACAGTAATCAAATCACCCGGCAACAGGCCCAATGCCTTCACGCTGGTTTCAAACGAGATGTACCGGTTTCCCTCTATGCTTTTGTTCAAGGCCAGCAACAACACCCTCGCCGCCTGGCTGAATGTGGATACGCCCGCGGCATCATACTGCAGTGCAACCTCAGCTTTGCACAGATCCTGGTCATCACCGTCCGCCAGGGAAAGACTGTCCTGCTGATACTGATTGAAGCTGTCCTGGAATTCGATCGAAAGCCGGTTCGGAGAATCAGCCGCGGCCTTGCAGGACAAAACGACACTCGATGACCCATCCTTATTCCGGGCAATCGAGGCTTCATCAAACTCGTACGCCGGCCAGCCGCCGCTATAAGATGACAGCGCATTAGTTCCCGCAGGCTTCGCCGGTTGCTGCAATGCCATCGTATTTTCCACCCGGACTTCTATCAACCCCTGTCCGTTCTGCACAAGGTACATCCGCGAGTTATTCCGGATACTCCGGATCACCTCCCCGGCACTCACTCTGGACTTCAGCGCAAAGTTGCATTGGAATCGTGGGATCTGTACGGTCCCGCCGGCAGGGTCTGTCACGGAGATCAGCTGGTCTGCGTAAACGGCCGCGCGCGCAAAGCTCCTTTTATCCAGTTCGTCCAAAGTCCAGCCACTGCGCATCAACACATCCAACAATACCCAGGCTGGATTACTGCTGAAGACCTCATTAACAAAGTTACCGCTGGTATCGAATGTGTATAACTTCAGGCCTTGCATCAGCACCTGTATTTGCGGCAGACTATTGCCACTTGTCACGCGGTTCGGCACCACAACAGACAGATAAGCCATGCTCCCGTACGGATCACCCAGCGGGTTCCCGCTGCCATCCGCGAAATCCCCGTTCTGAACACCGTTTCTGGAGCCCCAATTCACAACGTTGTACCAGCCGGTGGACGTCATATTGACCCCAGCCTGACCAGCGGGAATCTCCACGCCAGCCACCACAACCTGCAGGATGGATTGAATTTCACCCATCCCCAGTAACACCTCCATACGCGTCAGATTTCCATCGTTCCGGGAAAATACAACGTCCGGACTATGCCACTGCGTCCCATAAATCAGCGGCACACTGTCGTTGTACCTTGCCTGGTTGTCGATCACCGCAGATAACTGGTAGCCAGCCTGTCCATTGCCCCGCACAAGGATGCTTGCCGGTACATATTCCAGCCCCCCAAACCGCCCCGTGGACCTTCCAGACGAATCACTGTGAAACATGCCCCTCGCTTCACAATCGCTACGCGTATTTGCGCATGACGTGTACGGAACAGTGCCGTTCATGTTTCCCGTCCCACCCGTCTGATCAGCCGAATAGCCACAACGGTAGAGCGGCGAGTACCGCCCGCGCTCGGCCCCATCGATCGCAACGAGCCGCTGTGCCGGAGTCGCCGGGAAGCGCCATGGGCACATCCTCTGCACCCGGACATCAGGCAATACGGCCCGTTGCATCGACATACGATTCAAAGCACTCAACCGGACCGAATTTTCCCGGATCTGTTCTGGCGGATTGGCAACCCCTTGAAAGATCAATACCGGATCTGAAGTAACAGCTGCACTCAACACATCGACAAACACCACGCGGATGGTGACGATCGCCCCCTTGAAGCCCGTACTTGCCTGCAGCTCCGAAACCACCGAATCCGCATTGGCCACCTCGAAACATACTTTCGGCACACCGCCAATTCCAGTATCCGAATCGAGCTGAGTATCAAACAGATTGTGTTTGATGATCCGGCCACTGTAAGTCGCGCCGTTCCATGCAATCGTCCTGCTGCTCCAATGCAGTGCCATCAAGTCTGACAACAACAGGTCGAACAGAAAGATGGGGGTGTCTCCCGCCGCTATTTCTTTAGTGGTGAATGGATTTTGCATGAGTCTGCCGTCACAATCTCGAAATTAGTTTCACGTTGCAGGAAGACAGACCTGGCGCAGTCGCCACAATCTCCAACTCATCCTGGTCAAAGCTAGTGTTCAAATACACCCCGGCTGGCACAGTCGCCGCCATATACTTCCCGGGAAAGGGTTGTGTCTCGATCTGGAATCCCCACACCTCAATAGATGCTCCCGCCGGCACCTGAACCGCAAACGTGGAGGCCGCTGATGCCAGACTGCCCGTCCCGCTTAGCCAGACCCGCCGCCAGTTGGAATTGGCATTGACCGTCGTTGTCACCGAGTCCCGCCGGATCACAACAGCCGCGGAAGCCAACGACCTGACCCAAAAACTAAAGCAGCAACAGACTGCACCGGGAACCTGGATCGTCTGCTGCAGTTCTTGCATACCGGCAGAGCTGTTACTGACAAGCCATGCCGAAGTGCCGCCAACTGGATCAGCATTACTTCCCGTACGGGACATCGTTCCGGCACTCCACTCCGTCCGGCTCAGATCCTCGCTGCCCCCCGCCAGATTCACCAGTGGATCAGCGAACCCGAACGTACCGTACTTTCCTCTCGCTGCCATAAAGAATGACTTCAGGTCAGAGACCTCAGAATCACTCAGCAGTTCGTAAGTCATTTGCCATCGAACGACCCCGCCATGGGTGTCATCGAGATAGACCAGTTCCCCGCTCTCCAGCGCATTTTCGATCCGGCGCCACTTCCGGCGTCGGGTGAACGGCAGTTGCACAGAGGAGCCACTTCGCAATTGGGGATACCAGCTCATAACACCTCCGCAATCGCCAACACCGAGGTGCTTCGCAACCCAACATCCAACCCGGTCCTTGCCTCACCCGCAACAACACACTTATTCGCTGTTTCGCCAGTTACCGGATCTGTGAACGAGAAGGGTTCCCCGTTCTGCGCTTCGAGGAACTGATGTATTGACTCCGCCTCTGCCGCATCCAGGCCCGCAAGCTCCAACTTCCAGCGTCGCAATGGAACAGAAGTCGAAAAGACCTGTCTCGTTCCATTCAGAAATACGACCTCCTGTGTCGCATAGGCGTTGCCGGACCCCAAAGGATACTGCGCCACCGCCCCGGTCTTTAGATATGGAAAAGCGGCCATGTCATCGCTCTCCCATGACACTGCTCAAAGGATGAAGATTCAACACCGCTTCTCTTACGGCATCCGCGATATCACTACTGCGGGCCATAATCGACTGGCTGTCCAGCGCCTGGATCTGTACGGTAACCTGCGGCTGGTAAGTCAAGCCATTCGAAATGCCCGAAGCGCCACCGGTTCCTGCCGGATTTCCACTCGGCAGCGATGTGTTCCCAATGCTGGGCGCAAGACTATCGGACACCATACTCGAAGCGCCCGCGGACGCCACAGACACGGCACCATTCCGAATCGTGTCATTCAGTTGAATGGAGGGCGCCGGTGTGTACAAAGGCAGCGGTGGAGGTGTACTTGCCCCCCCTCCGAAGAGGTCTGAGATGCCACTGATCAGCGAAGGAATTCCAAGCAAGCTACCGCCGAATATCTTTTCTGCCAGCCCCCCCAGCGAGGAAAGAACACCACCACTGCTGCCCTGATTCGAAGTGCCGGTCTTCTCTATCGCTTGCGTATTGGCCTGAATCAGATTCGCTTGTGCCTGATATGCCTGCCGTAACTGGGCAATCTCCTGGGCGGCCTGTGAGAGCGCGCCCGAAAAGGAAGCACCGTCACCAGTGGATGCCACACTAATCGCCGGCGCCGATGGCACACCCTTCTGTTTCGGCTGGATCGCACGAAAAGTCTCTTCAATCATGTGATGCCGCATCTTTTGTCTCCCCTTCCAATTCACCCTGCAAAATCACGAACGCCTCCGCTGTCCGCGCTTCCAAGTCCCTTACTTCCCCGAAGCCAAGCCGGTTGCGCACCAGAAACTCCTCCACCCATCCGGTGCTTTCTGCCGTAATCAGAGACTTCGGACATTCCTCCGCAGCCACCTGCTTCCGCAGCCACACCACCCGGCGTACTCCCCGCTCCGACTCCTTAAGAAAACCGCAGCGCCGTGACACCTCAAGCCCCTGCCGCCTGCATTCCCCGCAATCCCACCCGGCACGGCTTGCCGCCGGGGAGGCCGCAAGATAGTGGAACGCGGTAATCAGTTTTTTCTTTCTTGCTCACTTAGTCCGCACTCGGCCCGCACATACTCCAGTGCTTCGTGCACTAACTCCTCCGGACCCATGTCAAGAAACGTTCGGCACTCCGCGGGTGTCCCGTCAATGACCAGGCCCTCCACCGCTTCCAGTCCCCATTCCAGATAGATGCGGTCGATCTGACCTGCAAGCAGACTGGCCTCCATGACGTTCTTCTCATCACGTCCAGCCTCAAAGTATTCCAGGCGCGCAGCCAAATCCCGGATGCGGCCCATCAACTCCATACGCCGCCCGAAGCTGATCCTCCGGACGACGTAAGTGACACCAGCAGAGACCAGTGACTCCTTGCGCTTGACACTTTCCCATTGCATAACCATCTACCCAAAGGCGACAACGATTTCGTCGTCCGCCGTACCCTGCGCCCGGATGTCCCGGAATTTCCACTTGAGCCGCTTGTCACTGTCATCAAACTCCGGAACTTCAGGAACAAGACTCTTCAAATAGATGCCTGTCAATTGGCCGGCGCTTTGCCCCAACTGAATCATCAGGCTCACCGGAACATGCTGCCGGGCCGCCTGGTAGAGTGCCGCCGTTGCGGAATCATCCTGTCCAAACAGTTCGAGCGCCACGCTCACCTCCCGCAAACCCGGCGAGATCGCCCTGGGGAGCACATACCCAAACTCCTGTCCCCGCATTTCCAGATGATTATTGACCTGAATGGAAGCATCAGAGACCGTCAGGAATTGTGACGGCACCGCGCCGATCCACACCTGGCCAAGATTCCCGGGCACGATCGAATAACTGTAATTCGCACCGCCCGCAGGCTCTGCCGGGAAAGTCGGCACATTCCCTTCCCCGCTTTGGAACGACGCGCTGTCAATCACATCCTGCGCCACGCCCTTGAAATCAAACTGGTGATAATCACCGTTGATCTGGATCTTGAACTGATCCACCGCCGCCCCCGCAAACACCCTCTGTACAGCCGTAGACGGACTCCAGTAGTCAAAGATACTCACACTCGGCAATTCGAGCGATGGCGTATAAGTAGCGGTGCTCCCGATTTGCGCCCCCGTCGCCGGTGCCGAGCTGAACGGAACATTCAACAGAATGGTCTTGTTATCAGCAACCGCCGCAACAAACCGGATCTCATTCCCAAACGTAACCGCCTGACCCGGGTTCAACCCGTGCGGTGAAGTGAACTTCACATTCGACGCCGTGCACCCCGCATCCGCAGTTCCCCCAGCCCACAAGTTACCTGGAGCACCAAGAGCAGCCTCCACCAATGGCCCGTGCGCAGGTAGAGTGGTCATATCCGCCCAATCCCGCAGATAAGTGGTCATCTCAAAGCTGGTTTGCTTTCTCACACCAGCCGGACTCCCCTGCCATGTGCGGCTCCCGGACTTGTCCTTCCGCGCCGTCTTTTCCTTCTGTTGACGGGCAGTCAGCTTGACAGCTGGTACTCGATTCGCCGCCGCAACCGTCGGTATCTGTCCGTAGACACTTTCTTTCGCGCAATACCAGCGGTTCGCGCTTGATGATATGTATGCCATCGCCTACTTGCTGACCTCCACGTCAAATTTGACTTTCGCCCTTTGCAGGAAATTCTTGCCGCCCTTCGTCGCGGCTTCGTAACTTACTTCGTATCCACCCGTGTAAAATGCCCCGTCGCCCCAGTCACCCCGGTGGTCATCCAAGAGAGCACAGACCGCGTCAACATAAACCTGCAACTCGGTTTCAATGTTGTCCAGCCGGTCAAGCGAATATCGAATCTCAACCACCATGGACGCTGTTCCTGAAAACTGCCGGAATTTCTCCCGCAGCTTGTTCCCGAGCTTGTCGCAGTAGACCAGGGCAGCCGGGTACTTTGCCAACCCGCTCTTGTCACTGGTTTCCACACCCACGTTCTGCTGTGTGATCTGCCGGATTGGCACCAACGGTGCCCCTCCCGCGGCAGCACGTATGGCAGCTGCCCGAACCGTCATGCCATCGCCCGGAGCACTCATGAGACCGGCCACGGCCGCCGTCAACATCCCACTGATTCCCGCCATGACTTAACCTCGCAGTGATGTCCGGATTAACGGAATCACGAAATCTGAATTCTGCCCCGCACTCAGCAATTGCCCCGATGTCACCGCCCCCGGCACAAAGGACCACATATCACCGGCACCCAGCGGTTCCGGATTCTGAAGATACATTCCATCGAGCGACGTACCCGCATAAACATTCCAGTTACCACCCGGATAATCCGCCCCGGGAACAACCGTCATGACATTGCCATCGCTGACCGTAAGGGACGCAGCCGGCGAAGCCTGGCCTTCCAGACCCTGTATATTCAACCAGGAGACCGAGGCATAGTAAGTTCCACCCGGTTGCGGCCCGGCAGCGCTGCCTAACACCGGCAATCCGGCCTGCGGCACAGGTAACTGGGCGATTGCCAGTCCGGTATCCACAAAGCGCTCCCGTGCCTCCGTCGTGAGTTGCGCGTAGGCCTGCCATTTCGCTTGATATCTATCGACGAGATGACTGAAGTACGCATCCCGGTAAAACAGTGTCAACGCGAGCATTTGCTGCCACCGCCGCAAAGCCGGAGTAACAACCACCTGCTGCATCTTCAAAACCGGTTGCCAGACCGGCGCACCGTAGTAGCGTCGCCTGTCCAGCCATATCTGCAATTCCGGAGTCATCTCCTCCACGGCAAGTTGTATCTTCTTCGCAACATCGATACCCTCAGTCAGAGCAGTATCCAGCAATCCGGAATCATGGGCCGTCAGGTCATCCACCGTGCACGCCGGCCCATCCATGAACAGCGCCATTTCTACCCCCGCTCCTTGCGTTTCAACTCATTCGAGGGAATCACAACCACCTGCATTCGCCGTGCAGCTTCTTCCTGCTCCCAACGTACTTTAGCCTCGGACTTTTCTTTCTCGAACGCAGCCGTCTCTTCTTCCGTGGCCGCCCTCGCACTCCCCAGTGCAATGAGCTTGGCCGCAACCAGGCGTGGCGTCTCCGTGCGAACGCCTGCCTTCCCGCCTTCCGGCGTGGAAAGACTCACGACCACCACATGCTCACCATCCAAGCCGGCTTCCGCCTCGCGAACTTTCCTGTAATATGCCCGCAAATCCATCTCTACATTCCTCCCTGAAACCGAATCTCAGCAAACAAAACGGGCGGAGCATCTTCTGCTCCGCCCAAAGAAATCCACCACCAGCCCGCTTGCCTAGGTGGTAACCTGGCAGGCGAAACCGTTGCGCAGAATCGCAGCGCCGTAAAGCACATCCACGGTGAACTGCTGTGCCAGCGTGTTCGGCTGATAGCTCATCGTGACGCGCATACCGAAGTTGCCAAGCTCAGCGTATTCGGCAATCGCGCCGGTGCCCGGCAGCGGCTGCGGCAGACGCCGGATGACGAGCCCGATCGCATCCTTGCAGAAAGCAAGGTTATGCGTGCTCAGCGGTGAACTGCCCGTCTTCGACACATACTGCGACCGGAAGACATAGAAGTCTTTGATCTTCCCGATCGTGCCGTCGATCATGGTGCGCAAGCCCGCATCACCGCAGGTGTGGAATTCGCTGAACCGCGGAATCTGGCGCATGGCGGAGTAAGTGTTGCTGTCCACCACCAGATACTTCGGATCGCTCGAAGGCACCTTGGCCTGGAACAACGCCGTTTCCGCCTGATCCAGAATCGCTTCCGTGATCGGCGTACCGGCGGTGCCCAGCGGCGAGTTAGCAGTGAAACCCGCGTAAAGACCGAGCAGATCACTTTCAATCTTCTCGGCAATCGCAATCACTGCGGGCTGCATGTAGACCTTCAGAAGGTCGGGCACCGCCAGCACCTTCGTAACATCCGGCACCTGGAACGTCGCTTCCACATGGGTGTTCAGGACGATCTGCGCATTCCCAAGCGAGGCCGCCTGGGTTTGCACCGTACCACCTTCGGCGAGATTATTCGCCACAAGCTGCGGTGCGATCGGCACATTGACCGTATCGCCCGCCTGCGCAAGAGTGGGTTCATAGTCGCGGTTGACCAGGTTCCCCATCACGAGGTTCCCCACCAGGGCCGGAAGCGCGTCCGCGGCCACCAGTTTGACAATCGCATTTGCTACATTTGCTGACGTAATAGCTGGCATTCGTTTTTCTTCTCCTCACTGAAAACAAAAAGGGACATAACTCCGCCCCTGCGGCTCACATACGGAGCCCGCACGAACATTGGTATGTCCCTGTTGTTTCTTTCTGTCCTACCGAAGCGACTGCTGGGCCACGCGCAGAATCTCCTGCCGTACCCTTTCCAGTTCTTCCTTGCTCATTGACGGATTGATCTGATCCAGATCCACCGTCCCGCCCGTAACCTGCCCGCCCGATTTCTGCGCGCCCGTCACGCCCGATCCTCCCGGTATCCGTGCCGGCAGAAACTCAGGATTATCCTGCACAAACCGCGCAAGATATTCGCTGGCCGGCAGTTCTCCCGAATCACCGCGCGCCACCAGACGGCCGTCTTCGGTCCGCTGTATCCCGTCCTGCACTGCCTTGTATGCCAGGTCAACCTTCATGACCCCCAAACGCTGCAGTTCAGACCGGATCGTCGCACTCCTCTGTGCTTCCTCCGCCAGTGCACGGCTGCGCTTGTTCTCTTCAGCCATCTCGTTCAAGCGCTTTTCCAACTGCTCCCGGCGACGTCGCTCTTCGTGCAGCTCCGCCTTGTATGCCGGTTCCCGCCGCACCGTATCCTGCTTCATGTATTCATCGATCGCCTGCTGCACGATCGCATGCACATTCACCGTTTCTTCCATACACCCCCGTTATTGCGGAATCGCGTCAATCTCCTCCACGATGCGTGTCTTTGTGTCCTGCCGCACATCGCTCAGATACTTCAACGCAACCCGCTTGAATACCTGCTTCCGCAGGGTCTCGGATTCGATCCCCAGCGACAGCAGTTTTTGCGCATCATCAACATCCGCCGAAAAATCGGAGATGTCGAACTCATTGAGCCCGGTCACATGGACCGTAAGTCCGTCCTGCCTCGCATCCGCAATCGTCTGCAGTATGTCCCGCATCACAGTCTTCACCACATCCCCGTAAGCCCGCAGAATCTCTTCGGTAACACTGAAATCCCACTGCTTGCTCAAACCGGACACCCGCCCTGAGGAGCCATCCCCGGCTTGCATCATCAGGTAAGATACCCGGTAAATTTCGTCCTTCAGCCGGTTCAGATTATCCGCCGCCAGCTGGTATACATTCCCCGCCGGCTCCGTCCAGCCAAACTTGTCATCCGGCCCCAGGTGGATGTAGTAACTCTCGCCAAGCACCTGGTTCCATTCCTTATTCGTGAACACCACAGGCATGGCGAACAACCCCATCGTCAGCGCCCACCCCAAAGCATTCGACTTATTGAAATGCTCCATCTGCAGTGACGCCGCCTTGTTGGTAAGCCACAATCCATCACTTACCTTGATCTCGAAGACCGGTACCCGGCGCAGCGCGGCAAACCCGTGTGGACCTTCCTCCACAAGTTCAACGCCACCGCCCTCCTTCTTCACAAACTTCTGGAATTGCTCCCGGTCGTAATACAGCCACTGCTGCTCCGTCTTCCAGCCGAATTGCTGCACGCTGTCCTGCCGTGTTACAGACGAGCGGAAAACAACCCATTCCAGTTCCCCAAGCGCATCCACGCTCCAGTTGATCAATTCATCAGCGCCATACTTCACCAGGAAGGCGCGGCTGCGGCCCATCGCTTCCTCTTCGGCACGCGTCTTCGGAGCAGTTCCGGTCTTGGGAAAGTCCACAACCACATACGACCGTCCACAAACCAGCGCATCAATCAATTGCTGCTTCATGAACTGCGTCAGTGTCGAATGCGTCAAATCACAGTTCTCAGAGAAACTGCCGAAGAACTCCTTCGCCCTCTCATCGGTGCCTTCGAACTCCACAGCCGGACTCCGCCGCATCAAAGTAGCGGCATACCAGTCAATGATGGAGCCGACATAGTTCTCATAAAAAACCCTGTCCAGCCGCTCGTGATAAACATCCGCCGGCTCACGGTGACGCCGGACCAGATACTCCGCCGCCCGCTCCCGGAACTGCTCGCCTCCGGCATACAGATCGCGGTAGCGCCGCCAGATCTTCTGGCTCCTCACGAACTCCGGATGCTCCTGCTCGATATGTTGGTAATTCATCTTTTCGCTCCGCTTCAAATCAGCCGCCCTCCGGAAACCGGCCCTGTCTTCGGCCCGCACTCCTGGCAAATCAGGTAACCCAGCGCATCGGAAACATGCGTCCTCATCCGGTCCCGGTTCTTATCGATCTGCATCGTGTCCTCCACATACCCCACCTGCTCGAAGTCCGCAATTAACTCCTTGCACTTCGGGTGAACCACCAGCCGGATCTCGTCATACGCATTCCGTAACTTCGTATTCACAAGTGCCACCCGCTCGCGCACAGGCGGATTCGCCCTCGGCATCCGGAACTCGACATTCGCGCCCTCCCGCCGGAAGAACTCGCGCAAAACCTGGTGATCAGAGGAACCAGTCGTCTGCATCGCAGCGCCCGACGCATCTCCGTAAACCCGCACAGCACCCGGTATCCGTCCCAGGCGTTCGGCAAACGCATCACACGCCATCGGCGTCGTCGCCCGGCGCAGCACGATCTCATCCAATACCTGGATTTCACCGTTCGATGCAATCTGAACAACCACCGAACACATCGGGTCCACATTGAAATCCAGCGCCCAGAGAACCGGCAAGTTCGGATTCAAAGTAACTTCTTTGACATGCAGCCGCCGGTCAAACGAACTGTAAACCATCCCGCCTTGCAGGTTCAGATAGTCACCCAGCACTTCCTGCCGGTAAAACTGTTCGTTGTAACTCGACTTCAGCCGCTCATAGAAGTCAGGAACCTGCGACGTCAGGTGCCGGTTCTCAAATGCCTGCGCCCGGATCGTCTCATACCCCTCCGGCGGATCTTGAATGAACTTGCGGTAAACCCAGTCAAACCCCTTCGGAGTCCACACCGCAAAGCCACACCGCACCGTCGCCTTCGGGTCCCGCAGACGTCCTTCCAATCGCAGCCACGCCTCTTCCTGCGTGTAAGTCAGCTCATCTACGCCAAACCACGCCAGGTTCGTACCGCGCAAACGTTCAAACTCATCCAGTGACCGCAACAGAATCCGCGATCCCGAGTCCTTCATCAAAAGCGTGTTATCGCCTTTGTTCAACTCATAAGGAATCGCACTCTCCTGCAGAACTTCCAAAAAACTCGTCAGCGTCGAGTCCCGTAACATGGGATAGGTTGGCGCGCCGATCAGCCCCGTCCGTCCCGGATTCAGATAACTCAGCCGGATCGCCTCCTGGCAAAGGGCCTGGCTCTTGCCGGAACCAATCGGCCCCGAAAAGCCCTTGATCTTCGCCTTCGAGCCATGAAACTTCTTCTGGCTCGGCAACGGACTGTACTTTATTTGTCGTTCGCTGGTTCGTCTTTCCATTCATCCACCCACACAACACGAACGTCCTTCGGCATATCGCCTTCCAAATCTTTTTTGAGTTGCAATAACCGCACCAGATCGCTGACCGAAGGCCTTGCGTTCTCCTCCATCAGCTTTCCCTGTAACTTTTCAATTGCGTGTTCAATCGCCTCCGCCACGCGCTGCTCCATCGTTTCCGGCTTCTTCGCGGAAGCCTTGGAACTCTTCGTCACGCCCTTGGCAACGGCCTTTTTCTTCGGCGCAGCTTTCTTCCGGGTCGCCTTCTTCGGAGCGGCTCGCCCTGCCGGATTCTTTCCTGCCTGCTTCCCAGCCATCATTCCCCCGTGCGGAAGTCAATCTCTTCCTGCTCAGAAACTAACACCGGCACAGAGCACTTTTGCGCACCCGCAACGCCTAACATCATGAAAAGAAAGCGAATTTTCCTGAAGAAAACTCGTGAATGCTGCTATCTCGGGTCTTGGCTTCCCATAGTGCGCTGTAACGCTCCCCCTATCACGCGTATTTCCAATCCCGTTCCAATCGGCAATCCCATTGCCTGCGGTCCTGAAGCAAATGAAGATAAGTTGGGTACGGAAGCGGAATGAATTGGCTAATGCTCCGCAGTGTTGGTGATATCGGTTCCACCGCGAAACTCGCGGCAGCGGTCAATTGTTCAAGGAGACCACGGTGAAGTCACACATTCTGATCCTCGTGTCAACCATCTTGCTTACTGGCGCATGCAGCACCACCCAAACGGTCGAACGCTACCGCCCGTTGTCAATGAGTGATGGCTTGTCATGCGAATTCTCACAGAAACTCCTAATACATCCGGGTCCTGAACTTAGCGGCACGTTTACAACAGAAGGTCATCTCTGGTGTCGTGATCCGTTGGGACAGAGCGACGAAATTGAATTGGAATCCATTGGGATCGAAGACGGCAGGGTAACCTTTCGAACAAAACAATTCGGTACTGTGTTTCGCGTCAGCGAGGCGGGACTCTACAAAAGCTACCAAATGACAGGAAGTCAAATCGAGCGGATAAAGAGATTCGTGAGGACAGGACAAAGTGACCTGCCCTCGGACCAGCGTGGTTGGTTCCTGGCTGCAGTGGGGGCCATCGTGATTCCAGGCTTAGCCTTTTTGATCTTCCTCCGACGGACACAGAACTCCTCATCGATGAGTCTTTCCATCAATGACGAATCCGGTCATCTTCCATGACCGCCACTGCTTACCGAATGGAATTCCGCCTCCGGATAGTTGTTCAAACATCCGCTACACCTGTTCGGTCGCGAGGCGAATCTGCGACTCGTCTTAGCACACGCTACACTTTTGACCCAATGTGCGCTACACTGAAGAAGTACAAGAAGTAATTCCGCACGTACGATTTACCCCCTTCCGTGTTCCCGGCGTTTCTTCCTCAACCAAAACAACGAATGAAACTTTTTTCCGAATTGATCCCTTCCCCCGTTCTGCGCAAAAACCTTGCAGCACAGGGCTTTGAACAACCCACCCCGATCCAGGCCCAGTCCATCCCGCCAGCACTTCTGGGACACGACATCGTCGCCACGGCTCAGACCGGCACCGGCAAAACTCTTGCCTTCGCCCTCCCCATGCTTGAGCGTGTCGTCAACGCCCCCCGCTCCAACAAGCCCCAGGCCCTGATCCTCACCCCCACCCGCGAACTCGCCATCCAGATTCACGAAGCCATGGCGGCCATCATCGGCGGCACCCAAGTGCGCCTCGTTACTGTTGTCGGCGGCATTGATGAACGCCGCCAGCTCAAGATCCTCCGCTCCGGCGCCGACATCGTCATCGCCACCCCCGGCCGCCTCTGTGACTTCATGGACCGCAACCTCGTCAACCTCACCGGTATCGAGACCCTCGTCCTCGACGAAGCCGACCGCATGCTCGACATGGGCTTCCTGCCCGCCGTCGAAAGCATCATCAAGCAGACCCCGGCAAGCCGCCAGACCCTCTTCTACTCAGCAACCTTCAACAGTGCGGCGCTTCGCCTTATCAGCCGCCACATGAAGGACCCGGTCCGTATCACCATCGGCTCCACCACCACCCCTGCCGACAACATCGACATGGTGCTCTATGAAGTCGAACCGGACCGCAAGCTCCCCCTGCTCGAACGCCTTCTGAATGAAGAGCCCGGCTCCTTCCTCGTGTTCGCCCGCACCAAGCACGGTGCCGACCGCCTCGCGAAGAAGCTCTCCGGCCTCAAATTCAAAGCAGCCACCATCCATGGCGACCGCAGCCAGAGCCAGCGCAACCAGGCTCTCAAGGGTTTCCAGGAAGGCTACTACCGCGTCCTCGTCGCCACCGATATCGCAGCCCGCGGCATCCACGTCGACAATATTGCCCACGTCGTGAACTTTGACCTGCCCCAGGCAGCCGAAGACTTCATCCACCGTGTCGGCCGCACTGGCCGCGCCGGCGCCAAAGGCACAGCTTCCACGTTCGCCACCCGCCAGGACCGCAACGCGATCCGCGCCATCGAACGCACCCTCAACTCACGACTCAACCGCAAGCCGGTGCCCGAAGGCCTCATCTCCGAATTGAAGATGGTCTTCGCCACCCCGCAGGTCATCGTGATGCCCACACCCGCTGCCAAGCCCGCAGGCTTCAAACCCCGCGCCGCTTCCTTCCGTCCCAAAGCACGCCGCTTCGCCGGACGCTAACCAAACCCAAAAACAAAGAGGCCGGAGTCCGCCATATGTGCGGTACTTCGGCCCTTTTTTCGTTTCGACTTATTACTTGCCAGCGTATTTGGCCAGAACATTCTGCGCCATGTAATTCACCACCTTGGCCTCGCTGTGCGCCATCTCAAAATACGCCGTCTTCAGCAACGTCTCCTTGCGATTCACCAAAGTCTCTCGAATGGACTGCTGCACCCGCGGATCCGCCAAATCCCGCTGTCCCGCCGGCTCCTTCTGCAACATCTTGATGATCCGGTACTCTTCGCCCGTATGAATCACCTTCGACATCTCTCCAGGCTGCAAGGACAACACCAGTTTCTTCAGCTCCGGACTCGTCTTATCCATTGAAGATTCCGGCAAAAAGCCCAAATCCCCGCCATTCGGAGTCGTCACCGGGTCTTCGGAATAATTCTGCGCCATCATCGCGAAATCTTCCCCCTGCCGCAGCCTGGCTTCCAGCGCCAGAATCTTCCGTTTGGCCTCATCTTCCGTCTTCGCTTTGTCGTTCTTCAAGTTGCGGACATTGGGATCAGCCTTCGCCGTCACAACAATCTGCGCCATCCGCACCTGCGGTTCCGGCAAATTAAAACTCCCGCGGTTCGCCTCATAGAAACTCTTCACATCTGCATCGGAAATGTTGATCTTCGCCGTAATGTCTTTGTTGAAAAGCTTCTTAACACTCTCATCGCGGCGGATCCGCGCCTTCAATTCATCGAGCGTAATGCCCCATTGCTTCAACTGTTTGTCAAACTCTTCTTTCGTATACGGTGCCTTGAGCTCCGTCAAACGCGCTTCCACATCGGCATCCGTAGCGACCAAACCGGACTTCTCCGCCCGCTGGAACATCACCTCGTTATCAATCAGACTCCGCAACACTTCGAGGCGGCGAAACTCCACCTGATCGTCGGAATCCCCGTCCGTCTTCGTCGGAAACTGCGACTTGTAAGCACGGTCCAGTTCCGCATACGTGACTGGCCGCTTGTTCACCGCGGCCGCCACATCTGGCGACACACTGTTGCAGCCCGACAGCAATCCGCACACCACAACCACTGCAACGCCCGGAATGGTGTGGAACACGCGGCGTGACGACAGGAAATTCGAATCCATCAAAGTGCTCTCATTATAATGGGCAGGAACCTATGAGAGTCGGAATGATTGGCACGGGAGCTATCTCCCACAAACACGCAGCCGCGTACAAGAACATCGGATTTCAAATCACTGTCTGCACGGACATCTCTCCCGTCTGGGGTCAGAAGTTCGCTGACCAGTACGGAGCCACCTTCGTTCCCACCTTCGAAGAGGTCTGCTCCCACCCCGACGTCGACTACGTCGACATCTGCACCCTGCCCGATTTCCGCATCCAGCCCTTCAAGACCTGCGTCGAACACGGCAAGCATATCCAGGTCCAGAAGCCAATCTCTACCAACATCGAAACCGCCAAGCAGATGGTCGATACCGCGCGCGACGGCGGCATCCTCCTCAGCGTCGTCTGCCAGCACCGCTTCGACGAATCGAGCAAATTCCTCAAGCAGGCCATCGCCGACGGCCGTCTCGGCAAACTGCTCCAGGCCGACGCCTATGTGAAGTGGTTCCGCTCCGCCGAATACTACTCCCGCCCCGTCAAAGGCAGCTGGGCCGGCGAAGGCGGCGGCGCTCTCATCAACCAGGCGATCCATCAGGTCGACCTCCTCCGCTGGCTCGCCGGTCCCGTCACCGACGTTGCCGCCATGTGGCAGCTCGGTGCCATGCACAAAATCGAATCCGAAGACGTGATCACCGCCCTGCTCCGCTATGAAAATGGAGCCACCGGTGTCATCCAGGCCTCCACGGCCATGTGGCCCGGCTACACCGAACGCATCGAACTCCACGGCACCAAAGGTACGGCAGTCATCTCCGGCGACCGTCTAACCACCTGGGATGTGCAGGACGACTTCGGTGACCCGGCCCCCGTTGCCAAAGACGTTGCCTCCGGTGCCTCAGACCCCATGGCGATTTCCCTCGAACCCTTCGAACGCCAGTTCCTCGACTTTGCCGACGCCATCAAAAACAAGCGCAAACCCACCGTTGCCGGCGAAGAAGGCTACGACGCACTCGAAATCGTCGACCGCATCTACAAGGCCTGCCGCGCCCGTTCCTAAGCAACTCAACACAGGGTGGCATCAACCCCGCCACGGATGCCACCCTGCCCCTTTCCTCCCCTTTCCTTCCCCTACCGCCCAAACAAACTCAATCATTCCCCGCCATCCTTTGGCGGCCCTCAAATGTTGCTAAACTGTGAAGCATACGGACCCAGGGGTCCGATTGCTTAGAGGAGTTTGTCTTGACCATGCAGTCCAGCAGTATCCGCCGCCTCGCGGCGCTATTCCTACTGGTTCCGGGACTGGCACTTTGCCAGGAATTCCGGGCCACCATCACAGGCCTTGTCACCGATGCCAGCGGGTCTCCCGTAGCCGGTGTCAAAATCGCCGTCAACGAAATCAGCACCAACACGGCCGTCAACACCACAACCGATTCCAAGGGCGAATACAATGCCCCGTTCCTGCAACCCGGCGATTACACCGTTACCGCGAAAATTGACGGTTTCAAAGAGTACGTGCGCAAAGGTCTTCACCTCGGCGCGGGCGACAAGGTCAACATCGACATCAAGCTGGAAATCGGCAACGCCGCCGAAAGCATCTCCGTCTCCGCTGACGTTCCTCTGCTAAATTCGGAAAACGCATCGGTCGGCCAGACCATCTCCACCAAAGAAGTGGAAAGCCTGCCTCTCAACGGCGGCACACCCCTCGCTCTGGCCGCCCTCGCCAGCGGCGTTCTCGCCACCGGTCAGCCCGGTCTCATCCACCCCTTCGATGCGGGTGGCGCTGCCGGTTGGAGCATCGGCGGCTCCCCTTCGCAAACCAACGAAATCCTCATCAACGGCTCCCCTGATGCCACCTGGGACGGACGCCTCGCCTACAGCCCGCCCAAGGATGCCGTCATGGAAGTCAAAATCAATGCCTTTGACTCCGATGCAGCCTTCGGTCACACCGGCGGCGGCGTGCTCAACCAGATCATGAAGAGCGGCAGCAATGACATTCACGGCTCCCTGTTCGAACAGAACCAGCCAAACACCACCGCTGCCAACAACTACTTCAACAACAAGAATGGACTCGGCAACCCCGTCACCCACTACAACCAGTACGGCTTGACCGCCGGCGGCCCGGTTTGGATCCCGAAAGTTTTCAACGGCAAGAACAAGCTCTTCTGGTTCTTCGCCTGGGAATCGCTGAAGGACAGCCAGCCGAACACGAATATATCCACCGTCCCCACCGCCGCGGAACGCAACGGTGACTTCTCCGCGCTTCTGGCCGTCGGTTCCAACTATCAGCTCTACAATCCGGCAAGCGCCGTGGTCAATGCGGCGGGCGTTGTGACCCGTACCGCATACCCGAACAACATCATCCCGCCCAGCCAGATCAGCACCATCGCGAAGAACATCCTGCAGTTCATCCCTTCGGCGAATGTGACCCCCGCCGGTGGCCGCGCTGATGGCTTCGGCAACTATGGCTCCACCGCCTCCACCCCGGATGACTACAACAACGAACTCGGCCGCATCGACTACAACATGAGCGAACGCAACCGCATGTTCTTCGACGTCCGCCGCACAGGCTATCTGCAGAGCAAGAACAACTACTACGGCAACCAAACCACC